>NZ_PKIZ01000013.1 GCF_002847825.1 Kytococcus schroeteri | reverse complement strand
ACCCCGACGGCACCATCCACTGGACCAGCCTCCTGGGCCAGAGGTACACCACCACACCCCACGACTACCGCAACCCCTGAGCCCCACCCCGTCCGCCCCCAGCCGCCGGGCCTGCACAGGGAGTCGGGGACGGCCAGGCCCAGCCACCCACGGCCGCACCCAGCAGGGCCGGGACCGCCGGGGTCGCGTGGGGCAGCAGGCCGCGTTTCCTACGATGGCGCGCGTGAACGGCATCCTCGTCGCCGGGACGTCCTCCGACGCCGGCAAGTCCCTCCTCGTCACCGGCCTGTGCCGGGCGTGGTCGCGGCAGGGGGTGAGGGTGGCCCCGTTCAAGGCGCAGAACATGTCGAACAACTCGATGGTGTGCGCCGACGGCTCGGAGATCGGCCGGGCACAGTACCTGCAGTGCGAGGCCGCCGGCGTGGAGGCCTCGAGCCTGCACAACCCGGTGCTGCTGAAGCCCGGCTCTGACCGCCGCTCCCACGTGGTGCTGCGTGGCCGTCCCGCGGGAGAGCTGCGGGCTGGGGAGTACGCCACGGGGCGGGAGCACTTGCGCGAGGCGGCCTTCGCGGCATTCGAGGAGCTCTCGGCCTCGGTGGACCTCGTGGTGGCCGAGGGAGCCGGCTCCCCCGCGGAGGTGAACCTGCGTAGCGGCGACTACGTGAACCTCGGCCTCGCCCGACGCTTCGGCCTGCCGGTCGCAGTCGTCGGCGACATCGACCGCGGCGGGGTGCTCGCGGCCCTGTACGGCACCTGGGCTCTGGTGGACGAGGCCGACCGGACCCACCTGGCGGCCTACGTCATCAACAAGTTCCGCGGCGACGCCTCGGTCCTGGAACCGGGTCTGGAGGAGATCACCCGCCGCACCGGGATGCCGTGCGCCGGCGTCGTGCCCTGGCTCACCGACGTCTGGCTCGACGGCGAGGACACCCTCGGCTGGACGGCAGCCCCCGCCCTCGACGCCACGGAGGGCAGGCTGCACGTGGCCGTCGTGCGCCTCCCCCGCACGAGCAACGCGACCGACGTGGACGCGCTACGCGCCGAGGCGGACGTGGACGTGCACGTCACCACCGACCCCGATCTGTGCCGGGAGGCCGACCTGCTCGTCCTCCCCGGCTCCCGCGCGACGGTGAGCGACCTCGAATGGCTCCGCTCACGCGGGCTGGACCGGGTCGTCACCGAGCGGGCACGCCGTGCCCGACCCGTGCTGGGCATCTGCGGCGGCGACCAGATGCTGCGCGAACGCCTCGTGGACCCGGTCGAGTCCGGCGCCGCGGTGGACGGGCTGGGCCTGCTCCCGGGCACGGTGACCTTCCACCTCGAGAAGACGCTCGCCCGCCCGAACGGCACCTGGCAGGGCCTGCCCGTGAGTGGCTACGAGATCCACCACGGCACCATCGACGCCGAGGAGACCTGGGTGGGCGGCGCCCGGTCCGGCGCGGTGTGGGGCACGGTCTGGCACGGTCTGCTCGAGGGTGACCCCTTCCGCCGCGCGTGGCTCACCGAGGTGGCCTCCGCCGCGGGTTCGTCGTGGATCGCGGACCCGTCCGCTCCGGGGTTCGTGGCCCGCCGTAGCGCGATGGTGGACATACTGGCCGACGCGTGCGCCGAGCACCTCGACCTCGACCTGATGCTCGACCTCGCGCGGGCGGGTGTGGCGTGAGCGCGCGGCGGGTGCACGTCATCGGCATCGGGGCCGGCGACCCGCAACACCTGACCATGCAGGCGGTGGCCGCGATGCAGGAGGTGGACGTCTTCCTCGTGGCCGACAAGGGCGGCGCGGCCCGCGACCTGCTGGCTGCCCGGGAGGCGCTGTGCCGCACCCACCTCGAGGAGGGCAGCTATCGCGTCGTGGCCGTCGTGGACCCCGAGCGCGGAGCTGATGCGCCGCGCCGGGGCGCCGCCTACACCCGGGGTGTCGAGGACTGGCACGACGCCCGCGCCCGAGCCTGGCGCGAACAGCTCGCCACCCTGCCGGAGGGCGCGGTGGCCGGCTTCCTCGTGTGGGGCGACCCGGCGTTCTACGACTCGACGCTCCGGGTGCTGCACCACGTTGCCCAGACCCTACCCCTCGACCTGAGGGTGACCCCGGGCATCACCGCCTTCCAGGCCCTCGCCGCCGCGCACGGCACGGTGCTGCACGGCATCGGCGAGCCGGTGCACGTGACCACCGGACGACGCCTGCTGCAGGAGTGGACACCGGACCTGGGCCCCACGGTGGTGATGCTCGACGGCCACCTGACCTGCCGCGAGCTGGTGGACCGCGCCCCCGACCTGAGCCTGCACTGGGGCGCCTGTCTGGGGCTCCCCCAGCAGGAGCTCCGGGCGGGCCGGCTGGCCGAGGTGGTCGACGAGGTGGCAGCGGTCCGTGCCGCCCTGCGCGAGCAGCACGGCTGGGTCATGGACGTGTACGCGCTCGGCGCCGGCCCGGTGGACTGACGGCCCCGGCCCGCTGGGCCGACCTCACTCCCCCGCCGTGTCCTCCCTCAGCGCGTCCTGCCCCGGCGCGTCCTCGGCCGTGCGGACGGTCTCCCGGCGCGCGGAGAGGGTGGCCAGCACCATCCCGGCGGCGAGGCAGGCCCCCACCCCCTCGCCGGCCCGCAGGCGCAGGCTCAGCAGGGGCTCCAGCCCGAGTGCGCGGAGCACCCGGGGGTGGGCCACCTCCCGGGAGCGCTGCCCGGCCACCAGGTGTGCCTGCACGGCCGGCTCGATGCGGGTCGCGGCCAGGGCCGCCACGCAGGTGGCCAGCCCATCGAGCACCACGGGTGCACCGGCCTCCACCGCCCCGAGGGCGACCCCGGTGAGCACCGCGACCTCCGGCCCGCCGACGGCCGCCAGGGCCCGCCGGGCACCCGCTGCGTCCCCGGGCGACGCACCGGTGCGCTCCAGGGCCGCGGCCACCACGGCGCGCTTGCGGGCGACCATCGCGTCGTCGGACCCCGCCCCCAGCCCCACGAGCTCGCCGGCCTCCGCAGGCTCCAGCCCCAGGAGGGCCCCGGCGAGGGCGGCGGCCACGGTGGTGTTTCCGACGCCCACCTCGCCGAGCACGACGAGCCCCGGGCCTGCGGGCCCACCGCTCAGCGCGGCGTCCCGCCCCAGCACCCGACCGGCCTCCAGGAGCGCGTCCACGTCGGCCTCGGTGAGGGCGTCGGCGGACACGAGGTCGCCCTGCGGCCCCCTTGGGCGGGCGGCCGTGGCCCCGCGCACCTCGGTGGCGCAGCCAGCATCGACGACGAGGACCTCCAGCCCCGCAGCGCGCGCGTGGGCCGCCCCGAGCGACCCGCCGGCCACCGCGGCGGTGAGCACGTCGTACGTGACCCGCGTGGCGTAGGCCGAGACGTCGTGGGCGGTCACCGGGTGGTCGGCCCCGGCCAGCACGAGCGTGCCCCCGGCGATCCCGGGGCCCGCCAGCGCGGCGACCCGGCTGGCCACCCGGTCGAGCACCCCCAGCGCCTCCGGAGGTGCCAGCAGGCGGTCGGCGGCGTCGGTGGAGCCCACGAGACGGTCGGCCGCCGGCCCGCGCAGGTGCGAGACCGGAGCGTCCGGGGCGGCGTCCCCCTCTTGGGGCCACCGCTCGGAGAGCACGACGTCCTCCAGAGGCGCCTTGCGCGACCACGCCGCCCGCTGCAGCCCCGGCTCCGGCGGCCGCTCGTCCGGCCAGCCCAGGCACAACCAGCCCAGCGTCTCCACGCCCTCGGGCAGGTGGAGCAGACCCGCCAGGTCCGCCGGCTCGAAGAGGGTCACCCACCCCATGCCCAGCCCCAGCGCCCGGGCGGTCAGCCACATGTTCTGGATGGCGCACGCGCACGACCACAGGTCGGTGTCCGGGAAGGTGGCACGCCCCAGCACGCCGGCGGCCGGGGTGCGGCGGTCACAGGCCACCACCACGCCCACCGGGGCCTCCCGCAGCCCCTCGAGCTTGAGGTCCAGCAGCCGCGCCGCCCGCTCGGGCACGAGCAGGTCCGCCTGGGCCACGCGCGCCGCGTCTGCGAGGTGCGCCGCCCGGTCGCGGGTGGCCGGGTCGCGGACCACCACGAAGCGCCACGGCTGGGAGTGCCCCACCGACGGCGCTGCGTGCCCGGCGGCGAGCACCTCGCGCACCAGCTCCTCGGGCACCGGGTCGGGGCGGAACCGGCGGATGTCACGCCGGGCGCCCAGCACGTCCTCCAACGCGGCGCGCACCTGCTCCCCCATCGACCAGCCGGAGGGGTCGGCGGCCCGCTGCGCCGCGGAGCTGGGGTCCCCGATGCGGGGAGTGGGGCGGGGTGGTTCCATCACTCCTCCAGGTCGCCCTCGACGTCGAGGTACACCTGCTGCATCTGCTGCAGGAGCTCGGCGTCGGGCTCCTCCCACAGCCCCCGCTCGGCGGCCTCGTGCAGCTTCTCGATGATGCCGCGCAGCGCCCACGGGTTGGCGTGGGTCATGAAGGCGCGGTTCTCCTCGTCGAGCACGTAGGAGCGGGCCGTCTGCTCGTACATCCAGTCCGGCACCACGTGGCTCGTGGCGTCGAAGCCCACGAGGTAGTCCACGGTGGCGGCCAGCTCGAAGGCGCCCTTGTAGCCGTGGCGCTGCATGGCGGAGATCCACCGCGGGTTGACCACGCGGGCCCGGAAGATGCGGGAGGTCTCCTCGGCCAGGGTGCGGGTGCGCACCACGTCCGGCGAGGTGGAGTCACCCACGTACGCGGCCGGTGCCGTGCCGGTGAGCGCCCGCACGGTGGCCACCATGCCGCCGTGGTACTGGAAGTAGTCGTCGGAGTCGAGGATGTCGCTCTCGCGGTTGTCCACGTTCTTGGCCGCCACGGTGATGCGGCGGTAGTTGCGCTCCATGTCCTCGCGCGCCGGGGCGCCGTCCAGGTCACGGCCGTAGGCGTACCCGCCCCAGGTGGTGTACACCTCGGCCAGGTCGGCGTCGTCCCGCCAGGTGCCGGACTCCATCACCTGCAGCAGGCCGGCGCCGTAGGTGCCCGGCTTGGAGCCGAACACGCGCGTCCTCGCGCGCCGGGCGTCGCCGTGCTCGGCGAGGTCGGCCAGGGCGTGCTTGCGGGGGAAGTTCATCTCCTCGGGCTCGTCGAGGTCCACCACCAGGGCCACCGCGTCGTCGAGCAGGTCGATGACGTGCGGGAAGGCGTCGCGGAAGAAGCCCGAGATGCGCACCGTGACGTCGATGCGAGGGCGCCCGAGCTCCTCCAGGCCGATCGGCTCCAGCCCGACCACACGGCGGGACTGCTCGTCCCACACCGGGGTGACACCGAGAAGTGCGAGCACCTCGCCGATGTCGTCTCCGCTGGTGCGCATGGCCGAGGTGCCCCAGGCCGAGAGGCCCACGGACTCGGGGTACTCCCCGGAGTCCGCCAGCGCCCGCTCCACGAGCGAGGCCGCCATCGCCGACCCGGTCTGGTAGGCCAGCTGGCTCGGGATGGCCTTGGGGTCCACCGAGTAGAAGTTGCGCCCCGTGGGCAGCACGTTGACCAGTCCCCGCAGCGGCGACCCGCTGGGACCGGCCGGCGTGTACCCGCCGTCCAGGGCGTGCAGCACGGCGTCCATCTCGCCGGGCGTCTGCGCCAGGCGGGGCACCACCTGGGTGCAGGCGAACTGCAGCGCGGCCACGACGCCCTCGCGGTCCACAGCGGGGCCAGCGTCGGCACCCGCGGCCGCGCCAGCGCGCTCACCCTCGCCCTCGGCCAGCTCGGACAGCAGCCCGTCGACGAGGCCGGGCACCGCACCGGCCTGCCAGCCGGTCTCGGCCAGCCGGGCCACCAGGGCCCGGGCGCGCTCCTCGGCGCGGTCGGTGGCCACGCGGTCGTCCGAGCCCTCCACCAGGCCCAGCGCGGTGCGCAGCCCGGGGATGCCGCCGCGCTGCCCACCGAACATCTGCGGCGAGCGCAGCACGGCCGTCACGAGGTCCACCAGCTGCTCGCCCTCCGGCGCCTGCCCGAGCACGTGCAGCCCGTCACGGATCTGCACGTCCTTGATCTCGCACAGCCACCCGTCCACGTGCATGACGAAGTCGTCGAAGTCGTCCTCGCCGGGCATGTCCTCCAGGCCCAGGTCGTGGTGCAGCTCGGCGGCACGGATGAGGGTCCAGATCTCCGTCTGCAGGGCCGGGGCCTTGGCCGGGTCCATCACCGAGACGCTGCCGTACTCGTCGAGCAACTGCTCCAGGCGAGTGATGTCGCCGTAGCTCTCCGCGCGCGCCATCGGCGGGATGAGGTGGTCCACCACCGTGGCGTGGGCGCGGCGCTTGGCCTCGGTGCCCTCGCCCGGGTCGTTCACGAGGAAGGGGTAGACCAGCGGCAGCGAGCCCAGGGCGGCATCGGTGCCGCAGGCCGCGGACATGCCCAGCGACTTGCCCGGCAGCCACTCGAGATTGCCGTGCTTGCCCACGTGCACCACGGCGTGCGCACCGAACTCCTCGGCCACCCAGCGGTAGGTGGCCAGGTAGTGGTGGGTGGGCGGCAGGTCCGGGTCGTGGTAGATCGCGATGGGGTTCTCCCCGAAGCCGCGCGGCGGCTGCACGAGCAGCACCACGTTGCCGGCGCGGATCGCGGCAGTGACGATCTCGCCCTCGGGGTCGCGGGAGAAGTCGACGAACAGCTCGCCCGGCGCCTGCCCCCAGTGCTCGGTCATCGCGTCGGTGAGCTCAGCGGGCAGCGCCTCGAGCCACCGCCGGTAGGTGGCCGCGGGGATGCGCACGTGCGCGTCGCCCAGCTGCGCGTCGGTGAGCCACTCGGGATCCTGCCCGCCGGCGGCGATGAGGGCGTGGATGAGCGCGTTGCCCGCGGTGGTGTCCGGGTGCTCGCCCTCCACCGGCTCCACGCCGTCCAGGCCCGGCACCTCGCCGGGCGCGCCGAGGTCGTACCCGGCCTCCCGCATCGCGCGCAGCAGGCGGATGGTGGAGACGGGCGTGTCCAGGCCCACCGCGTTGCCGATGCGCGAGTGCTTGGTGGGGTACGCCGAGAGCACCACGGCGATGCGCCGCTCAGCCGGCGGGACGGTGCGCAGGCGGGCGTGGTTGACCACGGTGCCGGCCACGCGGGCGGCGCGCTCGGGGTCGGCCACGTAGGTGGGCAGCCCGTCGGCGTCGAGCTCCTTGAAGCTGAACGGCACCGAGATGATGCGCCCGTCGAACTCGGGCACCGCCACCTGGGTGGCCACGTCCATGGGTGAGAGGCCGTCGTCGGAGGCCTCCCACTCGGCGCGGCTCCACGTGAGGCACAGGCCCTGCACGATCGGCACGTCCAGGGCGGCCAGGTCGGCCACGTCCCAGGCGTCCTCGGCGCCCCCGGCGGAGGCGTCCGCGGCCCGGGTGCCGCCGGCGGCCAGCACGGTGGTCACCAGACCGTCGTAGCGGCGCAGGTGCTCCAGCAGCTCGGTCTCGGCGTCGCGCAGGGAGGAGACGAACACCGGCTCACCGGCGCCCCCGGCGGCGTCCACGGCATCGGCCAGGGCGTGCACGTACGCGGTGTTGCCGGCCACGTGCTGGGCCCGGTAGTAGAGGATGCCGATGCGGGGGCCGCCCTCGGTGGGCGTGGCGCCCGGGCGCTCGGCGACGCCCCAGGCCGGGGTGGGCACCACGGGGTCGAAGCCCTCGCCGGTGAGCAGGAGCGTGTCGCCCAGGAAGGCGTGCAGCGAGGCCAGGTTGGTCGGTCCGCCCTCGGCCAGGTAGCCGTGCGCGGTGGACGCGACGCCGGCCGGGGTGGTGGAGAGCTCCATGAGGGCGGCGTTGGGGGCCTGCTCGCCGCCGAGCACCACGACGGGCGTGCCCGCATCGACCGTGGCCTGCATGCCGGGCCACAGGTCGGGCAGGTCCTGGGGGGCGCCGAGCAGGCGCACCACCACCACGTCGGCCCCGTGGACCGCGGTCGCCGGGTCCGTGCGCGCCGGGTTGACCACCGCGTAGTCGGCGCCACTGGCGCGGGCGCTCAGGAGGTCGGTGTCGGAGGTCGACACCAGGGCGATGCGGGTCACGGGGGCTCCTCGGGCTCGGGGACGCGGATGTGGCTCGGGCCACGCTGGGCCGGCCGCAGCGTATCCCGGGAGCCGGGCGGTCGTCTGATCGGTCCGTCAGGCGTCGAGGTGCGTCACCGCCTCCGCGATGACCTCAGTGCGCGTGCGCTTCACAACGGCACCGCCTCGGCCAGGACACGATCCTTCACGAGGGGGTGAAGGGCAGGCTCCGCCACGAGGTCAACAGGGCGTTCGAGGATCGTGGAGATGTCCCGCTCCAGGGCCACCAGTTCCATGAGACCGAGCGTCCTCGACGGCAGGAACAGCAGGTCGATGTCCGACTCCGGACCGTCCGTCCCGTGGGCAGTCGACCCGAGGACCCTCACCTGCGACCCGCCGTGCTCCGCGACCAGCCGCTTCACCTCCGCGGCGTGGCGGCGCAGGGACCGGGCGCCCTCCGTGGTGCCGTGGAAGCGCAGGATGCGGGAGATCTCCGGCTAGCTGCGACCGGTCTGGCGCGCGATCTCCGTCTGCGTCATGCCACTGGCCGAGGTCCTCAATGTGCCGACATTGCAAGACCTGTACCGCAGACGTCCTCGTCGTCGCGCCCTCGTCTACAGTTCCGCGCGTGACCGCCCACGACGCCCCCGACCGCTGCCCGGGGGTGCTGCGTCCGCACCGGGCGGCCGACGGTGCCCTGGTCCGCGTCCGTGTCCCCGGTGGCCGCCTGCCGGCGACCTCCCTGGTGCGGCTGGCCGCGCTCGCCGCCGAGCACGGCACACCCTTCCTGCAGCTCACCTCGCGCGCGTCGCTGCAGCTGCGGGGCCTGCCCGACGCGGTGCCTCAGGCCCTCGAGGAGGCCGTCCGAGCCTTGGGCCTGCTGCCCTCGGACGACCACGAGCGCGCCCGCACGCTGGTGGCCGCGCCCGCCCGTGTGCTGGACCCGGTGGTGGAGGCCGTCGACGCCGCGGTGCTCGCCGAGCCCGCCCTGGCCGAGCTCCCCGGCCGTTGGCTTACCGTGCTGGCCGATGCCGCTGGCACGCACCTGGACCTGCCCTTCGACGTGGCCTGGCGGCCCGAGGCGGCCGACCCGGACCGGGGAACGCTGCTGGCCGGCGACCGGGCCCGCGGCTGCGACCGCCGGGACGTGCCGCGTGCCGTGGTGGACCTGATGCTCCGCTTCCTCGCCCACCGCCCGGGCGCCGGCACCTGGAACCTGCGCGACCTGCCCGAGGGCTCCCCCGTGCTGACCGGGTGGGAGGAGCGCGTCCCGGACGGTGTCGCGCCGCCCCCGGCCCCCGGGCCCACACCCGATGGACGCGATCGCGTGGTCGGCGTCCCCCTCGGTCTGCTCACCCCGGCCCAGGCCGATGCCGTGGCGGCGGTCTGCAGCTCGCTCGTCGTCACCCCCGCGCGCTCCCTCGTGCTGCGCGACCCCGCCCCCGGCGCCGAGGACGCACTGGAAGCCACAGGCCTGCTGACAACGCCCGGGCACCCCCTGACCCGCACCACCGCCTGCATCGGCGCGCCGCACTGCACCCGCACCGAGGTGCCGACCCTCGCGTGGGCCCGCGCGGCCGCGGAGGCCGCCACCGCCACCCGCACCACCTCCTCCACCACCACTACTTCCACCTCCCCCGCCGCGCCCCCGGTGCACGTGGTGGGATGTGCGCGCGCCTGCGGCCGTCCGCCCGGCGCCCGGGTGGTGCTGCCCACCTCCCCCGACGACGTCCTGGAGGCCCTCGATGACCGAGGCTGAGCCCCTCGCCCCGCCCCGCACCTACCCGTACGAGACCGACGGGCGGGCCATCTACCGCGAGTCCTTCGCCACCATCCGGCGCGAGACCGACCTGACCCACCTGCCCGAGGCGCTGCACCCCGTGGCGGTGCGGATGGTGCACGCGGCAGGCGACACCTCCCTGCCGGCGGTGGTGGCCGGGCACCCCGACGTGGTCGCCGCAGCCCGCGGCGCGCTGGAGGCCGGGGCGCCGATCCTCACCGACTCGCGGATGCTGGCCGCCGGCATCACCTCCGCTCGTCTGCCGGCGGACAACGCCGTGCGCTGCCTGCTGCGCGACGACCGCACCGCCGGCCTGGCCGAGGCGTGGGGCACCACCCGCTCGGCCGCCGCGGTGTCGCTGTGGGAGCCGGACCTGGAGGGGGCGGTGGTGGCCATCGGCAACGCACCCACGGCGCTGTTCCACCTGCTGGAGATGCTCCACGCCGGGGCCCCGCGGCCGGCGGCGATCGTCGGGATGCCGGTGGGATTCGTCGGTGCGGCGGAGTCCAAGGAGGCCCTGGCCGCCCACCGCCTGGACGACGCCGACCTGCCCGGCGGCCAGGTGCCGTGGCTCACCGTCCACGGTCGCCGGGGCGGGTCGGCCCTGGCCGCCTCGGCGCTCAACGCCCTGGCCACCGCGCAGGAGATCCTGTGACCGCCGGGACCCTGCACGTCGTCGGGGTGGGACCGGGCGACCCCGAGCTGGTCACGCGCAGGGCAGAGCGCCTCATCGCTGCCGCGCCGGTGGTGGCCTACCACCGCGCCCCGCGCCGACCCAGCACCGCGCGCGCCATCGCGGCCGGGTTCCTGGGCGAGGGCGTGACCGAGGAGGAGCTCGTCTACCCGGTCACCACCGGCCCGACCGAGGACTACCACCAGCGCCTGGCGGCCTTCTACGCCGAGTGCGCCGCCCGCCTGGGCGAGCACCTGCGCGCCGGGCGCGACGTGGTGCTGCTGGCCGAGGGCGACCCGCTCTTCTACGGCTCGCCCATGTACGTGCGCGACCTGCTCGGCGAGGAGTTCACCGTCGAGGTGGTGCCCGGGGTGACCTCCCCCTCGGCCGCCACCGCCGCCGTCGGCACCGGGCTGTGCCGCCACGAGGACGTGCTCACCGTGCTGCCGGGCACCCTGCCGGTGGCCGAACTGGCGCGTCGCCTGGCCGACACCGACGCCGCCGTGGTGATGAAGCTGGGCCGCACCTTCCCCACCGTCCGCGAGGCGCTGCGCGAGGCCGGGGTGCTGGACCGCGCCGTGTACGTGGAGCACGCCAGCCGCGGCACGCAGCGGGTGCTGCCCGTGGCCGAGGTGGACCCCGCCACGGTGCCGTACATGGCCCTGGTGGTGGTGCCCGGGCAGGACCGCCGGGCCGATGCCGCGGGACGCGCCGTGCCGCAGGCCGCACCGGCGGCGGGCGGAGGCGGCTCCCTGCACGTGGTGGGGCTGGGTCCGGGCGACGACGCCCTGCGCACCCCGCAGGCCGATGCCGTGCTCGCGGCGGCCACGCACGTCATCGGGTACGCGCCCTACCTGGCGCGCGTGCCGCAGCGCGACGGGCTGGTGCGCCTGCCCAGCGGCAACACCGTCGAGGTGGACCGCGGACGCCAGGCGCTGGAGCTGGCCGCCGCCGGGCACCACGTGGCCGTGGTCTCCGGGGGCGATGCCGGGGTGTTCGGCATGGCCGCAGCCGTCTTCGAGGCCCGCGAGGTGGCCGCCGGCGACGCCGACCCGGCCACCGCGGCCCTGGGCGCGGTGCCGGTCACGGTGGTGCCGGGCGTGACCGCGGCGCACGCCGCATCGGCCCTGGCGGGTGCCGCGCTGGGCGCCGACCACGCGCTCATCTCGCTCTCGGACCGACTCAAGCCCCTCGAGGTGGTGCTGGACCGCGTGCGCGCCTGCGCCCGCGCCGACCTGGCGATGGCCTTCTACAACCCGCGCTCCCGTTCGCGCCCGCACCAGCTGGGCGAGGTCGTGGCGGTGCTGCGCGAGGAGTTGCCCGGCGACCACGTGGTGGCCGTCGCGCGACAGGTCAGCCGCGAGGGCGAGGCGCTGGAGGTCACCGACCTGGCGTCCTTCGACCCGGAGGTGGTGGACATGGGCTGCCTGGTGCTCGTCGGTGCCCGCAGCACGCGGGTGACGGCCGACGACCGGGTGTGGACGCCGCGTTACGTGGAGGGCTGAGAGGCCGGCATCGCCGCGGGCCTCCCGGCCTCAGCCGCGGCGGCGGTCGCAGCTGTAGAGGTGCGACTCCACGAAGTCGGTGTCACCGGCCGCCAGCGCCGGCCCCACGAGGATGACCGCGGCCTGCCGCAGCCCGGCGGCCTCCACCTGGTCGGCGATGTCCGCGAGCGTCCCGCGCAGGATCAGCTCGTCGGGCTGGCTGACCAGCGAGCCCACGACCACCGGGCAGTCGGCCCCGTAGTGCTCGGTGAGCTCGGCGGCCAGCCGCCGGGTGTGGCGGATGGCCAGGTGCAGCACGAGCGTGGCCCCGGTGCGGGCGAAGTTCGCCAGCTCCTCGCCGGCCGGCATCCGCGTGGAGTCCTTCTGCGCGCGGGTGAGCACCACCGACTGCGCCACCTCCGGCACGGTGAGCTCGCGCCCCACCACCGCGGCGGCCGCCGCGTAGGCCGGCACGCCGGGGCAGACGTCCCAGGGCACCCCCGCGGCGTCGAGGCGGCGGGCCTGCTCGGCCACTGCGCTGTACACCGACGGGTCGCCGGAGCAGAGCCGCGCCACGTCGTGCCCGGCCTCGTGCGCGGCGACCATCTCGGCGGTGATCTCGTCGAGCGTCATCGACTGCGTGTTCACCAGCCGCGCGCCCTGCGGGCAGTGGCCCAGCACCTCGTCGTCCAGGTAGGTGCCGGCGTACAGGCACACCGCCGAGCCCGCCAGCAGGCGGACGGCGCGCAGGGTGAGCAGGTCGGCGGCGCCGGGTCCGGCTCCAATGAAGTGGACGGTCACGACTCTCCTCGGGGGTCGGTGGGGTGGTCGGTGGTTCCCGTGCAGGCGCCCTCGCCGGTGACGAGGCTCCACGTGGTCACGGTGCGCGCGGGGGTCCAGCCGCGCAGGCGGCCCAGCGGCGCCAGGCGCTCGATGGCGGTGCGGCTCACCTCGCCGCCGTGGCGGGCCTGTGCGGCCAGCAGTACCTGCTCGGTCTCCACGGTGACGCCGTGCGCCACGAGCCGGCCGCCCGGGCGCAGGCCGGCCAGGGCGCCGTCGACGACCTCGGCGGTCACGCCGCCACCGCAGAACACGGCGTCGGGGGTGGGCAGGTCCGCATCGGCCACGGCGGCCGCGGTGGTGGTGCGCAGCACGGTGACGCGGTCGGCCACGCCCAGACGCGCCGCGGCCTGCTCGGCGGCCGCGGCGCGCCCCGTGTCGCGCTCCACGAGCACCGCGCGCGCCCCGCGGGCGGCCAGGGCCCACTCGATGCCGACCGCCCCGGACCCCGCCCCGAGGTCCCACAGCACGCCGCCGGGCACCGGGCGCAGGCGCCCGAGAGCGGCGGCGCGCAGGTCGCGCTTGGTGATCATGCCGCCGTCGGTGAACAGCGCGTCCGGGCGACCGGGCGCCGGCCCGGTGCCCACGGTGGGGGCGCCGCGAGCCGGCAGCTCGACGCACAGGACGACGAGGTCCGGCGTGGGTGCGGGCTCCCAGGTGGCGGCGGTGCCCTCGCGGCGTCCCTCGCGCTCACCGCCGAGGTGCCACAGGGCCGTCAGCCGCGCCGACCCCCAGCCGGCCTCGCGGAGCAGCCCCGCGAGCGCCTCCGGCCCCCCGCCGTCGGAACAGAGCACCACGAGGCGGGCGCCGGGCGTCAGCGCGGGCAGCAGCCGCCGCGGGTCGCGGCCCACCACGGTGACCACCTCGACGGACTCCGCCGCCCACCCCATCCGGGCGCGGGCCAGGGTGTCGGAGGACAGCGCCGGGTGGATGCGCACCGCCCCGGGCCCGAACTCCTCGAGCAGCGTGGTGCCGATGCCGGAGCGCAGCGGGTCCCCGGAGGCCAGGACCACCGTCAGGCCGTCGCGGCCGGCACCCGGGAAGAGGCCGGGCAGCCCGGCGCGCAGCGGGGAGGGCCAGGTGAGGCGCTCCTGCCCGGGGCGCGGCTCCAGCATCGCCAGGTGGCGCGCTCCCCCGACCACGCGCGGCGCGGCCTCCACGAGGGCGGCGACGGCCGGCGACCAGCCCGCGGGGCCGTCCTCGCCCACTCCCACCACCTCGATCATGGCGGTCACCCTATGTGGTCGCACGCGGCGAGCCGTCTGCGATCATGTCGCCCGTCGCGTGCGAGGAATCCGGTGAGAGTCCGGAACGGTCCCGCCACTGTGAGCCCTCTCGGGCGAGTCAGGACGTCGCCCGCGGCCGCCGGTGCGTCCGCGCCGGTGCCCCGATGCCGGCACGCGCGGTCACGTGCCAGGAGGACCCATGAGTCGTTACCCGTTCACGGCCGTCGTCGGCGCCGACGACCTGTCGCTCGCCCTGGTGCTCAGCTGCATCGCCCCTGAGGTGGGAGGCGTGCTGGTGCGCGGCGAGAAGGGCACCGCCAAGTCCACCATCGTGCGCGGGCTGGTGGAGGTGCTGCCGCCGGTGGACGTGGTGGAGGACTGCCGCTTCGCGTGCGACCCTGCCGTCCCGGCCGCCGACTGCCCGGACGGTCCGCACGAGGACGCGGCCGCCACCTCCCGCCCGACGCGTCTGGTGGAGCTGCCCGTGGGCGCCGGGGAGGACCGCGTGGCCGGAGCGCTCGACCTGGCCGAGGCGCTCGGCGCCGGCCGTGCCGCGTTCCGCCCCGGCCTGCTGGCCCAGGCGCACCGCGGGCTGCTCTACGTGGACGAGGTGAACCTGCTGCACGACCACCTCGTGGACCTGCTGCTGGACGCCTCGGCGATGGGGGCCAACACCGTGGAGCGCGACGGCATCTCCCTGACGCACCCGGCGCGGTTCGTGCTCGTCGGGACGATGAACCCCGAGGAGGGCGAGCTGCGCCCGCAGCTGCTCGACCGGTTCGGGCTGTCGGTGGACGTGGCGGCCTCCCGCGAGCCCGGCGTGCGCGCCGAGGTGGTGCAGCGCCGGCTGGCCTTCGACGCCGACCCCGCCGGCTTCCGCGCACGGTTCGCCGCCGCCCAGGAGGAGCTCGCCGCGCGGATCCGCAGCGCGCGGGCGGCGCTGGGCGAGGTGGTGCTCGACGCCCGCACGCTGCGCACCATCGCGCGGGTGTGCGCCGGCTTCGACGTGGACGGCATGCGCGCCGACATCGTCATCGCCCGGGCCGCGGCCGCGCACGCCGTGTGGCAGGGGCGCACCACGGTGGAGCGCGAGGACGTGCGGGCCGCCGCGCGCTTCGCCCTGGCCCACCGGCGGCGCCGCGGGCCGTTCGACCCGCCCGGTCTCGACGAGGAGCTGCTCGACCGGCTGCTCGACGAGGAGGACCCCGAGCCGCCCACGGACGGTCCCGACGAGGGTCCCGAGGGACCCGGCGACGACGGCACGCCGGATGGCGACGGTCCCCAGGAGGGCGGGGACCAGCCCGATCCGGGCGAGCCCGCCGCGGACGACCGTCGCGAGCGCCCCACGCCGCCCGAGCCGCAGTCGGGCCCGCAGACGGGCACCGACTCTCCCGACTCCCCCGGCGGTGAGACGGCCGAGGCCGACGACGCACCCCGCGCCGACGACACCACCGGCCCCGCCCGCATCGGGCTGGCGGCCGCCGACGCGCCCTACCGGACCCGCCGGTTCGAGATCCGCGGCCTGGGCCACGGGGCCGCCGGGCGCCGCAGCCAGGCCGAGACCACCCACGGCCGGCGGGTGGGCACCGACCCCACCGGCCGCGGCCCGGTGCACCTGCCGGCCACCGTCCGCGCCGCGGCCACACGGCGGGCGGGCGCGACGGCATCGCACGGGGCCAGCGAGCCCACCGGCCGCCTGCGCGTGCTGCCCGACGACCTGCGGCACGCCCGCTTGCGGGGCCGGGAGTCCAACCTCGTGCTCTTCGCGGTGGACACCTCCGGCTCCATGGCCGCCCGGAAGCGCATGGCCGCGGTGAAGACCGCCGTGCTCAGCCTGCTCGTGGACGCCTACGAACGCCGCGACAAGGTGGGCCTGGTGACCTTCTCCGGCGAGGACGCCCGCCTGGTGCTGCCGCCCACCTCCTCGGTGGACCTGGCCGCCGCCCGCCTGGCCGAGGTGCCCCACGGCGGCCGCACCCCACTGGCCGAGGGCCTGACCACCACCGCCACCACGCTGCGCTCCGAGGCCGTGCGCGACCCGCGCCGTCGCGCCCTGGTGGTCCTGGTGACCGACGGCCGCGCCACGAGCGGCGAGAACGCCCTGGAGCGCGCCCGCGCCATCGCCGACGCGTGGCACGCCACCGCGCCGGAGACCGTGGTGGTGGACTGCGAGGCCGGGCGCTTCCGCATGCACCTGGCCGCCGACCTCGCCCACCGCATGGGCGCCACGCACGTACCGCTGGAGAGCGTCTCCGCCCACGGCCTGCTCGAGGCCGTGGCCGCCCACCGACCCGCAGGGAGGGCCGCCTGATGCCGAAGGGCCAGACCCCCGTCACACCCCAGGACGGCCGCACCACCAACCAGCGCCGCCACCAGCCGGTGGTGGTGCTCAACCACGGCCAGGGCAAGGGCAAGTCCACCGCCGCGTTCGGCCTCGCGCTGCGCGGGTGGAGCCAGGGCTGGTCCATCGGCGTGTTCCAGTTCGTGAAGTCCGCCAAGTGGCGCATCGGCGAGCAGCAGGCCCTCGAGGCGCTCGGCGAGCTGCACGCCGCCACCGGTCAGGGCGGCCCGGTGGAGTGGCACAAGATGGGCTCGGGCTGGTCGTGGTCGCGCACCCGCGGGTCCGAGGAGGACCACGCCGCCGACGCCCTCGAGGGCTGGCGCGAGGTCCAGCGTCGGCTGGCCGCCGAGACCCACCGCCTCTACGTGCTCGACGAGTTCACCTACCCCATCACGTGGGGCTGGGTGGACGGCGAGGAGGTGGCCGCGACCCTCGCGGCGCGCCCCGGCACCCAGCACGTCGTCATCACCGGGCGCGACCCGCACCCGGCCCTGCTCGAGGTGGCCGACATCAGCACCGAGATGACCAAGGTGAAGCACCCCTTCGACCGCGGGCAGCGCGGACAGCGCGGCATCGAGTGGTGAACCTCCCCCGCCTCGTGGTGGCGGCCCCCGCCTCGGGGCACGGCAAGACCACCGTGGCCACCGGGCTCATGGCCGCCCTGACCGCCCGCGGGCTCGCCGTCGCGCCGGCCAAGGTGGGGCCGGACTTCGTGGACCCCACCTTCCACACCGTGGCCACCGGCCGCCCCGGGCGGAATCTCGACCCGTGGCTGCAGGGCGAGGACCACGTGGCCTCCGTGCTCGCCCGCTCGGCTGCGCTGCCCACCGCTGCGGACGTCGCCGTCGTCGAGGGCGTCATGGGCCTGTTCGACGGGCGCCTGGGCACCGACGGGTGGGCCTCCACCGCGCACGTCTCCCAGCTGGTGGGCGCACCGGTGCTGCTCGTGGTCGACGCCTCCTCGGCCTCGCGGACCGTCGGTGCCGTCGTGCACGGGCTGGCCACCCTCGATGCGGGGGTGCGCGTGGGCGGGGTGGTGCTCAACCGCCTCGGGTCGCTGCGGCACGCCGCCGAGGTGCGCCGCGCCGTGGAACAGGTGGGCGTCCCCGTGCTGGGGGTGCTGCCCCGCGACGCCGAGCTGGCCTCCCCCGCCCGCCACCTGGGCCTGGTACCCGCCGGGGAGCGCGAGGACGCACAGGCTGCCGTGGAGCGGATCGGCGTGGTGGTGGCCGAGCACGTGGACCTCGACGCGGTGCTCGACCTGGCCCGCACCGCCGGGCCCCTGGAGGCGGCGCCCTGGGAGCCACCGGTGCGCGCGACGGACGGGGGCGAGGGGCCCGATGGCGGTGCGCGACCGGTCGTGGCCGTGGCCGCCGGGCCCGCGAGCGGCTTCTGCTACCCCGAGACGCTCGAGCTGCTGCGCTCCCGCGGCCTGGAGCCGATCCCCTTCGACCCGCTCGTGGACACCGCCCTGCCGCCGGGGACGCGGGGCCTGCTGCTGCCCGGGGGCTACCCGGAGGTGCACGCCGAGGCGCTGGCCGCCCGCCGCCCGGGCCTGGAGGCGCTCGCCGCCGCGGTGCGCGCCGGCGTGCCCACCTGGGCCGAGGGCGGTGGCACGCTGCTGCTCCTGGAGCAGCTCGAGGGCCACCCGATGGCCGGCGTGCTCCCGGGCGCGGCACACCTCGGGGCGCGCTCGGTGCTCGGCTACCGCGAGGCCACCGCGCCGGCCGACACGCTGCTCGCCCCGGCCGGCGGCGTGGTGCGCGGCCACGAGATCCACCGCACCCGCATCGAGGGGGAGGCCCAGTCCCCGGCGTGGCGGTGGGACGGGGCGGCCGACGGCTTCTCCGCCGACCCGGCCGGCACCGGGCACCCCACCCTGCACGCGTCCTTCCTGCACACCCACCCAGTGGGCCACCCCGGGCTCGGCGTGGCCTTCGCCGAGGCGGTGCACGCCGCCGCGCCGTCACCGGGCGCAGCGCACCACGGCGACGCCGAGCTGGCCGCGGGCCTGGAGGACTTCGCGGTGAACGTCCGCGTGCCCCGGCCCGCCGCCGAGCTGCTGCCGGTGCTGCAGGCCGCCCTGGCCGACGCCGCCGGCTACCCCGACCCCCGGCCCGCGCAGGAGGCGCTCGCCGGCCTCCACGGCCTCGACCCGGCACAGGTGCTGCCCACCAACGGCGCCGCGGAGGCGTTCACCCTCGTCGCGCGGGCCCTGACGCCGACCGACCCCGTGGTGGTGCACCCGCAGTTCACCGAGCCCGACGAGGCCCTGCGCCGCGCCGGACGCCCCGCCCGCGCCGTCGTGCTGCCGGTCGACGCCGCCACCCCCTTCGATGCCGGGCTGCTCACCGCCGCAGGCCCCGCCGACCTCGTGGTCGTCGGCAACCCGACCAACCCGACCGGCCGGCTCCACCGGGGCGAGGAGTTCCTCGCGCTCGCCGGGGAGGACCGGGTGCTCGTGGTGGACGAGGCGTTCATGGACCTCGTGCCCGGCGAGGCCGAGTCCCTCCTGGCCCCTGCGCACCGCGACCACCTGTCCGGCGTGCTCGTAGTCCGCTCGCTCACCAAGACCTGGGGCATCGCCGGGGTGCGCGCCGGGTACGTCGCCGGCGACCCGAGGCTGGTCGCCCGACTGGCCGACCAGCAACCCCACTGGTCGGTCAACGCCCTCGCGCTGGCCGCCCTGGAGCACACCGCCTCCCCCGCCGCGCAGCAGCAGGTCGCCGGGTGGGCCACCGAGATCGCCGCCCACCGGGACCACCTCGTCACCGGTCTGCGCGCCCTGGGCCTGGATCCCCTGCCGTCGGTGGCGCCCTTCGTCACGGTGCGCGTCGGCGTGGGTGTCCACGCCGGTCTGCGCGCCGCCGGGTTCGCCGTCCGCCGCTGCGACACCTTCCCCGGCCTCGGCGCCGCGTGGGTCCGCCTCGCCGTCCGCCCGCCGGAGGCCACCGACCGGCTGCTGGCGGCCCTGTCCACCGTCCTGACCACCCCCCGCCCCGAGGGAGGCCCCCGATGACCCGCGTGCTCGTGCACGGCCACGGCCCCAAGCTGCCCGGCCTGCTCGCCCGCCTCACCGAGCAGGGGCACGCCGTGCACGTGCCCGAGGCGCAGCGCACGCCCCAGCTCGACGACCTCGTGGCGCGCGGGTGGGCCACCTACGTGCCGGACCCCGACCCGTGGTCCTTCGATGCCGTGCACCGCGCCGGCGGGGAGGTGGCGGACGGGGCGCCCGCATCGCGTGAGCCCGCGGAGGGCGCGCCCACGCCCGGACGCGTCCTGCTCGTCGGCGGCGGCCCCGGCGACCCCGGCCTGCTCACCACCCGGGGCCTGGAGGCCGTGCGCACGGCCGACGTCCTGGTCTGCGACCGGCTGGCGCCGCTCTCCGTCCTCGACCAGGCCCGCCCCGACGCCCGCGTGGTGCACGTGGGCAAGATCCCGCGCGGGGAGTCCACGAGCCAGGAGGCGATCAACGCCGTCCTCGTGGAGCACGCGCTGGCCGGTCGCACGGTGGTGCGCCTCAAGGGCGGCGACGGCTTCCTCTTCGGCCGCGGCGGCGAGGAGTGGCTCGCCTGCGCCGCGGCCGGTGTCCCGGTGGAGGTCGTGCCCGGTGTGAGCTCGGCCCTGGCCGTCCCTGCCCTGGCCGACGTGCCGGTCACCCACCGCGGCACCTCGCAGGGCGTCGCGGTCGTCTCCGGCCACGTGCCCCCCGGCGACCCGCGCAGCCAGGTGGACTGGGCCGCTCTGGCCACCAGCGGCCTCACCCTCGTGGTGCTCATGGGCCTGCAGAACCTGCCCCACATCGCCGCCGCCCTGTGCGATGCCGGGATGCCCGCCGACACCCCGGTCGCGATGGTGGAGAACGGCTCCACGCCCGCCCAGCGCACCGTCCGAGCACAGCTGGCCACCGCGGCCGAGCGTGCGCGGGCCGAGCAGTTGCACGCCCCGGTGGCCGTCGTCATCGGGCCCGTCGTCGACGCCCTGGCGGTCCCGTGAGCACGGCCGCACGCGGCCTGCGGCTGTCCGTCGGCACCCTGACCCGCGTGCCGGTGGGCGAGGTCGGCACCCCCACACGCGCCGAGGGCGGCTGGTCGATGGTGCTCGCCCCGGTGGCCGCCCTCCCGCTGGCCGTCGGCGCGGGACTGGTCACCGCCGCCGGCCACGCCCTGGGCCTCGCGCCGCTGGTGGTGGGCCTCCTGGTCGTCGCCCTGCTCGCCTGGGGCACGCGCGGCATGCACCTGGACGGCCTCGCCGACACCGTCGACGGCCTCGGCGGCGGCTGGGACCGCGACCGCGCCCTGGCCATCATGCGATCCGGCGACGTCGGCCCGATGGGGACGGCCGCCCTCGTGCTCGTACTCGCCCTGCAGGCGGCCGCCGCCGGGGGCCTGGGGGCCGTGGAGGTCGCCGGCGCGGTCGCGTTCTCCCGTGCGGCCTGCACCGTGCTGGCCTTCCGCACGTTCCCGGCAGCCCGGCCCGGCGGGCTCGGGGCCCTCGTGGCCGGCACCGTCGGCATCGCCGCCCTGGTCGGCGTGCTCACCGCCGCCACCGTCGCCCTCGGCGTCATGCTCCTGCTCACCGGCTGGGGCGATGCGGCAGCCCTGGCCGCGCCCGCCTGCACCGCGGCTCTCGTCGTCGCCTCCCTCGCCGTCGCGCAGGGTGCCTGGCGGGCCGTCGGCGGCGTGACCGGAGACCACTTCGGCGCCGTCGTCGAGCTCTCCCTGGCCGCCGTGCTCGTCGTGCTCTCGGCGGGGGCGTGGGCATGAGGACGCTCGTGACCGGCGGCATCCGCTCGGGCAAGTCCGCCCGCGCCGAGCAGCTCCTGGCCCACCTTCCCGCCACCTACCTGGCCACCGGCCCGGTCACCGAGGACGACCCCGCGTGGACCGAGCGCGTCCGCCACCACCGGGAGCGCCGTCCGAGCACCTGGACCACGGTCGAGTCCACCGACGTGCCAGCGGTCCTCGCCGACGCCACCGGGCCGGTGCTCCTCGACGAGCTGGGCACCTGGGTCTCCCACCACCTCGGCGAGGTCGGGGCCTGGGGCGACGAGGCCGGCACCACCTGGCGCGCGGCGTGGACCGACCGCGTGGACGCCCTGCTGACCGCCGTCGCCGGCTTCGACCACGAGCTCGTCGTCGTGAGCGGCGAGGTCGGCTTCTCCCTGGTCTCGGAGTACGCCTCGGGCCGGTTGTTCGCCGACGAGCTGGGGCGCCTCAACCAGGCCGTGGCCGCCCGGTGCCACCGGGTCGAGCTCGTCGTGGCCGGCTGCCCCCTCACCGTCAAGGACGCCCGATGACGCGCACCCCCGGCATCGACCCCACCGCCACCGGCGTGGTGGCCGGCTACCTCCTCGACCGCGCCCTGGGCGACCCGCGCCGCCACCACCCGGTGGCGTGGTTCGGCACCTGGGCCGGGTGGCTCGAGCAGCGCCTCCACGCCCCCACGCGCACCCGCGGCGCCCTCCACCTCGTGCTGGCCACCGCCCCCTGGGTGGGCGGCGCCGCCCTCGCCGCCCGGGGCGGCCCGCTGCGCCGCACCGCGGTCACCGCCGTGGTCACCTGGGCCGCCCTCGGCGGGCGCTCCCTGGAACGGGAGGCCACCGCCGTGGCCGACCTCCTGGCCGCCGGTGACCTGCCCGGGGCGCGCCACCGCATTCGCTCGTTGGTGGGCCGCGACACCGCCGCCGCCGGTCCGGACGACCTCGCCCGCGCCGTGGTGGAGTCGCTGGCGGAGAACCAGTCCGATGCCGTGGCCGCCACCCTGGTCTGGGGCCTGCTCGCCGGCGCCCCCGGTGTGGTGCTGCACCGCTGCTGCAACACCCTCGACGCGATGGTGGGTCACCGCAGCCCGCGGTACGCCCGGTTCGGCACCCCCGCCGCGCGCACCGACGACCTGCTCAACCTCCTGCCGGCCCGGGCCTCCGTGGCAGCCACCGCCGCCCTCGCCGGACCCCGGGCCGGACGGGTCCTGGCCACCGTGCGCCGCGACGCCCCGGCCCACCCGAGCCCCAACGCCGGCCCCGTGGAGGCCGCCCTGGCCGCCCTGCTCGGGGTGCGCCTCGGCGGAAGCAACACCTACGCCGGTGTCACCGAGGACCGCGGCACCCTCGGGGACGGCCACCCCGTGGGCCCCGCCGACATCCCGCGCGCCGTGACGGCGACCCGCCGCATCGGGCAGGTGGTGCTCGTGGGGTCCGTCGGGGCCCGGCTGGGTCTCAGGGCCGCCCGCGCAGCCAGCGCAGCACGTCCTCGGCGCGGCTGAGCTCCGGCATCCCGGACGGCGAGGCCGGCCGGGAGCGCACCACCACCGGCACCCCCAGCCGGTGCGCGGCCTCGAGCTTGGCGGCGGTGTAGGCGCCCCCGGAGTCCTTGGTCACCAGCACGTCAACCCGGTGCTCGGCCAGCAGCCGCTCCTCGGCCTCCACGGTGAACGGACCCCGGTCCAGCACCACCGTCCACCGGGCCGGTACGTCCCCGGGGGCCAGCGGCTCCACCACACGCACCAGCACGTCCCGGTCCTCCCAGTGCGTGAAGTGCCCCAGCGTCTGCCGCCCACTGGTGAGGAAGGGCCGCTCCCCCAGCGCCGCGGCGGCCTCGGCCACTGCGGACCAGTCGTCGGCCCAGGTCCACGTGGCCGCCAGCGGGTGCTCCCGCCACCCGGGCCGCGCCAGGCGCACCACCGGCACGCCGGCCCGCTCGGCCGCCTGCACCGCGTGGGTGCGCATGCCCACCGCAAAGGGGTGCGTCGCGTCCACGAGGTGGGTGCACCGGCCCGCGCGGAGGGCGTCCACGAGCCCGTCCACGCCCCCGAACCCGCCGATGCGGACCTCCCCCACCGGCAACCGCGGACGCGACACCCGCCCGGCCAACGAGGAGGTCACCGGCACCCCGGCGTCCACGAGCAGCGCGGCCAGCTCCCGCGCCTCGGCCGTGCCACCCAGCAGCAGCACCCGGGTCTCCCCCGCCGTCTGCACGTCGTCCACACGCACGTCCTTCCTGTCTGCTGTCCACCCCGCCCACGCGGACGGCCCCGCCCACCACAGGGGTGGACGGGGCCGTCAGAGCGCTTCCGCGGCCGGGCCGCGGACCGAATCAGTTGCCGGTGAGCTTCTCGCGCAGCGCGGCCAGGGCCTCGTCGGAGGCCAGGGTGCCCTCACCCATGCCGGACTCCACGGAGTCCTCGGACGGGCCACCCGAGCTGTACGAGGTGGCAGCGGCCGGGGCCGCGGCGGCCTCGGCGTCCTCCTGCGCAGCCTTCTCGATCTGGGCGCGGTGGGCCTCCCAGCGGGCGTGGGCCTCGGCGTACTCCTTCTCCCAGGCCTCGCGCTGGGCCTCGTAGCCCTCGAGCCACTCGTTGGTCTCCGGGTCGAAGCCCTCGGGGTACTTGTAGTTGCCCTGCTCGTCGTACTCGGCGGCCATGCCGTAGAGGGTCGGGTCGAACTCCTCGATCTCGGAACCCACCTGGTTGGCCTGCTTCAGCGAGAGGCTGATGCGACGACGCTCCAGGTCGATGTCGATGACGCGGACGAAGACCTCCTGGCCCACCTGCACGGCCTGCTCCGGCAGCTCCACGTGGCGCTCGGCCAGCTCGGAGATGTGCACCAGGCCCTCGATGCCGTCCTCGACGCGCACGAACGCACCGAAGGGCACCAGCTTGGTGACCTTGCCCGGCACGATCTGGCCGATGGCGTGGGTGCGAGCGAACAGCTGCCACGGGTCCTCCTGGGTCGCCTTCAGCGACAGGGAGACGCGCTCACGGTCCATGTCGACGTCCAGGACCTCGACGGTGACCTCCTGGCCCACCTCGACGACCTCACCCGGGTGGTCGATGTGCTTCCAGGACAGCTCGGAGACGTGCACCAGGCCGTCGACGCCACCCAGGTCCACGAAGGCACCGAAGTTGACGATGGACGACACGACACCCGGGCGGACCTGACCGCGCTGCAGCTCCTTGAGGAAGGAGGTGCGCACCTCGGACTGGGTCTGCTCGAGCCAGGCGCGGCGGGACAGCACCACGTTGTTGCGGTTCTTGTCCAGCTCGATGATCTTGGCCTCGATCTCCTGGCCCACGTAGGGCTGCAGGTCGCGGACGCGACGCATCTCCACGAGGGAGGCCGGGAGGAAGCCGCGCAGGCCGATGTCGACGATGAGGCCACCCTTGACGACCTCGATGACGGAACCGGTGACGACGCCGTCGTCCTCCTTGATCTGCTCGATCGTGCCCCAGGCGCGCTCGTACTGCGCGCGCTTCTTGGACAGGATCAGACGACCCTCCTTGTCCTCCTTCTGGAGGACCAGGGCCTCGACGGTGTCGCCGACCTCGACGACCTCGTCGGGGTCGATGTCGTGCTTGATCGACAGCTCACGGGAGGGGATGACGCCCTCGGTCTTGTAGCCGATGTCGAGCAGCACCTCGTCGCGGTCGACCTTGACGATCTGCCCCTCGACGATGTCGCCATCGTCGAAGTTCTTCATCGTCGCGTCGATGGCGGCGAGCAGCTCCTCCTGCGAAGCGAAGTCGGCGGCAGGAGCAGCGGTGGGGGTGGAAGTCATTGAGTGGGAACTCCGATGGACAGTTGGGATGGGGCCCCGGGCGCGTGGCCCCCGCACTCGGGAGTGGCACGCAGGTGTGCTCGGGGTCCGGATGGACAGGTACTCGAGTCGTCTCTCCCCGCTGGACGCACTCCGGTGCCCCTCGTCGGGACAGGTCGCAGAGCGTGCACGGGTCGGACCCGGTGATCCTACCGTCACCCTCCGCGCTGCCCAAACCGGGCCGATGACGGGTGCGCACGACCCCCTGCCGCCACGAGTCGGGCTGGGGCAGGATGACCGGCATGACACCGCTGCCGTCTGACATCGAGATCGCCCGCGCCGCCCAGCTGCGCCCCCTGCCCGAGGTGGGCGCCGACATGGGCCTGCCCGAGGACCTGCTGGAGCCCTACGGCCGCCACGTGGCCAAGGTGGACCTGGCCGCCGTGGATCGCTTGGCTGACCGCCCTCGTGCCCGCTACGTGGTGGTCACCGCCGTGACGCCCACCCCCTTCGGCGAGGGCAAGACCACCACCGCCGTCGGCCTGGCCCAGGGCATGGCCAAGGAGGGCCACTCCCCCGTGCTCGCGCTGCGCCAGCCGTCGCTCGGCCCGGTGTTCGGCATCAAGGGCGGGGCGGCCGGGGGCGGCTACTCGCAGGTGGTGCCCATGGAGGTGCTCAACCTGCACCTCACCGGCGACTTCCACGCCGTCACCGCCGCACACGACCTGCTGGCCGCCATGGTGAGCAACCACCTGCACCACGGCAACGAGTTGGGCCTGCACACCATCGACTGGCGCCGGGTGATGGACGTCAACGACCGCTCGCTGCGCGCCGTCATCGAGGGCAACGGCGGCCCGGCCGACGGCGTGACCCGCCAGTCCGGCTTCGACATCACCGCCGCCAGCGAGGTCATGGTGATCCTCGCCCTGGCCACCTCGCTGGCCGACCTGCGCGAGCGCCTCGGACGCATCGTGGTGGGCTGGACGAAGGCCGGCGAGCCGGTGACCGCCGAGGACCTCAAGGCCGCCGGCGCGATGGCCGTGCTGCTCAAGGACGCGCTGAAGCCCAACCTGCTGCAGACCCTGGAGGGCACGCCGGTGCTCATCCACACCGGCCCCTTCGGCAACATCGCCACCGGCAACTCCTCGGTGGTGGCCGACCAGGTGGGCTCGCGGACCGGCGACTACCTCATCACCGAGGCCGGGTTCGCCGCCGACATGGGCGCCGAGCGCTTCTTCAACGTCAAGTGCCGCGCCACGGGGCTCACCCCGGACGCCGCGGTCGTGGTGGTCACGGTCCGCGCGCTCAAGGCGCACTCCGACCGCTTCGAGGTGAAGGTGGGCAAGGAGCTGCCGCCGGAGATGCGAACCGAGGGCCCGGCGGACGTGGAGGCCGGCGCGGGCAACCTGCGCAAGCACATCGAGATCATCCAGAGCTTCGGCGTGCAGCCGGTGGTGGCCATCAACGCCTTCCCCACCGACCACGAGAGCGAGCACGAGGTGATCCGCCGCGTCGCCACCGAGGCCGGGGCGCGCGTGGCCGTCTCCACCCACGTGGCCGACGGTGGCGAGGGCGCCCGCGAGCTGGCCCGCGCCGTGGCCGAGGCCTGCGAGGACGAGGTGACCTTCACCCCCACCTACGAGCTCACCGACTCCCTGGAGACCAAGCTCGAGAAGATCGCCACCAGCGTCTACGGCGCCGACGGCGTGGACATCGCCCCGGCCGCCGCCAAGGCGTTGGCGCGCTACACCGAGCGCGGCTACGGCGACCTGCCGGTGCTCATCGCCAAGACGCAGATGTCGCTGAGCCACGACCCCACGCTCAAGGGTGTGCCCACCGGCTGGCGCCTGCCCATCCGCGAGGTGCGCCTGGCCGCCGGCGCCGGCTACGTCTACGCGCTGGCCGGGTCGATCATGACGATGCCGGGGCTCTCCAAGCACCCCGCCGCCGAGCGCATCGACCTCGACACCGAGGGGAACGTGGTCGGCCTCTTCTGAGCCGGCCCGGCACGGCGGCGGCCACGGTGGGGTTCCCACCGTGGCCGCCGCCGCGTCCGCCCGTGTGCGCGCTCAGTGCGCGGCGTCGTGCCAGCTGCGCCCGGTGCCGATGCTCACGTCCAGCGGCACGTCGAGCTCCACGGCCGAGCCCATCGCCTCGCGGACCAGCTGCTCGGTGGCCTCGACCTCGCCGGGCGCGACCTCGAGCACCAGCTCGTCGTGCACCTGCAGCAACACCCTCGAGCGCAGGCCCTCGGCGGCCAGACGGTCCTCCACCCGGAGCATGGCCAGCTTCATGAGGTCGGCCGCCGAGCCCTGGATGGGGGCGTTGAGCGCCATCCGCTCGGCCATCTCCCGGCGCTGCCGGTTGGTGCTGGCCAGGTCCGGCAGCGGACGACGGCGGCCCAGCATCGTCTGGGTGTAGCCGACCTTGCGGGCCTCGTCCACCACCTCGCGCAGGTAGTCGCGCACGCCGCCGAAGCGGGCGAAGTACTCGTCCATGAGCGCGGTGGCCTCGGGCGTGCTGATGCCGAGCTGCTTGGACAGGCCGAAGGCGCTGAGCCCGTAGGCCAGGCCGTAGGACATCGCCTTGACCTTGGCGCGCATCTCGGGGGTCACCTCGTCGGCGGGCACGCCGAACACGCGCGCGCCGACGAAGTCGTGCAGGTCCTCGCCCTCGTTGAAGGCCTGGATGAGACCCGCGTCGCCGGAGAGGTGCGCCATGATGCGCATCTCCACCTGGCTGTAGTCGGCGCTCATGAGCTGCTCGTAGCCCTCGCCCACCACGAACACCTCGCGGATGCGGCGCCCGGCCTCGGTGCGGATGGGGATGTTCTGCAGGTTGGGGTCCACGCTGCTCAGGCGCCCGGTGGCCGCGATGGTCTGCTGGTAGGTGGTGTGGATGCGGCCGTCCTCGTCCACGGACTTCTGCAGGCCCTGCACGGTGGAACGCAGGCGCGTCACGTCCCGGTGGCGCAGCAGCGCGGACAGGAAGGCCTCGGCGGCCGAGCCCTCCTCGGCCTGGGCGCTGAGCCACACCAGCGCGTCGGCGTCCGTGGTCCACCCGGTCTTGGTCTTCTTGGTCTTGGGCAGCCCCAGGCGTTCGAAGAGCACCTCCTGCAACTGCTTGGGCGAGCCGAGGTTCACCGAGTCGTCCTCGATGGCGGCGTGCGCGTCGGCCTGGGCGGCGGCCACCTGCTCGGCGAAGTCCTCCTCCAGCGCCGCCAGCTGGTCGCTGTCCACCGCGATGCCGGTGGCCTCCATGGTCACCAGGTGCCGGGCCAGCGGGATCTCCAGGTCACGGGCCAGCCCGGCGGCACCCACGGCCTCGACCTCCTGGGCGAGCACCGGGGCCAGCTCGCGCACGGCCACCGCGCGGATCGCCGCGGTGCGGGCGGCGGTGGTGAGGCCGTCGGTGGAGCCGTCCACCTCGCTGGCGTCGAACAGCGCCTCGGCGCCGCCGTCCTCCTCCACGGCCGGCAGCTCGCGCTGGAGGTGGCGCAGGCACAGGTCCGCGAGGTCGTAGGAGCGCTGGTCGGGGCGCACCAGGTAGGCGCTCAGGGCGGTGTCCACGGCCACGGCGTCCAGCTGCAGCCCGATGACCCGCGCCCCGTGCACCACGCGCTTGAGGTCGTGCACGGCCAGGTGCTCCGCCCCGGCGGTGAACAGGCCCTGCAGCGCCTCCTCGTCGGCAGGGGTCCGGCCGGCCAGGTCGAACCACCCGGTGACCGCGTCGTCGCCCTCGCCGGCCGCCAGCGCGATGCCGGTGGGCTCGGTGCGGTGCCGCCCGGCCACCGACGGTGGGGCGGGGAAGACCATCTCCAGCCCCACCAGGCCGGTCCCGTGCGCCGCGATCCAGTCCGCCAGCGCGCCGGGGGCCACCAGCTCAGCCTCCACCTCCAGGGCGTCGGCGGTCTCGGCGCCCTCCTGCCCGAGGTACTCGAACATCCGGTCGCGCAGCACCCGGAACTCCAGGGCGTCGAACACCTCGTGCACCTTCTCGCGGTCGAAGGTGTCCCACGCGGTGTCGTCGAGGGCCAGCGGCAGCTCCACGTCGCGCACCAGCTGGTTGAGGCGGCGGTTGCGCAGCACCTGGTCCAGGTGGTCGCGGAAGGACTGCCCCGCCTTGCCCTTGATGGTGTCCGCGGCGTCCACGATGCCGCCGAGGTCGCCGTGCAGGCCCAGCCACTTGGCCGCGGTCTTGGGCCCCACGCCGGGAACGCCGGGCAGGTTGTCGGCCGACTCCCCCACCATCGCGGCGAGGTCCTGGTAGCGCTCGGGGCGCACCCCGTACTTCTCCTCCACGGCCTCGGGGGTCATGCGGGCCAGGTCCGAGACGCCCTTGCGCGGGTAGAGCACGGTGGTGCGATCGTCCACCAGCTGCAGCGCGTCGCGGTCGCCCGAGCAGATGAGCACCTCCATGCCCTGCTGGCCGGCCTGCGTGGCCAGCGTGGCGATGACGTCGTCGGCCTCGAAGCCCTCCACGCCCACGTGCGCGATCCCCATCGCGTCGAGCACCTCCTGAACCAGCGAGACCTGCCCGGCGAACTCGTCGGGCGTCTTGGCGCGGCCGGCCTTGTACTCGGCGTACTCCTGCGTGCGGAAGGTCTGCCGGGAGAGGTCGAAGGCCACTGCCACGTGGGTGGGCTGCTCGTCACGCAGCACGTTGATGAGCATGGAGGTGAACCCGTACACCGCGTTGGTGTGCTGCCCGGTGGCCGTGGAGAAGTTCTCCGCGGGCAGGGCGAAGAAGGCGCGGTAGGCGAGCGAGTGTCCGTCGAGCAGCAGCAGGCGAGTCACGCGTGGCAGCCTAAGCCCCTGCACCGACACCCACCGGCCCGCCCGGCACGCACCGACCACAACCGCCCCAGGAGGCCCCGTGACCGACAGCACCCCGCAGTCCCAGACCCCGAACGCCGTGGCCGAGGAGCTCTCGCGCGTCTTCTCCCTCGGCCCCGGCGCGCTGGCGCAGAAGATGGGCATCGAGATCACGCACGCCGATGCCGACCGCGTGGAGGCCTCGATGCCGGTGGAGGGCAACACGCAGCCGTACGGTCTGCTGCACGGCGGGGCGAGCGTGGTGCTCGCCGAGACCGTCGGCTCCATCGCGGCCGCCCTCCACGCCGGGCCGCAGCGCGCCGCCGTCGGCGTGGACATCAGCGCCACCCACCACCGTGCCGGGCGCACCGGGCACGTGCACGCCGTGGCCACCCCGCTGCACCGCGGTCGCACGACGGCCAGCTACGACATCGTCATCACCGACGACGCCGGCAAGCGGGTGTGCACCAGCCGTCTCACCTGCTCGCTGCTCAGCGCGCCCAAGGGCTGAGCGCTCCGTGCACACGGACGCCCGCCACGACCATCTGGTCGGGCGGGCGTCTCGTCGGGTGCCGGCGGCGGGATTCGAACCCGCACGCCCTTGCGGGCAGAGCATTTTGAGTGCTCCGTGTCTGCCGTTCCACCACACCGGCGCGCGGCGCGGGCCAGTGTAACGGCGGAGCCCCGGCCGCTCCGGCCCCCCGCGCACCGGTGCGCTCAGCCCTCCCCGCCGAGACGGTGGACGCGCAGGGTGTTCACGCTCCCCGGCACACCGATGGGGGTCCCGGTCACCACCACCACGAGGTCCCCCGCGGTCAGCCCCTCCTGCCCGGCCAGGGCGGCGTCCACCTGCTCCACCATCTCCTCGACGCCGCCGACCTGCGGCACGAGCACCGGCCGCACGCCCCAGGTGAGCGCCAGCCGGCGCCGCACCGCCGGGTCGGGCGTGAAGGCCCACAGCGGCTCCGCCGGACGCGTGCGGGCCAGGCGCCGGGCCGACGACCCGGTGGTGGTGAACACGACGAAGCCCGCCGCCCCCACCTGGTGGCCCACCTGCACCGCCGCCGAGGTGACCGCCCCGGTGACCGTGTCCGGCACCTGCGCCAGGACCCGCATCCGCTGGAGGCCGTGCTCCTCGGTGCTGGCGATGATGCGCGTCATCACCTCCACCGCCTCCACCGGGTGCTCCCCCACGGAGGTCTCCGCCGAGAGCATCACGGCATCCGCGCCGTCCAGCACCGCGTTGGCGCAGTCCGAGGCCTCGGCGCGCGTCGGGCGGGGGTTGTGCACCATCGACTCCAGCACCTGCGTGGCCACGATGACAGGCTTGGCGCGGCGACGGGCGAGGTCCACCATCCGCTTCTGGGCCACCGGCACGTCCTCCAGCGGCATCTCCACACCCAGGTCGCCGCGGGCCACCATGATGCCGTCGAACGCCTCCACCACCTCCTCGAGGCGCTCCAGGGCCTGCGGCTTCTCGATCTTGGCCACCACCGGCAGCCGGCGGCCCACCTCGTCCATCACCGCGTGCACGTCCTGCACGTCCTGCGGCGACCGGACGAACGACAGCGCCACGAGGTCGACCTCCTGGTCGAGCGCCCACCGCAGGTCCGCGGCGTCCTTCTCCCCCAGTGCCGGCACGCTGACGGCCACCCCCGGCAGGTTGATGCCCTTGTGGTCGCCCAGCTCGCCGCCCACCTCCACCGTGGTCACCACGTCGGTGTCCGTGACCTCGGTGGCCCGCAGCTGGAGTGCGCCGTCGGCCAGCAGCAGGGTGTCGCCGGGCTCCACGTCGCCGGGCAGGCCCGCGTAGGTGGTGGAGACCTCCTCGGCCGTGCCCTCGACCTCACGGGTGGTCAGCGTGAAGGTCTGGCCGGCGGTGAGCTCCACCGGCCCGTCGGCAAAGGTGCCGGTGCGGATCTTGGGCCCCTGCAGGTCCACGAGCACTGCCAGGGCCCGGCCGGACTCGGCCTCCAGGCGCCGCAGCGTGGCGATCCACCCGGCCATCTCGGCGTGGTCGCCGTGCGACATGTTGAGACGGGCGGTGTCCATGCCGGCCTCCACGAGCCGGCGCAGGACCGGCTCGGTGCAGGTGGCGGGGCCCAGGGTGCAGACGATCTTGGCGCGACGCATGGGGCCCATCCTGTCGTGGACGGGCCCCCTGGGTCACACGCGTGCGCGGCTCGGCTCGCCGGAGCGCCCGGCCCGCCAGTAGAGGAACGCGCCGAGGGCGAACACCGCCGCGGAGACCCACACGTTCACGCGCTGGCCCAGGAAGGTGTTGGCCTCGTCGGTGCGCATCATCTCGATGAAGAAGCGCCCCAGCGTGTAGAGCATCAGGTACAGCCCGGCCACCTGCCCGGCGGCGAAGGAGCGGATGCGGTCGAGCCACAGCACGAGCCCCGCCATCGCCAGGCACCACAGCGCCTCGTAGAGGAAGGTCGGGTGGAAGGTTCCCAGCACCATCGGGTCGCCCGTGGCGTCCACCCGGGCCCGGCCGGCGGACTGGTCCCAGGCGTGGATGGTGAGACCCCACGGCAGGTCCGTGGGGCCGCCGTAGAGCTCGTTGTTGAACCAGTTGCCGAACCGGCCCAACGCCTGCGCCACGAGCAGCCCGGGCACCACGGCATCGGCGAAGGAGCCGAACGACCAGCCGCGGCGGCGGCAGCACAGCCACGCCCCCACGGCACCGAGGGCCACGGCGCCCCAGATGCCCAGGCCGCCCTCCCAGACGGCGAAGGCCTTGAGCGGCTCGCCCCCCTCGCCGAAGTACGCCTCCGGCGAGGTGATGACGTGGTACAGCCGCCCGCCGACGAGCCCCAGGGGCAGCGCCCACATGGCCACGTCGAGGACGTCGTCGGCCGCACCGCCCCGGGCCACCCAGCGACGGGTGGTCAACCACAGGGCCGCGCCCACGCCCAGCAGGATGCACAGGGCGTAGGCGCGGACCGGGAGGGGCCCCAGCCACCACACGGACTGGGTGGGGCTGGGGATGGATGCCGGTGGGGTCACTTCGTGGCCGAGGCGTCGGACTTCTTGGGAGCACCGGCCTCGTCGAGCTTGGCGATGAACTCCTCCTTGTCGCCGAATTCGAAGAGCTCACCGTTGAGGTAGTAGGTCGGGGTGCCCTTCACGCCAACCTCATTGGAGTACGCCTCGGCCTTCAGGGCGAACTCACGGTAGGTCCCGTCGTCGACACACTTCTCGAAGGTCTTCAGCGCGTCCCCCTGGATGCCGGCATCCTTGCCAAACTTCTTGAGGTCATCGTCTGTGTATCCCTCACCCTCCGGGGGCTGATTGGCGAAGATGGCGTCGTGGTACTCGCGGAACTTGCCGGCGTCCTGCGCGCAGTAGGCGGCCGACGTGGCTCGCTCGGAGTTCTCACCGGGGATGCCACCGTCGAGGAAGGTCTTGGGGTGGTAGGTCACCTGGAGCTTGCCCTCGTCGACACGCTTGCTGATCTCATCGCCCAAGGCATCCTCGTAATCCTTGCAAATCGGGCACTGGAAGTCCTCGAAGATGGCGAGTTCCGGGCGGCCTGCCTTACCCACGACCACACCGGTCTTGTCGGCCTTCATTCCCTTGGGCGTCTTGGCCGGGGCGGCCGACCCATCGCCCGACGAGGTGGAGGTGCTGCTCTCGTCGGAGGAGGGCTTGTCGTCCTTCTTGCCGAAGGCCCAGATGCCCACCACCACGAGGGCGGCGACGAGCAGGGCGGCGATGAGGGCGATGAGCGCCTTGCTCACGCCCCCGCCGGAGGAGTTCTTCGGTCGGTGGGCGCTGCTGGGGCGGGGCGAGGTGTCCACGGGCATGCGAGTTCTCCTGATCAGTGGTCCAGGGCGCCGGCCAACTCACGCACCAGCGCCGTCATGCGGGGGAAGGTAGGAACGGAACCTGACTGCCCGCTGGGAGCCGATGCTCCCACGGAGGCGGTGTCCGGAGCGGCGGGGTCCGCCTCGCGCGCCGCGTTGCCGTCCAGGCCGCTGTCGGCCCCGAGCGCGGCAACGACCGCCGACCCGACGATCACGCCATCGGCGTAGCGCGCGACCTCACGGGCCTGCTCGCCGGACGACACGCCCAGACCCAGCCCGATGGGCAGGTCGCTCACGGCACGGATCCGCTCCACCACCTGCTCGGCGGCGTGGGAGACCGTGGCCCGGGCGCCGGTGACGCCCATGGTGCTCGCGGCGTAGACGAAGCCGCTGCACGCCGCCGTGATGGTGGCCGCCCGCTCCGGGGTGGTGCTCGGCGCCACGAGGTGGGTGGTGGCCAGAACGTGCTCCGCGGCCGCGGCGTGCCAGGCACCGGCGGCCTCGGGCGGCAGGTCCGGCAGGATCACACCTGCCACCCCGGCCCCGGCCAGCTCGCCGGCGAGGCGCTCCACGCCCCGGGCCAGCAGCGGGTTCCAGTAGCTCATGACCACCGGCACGCCCCCGGCGTCCACGACGGCGCGGGCGCACTCCAGGGCGTCGTCCACGCTGGCCCCCTGCTCGAGGGCGCGGTCGGCGGCGTCCTGGATGACGGGGCCGTCCATGACCGGGTCGGTGTACGGGATGCCGATCTCGATGACGTCGGCGCCGGCCTCCACGGCGGCCACCATCGCGGCCCGGGAGGTCTCCACGTCGGGGAAGCCCACCGGCAGGTAGACCACCAGGGCCGCCCGGCCCGCCTCGCGGCAGGCGGCGAAGCGCTCGTCCAGCAGGTTGCTCATGCCTCGACCCCCTGTGCAGGGTTCTCGTCGGTGTCCTCGTCGCCCTCGGGGTGGGCCTCGCCGTCGGCGTCCACGAGCCCGAACCAGCGGGCCGCGGTGTCCACGTCCTTGTCGCCGCGCCCGGAGAGGTTCACCAGCACCACGCCCTCGGGGCCCAGGCGGCGCGCCTCCTCGACCGCCCCGGCCACGGCGTGCGCGGACTCGATGGCGGGGATGATCCCCTCGGTGCGGCACAGCAGCCGGAAGGCGTCCATCGCCTCGGTGTCGGTCACGGCCACGTACCGGGCGCGCCCGGTGGTGTGCAGGTGGCTGTGCTCCGGGCCGACACTCGGGTAGTCCAGACCGGCGCTCACCGAGTGGGTCTCCAGGGTCTGGCCACCCTCGTCCTGGAGCACGTAGGTGGCGGCGCCATGGAGCACGCCGGGGCGGCCCGTGGCGAAGCGCGCCGCGTGCCGGCCGGTGTCCACCCCGTCGCCGCCGGCCTCGCAGCCGACGAGCTCCACCTCGGTGTCGTCGAGGAAACCGGAGAACAGGCCGATGGCGTTGGAGCCGCCGCCCACGCAGGCGACGGCCACGTCCGGCAGGCGCCCGACCGCAGCGAGGACCTGCTCGCGGGCCTCGGCGCCGATCACCTCGTGGAAGCGGCGCACCATCGTCGGGAAGGGGTGCGGGCCGGTGACGGTGCCCAGCACGTAGTGGGTGGTGTCCACGCTGGCGACCCAGTCGCGCATGGCCTCGTTGATGGCGTCCTTGAGCGTGGCCGAGCCGTGCTCGACGGCCACCACCTCGGCGCCCAGCAGCTGCATGCGGGCGACGTTGAGGGCCTGGCGGCGGGTGTCCACGGCACCCATGTAGACCACGCACTCCAGGCCGAGGAGGGCCGCGGCCGTGGCGGTGGCCACGCCGTGCTGGCCGGCGCCGGTCTCGGCGATGACGCGCGTCTTGCCCATCCGCTCGGCGAGCAGCACCTGGCCGAGCACGTTGTTGATCTTGTGCGAGCCGGTGTGGTTGAGGTCCTCGCGCTTGAGGAAGATCCGCGCGCCCCCCACGTGGGCGGACAGGCGGCGGGCCTCGGTGAGCGGGCTCGGGCGGCCGGTGTAGGTGGCGTGCAGGCCGTGCAGCTGGGCCACGAACTCCGGGTCGGCCAGGGCGCGCTCGAACTCGGCGTCGAGCTCGGTGAGGGCCGCGGTGAGCGCCTCGGGCACGTAGGCGCCGCCGAACTCGCCGAACTGCGGGCTGAAGAGGTCCGTCATCGGCTGGTTCCTCCCATCGGGTCGGAGGGGGTGGGGTCGGCCGGGGCGGCACCCGCCGCGACGAGCCCCGCGGCGGCCGCGGCCGGGTCGGCGGCGGTGACCAGCGCCTCGCCCACGAGCACGGCGCGGGCACCGGCGGACACGGCGGTGCGCACGTCCTGCGGGGTGCGGATGCCGGACTCGCTCACGGCCACCACGCCACCGGGCACCTGCGGCACGAGGCGGGCGGGGGTGGCAGGGTCCACCTCGAGGGTCTTCAGGTTGCGGCTGTTCACGCCGATGATGCGGCTGCCCACCGTGATGGCGCGCTCGAGCTCCTCCTCGTCGTGCACCTCCACGAGGGCCTCCATGCCGAGCTCGTGCGTCAGGGCCAGCAGGTCGGCCAGGAGGGGCTGGTCCAGGGCGGCCACGATGAGCAGCACGAGGTCGGCCCCGGCGGCGCGGGCCTCACGGACCTGGTACTCCCCGACGAGGAAGTCCTTGCGCAGCAGCGGCGTGTCCACCGCGGCGCGGACGGCCACGAGGTCCTGCAGGGACCCGCCGAAGCGGCGCTCCTCGGTGAGCACGGAGATGGCCGCGGCCCCGGCGCCGGCGTAGGTGCGGGCCAGGTCGGCCGGCTCCCCGATCGGCGCCAGGTCGCCCTTGCTCGGGCTGCGGCGCTTGATCTCCGCGATGAGCGAGGCGCCCGGCGTGCGGAGAGCCTCCAGGACGGGGCGGGGCGGGGCCACCGCGGCCTCGCCCAGGGCGTTCAGGGGCACTGCACGCTCTCGTGCGGCGACGTCCTCGCGGACGCCGTCGACGATGGCGTCCAGCACCGTGCCGCTCACTGGCCGTGCTTGCTGCCGAACCCCATCTTGGCCATGATCGGCCAGGCGAGCGCACCGACGACGGTGAGGGCCACACCGGCGTAGGTCATCACGTCGTTCGGCAGCACGATGCCCAGCGCGATGACGACGGAGCCCACGATCATGAGGATCGTGCCGGTCCACGCCGCGGTGCTGTGGCCGTGGTCCTCGTGGACCTCCGGCGGCTCGGGCAGACGGGTGGGGTGCTGCGGGGCGTGCGGGGCCTGGGTCATGGGTGTTCCTCTCGGGACGTGCGGGTTGCGCTCGGGTCAGTATCTCAGGTCGGGTCCTCGCCGCGGCTGAGGCTGTCCCACAGGGGCTCCTCCGTCCGGGTCGCCTGCCCCCGGCGCTCGTACCGGGCGCCGAGTCCCTGCCAGCGGGCCACCAGGACGGCCACGCCCACCAGGGCGAGCAGGACACCGAGCAGGGCCGCCACCCAGGGCGCCCAGGAGGCGGTCGCGTCGGCGTGCACCGCAGCGCCGCCGGCCAGGCCCCAGTCCTCGGCCGCGCGGGCGGTGACCGGCCCCTCGGGGTCCAGCAGCAGGGCGGCCGCCGCCCAGGCCACGGCCAGCCCCGAGAGCGTCACCACCACCCCGGCCACCCGGCGCGCCACCGGCCCCAGGAAGGCGGCGACGAGCAGGCCCGCCACGGCGGTGAACAGAGCGGGGCGCACCAGGCTGCTGGCCTCGGAGCCCGTGAGCTCCACCGGAGCACCGCCCCCGAGACCCCCGCTGGGCGTCCCGGACACCCAGGTGGTCGTCAGCAGCACGCCCAGCAGGCCGCACAGGGCCAGGCCGGTCAGCACGACACGGGACTTGGTCATCTCACGTCCTCTCGCTGCGCCGCCCAGGAGGCGTGCAGGCGTTGGTAGGTCGGGCTCGCGGCGAGCACCTCGCGGTGGTGCCCCACCGCCTCGACGTGGCCCGAGTCCATCACGACCACCACGTCGGCGTTCTCGGCGGTCGACAGACGGTGCGCGATGGCCACGGACGTGCGCCCCTGCGTGAGCTGCTCGAGCGCCCGCTGCACGCGCACCTCCGTGCCGGGGTCGACCGCGGAGGTCGCCTCGTCGAGCACGAGCAGGTCCGGGTCGGCCAGCCGGGCCCGCAGCAGGGCGACGAGCTGACGCTCCCCCGCCGAGAGCGACTCCCCGGCCTGCCCCACGGGGGTCCCCAGGCCCGCCGGCAGGGTGTCCACCCAGTCCCGCAGGTCCAGCTCGTCGGCCGCCGCCAGCAGCTCGGCGTCGGTGGCCTCAGGCGCGGCGAAGCGCAGGTTCTCCGCGAGCGTGGTGTCGAAGAGGAAGCCCTCCTGGGGCACGAGCACGATGCGCCGCCGCAGCGAGGCGAAGGTGATCTGCCGCAGGTCCACGCCGTCGAGGCGCACCGCGCCCTGGGCCGGGTCCTGCAGCCGGGTCATGAGCTTGGCCACGGTCGTCTTGCCCGACCCCGTCTCCCCCACGATGGCGTGCCGCCGCCCGGCCTCGAAGGCCAGGTCGACCTCGTGGAGCACCCGCCCGCTGCGGGGGTAGGCGAAGGACACCCCCTCGAAGGTCACGGTGGCCGGGCCGCGGGGGCTCTCGACGCCGTCCGCGGGGCCGGCCACGTCGGCCGGGGTGTCGATGATGCCGATGACGCGCCGCCAGCAGGCCACGGCGTTCTGCAGCTCGTTGAGGATCTCCGTGGCCTGGTTGACCGGGGCGGTGAACAGCTGCACCAGGAAGACGAAGGCCACCATCTCGCCGAGGCTGATCCAGCCGCGCCCCACGAGCAGGGCGCCCACGCCCACCACCGCGGCCACCGCGACGCCGGAGGAGAGCATGCCCAGGGTGAAGACGGTCACGGTGCGGGTCTGGGCGCGGACGGCCGCGGCCCGGTGGGCGAGCACCGCCTCGGTGGTGCGCTCCCGCGTGACCTGCTGGATGCCGTAGGCCCGGATGGTGGAGGCGCCGGCGATCGACTCGGTGATGGCGCCCAGCATGGTGCCGACCCGCTCGCGCACCCGGGTGTACCCGCGTCCCACGAACGGCTGCAGGCGGCGGATGCCCAGCAGCATCGGGAGGAAGGTCAGCCACACGGTCAGGGCGAGCCACGGGCTGTAGAGCACCATGAGCACGGTCACGGCCAGCACCTGCCCCACGGACAGGATGAGCATGATGCCGCCGAACTGCACGAACTGGCTGATGGTGTCGACGTCACTGGTCACACGGGAGACCAACGCGCCGCGCCGCTCCGTGCTCTGGGTGAGCACCGAGAGGTCGTGGATGTGGCGGAAGGCGCGGGTGCGCAAGGTGGCCAGCCCGCTCTCGGCCGCCGTGAACAGCCGCACGTTGACGGCGTAGGTGGCCGCCGAGAGCAGCACCACCACCAGGGCCGTGGCGCCGGCCATGAGCAGGGTGTACCGGACATCGGGGCCGCCCTCGGCGAGCAGCCCGTGGTCGGTGCCCTGCTGCACGGCCACGGGCACCGCGAGGCGACCGAGGGTGGCCAGCCCCGCGAGGAAGAGCGTGAGCCCGAACCCGCGCGTGAGCTCCGGGGAGAGCGCGAGGCCACGTCGGACCGTGGCGAGCGTCCCCGCCTCGGAGACACCGATCCGCGACCCACGGCCCTGCTCGAGAGGTTCCTGCGTCCGCGTGCTCATGCCCGGCCCCCGTCCTGCTCCTGCCGCTGGGCGTGGTCGACGGCGTAGGCCCCCACCACGCGGGCGTAGCCGGGCTGGCTGGCCATGAGCTCGGCGTGAGAGCCGGTGGCCACCACCCGGCCGTCCTCGAGGTAGGCGACCGTGTCCGCCAGCGCAATGGTGGCCATGCGGTAGGCCACTACGAGCACCGTCATGCCCGCCCGGGCCTCCCGCAGCCGGGAGAGCACGGCCTGCTCCACCGCCGGGTCGAGGGCGCTCGTGGCGTCGTCGAGGACGAGGAACCGCGGGCGGCGGACCACGGCGCGGGCCAGGGCGATGCGCTGGCGCTGACCGCCGGAGAGCGAGCCGCCCCGCTCCCCCACCTGCTGGTCGAGCCCGTCGGGCAGGGCGCGCACGAAGTCGGCCGCCTGTGCGAGCTCCAGGGCGGCCCAGAGCTCCTCGTCGCCGAGGTCGGCGCCCAGGGCCACGTTGAAGCGGACGGTGTCGTCGAAGAGGAAGGCCGTCTGCTCCACCAGGGAGGCCGCCCCCACGAGGGCCTCGGGCGCCACCTCCTCCAGCGGCACCCCGTCGTACTCGATGGTGCCCGCGGTCGGCCGCACGAGTCCGAGCGCCGCCGAGGCGAGCGTCGACTTCCCCGCCCCGGTGGCCCCCACGAGCGCCACCGTGGAGCCCGCCGGCAGGTCGAGGTCCACGCCCCGCAGCGCCGGGTCGTCCGAGGCGTCCTCGTGGGCGTGGACGAGTCCGCGCACGCGCACCGCGAGCCCGCCCGTCCCCGGCAGCCGGCGGGTCCCGGCCGCCGGACCGGTCGGGGCCGTGAGCACGGCCTGCACCCGTCGCCAGCCCACCGCCGATGCCGGGGCCTCCGAGAGCGTCCAGCCCAGGGCCCGCACCGGCATGGCCATCATGGTGAACAAATAGGCCACCTGCACCACCTCGCCGGTGCTCACGTGCCCGTGGGACGCCCGCCAGGTGCCCACCACGAGCACGGCCAGGGTGCCCACCTGCGGCAGGGCCTCGATGAGGGGGTCGAACAGGCCACGGACCCGGCCCATGGAGACCGCCGCGTCGCGCAGGTCGGTGGCGCTGGCACCGAAGCGCCCGGCCTCGGCGTCCTCCCGCCCCATCGACTTCACGAGCAGCCCGGCCTCGAAGCTCTCGTGCGCCACCCGCGAGACCTCGCCGCGCAGCTCCTGGGTGGTCTGCGCCCGGGGCGACATCACCCGCTGGTACCAGATGTTCAGCGCCGCCAGCACGGGGAAGACGACGGCCCCCACCGCGGCCAGCAGGGGGTCCACCAGGTTCATCGAGACCCCCGCGAAGACCAGCAGGAAGAGCACTCCGACGAACATGGGCAGGGGCATGAAGATGCGCCAGGTGGTGTCGACGTCGGCGTTGGCGTTGCTCAGCAGCTGCCCGCCCGGGTGCCGCCGGTGCCACGAGAGCGGCAGGCGCAGGTAGGCGTCCGTGACGAGCCGCCGGTAGGTGGCACCCAGCCGGAAGGTCACGAGGCCCGCCGAGAGGCGCCGCACCAGCATCGAGGCCGCCTGGAGGAGGTAGGCGCCCAGGACGACGGCGAAGCCGGTGAGGGCCGCCCGCCAGGTGACCGAACCCTGCCCGGCGGCCGGCTCGACGACGTGCTCCACCGCCCAGCCGACGGCGCGGGAAACCCCGACGATGGACCCCGCCCAGACCACGGAGCCGAGCACGGCCAGGGTGAACCAGCCGGGCTCCCGGCGGATGCCGCGCCACACCACCGCGAGGGCCTCCACGCCGGAGACCTGCTCCGTGAGCAGGTCGGTGGACGACCGGCCGGTGGCGACGCGCACGAGGGACCTCCGTGGACAGGTGGGTGACGTGGACCTCACACTCTCACGCAGCACCGACGACCTCCTGCGGGAGCCCTCCCAGCCGGCGCCCGGGCACCGTCCAGCAGGTTGTCGGTCGGCGGTGACAGGATGGCCGCATGGCTCCCACCGCGTCCGCGAACCCGTCCTCCGACACCCGCCCGAGCACCGCCGCCCTGGTGGAGCGCGAGCGTGCCGCCCTCGTGGCCACGCTGCGCTCGCTGGGCCCCGACGCCCCCACGCTCTGCGAGGGGTGGACCACCCGCGACATGCTCGCCCACATGGTGGTGCGAGAGCGCCGTCCCGACGTGCTGCCCGGCATCGGGCTGCCCGGCCCGGCCCGCTCCCACACCGCCGCGGTGCAGGACGAGTTCGCCGCCCGGGACTGGGGAACCCTGCTGGCCACCTTCTCCCGTGGGCCCGCACCGTGGATGCCCTTCGCCCTGCCCGGCGTGGGACCGGCCATCAACATCGCCGAGTACGTGGTGCACCACGAGGACGCGCGCCGCGCCACCCCGGGCTGGGAGCCCCGGGAGGACGCCGATCTCCAGCAGGCCGCCTGGGCCGCGGTCTCCCGGGCCGCGCGCCTGACCCACCGCAAGGCGCCGGTGGGCGTGGTGCTCGTGGCCCCCGGCACCGGGCGGGCCGCCGTGCGCCGTCCCCCGGCGGGGCGGAACACCGTGGTGGTGACCGGGGAGCCGGTGGAGCTGCTGCTCTTCTCCTTCGGCCGCGAGGACGCCGCCCGCGTGACCCTCGAGGGCGACCCGGCCGACGTGGCGGCCCTGCGCGCCCACCGGCGGGCCCTCTGAGGTGGGTGCCGACCCGGTGACCGCCGCGGCCGTCCGGGAGACCTGGGCGGCCGTGGCGCACCGGGTGGGTCGGGGGCGTCCGGTGCTCGTGGCCGTCGACGGACGCTCCGGCTCCGGCAAGACCACCTACGCGGCCCACCTCCGCGCCCACGCCGCCGAGCGGTTGGGCGTGCCCACCGACCACGTGGGGCTGGTGGCCGTGGAGGAGCTCTACCCCGGCTGGGAGGGGCTCACGGCGGCCCCCGCGCTGCTCGACTGGCACGTGCTGCGCCCCCTGCGGGAGGGCGCCACCGCGGTGACCTGGCCCCGCTGGGACTGGGCGGTCGAGCGGTACACCGCCCTGGGCCGGATGGATCTGCCGCCCACCGGTGTTGTGGTGGTGGAGGGTGTGGGCTGCTCGGCCCCACCGGCCCGTGGGGCCTACGACCACGTGGTCTGGCTGCAGGCCCCCGCCGATCTGCGGCGCACCGCGGTGGCACGGCGCGAGGACGCCACCAGCACCGCGCCCGGCACCCCACCATGGTGGCACGGCTGGGCCCGGGCCGAGGACCGGCTGCTGGCCGCCCACCCCCCGCACCACGACCAGCTCGTGGAGCGGTCAGGCGTCGACGAGGAGAGGAGCAGGGCGTGAGCGGAACGCCGGTCCGGCGGACGACCACCGGCAGCATCAGGGTGCAGGGCGAGGCCGCCCGGCAGCTCCGGGCCTTCGAACGCGCCCGGCGCTGGTCGGCCTCCGCCGCCCGTCGCCGCCGTGACCACCTCCAGGAGCGGATACTGCCCATCCTCCAGGCCTCGGCGGGTGCCGGCATCGCGTGGTGGGTGGCCCACCACGTGTTCGGTCACGAGGCCCCGATCTTCGCCGGCGTGGTGGCCGTGGTCTGCCTGGGCATGAACTTCGGGCAGCGCATCACCCGGGCCCTGGAGATCACCGCCGGCGCCGCCACCGGCATCTTCACCGGCGAGCTCATCCTCCACTTCCTGGGCGCGGGGGCGTGGCAGACCGCCCTCATCGCCATGCTCGCGATGGTGGCCGCCTCGGTCTGGGGAGCCGGCAGCCTGCTCACCATCCAGGCCGGCGTGCAGGGCGTGGTGGTGGCCACGGCCACCGTGCTGCCCGGTGGGGCGTTCTCCCGCTGGGTCGACGCCGTCATCGGCGGGCTGGTGGCCGTGGCCATCGCGGCCCTCAACCCGATGTCGCCGCTGCACAAGCCGCGCCGCGTGGCGCGCCGCCTCACCCGGGAGGTCTCCCGCCTGCTCGACCGCACCGCGCACGGCCTGAGCGAGCGCGACGAGAAGATCGTCGGCGAGGCGTTGCGCGACGCCCGCTACACCGACCGGCTCATCAGCGAGATGCGCAGTCAGGTGGAGGAGGGCTCGGCCATCGCCCACACCGTGCCCTGGCAGTGGCGCCGTCGCCGCGACCTGCGCGGCATGGACCGGCAGGTCACGGCACTGGACCGGCTGGTGCGCAACGCCCGCGTGCTGGTACGCCGCGCCGACGTGGCCATCCTCGAGGGGGAACCCGTCCCGCACGCCTACGTGGAGCTCGTGGCCGAGGCCGCCGACGTGGCCGCCCTGCTCGTCGACGCCCTGGACGACCCGGACTCGATGGGGTCGGTGCGCCTCGAACTCGGCGAGCTCGCCGAGCTGAGCAACCACCAGGCCGACGACCCCTCGCTGAGCGCCGAGGTGATCCGCGCCCAGGTGCGCTCCATCATCGTGGACATGTACATGGTCACCGGGCTGTCCTACGGCGAGGCACGGGTCCGCGTGCCCTCCCGCTACCGGGACCGCCACGCCGCCCGCGACGAGGACTGAGCCGCTCCGTCCGCAGCGCGGGCCTCCGCGCCTCAGCCGCGCAGCGCCTGGACGATGCCGGCCAGGCGGCTCGCCTCGGCCTGCGAGACGGCCTCCCCGTCAGCGGCCTGCACGGCCATGACGGCGAGGTCCTCCTGCCCACCGGTGCGCTGCAGGCGCACCCACGGGTCGCCGGGGGTGAAGACCACACCGCGCACCTCGGACCACTCGACGCGCTGCGTGGTGAAGAGGTTGCGCACGGTCATGCCCTGCCGGTCCGGCACCGCGCGGATCATCGCGTAGCGCCACAGGAAGGCCGCGATGCCCAGGCCGGCCAGCACGGTCATCGTGCGGTCCACCGGGGTGAACCCGGGCGCGAGCACGGCGATGGCGGTGAACATCACCACGAGTACCACCGCCGAGCCCATGGCCACCCACCGGCCGCGCCGGGGCACGAAGGGGCGCAGGGCGTCCGGGGTGGGCGCGGCGTCGGGCGCGGCGTCGGGCGCGGACCGGCGGCTCATCGGCCGCTCCCCGGCTCGCCGTCGCCCTGGCTGCGCGCCCCTCGCAGGGCACCCACCCGCAGGTCGGCGATGGCGCCGGCCACGTCGTCACCGCGGAACACGGCCGACCCGGCCACGAACACGTCGGCCCCGGCCGCGGCGGCGTCGACCACAGTGTCGGCGTCCACGCCGCCGTCCACCTGGATCGCCAGGTCGAGCCCGGACTCCCCCACCGCCCGGCGCACCTCGCGCACCACCTCGAGCTGGTCGTGCATGAACGACTGCCCGCCGAAGCCGGGCTCCACGGTCATCACCAGCACCATGTCCAGCTCGGGCAGCAGGTCGGCGTAGTCCGCGAAGGGGGTGCCCGGCTTGAGCGCCATCGCGGCGCGGGAGCCGGCCGAGCGCAGGTCGCGCGCCAGCTGGCGGGGGTCGCGGCTGGCCTCCACGTGGAAGGTCACCGAGTGCGCGCCGGTCTCGGCGTAGCGCGGTCCCCACTGGTCCACCTCCTCGATCATGAGGTGCAGGTCCAGCGGCACCGGGGTCACCTTCTGCAGGGCCTCCACCACCGGCAGGCCGATGGTGAGGTTGGGCACGAAGTGGTTGTCCATGACGTCCACGTGGGCGGCGTCGGCGCTCACGATGCGCTGCAGCTCGGCCCCCAGCCGCGTGAAGTCGCTGGCCAGGATGCTGGGGTGGACGTGCAGGGGGCGGGTCATGAGGCCTCCGGGGTGCGGCGCAGCAGGGCGATGTACATGGCGTCGGTGCCGTGGACGTGCGGCCACAGCTGCACCGAGGTGGCACGGGCACCCTTGGCGCCGGCCGCCACCTCGAGCTCGGCGTCCGCCAGGGCGGGGGCCACCTCGCGCAGCACGGGCGCCACCTCCAGCAGCTCCGCGTCGCCCCTGCGGGCCACCACGTCGTCCACCACCACCGAGGTCTCGGCCGGGTGGGGTGAGCAGGTCACGTAGGCCACCACTCCGCCGGGGCGCACCGCGTCGAGGGCTCCGCCGAGGAGCGCACGCTGCGTGGGGGCCAGCTGGGCCAGGTCGGCCGGTTGGCGGCGCCACCGGGCCTCCGGGCGGCGGCGCAGCGCCCCCAGCCCGGTGCACGGCACGTCCACCAGGACACGGTCGAAGGCGTCCCGGTGGGCGGTGGCGTACTCGGCGCCGTCGCCGACCACCACCTCCACCTCGGGCTGGTCGGCCTCGGGCACGTTCACCGGGTGCAGGGCACGCTCCACGAGGTCGGCGCGGTGCTGGTGCACCTCGTTGGCCACGAGGCGTGCACCACGGCGGTGCGCGGTGGTGGCCAGCAGGGCAGCCTTGCCGCCGGGGCCGGCGCACAGGTCGAGCCAGGCGCCGGTGTCCTCACCGAGGGTGGGGGCGCCGGCCAGCGCGAGGGCGGCGAGCTGGGAGCCCTCGTCCTGCACACCGGCGCGGCCCTCCTCCACGGCACGGATCCCGCCGGGAGCGCCCTCGGTGAGGGTCACCGCGGTGGGCGCCCAGCGGCCGTCCTCCACCGTGGGCTGCTCGAGGAGCTCGTCGACCTCCACCCAGCCGGGTCGGGCCACCAGGGAGACCAGCGCCGGGGTGTTGTGGCTCTCCAGCAGCGCCTCCACCTCCTCGGCGGGGCGGCCGCGGTCGAGCAGGCCGGCCATGAGGGCACGCACCATCCACGTGGGGTGGGAGTGGCGGGCGGCGAGCAGGTCGGGACCGGACAGGCCCTCGGTGACCTCGTCCATCCACGCCTCGGCGTCCTTCTCGGTCATGCGGTGCATGGCAGCGTTCACCAGGCGGGCCGGGCCGGAGCCGTTGACCCACCGGGCCAGGGCCACGGTCTGGTCGGCCGCCGCGTGGGGAGGCACCCGCATCGAGAGGGCCTGGTGGGCGCCCAGCCGCAGGGTGCGCAGCAACTCGGGGTCCAGGCCCTCGACCTCGCGGCCCGTGGCCCTGGCGATGACCAGGTCGTAGAAGCCCTGCCTGCGCACCGTGCCGAAGGCCAGCTCGGTGGCGAACGCGGCGTCGCGGCCCGAGAGGCGGAAGCGGCGCATCACGTGGGGCAGCTCGAGGTTGGCGTAGGCCCCCTCGTCGACGCCCCCCAGCAGGTGCCAGGCGGCGGTGCGCGGGGCGTCGGCCTTGCGGGAGCGCTGCCGGGGGGCGTGGGCGCTGCGCCCGTGCTCGCCGCGGGGGCCGCCCTCGCGGCGCTGGCCCTGCGGGCCACCTCGCCGCTCGCCCCGGCGGTCGTCCCGGCGGGGCCCGCCCCGGGACCGGGTGATCTCCTGCTCAGCCACCGAGGACCTCCTCATCGTCGAAACGGGCACCGCGTGCCCAGGCGTCGGCATCCATCTCCTGCTTGCCCGGCGGTTGCACGCTGACGAGGCGCAGCGCGCCGGCCGCGGTGCCGACCAGCACCGCCCCCTCGCGCACGGTGATGCGGCCGGGCGCCAGGTCGGTCACGGCCGGGCCGGCTGCGGCACGCAGCACCTTGAGGCGGTTGCCCCGGAAGGTCGTCCACGCCCCCGGCGCCGGGGAGCACCCGGCCACGGTCCGCGCCACGGCGAACGCCGGGAGCGCGAAGTCGAGCTCCGCCTCCGGCACGGTCAGCTTGGGCGCACGCGAGACCCCCTCGGCCGGCTGGGCGATCGGCTGCAGCGAGCCGTCCACGAGGCCCAGGAGGCTCTGCGTGAGCAGCGGCGCCCCGGCGTGGGCCAGACGGTCCAGCAGGTCGCCGGCGGTGTCGGTGGGGCGCACGGCCTCGGTGAGCGTGCCCAGCACGGGGCCGGTGTCCATGCCCTCGTCGAGCACGAAGGTGGTGGCCCCGGTGATCTCGTCCCCGGCCATGAGCGCGCGCTGCACCGGCGCCGCCCCCCGCCAGGCGGGCAGCAGGCTGAAGTGCAGGTTCACCCAGCCGTGCGCGGGCACCTGCAGCACCGATGCCGGGAGCAGCGCGCCGTAGGCCACCACCCCGGCCACGTCCGGCGCCAGCTCGCGCAGGGCCGCCAGGGTGTCGTCCTCCCACGGCCGGTCGCTCTCCAGCACCGGCAGGCCGAGCTCGGTGGCCCGCTCCTTGACCGGGCTGGGGCGCACCTTGCGGCCGCGCCCCACGCGGGCGTCGGGCCGGGTCAGCACCCCCACCACCTCGGGTCGGTCGGGTCCGTCCGCTGCCCGGCCGGCGGCCACGAGGTGGTCCAGGGCGGGCAGGGCGACGTCCGGGGTTCCGGCGAAGAGGATGCGCACGAGGAGCAAGTCTACGGAGCCACCCAGTCCTCCGGGTCGACGGTCATCACCAGCTGTCCCGTGGCGCGGCGCGCGGACCGGTGGGCGCGCAGGTCGTGGGCCGTGCGGGCCAGCTCGGCGTGGTGCGCCCACGGCACGCGCACCCAGGCCTGGGCGGCCTGCTCGGGGTCGAGGTCGTCCCACCGGCTGGGCAGGGCCGCGGCACCCACCGGCACCGGCCCCACCACCTCGGCGGCGTCCAGAGCGGCGGTGAACTCCTGCAGGGACCCCTCGACGTCCTGCCGGTGCCCCACCAGGTGCACCAGCGAGACCGCGGGCGGCAGGTGCGCCTGGGTCCGTTCGGCCAGCAGGCGGCGGGCGTACCAGACCGGGTCGCGCCGCACCATGGCCTCCACGGCGTCGATGCCGGCGTGGGCGGGCACGCCGCACAGCACGATGCCGGGCCCGTCCGGGCGCACCGAGGCCGTGCCGGAGACCCACCGCCGCAGGGCCTGCGCCTCGGCATCGGCCACCGGCAGCTCCAGGGTCACCGCACCGTCCAGCACCAGGGCCGCCGCCCACCCGGCCTCGGGGCGGGGCTCCACGCCCGGCGTGGCGATGACCAGCGCCGGCTCGGGCCCCACCGTGGCCACGCGGGAGGCGGCGGTGCTCGTCACCACCCGCACCCCGGGGAAGGCGCGGCCCAGCTCGTGGGCGGTGCGCTCCGTGCCCGGCGCGGCAGGACGCCACCGCTGGCCCCCGCACCGGGTGCAGGCCCAGTGACGGGGCGCCTCGCCGCAGGTGCCGCACTGCGGTGGCTGCCCCGCGCCCGGCTGCACCAGGTGCCCGGGGCACAGGTGGCAGGCGGCCGCGGTGCCGCACTCCCGGCAGCGGACCGCCCCCGACCACCCGGTGCGTGGCACCTGCACGAGCACCGGCCCGTGCTGCAGGGCACGCTGGGCGGCCTGCCAGGCCACCGAGGGGATCCGCGCCCGCCGGGCCGCGGCGTCGCGCTCCTGGTCCACCCCCTCGCCGGCCACGTGGACCCGCGCCGCGGCCCGGGCGGCCCGCGCAGCCGGCGCGAGGTCGGCCATCCGCCCGGACTCCACCCAGGACTGCACGCGGGCGGTGCGCGTTGGCCCGGCCGAGACCAGCGCGGCGCCCTCGATGCGGGCGCGCGCGGCGGCCACCTCCCGCACGTGCGGGCGGGGCGTGCGCGGCTCGGACCAGGACCCGTCGCCGTCGTCCCACCAGGCCACCACCCCGAGGTCGGCCACCGGGGCGAAGGCCGCCGACCGCGTACCCACCACCAGGCGTGCGTGCCCCAGCAGCACCCGCACCCAGGCGGCGTAGCGCGCCCGCGGACCCTGCGAGGCGGTGAGTCCCACCAGCCCTCCCAGCACGGCCTCGGAGCGGGTGCCGGCGAGGTCGAGCACGGTCTGCACGTCGGCGTCGTCGGGCACCAGCAGGAGCGCGCCCCGCCCGGAGGCCGCCGCGGCCACCGCGAGGTCCAGCAGCCCGTGCGCCCAGTGGCGCGCGGGGTCGCCCCCGTCGGGCGTGGCCACCCAGGCGGCGGCCGGGTGCTCCCCTGCCGCGATGCGGGCCAGCAGCGCCCCGGCGGCCGGCACGCCGGTCCACGCGGGTCCCGGGGTCGGGGCGACGGGCCGCTCGACGGGCCCCGGCTCCCCCAGGGCGAGGGCTGCCCTCTCCTCGGTGGCGTGGCGCGCCGGGACGGCCAGGCGCACCACGTCGGCCACGGTGCCGCCGTAGTGGGCCGCGACGGCCGCACAGGTGGCGTGCAGGGCGGGCGTGAGCACGGGCAGCGGCGAGACCACCGAGCGCAGCGGCGAGAGCTGGCCGGGGTGGTCGCTGGCGGTCAGGCGCTCGGTGATCCACCCGTCCTCGGTCCGCCCTGCCAGGGTGACGGTCACTCGCGCGCCGGGCACCGCGTCGTCGTCGAGGTCGGCCGGCACCACGTAGTCGAACGGCCGGTCCAGGTGCGGCAGGCCGCCGGAGACCAGCACCCGGGCCACCGGGTGCGAGGCGGCCAGCTCCCCCACCCCCGGCGGGGCCGTGCGCTGCACGGCCAGGCCGGGGACCGGGAGCAGGCCCTCCTCCACGGCGCCACTCAGGCGTGCGCCAGGCGCTGCAGCGCCTCCACCCGGTCGGTGCGCTCCCACGGGAAGGCGCGGGCCACGCCGCTGGCGGTGGTCCGGCCGAAGTGCCCGTAGGCCGAGGTGGGCAGGTAGATCGGGCGCTTGAGGCCCAGCGCGTCCACGATGGCCGCCGGGCGCAGGTCGAAGACCTCGTCGATGGCGTGCTCGATGCGCTCCACCGGCACGGTGTGGGTGCCGAAGGTCTCCACGTAGAGGCCGACCGGGCGCGCGGCACCGATGGCGTAGGCCACCTGGATCTCGCAGCGCGCGGCCAGCCCCGCGGCCACCACGTTCTTGGCCACCCACCGCATCGCGTAGGCGGCGGAGCGGTCCACCTTCGACGGGTCCTTGCCGGAGAAGGCGCCACCGCCGTGGCGGGCCATGCCGCCGTAGGTGTCCACGATGATCTTGCGCCCGGTGAGCCCGGCATCGCCCATGGGCCCACCGATGGTGAAGATGCCCGTCGGGTTGATGAGCTGGCGGGTGCTGCTCGTGTCGAGCTCCACACCCGACTCGGCGAGGTTCTCCAGCACCGGCCCGATGACGTGCTCCCGCAGGTCGGGGGTGAGCAGCGCCTCCAGCGGCACCCCCGGGGCGTGCTGCGTGGAGAGCACGATGGTGTCGAGCCGCGCCGGGCGGTCACCGTCGTACTCGACGGTCACCTGGGTCTTGCCGTCGGGGCGCAGGTAGTCCAGCGTGCCGTCCTGCCGCACCTGGGCCAGGCGCTTGCTCAGCCGGTGGGCCAACGAGATGGGCAGCGGCAGCAGCTCGGGGGTGTCGTCGCTGGCGTACCCGAACATCAGGCCCTGGTCACCGGCGCCCTGCCGGTCGTACTTCTCCGAGGCGCCCTCCCGGGCCTCGAAGGAGTCGTCCACGCCGGCGGCGATGTCAACGCTCTGGTCGCCGATGCTCACCTCGACGCCGCAGGTGCGTCCGTCGAAGCCCTTCTCGGAGCTGTCGTAGCCGATCTTGATGATGGTGTCGCGCACCACCCGCGGGATGTCCACGTACCCCGAGGTGCGCACCTCGCCGGCCACGTGCACCAGCCCGGTGGTGACCATGGTCTCCACGGCCACCCGCGCGTCCGGGTCCTGCCGCAGCATCTCGTCCAGGATCGCATCGCTGATCTGGTCGCAGATCTTGTCGGGGTGTCCCTCGGTGACGGACTCGGACGAGAAGAGACGTGCCATGGGTGCTCCTTGTGCAGCGGCTGCTGTCTGACGGGTGCGCCGGGTTGACGCGGGCGACAGCCTAGACCCCTCCACCGACGACCTCGGCCCGGCTGCAGCTCAGCCCAGCAGGGGCGTCACGGCCTCGCACACCGCCCGGGCGGCCTCGTCCTTGGACACGGGGCCCACCGTGCGCACCGGGCCGTCGGGGGTGAGCAGGTGCACCGTGGTGTCCTCCTGCCCGAAGACCACGCCCACGCCCACCTCGTTGGCCACGAGGAGGTCCACGCCCTTGCGGGCCAGCTTGGCGCGCGCGTGGTCGAGCACCGAGCCGTGCTCGTCGCCGGTCTCCGCGGCGAAGCCGACCACCACCTGCCGTCGCTCCTGCGGGTGCTGCGCGGCCTCGGCGTCGCGGCGGCGCACGGCCCCGGCGAGCACGTCGGGCGTCCGCTCGAGCTCCAGGGTGAGCCCGGCACCGTCGTCCTGCTTCTTGATCTTGGTGGTCGCCACCTGCGCGGGCCGGTAGTCGGCCACGGCGGCGGCCATGACCAGCAGGTCCGCCCCGGCCTCGTGGAACTCCCGTCCCACGGCGGCCTCGAGGTCGGCGGCGCTCGGCGTCTCCACGACCCGTACCCCCTCCGGCGCGGGCACCTCGACCGCCGCCTGCAGCACGGTCACCTCGGCGCCCAGGTCGCGTGCGGCGCGGGCCACGGCCATCCCCATGCGCCCCGAGGAGGCGTTGCCCAGGAAGCGCACCGGGTCCAGGGCCTCCCGGGTCCCGCCGGCGCTCACCACCACGCGGCGACCGGCCCACGGCAGCTCACCGGAGCCCGCGGCCGCGGCCCCCACCTGCGCCAGCGCCTCGGCGTGGATCACCTCGGGGTCCGGCAGGCGGCCGGGGCCGGTGTCGCTGCCGGTCAGGCGCCCGCTCGCGGGCTCGATGACGTGCACGCCCCGGGAGCGCAGCGTGGCCACGTTCGCCTGCGTGGCCGGGTGCTGCCACATCTCGGTGTGCATGGCCGGGGCCACCACCACCGGGCAGGTGGCCGTGACCAGCGTGGTGGTCAGCAGGTCGTCGGCCATGCCGGCGGCCATCCGGGCCAGCAGGTCGGCGGTCGCGGGGGCCACCACCACGAGCTCGGCCTCCTTGCCCACGCGCACGTGCTGCACCGACGGCACGTCGGTGAACACGTCGGTGGCCACGGGGTGCCCGGAGAGGGCCTCCCAGGTGGGGGCGCCCACGAAGCGCAGCGCCGCCGCCGTGGGCAGTACGCGCACGTCGTGCCCGCCCTCGGTGAACAGGCGGCACAGGCTCGCGGCCTTGTAGGCGGCGATGCCGCCGGCGACCCCCAGGACGACGCGCATCAGGCCTCGTCGGTGCCGTCCGCGTCCTGCGTGTCCTCGACCACGTCGACGGACTCGGCCGGGGCCACCTCGTCGGTGGAGTCGGCGACCGCGGTGATCTCCTCGGGCTCCTCGGACACGCCGTCCTCGCCCAGCTCGGGCACGTCGGTGCGCACGGTGCGGACCAGCTTGTCGGCGTTGATCTCCTTGAGCGCCACCGAGAGCGGCTTGTCGGAGGCCTCGGCCTCCACCAGCGGGCCCACGTACTCCAGCAGGCCCTCCTTGAGCTGCGCGTAGTAGGCGTTGATCTGGCGGGCTCGCTTGGCCGAGTAGATGACCAGTGCGTACTTGGAGTCGACGTGCTTGAGCAGGTCGTCGATGGGCGGGTTGGTCACGCCGATGGGGGCGGCCTTGGTGCCGGACATGGATCCTCCTTGGATCGGGGCGGTGGTGGCGACGGCGTCGTCGCACGGGCCTCCCGGCGGGCGGGAGGCGGGTCGGCGGGTGGTCAGGGAACCCGGCGGTCGGCGGGGACCGGCGGCGGGTCGAGGAGCAAGTCTACGAGGTCGGCACCGGCACGCTCGACGGACTCGTTGACGATGCTGACGTCGAACCAGTCCCGGGCGGCCAGCTCGCGCTCGGCGGTGGCCAGGCGGCGCTCCCGCTCCTCGGCGTCCTCGGTGCCCCGGCCCACGAGGCGGCGCACCAGCTCGTCCCAGCTCGGCGGGGCGAGGAAGACGAAGAGAGCGTCCGGCATCGCCTCACGCACCTGGCGGGCCCCCTGGAGGTCGATCTCCAGCAGCGCGGGACGGCCCTGCTCCAACGCGCTCTCCACCGGGTCGCGCGGGGTGCCGTAGGAGTGCACCCCGTGCACGACGGCGTGCTCGAGCATCCGCCCGTCCTCGACCATCCGCGAGAACTCCTGTGGGGTCACGAAGTGGTAGGTGGAGCCGTCCACCTCGCCGGGCCGGGGGGCGCGGGTGGTCGCGGACACCGACACCCACACCTCGGGGTGGTGCTCACGGACCCACTGGCAGACGGTCCCCTTGCCCACCGCCGTGGGGCCGGCCAGCACCACGAGGCGCCGCTGGGGCGCGTCGGCGGTCACCGCGCCACCGCCGCGAAGCGGTCGCTGAGCCGGGCCACCTGGTGCACGCCCAGGCCGCGCAGCCGGCGCGAGGGGGCGATGCCCAGCTCGGCCAGCACCTGACCGGCACGCACCGGGCCGATGCCGGGCAGGCACTCCAGCAGCACCGACACCCGGATCTTGGCCACGGCCTCGTCGTGCTCGGCGGCCTGCAGCACCTCCCCGATGCTCAGGGCACCCCGGGCGACGGCCGCCTTGACCTCGGCCCGCCGGTGGCGGGCGGCGACGGCGGCGTCCAGAGCGGCCCGACGCTGGTCGGCCGTGAGGTCGGGAAGGGTCACGTGCTGCTCCTGCTCTGCGGGGGACACCGCAGGGTACCGGTGGTGCACGGTGGCCCTCAACGCCCCGGCCCCTCCCCCGCTGTGAGCTCCCGCTGCCAGCCCTCGACGGCCTGCACGAGCGTCTCGACCGAGCCGGCGTGACGGAGCAGGTCACGGCTCACCGAGGCCAGCACGCGGTCGGACTCATCACCGAACACGCCACGCAGGTCGGCGGCCGAGCCGCCCTGCGCGCCGAAGCCCGGGGCCAGCAGGGGCGCCGCGCCGCCGGCCAGCGGCAGGGTCTCCAGCGCGTCGCGCACGGTGATGCCCACCACGAGGCCCACGTCGCCCTCGAACTGCTCGGCCCACCGGGCCACCCCGGCGGCCACCGTCAGGCCGTCGTCGCGACGCGCGCCCTGGAGCGGGCCGGCCTCCGGGTTGGAGGTGCGGCAGAGCACGAACGCCCCGGCGCCGTCGGCCCGGGCGGCCTCGACCACGCCGCGCAGGGCGTCCTCGCCCAGGTAGGGGCTGAGGGTCACCGCGTCGCAGCGCAGCGGGGCGCCCTCGCCGAACCAGGCCCGGGCGTAGGCGGCGTTGGTGCTGCCGATGTCGCCGCGCTTGGCGTCGAGCAGCACCAGCGCGCCGGCCTCCCGCAGCGCCGCCATCGTGTCCTCGAGCACCGCGATGCCGCGGGAGCCGAAGGCCTCGAAGAAGGAGACCTGGGGCTTCACCACGGCCACCCGGCCCGCGAACGCCGCGACGCACCGCTCGGCGAAGGTGGCCAGGCCCGCCGGGTCCACCCCGAGGCCGAGGTCGCGCAGCAGGCTCGGGTGCGGGTCGATGCCGGCGCACAGTCTCCCGTGCGCGGCCACGGCCTGCCGCAGCCGGGCCCCGAGGCCCGGCCCGGCGGGCGCGCCCGCGCTCACGCCCCGCTCCCGGCCGGCCCGCGCCCCACCAGGTCCAGCGCGACGGCGTGCGCCTGCAACGGCTTCACGCCGAAGTCCGCGGTCTGCAGCGACTCGATGGCCTGCACCGCGGCGCCCAGCTGCTGCACCGTGGTGATGATCGGCACACCCGCCGAGGCCGTGGCGGCCCGGATCTCGTAGCCGTCGGCCCGGGCGTCGCGGCCCGACGGGGTGTTGACCACCATCGCCACCTCACCGGAGGTGATCTGGTCCACGACGGTGGGCTCGCCGTCGGGGCCCCGGCCCTCACTGCGCTTGCGCACCACCTGGGCCTCCACCCCGTTGCGGCGCAGCACCTCCACGGTGCCGGAGGTGCCCACGAGCGTGAACCCGAGGTCCGCCAGCCGCTTGACCGGGAAGATCATGCCGCGCTTGTCGCGGTTGGCCACCGAGACGAACACGGTGCCGCTCGTCGGCAGCGGGGTGGTCTTGCCCATCTCCGCCTTGGCGAAGGCCGCGCCGAAGCTCGTGTCGACGCCCATCGCCTCGCCGGTGGAGCGCATCTCCGGGCCGAGAAGGCTGTCCACCACCTGGCCCTCGCGGGTGCGGAAGCGCTTGAAGGGCAGCACCGCGGCCTTCACCGACACCGGGGAGTCCACCGGGAGCGATCCGCCGTCCAGGTGCTCCGGCAGCAGGCCCTGCTCGGTGAGCGAGGCGATGCTCTCCCCCATCATGATGCGGGAGGCGGCGCGGGCCAGCGGCACGCCGGTGGCCTTGGAGACGAACGGCACCGTGCGGCTGGCGCGCGGGTTGGCCTCGAGGACGTACAGCACGCCCTGGGCGAGGGCGAACTGCACGTTGAGCAGGCCCCGCACCCCGATGCCCTCCGCCAGGGCCCGCGTGGCCTCGCGCACCCGGTCGAGCTCCTCGGTGCCCAGGGTCACCGGCGGGATGACGCAGGCCGAGTCGCCGGAGTGGATACCGGCCTCCTCGATGTGCTCCATGACGCCGCCGAGGTACATGTCGGTGCCGTCGTAGAGCGCGTCCACGTCGATCTCGACGGCCTCGTCGAGGAAGCGGTCCACGAGGATCGGCTTGTCCGGGGTCACCAGCGCGGCGCGCTGCACGTAGTCGGTCAGCGACTCGTCGTCGTACACGATCTCCATGCCACGGCCGCCGAGCACGTAGCTCGGGCGCACCAGCACCGGGTAGCCGATCTCGCGGGAGATCTCCACGGCCTCCTCGGCGGAGAAGGCGGTACCGAAGCGCGGGGCGGCCAGGCCGGCCTCGGCCAGCACGCGACCGAAGTGCCCGCGGTCCTCGGCCCGGTCGATGGCCTCCGGGGAGGTGCCCACGATAGGCAGGCCGGCGTCGGCCAGCTCCTGGGCCAGGCCGAGCGGCGTCTGCCCCCCGAGCTGCACGATGACGCCCGCCACGGGACCGGCGGTGAGCTCGGCGTGGTAGACCTCCAGCACGTCCTCGAGGGTCAGCGGCTCGAAGTAGAGCCGGCTCGAGGTGTCGTAGTCGGTGGAGACGGTCTCCGGGTTGCAGTTGACCATCACCGTGTCGTAGCCGGCCTCGCGCAGGGCGAAGCTGGCGTGCACGCACGAGTAGTCGAACTCCACGCCCTGCCCGATGCGGTTGGGCCCGGAGCCGAGGATGAGCACGGCCGGGTTCTCGCGCGGGGCCACCTCGGTCTCGGCGTCGTAGCTCGAGTAGTGGTACGGCGTCCGGGCGTCGAACTCCGCCGCGCAGGTGTCCACCGTCTTGTAGACCGGGCGGATGCCCAGCGCGTGGCGCACCCCGCGCAGCACCGCCTCGTCCATGCCCAGCAGGGCGGCCAGCTGGGCGTCGCTGAACCCGTGGCGCTTGGCGTGGGCCAGCACCTCCGGGCGCAGGCGGCCGTTGCGGGCCACGTCGGCGGCGATGGCATCGGCGGCGTCGTTGAGCAGCGCCACCTGGTCGAGGAACCACGGGTCGATGCCGGTGACCTCGTGCAGCGTCTCCACGCTCGCCCCGCCCCACAGGGCGCGCTGCACCTGGCGCAGGCGCCCGTCGGTGGGGGTGCCCACGGTCGTCAGCAGCTGCTCGAGCTCCTCGGCGTCCGGGCGGTCCTCGGGAGTCCAGTCGAAGGACGAGCCCTTGGCCTCGGTGGAGCGCAGCGCCTTCTGCAGGGCCTCGGTGAAGTTGCGGCCGATCGCCATCGCCTCGCCCACGGACTTCATCGTCGTGGTGAGCTCGGGGTCGGCGGCCGGGAACTTCTCGAAGGCGAAGCGGGGCACCTTGACCACCACGTAGTCCAGGGTGGGCTCGAAGGACGCCGGCGTGGAACCGGTGATGTCGTTGGGCACCTCGTCGAGCGTGTACCCGATGGCCATCTTGGCCGCGATCTTGGCGATCGGGAAGCCGGTGGCCTTGGACGCCAGCGCCGAGGAGCGGCTCACGCGCGGGTTCATCTCGATGACGATGACGCGCCCGTCCTCGGGGTTCACCGCGAACTGGATGTTGCAGCCGCCGGTGTCCACGCCCACCTCGCGGATGACGGCGATGGCCACGTCGCGCAGCTTCTGGTACTCGCGGTCGGTGAGGGTCAGGGCCGGCGCCACGGTGATCGAGTCACCGGTGTGCACGCCCATCGGGTCGAGGTTCTCGATGGAGCACACGACCACCACGTTGTCCGCGCGGTCGCGCATCACCTCGAGCTCGTACTCCTTCCACCCGAGGATCGACTCCTCGATGAGCACCTCGGTGGTCGGCGAGTCGCGCAGGCCGGCCTCGCCCATGCGGCGCAGCTCGGCCTCGTCGTGGGCGAAGCCGGAGCCCAGACCGCCCATGGTGAACGAGGGGCGCAGCACCAGCGGGTAGCCCATCTCGTCGGCGGCGGCCATGATCTCGTCCATCGTGTGGCAGATCACCGAGCGGGCCACGTCGGCGCCGCAGCGCTCCACCACGCCCTTGAACAGCTGGCGGTCCTCGCCCAGCTGGATGGCCTCCACGTTGGCACCGATGAGGGGGCAGTCGTACTTCTCCAGCACGCCCGCCTCGTGCAGGGCGATGGCGCAGTTCAGGGCCGTCTGCCCGCCGAGGGTGGCCAGCACCGCGTCGGGGCGCTCGGCGGCGATGATGCGCTCCACCACCTCGGGGGTGATGGGCTCCACGTAGGTGGCGTCTGCGAACTCCGGGTCGGTCATGATCGTGGCCGGGTTGGAGTTGATGAGGACCACGCGCAGGCCCTCCTCCTTGAGCACGCGGCAGGCCTGCGTGCCGGAGTAGTCGAACTCGCACGCCTGGCCGATGACGATCGGGCCGGAGCCGATGACCAGGACGGACCGGATGTCGGGATTGCGGGGCATCAGCGCACCTCTCCTGCGGGGGTGGACGGGACGGCCGCGGCGCCGAGCCGCGCGGTCTGCGCGCTGCGGTCGGCGGGGCGGCGGGTGGTCATGAGCTCCACGAAGCGGTCGAACAGGTACTCGCTGTCGTGGGGGCCGGCGGCGGCCTCGGGGTGGTACTGCACGGAGAAGGCCGGGCGGTCGAGCATCTCCAGCCCCTCCACCACCTGGTCGTTGAGCCCCACGTGGGAGACCCACACCCGGCCCCAGTCCTCGCGGTGCGGCACGGTGACCGCGGCGTCCAGCGGGGCGTCCACGGCGAACCCGTGGTTCTGGGCGGTGATCTCCACCTTGCCGGTGGTGCGGTCCATCACCGGCTGGTTGATGCCGCGGTGGCCGAAGTCCAGCTTGTAGGTGCCGAAGCCCAGGGCCCGGCCGAGCAGCTGGTTGCCGAAGCAGATGCCGAAGAAGGGCACCTCGGCCTCCAGGACGCCGCGCAGCAGCTCCACGGCGGTGTCGGCGGTGGCCGGGTCGCCCGGCCCGTTGGAGAAGAACACCCCGTCGGGGCCGGACTGCGCGGTGACGCCCGGCACGGCGAGCACGTCCGAGAGCGTGGAGCTGGCCGGCAGCACGTGCACCTCGATGCCGCGGGCGGCCAGCAGCCGCGGGGTGTTGCTCTTGATGCCGAGGTCCACGGCGGCCACGGTGAACCGGTGCTCCCCCACGGCCGGCACCACCACGGGGGTGGGCGTGGAGACGGTGCTGGCCAGCTCGCGGCCGGCCATCGCCGGGGCGGAGCGCACCTCGGCCACGAGGTCCTGGACCGGGCGGCCGGCGGCCTCCCCGGTGAACACGCCGGCCCGCATCGCGCCGCGGGTACGCAGGTGGCGGGTCAGGGCGCGGGTGTCGACCCCGGCCAGGCCGACCACGCCCTGGCGCTCGAGCTCGTCCTCCAAGGTGCGCTGGCTGCGCCAGTTGCTCGGGCGCAGGGCCGGGTCGCGCACCACGAGGCCCTCCACGAAGATACGGCGGGACTCGTCGTCCTCGTCGTTCCAGCCGGTGTTGCCCACGTGCGGCGCCGTGAGGGCCACGATCTGCCCGGCGAAGCTCGGGTCGGTGAGGGTCTCCTGGTAGCCGGTCATGCCGGTGGTGAAGACGATCTCGCCCAGCGTGGTACCGCGGGTGCCCCAGGCGTGGCCGGCGAAGGTCTCGCCGTCCTCCAGGACGAGCAGGCCGGGTTCGGGGGTGAAACGGTCCGTGGGTGCGGCGCTCATGCGCGGTCCTCCTGGGTGTGGGCGGGCAGGTCGGGCAGCAGGGAGTGGGTGAGGCGACCGGCGCGCAGGGTGGCCTGCACCACGCCGTGCAGCTGGCGGCCGTGCCACGGGTTGTTCCGGGAGCGGGACAGCGACGCGTCGCGGTCCACGGTCCACACGGCCGAGGGGTCGAACAGCGTGAGGTGCGCCGGGGCGCCCACGACGAGCCCCTGGCCCTGCCGGCGCTCCCCCTCCAGCTCGTCCAGCCGCGCGATGCGGGCCGGCGCACTGGACATCACGCGGGCCACGTCGGCCCAGTCCAGCAGGCCGCTGCGCACCATCACCTCGTGCACCACCGGCAGGGCGGTCTCCAGGCCGAGCATGCCGAAGGCGGCGTCGACGAAGGCGTGCTCCTTGTCGTGCGTGGCGTGCGGGGCGTGGTCAGTGGCCACGGCGTCGATGGTCCCGTCGGCCAGGGCCTCGCGCAGCGCCTGCACGTGCTCGTCGGGGCGCAGCGGAGGGTTCACCTTGAAGACCGGGTCGAAGCCGGTGAGCAGGTCGGTGGTCAGCGCCAGGTGGTGGGGGGTCACCTCGGCGGTCATGCGGATGCCCTGGGACTTGGCCCAGCGGACCACGTCCACCCCGCCGGCCGTCGTCACGTGGGCGACGTGCACGCGGCCGCCGGTGTGCTTGGCCAGCATCGCGTCACGGGCGATGACGGTCTCCTCGGCCACCTGCGGCCAGCCGGGCAGCCCGAGGCGCCCGGAGACCTCACCCTCGTGGCAGCAGGCCGTGCCGTCGGCCAGGCGCGGGTCCTGGCTGTGCTGGCTGATGACGCCGTCCACCCCGCGCAGGTACTCCAGCGCGCGGCGCATCAGGCGCGCGTCGTGCACGCACTTGCCGTCGTCGCTGAAGACACGGACGCGGGCCACGGAGCGGGCCATGAGCCCCAGCTCGGCGAGCTCCTCGCCGGCGAGCCGCTTGCTCACGGCGCCCACCGGGTGCACGTCCACCAGCCCGGCACGGCGGCCCAGGTCGGCCACGTGCTCGGCCTTCTCGGCGGTGTCGGTGACGGGGTTGGTGTTGGCCATGGCCAGCACGGCCGTGAACCCGCCGGCGGCCGCGGCGCGCGAGCCGGTCTCCACCGTCTCGGCGTCCTCGCGACCGGGCTCGCGCAGGTGCACGTGCAGGTCAACCAGCCCGGGCAGCGCCACCAGGCCGGAGGCGTCCACGCGCTGGGTCCCAGCGGGCGCCTGCTCGGCGGCGCCGGCCCCCGCGGCGGCGAGCACGCCGTCCACCAGCAGGAGGTCGCCGACGCCCGCGCCGGCCAGGTCCGCGCCCTGGATGAGTCGAGCGGTGGTCATGCGTTCTCTCCGTCCGTTCCGTTGAGCAGGTGGTCGAGCACCGCCATGCGCACGGCCACGCCGGCGCTCACCTGGTCGAGCACGCGGGAGCGCGCGTCGTCGGCGGCCTCGGGGCTGATCTCCAGGCCGCGGTTGAGCGGGCCGGGGTGGCAGATCACCGCGTGGGCCGGCAGGGCGGCCAGGCGGTCGCGGGTGAGGCCGTTGACCACCGTGTACTCGCGCGGCGTGGGGAAGAACCCGCCGGCCATGCGCTCGGACTGCACGCGCAACATCATCACCGCGTCCACCGTGGGCAGCACCGCGTCGATGTCGTGGCTCACGGTGAATCCCTCGGCCTGCGCCCGGGCGTGGATGCCGCTGGGCAGCAGGGTGGGCGGCGAGACGACGGTGACGCGCGCCCCCAGGGTGCGGAGCGTGGCAAGGTTGGAGCGCGCCACGCGGGAGTGCGTGATGTCGCCGACGATCGCCACGTGGCGGCCCTCCAGGTCACCCAGCGCACGGCGCAGGGTGAACGCGTCCAGGAGCGCCTGTGTGGGGTGCTGGTGGGTGCCGTCACCGGCGTTCACCACCGCGGTGCGACGGCCGCGCTCGTCGAGCCAGCCGGCGATCTGCGCCGGCGCCCCTGAGGCCGGGTGGCGCACCACGAGGGCGTCCACCCCCATCGCGGCGATGGTGCTCACGGTGTCGCGCAGCGACTCCCCCTTGCTCACCGAGGAGCCCTTGGCCGCGATGTTGATCGTGTCGGCGCCCAGCCACTTGCCGGCGATCTCGAAGGACGAGCGGGTGCGGGTGGAGTCCTCGAAGAAGAGGTTGATGACGGTGCGACCGCGCAGGTCGTCCCGCTTCTTGACCGGGGCGGACTGCAGGGCCATGTGGCCCTCGGCCGCGTCGAGCAGCGCGGTGGTCTGCTCCAGGGTCAGGTCGTCGGTGCTCAGCAGGTGCTTCATCGGGCCTCCCTGGCCAGACGGATGATCTCGACGGCATCGAGGCCGTCCGGGTCGGCCAGGCGGACCTGGACGCGTTCGTCGGCCGCGCTGGGCAGGTTCTTGCCCACGTGGTCGGCACGGATGGGCAGCTCGCGGTGGCCCCGGTCCACCAGCACGGCCAGCCGGATGGCGCGGGGGCGCCCGGCGGCGGAGACGGCGTCCATGGCGGCGCGGACGGTGCGGCCGGTGTGGAGCACGTCGTCCACGAGCACCACGACGCGGTCGGTCACGTCGACCGGCAGCGCGGTGGGGGGCTCGGCGGGCGCGGCCGGGGTGGGACCGCCCGGCTCGCGGTCGTCGCGGTGGCCGGCGGGGTCGACCGCGCCGCACGACACGTCGACGCCCTCGATGGCGCGGACGGCATCAGCCAGGCGACGGGCCAGCGGCAGACCGCGGGTGGGGATGCCGAGCAGGACGAGGTCACCGGCGCCGTCGTTGCGCTCCAGCACCTCGTGGGCCATCCGGCGGATGGCGCGGGTGATGTCCTGGTCGTCCAGGACCGTACGCACAGTGGGGGTGTGCCCCATCGTGACCTCCTTGCCTGCCTCACGGGACAGTCGCTTAAAGGATGTCGGACGCCGCCCAGCCTAGGCCACGGGCGGCGGGGTGCCACTGTCGGGTCAGACGACGGTGGCCTTCATCTGGCTGATGCGGGTGAGCAGGCCGGAGACGAAGTTCGGCGAGTCGTCGGTGGACAGGTGGGAGGCGAGGTTCACGGCCTCGCTGATGGCCACCGCGTCCGGCACGTCCTCCACCCAGACGATCTCGTAGACGCCCAGGCGGAGGATCGCGCGGTCGACGGCCGGCATGCGCTCCAGCGACCAGCCCTGGGACCAGGCCGAGAGGGCGTCGTTGATGGACGCCCAGTGCGCCACCACGCCCTCCACGAGGTCCACGGTGAACTGCGGCACCGGCACCTGCGGGTCGGCCTCGGCACGGCGGGTGCCCATGAGGGCCTCCACGTTGAGGCCGCGCTGCTCGGCCTCGAAGAGCAGGTCGACGGCCCGCTTGCGGGCCTTGGAGCGGGCTGCCATCAGGAGACGCGGCTGATGTACGAGCCGTCGCGGGTGTCGACCTTGACGACCGTGTCGGACTCCAGGAAGAGCGGCACCTGGATCTCGGCGCCGGTCTCCAGGGTGGCGGGCTTGGTGCCACCGGTGGAGCGGTCGCCCTGCAGGCCCGGATCGGTGTGGGTGATGCGCAGCTCCACGCTCGGCGGCAGCTCGATGTAGAGCGGGGTGCCCTCGTGCGTGGCCACGAGCACCTCCTGGTTCTCGAGCATGAACCGGGAGGCGTCGCCCACGATCTCGGCCGACACCGGGAGCTGCTCGTAGTCGCGGGTGTCCATGAAGATGTAGGAGTCGCCGTCGTTGTACAGGTACTGCATGTCGCGGCGGTCCACGTTGGCGGTCTCGACCTTGGTGCCGGCGTTGAAGGTCTTGTCGACGATCTTGCCCGAGAGCACGTTCTTGATCTTGGTGCGCACGAAGGCCGGGCCCTTGCCGGGCTTGACGTGCTGGAACTCCTGGACCTGCCAGAGCTGGCCCTCCAGGTTGAGCACCATGCCGTTCTTCAGGTCGTTCGTCGTTGCCACGAGGCGCGTCCTTTGCGTGTCGTCGGGGATGTCCGTCGGCCACCCGCGGGCCGCAGCGGCGCGGTCGAGGTGGGCAGTGGGTCATTTTACGCACTCCCGGCGCAGTGCCCCACCACACCGGACGGCCCGGGTGGCGCCTCGCGCCCGGACTGGTAGAACGGGCGCATGCACCCCATCAAGGCACTGGCCATCCCTGCCCTCGGCCTCGCCGGCTGGGCGGCCCAGAACGCGTTCCAGAAGAAGCACGCCATCCTGCGCACCTTCCCGGTGCTCGGCAACGCCCGCTTCGCCCTGGAGACCATCGGCCCCGAGCTGCGGCAGTACATCGTGGCGATGAACAACGAGGAGCGACCCTTCGACCGCGACGAGCGCTCGTGGATCTACGCCGCCGCCAAGGAGCAGAACACCTACAAGGGATTCGGCACCGACAACAACGTCGAGTTCGACGAGGGCTGGCTGGTGGTCAAGCACCGCACCTTCAGCACCGAGGCCCCGCCCACCTCGCACGGCCACAAGGGCGACCCGGCGCGCCTCCCCTCGGCCAAGGTGCTCGGCGGCCCCCGTGGGCGCCGTCACGCCTTCCGTCCCGACTCCATCGTGAACGTCTCGGCCATGAGCTACGGCTCCCTCTCGGGCCACGCCGTCCAGGCGCTGAACAACGGCGTGCGCATGGCCGGTGCAATGCAGAACACCGGCGAGGGCGGCCTGTCCGAGCACCACAAGCAGGGCGGTGACCTCATCTACCAGGTGGGCACCGGCTACTTCGGCTGCCGCGACGAGAAGGGGCGCCTGTCCATCCCCCGCCTGGTGGAGCTCACCCAGGCCAACCCGGTGCGCGCCATCGAGATCAAGCTCTCGCAGGGCGCCAAGCCGGGCCTGGGCGGAATGCTCCCCGGCGAGAAGGTCACCCCGGAGATCGCCGCCATCCGCGGTGTGCCGGTGGGTGAGGACGTCGCCTCCCCCTCGCGCCACAGCGCCTTCCGCGACGTCGACTCGATGCTGGACGTCGTCGAGGAGATCGCCGAGGCCACCGGCCTGCCGGTGGGCATCAAGGCGGCCATCGGCGAGATGGGCATGTGGGAGGAGCTCGCCGACCGCATGATCGACCGCACCCGCGGCGTCGACTTCATCACCGTCGACGGCGGCGAGGGCGGCACCGGCGCCGCCCCGCTGCTGTTCAGCGACCACGTGGCCCTGCCCTTCCGCCTCGGCTTCGCCCGCGTGTACTCCACCTTCGCCCGCGCCGGCATCACCGACGACGTCACCTTCATCGGTGCCGGCAAGCTGGGCCTGCCCTCCAACGCCATCGTCGCGATGGCGATGGGCGCCGACATGCTCTACGTGGCCCGCGAGGCGATGATGTCGGTCGGCTGCATCCAGGCGCAGAAGTGCCACACCGGTGGCTGCCCCACCGGCGTGGCCACCCAGAACAAGTGGCTGGAGCGCGGCCTGGACGTCCCGTCCAAGTCGCTGCGCGCGGCCAACTACATCCGCGCCCTGCGCGCCCAGCTGCTCAAGCTGTCCGAGGCCGTCGGCGTGCCCCACCCGGGCTTCGTCACCTGTGACGACCTCGAGCTCATGTGGGGAACCCGCGAGGGCCGGACCCTGCGCGAGATCTACGGCTACGAGCTCGGCTGGGGCGGCGTGCCGGAGGCCAACCGCCGGGAGGTCATGGACCTCATGCACGCGCTCACGCAGCCCGACGAGACGGACAACGTCGCCGCCGACCGGGAGTCGGTCTCCCCCGGGCACTGAGCCGGCACCGCTCCTGCCGGGCCCCTCACCTGCCTTTTGGTCTCAGTTGGGTAACGACCCGGCAGATCGGCAGGTGAGGGGCCTCACAGGTGCTTAGGGTGGGCGTCGCTGCGGTCCCGGCCGCGGTGTCCCTACTGCTACAGGAGATTCCATGGCGATCAAGCGCAACAAGTGGCTGGCCGGCGCGGCGGGCGCGGCAGCCCTGTCCCTCACCCTGACCGCATGCGGCGGCGGGGAGTCCGGCGGCTCAGACGAGGGGAAGGGAAGCCAGACCGCCTCGCAGCCCCCGATCGACGAGAACGCCAAGGGCAACGACAAGATCATCACGGCGAACGGCTCCGAGCCGCAGAAGCCGCTGATCCCTGCCGCGACCGTCGAGACGGGTGGCGGCAAGATCCTCGACATGGCCTTCGCCAAGCTCGTCGACTACGACAACGAGGGCAACCTCGTCAACGACGTCGCCGAGTCGATCGAGTCCAAGGACAAGAAGACCTGGACCATCAAGATCAAGGGCGACCGCAAGTTCTCCGACGGCACCAAGGTGACCGCCAAGTCGTTCGTCGACGCCTGGAACTGGGGCGCCCACATCGACAACAACAACCTGGCCTCCTACTTCTTCGAGCCCATCGCCGGCTACACCGACGTGTACCCCTCCGAGGAGGGCGCCAAGGCCAAGGCCAAGACCATGAAGGGTCTGAAGGTCATCGACGACACGACCTTCCAGGTGACCCTCGAGCAGCCCTACGCCGCCTTCCCGCAGCGCCTCGGCTACACCGCCTTCGCGCCGCTACCGGAGAAGTTCTTCGAGGACCCCAAGGCCTTCGGCGAGAAGCCGATCGGCAACGGTCCGTACATGGTCGAGAAGTGGACCCACAACCAGGGCGCCAAGCTCGTGAAGAACCCCGAGTACGTGGGTGAGAAGAAGCCGAAGAACGGCGGCGTGGAGCTGAAGTTCTACCAGACCCCGGACCCCGCCTACACCGACCTGCAGGCCGGCAAGCTCGACATCCTCGACTCCGTGCCGGACACCGCCCTCTCGACCTTCCAGACCGACCTGGGCGACCGCGCCATCAACCAGCCGTCCGGTGTCTTCCAGTCCTTCTCCTTCCCGATGTACGCCGACGCCCCCTACGCCGGCGACAGCGACAAGGCCAAGAAGATCCGCAAGGCCATCTCGATGTCCATCGACCGCGAGGGCATCACGCAGAAGCTGTTCTCCGGGTCCCGCATCCCGGCCAAGGACTTCTCCTCCCCCGTCGTCAAGGGCTACGACGACACCGTGTGCGGCGACCTGTGCGCCCACGACGACGAGAAGGCCAAGCAGCTGCTCGAGGAGGCCGGCGGCTGGTCCGGTGGCCCCCTGACCATCGCCTACAACTCCGACGGCCCGCACAAGGGCTGGGTCGACGCGGTCTGCGGTGAGATCTCCAACGCGCTCGGCATCGAGTGCAAGGGCAAGGCCTACCCGGCCTTCAAGGCCCTGCGCGACGACGTGACCGAGAAGAAGATGAAGGGCGCCTTCCGCACCGGCTGGCAGATGGACTACCCGGCCCTGGAGAACTTCCTCACCCCGCTGTACAAGACGGGCGCCTCCTCCAACGACGGCGACTACTCCAACAAGGAGTTCGACAAGCTCCTGGAGGAGGGTGACGCCGCCAAGAGCGAGGAGGAGTCGCTCAAGAAGTACAAGGAGGCCGAGAAGATCCTCGTCGAGGACGCCCCGGTCATCCCGCTGTGGTACTCCAACGTGACCGGCGGCCGCTCCGACGCCGTCAGCAACGTCCGCTTCGACGTCTTCGGCGTGGCTGAGTACCACAACATCGTCAAGAACTGACGCCACGTCGGGAGCCCCTCCCGGCACCACATGACACGACTGTGGGGGACCCGACCGGGTCCCCCACAGTCGTGCGCCGCAGGCGTGTCCTGTGATCCACGCCTCACTGGCCCTGTACTGTTCCGACGTTGCACGATCGTCGGACCCCACGGTCCGGCGCCACCCCTGCCCCGTGCACTCGACAACTTGAGGAGAAAGTTGTGGGTACCTATGTGCTCCGGCGATTGCTCCAGATGATCCCCGTGTTCATCCTGGCAACGCTGTTGCTGTACGCCATGGTCTACGGCCTGCCCGGAGACGCCGCCGCCGCGATGTGCGGCGACCGCGGCTGCGACCCGACCTTCGTCAAGAAGTTCAACGAGGAACACCACCTCGACGAGCCGCTGCTCGTCCAGTACGGCTACTACCTCCAGGGCGTGCTGACCCTCGACTTCGGTGAGACCTTCACCGGCCGCCCGGTCCTGGACGTCATGGGTGAGACCTTCCCCGTGACCATCCGACTGGCCCTCATCGCGTGGGTGCTGGAGATCCTCATCGGTGTCCCGATCGGTCTCGTCGCGGGCCTCAAGCGCGGTACCTTCCTCGACACCGCCGCCCTGCTGCTCACCCTGCTGGTGATCTCCATCCCGGTGTTCGTGCTCGGCTTCCTGGCCCAGTTCTACCTGGGCCTGCGCTGGGGCGTGTTCGAACCCACCGTGGGCGGCGAGGCCTCCTGGTCGAACCTGCTGCTGCCGGGCCTGGTGCTGGCCGCCATGTCCGTGGCGTACATCGCACGCCTCATGCGCACCTCCATCGTGGAGAACAAGTCCGCCGACTACGTGAAGACCGCACTGGCCAAGGGGCTGCCGAAGCACCGCATCATCGGCGTGCACCTGCTGCGCAACTCGCTCATCCCCGTGGTGACCTTCCTCGGCACCGACCTCGGCGCGCTCATGGGCGGCGCCATCGTCACCGAGGGCATCTTCAACGTCCCGGGCGTGGGCAACCAGATCTACCGCGCGATCATCGCCGGCGAGAACGCCACCGTCGTCTCCTTCGTGACGGTGCTGATCTTCGTCTACCTGGTCGCCAACCTGATCGTGGACCTGCTCTACGCCGTTCTCGACCCGAGGATCCGCCTTGACTGACCACACCCAGCACCCAGCAGAGCTCACCGAGTCGCAGTACGACCTCGAGCATGAGCCGGCCAGTCGCGCCGACGGCGACCGCCTCTCGGCCGACCCGGACCAGAACCCGACCGCAGCCGCCGAGCAGGCGCAGGCGATGGGCGACGCGAACGCGGTCGTCGGCAAGCCCCGGTCGCTCGCGCAGGACGCCTGGGCGGACCTCATCCGCAACCCGATGTTCGTGGTGAGTGCGCTCCTGATCCTCGTCATGGCTGCGATGTCCCTGTTCCCCACCCTGTTCACGTCGGTGGACCCGCAGGCGCAGAGCATCATGAACTCGCTCGAGCCGGCCGAGCCCGGTCACCCGCTGGGCTTCGACCAGCAGGGCCACGACATCTGGGCCCGCGTCGTCCACGGCGCCCGGGCCTCGATCCTCGTGGGCCTGCTCACCACCGCCGGCGTGGTGCTGCTCGGCGGGGCCATCGGCGCAATCGCCGGCTACTTCGGCGGTTGGGTGGACGCGGTCCTCTCCCGCATCCTCGACACCTTCCTGGCCATCCCCCTGCTGCTCGCCGGCATCGTCGTGATGTCGATGGTGGAGCACATCGACCTGCCCGGCTTCGGCTGGCTCGGCCGCAACATCCCCACCGTGGCCCTGATGCTCACGATCTTCGGCTGGACCTCCGTGGCCCGCATCATGCGCGGTTCGGTGCTGCAGGCCAAGCAGGCCGACTACGTGACCGCCGCCCGCTCGATGGGCGCGAGCACGGGCCGCATCATCGTGAACCACATCATCCCCAACGCCATCGCGCCGGTGATCGTCATCGCGACGATCTCGCTGGGCATGTTCATCGTGGCCGAGGCCACGCTGAGCTACCTGGGCATCGGGCTGGACACCGAGAAGGTCGTCTCGTGGGGCGGTGACATCTCCGAGGCCCAGCGCGTGCTGCGGACCAACCCGGAGATCATGGTCTGGCCGTCCCTGGCCCTCTCGCTCTGCGTGCTGAGCTTCATGCTCCTCGGCGACGCGGTGCGTGACGCCCTCGACCCGAAGCTGCGATGAGGAGCACCGACATGACCGACACGAATCCCCCCACGCAGCCCACTCGCGCCGCCGGCACCGACCGTGCCCGGCAGGGCGAGCTGCTCCTGGAGGTCGAGGACCTCCAGGTCGAGTTCCACACCAAGGCCGGCGTGGCCAAGGCCGTCAACGGCGTGAACTACAGCCTGCGCGCCGGTGAGACCCTGGCCGTCCTGGGCGAGTCCGGATCGGGCAAGTCCGTGACCGCTCAGGCGATCATGGGCATCCTCGACACGCCCCCCGGCAGGATCACCGGCGGCCAGGTCCGCTTCCGCGGCAAGGACCTGTTGGCCATGAAGGAGTCCGAGCGCCGCACCTACCGCGGCGACAAGATCTCCATGATCTTCCAGGACTCCCTCTCGGCCCTGAACCCGGTGTTCCCGGTGGGTGCGCAGATCGCGGAGATGTTCCGCGTGCACCGCAAGATGGGCAAGAAGGAGGCCACGGAGCGCGCCATCGAGCTGATGGACCGCGTGCGCATCCCGGCCGCCCGCGAGCGGGTGAACAACTACCCGCACGAGTTCTCCGGCGGCATGCGCCAGCGCATCATGATCGCGATGGCGATCGCGCTGGACCCGGAGGTGCTCATCGCCGACGAGCCGACCACCGCGCTCGATGTGACGGTGCAGGCCCAGGTGATGGAGCTCCTCGAGGAGCTGCAGCGCGAGATGAACATGGGCCTGATCCTCATCACGCACGACCTGGGCGTGGTGGCCGACGTCGCCGACCAGATCGCCGTGATGTACGCCGGCCGCATCGTGGAGCAGGCGCCCGCGCGCGACCTGTACAAGGCCCCGGCCCACCCGTACACCGAGCGCCTGCTGGCCTCGATCCCGCGCGTGGACCAGAAGGGCCAGAAGCTCACCGCCATCGAGGGCCTGCCCCCGATGCTCACGAACATCCCCCCGGGCTGCGCCTTCAACCCGCGGTGCCCGTACGCGCAGGACGTCTGCCGTACCGAGCGCCCGCCGCTGGAGCGCTTCGCCCCGGAGCGCGCCTCGGCGTGCCACTTCTGGAAGGAGACGCTCGATGGGAGCCAGCGTGCTGGCATCTGACGACAGGCGCCGCGAGGACGTGGAGCGCGCCGACGCCCACGCGACCGGCAGCCACGCCCTGACCGAGGACCGCACCCCGGTGACCGGCGAGGGCCTGGTGGACCAGAACGGCCACCCGGTGACCCGGTCCCTGGAGGCCGGTGTGGACGAGGTCGTTGCCGCCGGCGTGCGCCCCGACCGCGCGGGTGAGACGCCCGTCATCAGCGGCCGTGGCCTCAAGCGCCACTACCCGCTCACCAAGGGCGTGTTCAAGCGCACGTACGGCCACGTGCGCGCCGTCGACGGCGTGGACTTCGACCTGTACCGGGGCGAGACCCTCGGCGTGGTGGGCGAGTCCGGCTGCGGCAAGTCCACTCTGGGCCGCCTCATCATGTCCCTGGAGAAGCCCACCGAGGGCCAGCTGTTCTTCAAGGGCCGCGACGTGGCGCAGATGAACTCCCGCGAGTTCCGCGAGATGCGCCGCAACGTGCAGATGGTGCTGCAGGACCCGTACACCTCGCTCGACCCGCGCATGACGGTCGGCGACATCATCGCCGAGCCGTTCAAGATCCACCCCGACGTGCTGGACCGCGGCAAGCGGACCGCGCGCGTCAAGGAGCTCATCGAGCTGGTGGGGCTGAACCCCGAGCACATCAACCGCTACCCCCACCAGTTCTCCGGTGGTCAGCGGCAGCGCATCGGCATCGCCCGCGGCCTGGCCCTCAACCCCGAGGTGCTGGTCTGCGACGAGCCGGTCTCCGCGCTCGACGTCTCGGTGCAGGCGCAGGTCGTCAACCTCATGGAGGAGCTCCAGAGCGAGCTCGGTCTGGCCTACATCTTCGTGGCCCACGACCTCTCGGTGGTGCGCCACATCTCCGACCGCGTGGCCGTGATGTACCTAGGCCGCATGGTGGAGCTGGGCGACGAGGACCAGATCTACTCCCGCCCGGTGCACCCGTACACGCAGGCGCTGCTCTCGGCAGTGCCGGTGCCGGACCCGGAGATGCGCGGCAAGCGCGACCAGATCCGCCTCGAGGGCGACGTGCCCTCCCCCGCCAACCCGCCGTCGGGCTGCCGCTTCCGCACCCGCTGCTGGAAGGCCGTGGACCTGTGCGCCACCACGGAGCCGGATCTCGAGCTCCGCGAGGGCACGGACCACCCGAGCCGCTGCCTGTTCGCCGAGCAGCGCCAGGTGGTGGACGCGGTCCGCTGAGGCGCCGCTCCCCCAGAACCGCCGAGGGCGGGCCCGGTCTCCCGGGCCCGCCCTCGGCGGTCCTGCGTCTCCCCCCTCGGTACGAGGGCGTGCACCCCCGTCAGGCCCGCACGGCCTCCCACGCGCGGCGCAGCAGCGCCTCGTCGGGGGCGTCGAGGGTGGCCGGACGGCAGACCTCCTCGAGCACCACGAAGCGCAGGGCGCCGGCGCGGGCCTTCTTGTCGCCCGCCATCGCCACGCGCACCTCCTCCCACGTGGCGCTCCCCTCGTAGCGCGTGGGCAGGCCGACCGATGTCAGCAGGCCGCGCACCTCGTCGGTGCCGGGCCACAGGTCGTGCTCCTGGCCCAGCGCGGCGGCGAAGACCATGCCGATGGCCACCGCGTCGCCGTGGCGCAGGGCGAAGCCCTCCACCTTCTCCAGCGCGTGGCCGAGGGTGTGGCCGAAGTTCAGGAACTCGCGCACCCCGGCCTCGCGGGTGTCGGCGGCCACGGCTCGGGCCTTGACGCGCAGTGCCCGGTGGACGAGCTCGGCGAGGAAGGGCCACTCGCGCGGGTCGGCCGAGTGCTCGGCGCCTGCACGGACCCGGTCCAGGATCTGCCAGCCGTCCACCTCGTCGAGGTCGATGTACCCGCACTTGACCACCTCGGCCAATCCGGCGCGGACGTCCTGGACGGGCAGGCCGGCCAGCAGGTCCAGGTCGCACACCACGGCCCGCGGCTGGTGGAAGGCGCCGACGAGGTTCTTGCCCGCGGAGGTGTTGATGCCGGTCTTGCCGCCCACCGAGGCGTCCACCATGGCCAGGAGCGTGGTGGGCACGTGCACCACGTCCACGCCCCGCATCCACGTGGCGGCGGCGAACCCGGTGACGTCCGTGCACGCTCCCCCGCCCACGGCCACGAGGAGCCCGCCACGGTCCAGCCCGGCCGCCGCGCACGCCTCCCAGATACCGGCCACACCCTCGAGTCGCTTGCCCGCCTCGGCCGCCTCGATGCCGTGCACGTGCACCGGCGTGCCCGCGGCCTCCAGCACCGCGCGCACCCGCTCCACGACCGGCTCCAGACCCGGCTGGTGCACCACGAGCGCCGCGGGCGGCACCGCCCCGGTGGCCGGCAGGAGCAACGCGAGGTCGTCCAGCACCCCGTGGCCGATGGTCACCGGGTAGGCGTCACCGCCCTCGGAGGTGCTCACGGCCACGCGCAGCCCGCTGCGGGGGCCGAGGGGCCACCGGTCGGCAACGTCCTCGTCCCGCGTGCGCTCGGCCACGATGCGGGCCACCTCGTGCGGCGGCCGCCCCGTGGTGTCGACCACCTGCGTTGCGAGCTCCGCCCAGGTGGACTCCCGCTGCGCCGCGAGCTGCTGCCACCGGGCGAGGGCGTCGTCCCCGGCCAGGAGCGGCCGGTCGCCGCCGGCGAGGCGCTCGGCCACGGCCTCGGCACCGACCTGGAGCCAGACCACGTGCCCGCCGTCGGCGGCGAACCGGCGCAGCTCCTCGGCCACGCGGGGCGTCATGACCGCCCCTCCCCCGAGGGCCACGACCCGCCCCGGTGCGGCGGAGAACCCGGTGCCACGCACGGCCTCCTGGACCGCCTGCGCCTCGAGCTCGCGGAAGTGGGTCTCACCCCGGGTCGCGAAGAGCTCGGCCACCGTGCACCCTGCCCGCTGCTCCACGAGGGCGTCGGTGTCGACCACCTCGGAGGAGCCGTCCTCGCAGAGCAAGGCCGCCACGGTCGTCTTCCCGCTGCCGGGTGGGCCCACGAGCACCACGTCGGCCGGCGTGGGGACGCGGCGCCCGGGCAGCGCCGGGGTCACGCCGCCCCGCCGGTGGAGGCGGTGCGCGCCCGGTAGTGCGCGAGGGCCGCGCGGGTGTCGTCCAGGTGGTCGCCGCCGAACTTCTCCAGCACGGCCCGCAGCAGCACCAGGGCCACCTCGGCCTCGGCCACGATGCCGGCGGCAGGCACCGCGCACACGTCGGAGCGCTGGTGGTGGGCCGTCGCGGCCTCGCCGGTGGCCACGTCCACGGTGCGCAGGGCGCGCGGCACGGTGCTGATGGGCTTCATCGCGGCGCGGACCCGCAGCAGCTCGCCGGTGGTCATGCCGCCCTCCAGACCGCCGGAGCGGTCGGTCACGCGCCGCACGCGGTCGCCCTCCCAGACCATCTCGTCGTGGGCCTTGCTGCCCGGGCGGTCGGCCACGTCGAAGCCGTCCCCGAACTCCACCCCCTTGATGGCCTGGATGGAGACGAGCGCACCCGCCAGCTGGGCGTCCAGGCGACGGTCGCCGTGCACGTGGGAGCCCAGGCCCGACGGCAGGCCGTCCACGACCACCTCGACCACACCGCCGAGCGTGTCGCCGGCCTTCTTCGCCTCGTCCACCCGCGCCACCATCGCTGCGGAGGTGTCCGGGTCGGCGCAGCGCACCGGGTCGGCGTCGATGCGCTCGCGCCCCTCGTCGGTGGTGAGCGCGGTCAGGGCCGCGCGGTCCGTGGCCCCCTCCGGCACGTGGACGCCACCCAGGGCCACCACGTGGCTGCCCACGCGGATGCCCAGCGACTCCAGGGCCTGCCGCGCCACCTCGCCGAGCGCCACCCGGGCCGCCGTCTCGCGCGCGCTGGCGCGCTCCAGGACGGGACGGGCCTCGTCGAGCCCGTACTTCTGCATGCCGGCCAGGTCGGCGTGGCCCGGGCGCGGGCGTGTCAGGGGCCGGTTGCGGGCCACCTCGCGCTCGTCACCCTTGCCGGCGTCTACCTGCAGGGCGGCGGGGTCCACCGGGTCGGCGGCCATGACGGCCTCCCACTTGGGCCACTCGGTGTTGTCGATGCGGACGGCCACCGGCGAGCCCATGGTCACCCCGTGGCGCACCCCGCCGATGAGGGTGACGCGGTCGGCCTCGAAGCTCATGCGGGCGCCGCGCCCGTAGCCCAGACGGCGACGGGCCAGGGCGCCGGCCAGGTCCTGCGTGGTCACCCCCACACCCGCGGGAACACCCTCCAGAACGCCCGTCAGCGCCTCACCGTGCGACTCCCCGGCCGTCAACCACCTCAGCATGGTCACAGCCTATGCAGTCGCCGCAGCTCCTCCGGCAGCAGGGACGCGGTGTCCGCCAGGCCAGGGCGCCGGCCGGTCATGAGCTCCACCTGGTCCACGGCCTGCTCCACGAGCATGTGCAGGCCGCTCACCACCGTCGCCCCCGCGCGCTCCGCGGCCCCCGCCCACGGGTGCGGCCAGTCGGCGTACTGCGCGTCCACCCACACCAGGGCGGGGTCGGCCGTGCCGCGGGCCTGCTCCCCCGGAGCCCACTCACCGACCGCGGGCAGCGCACCCCACGAGGCCGCCGGCAGCGTGCTCAGCACCAACCGGGGCGGGCGCCCGGCGGCGATCTCCGCCAGGGCGCCGTCCAGCGGGACGGCCTCGAGGGCCACGCCCAGCCGCTCGGCCAGGGCGCCGAGCTCGGGACGGACCGTGGCGCGCACGCCCACCTGCAGGCTCCGCACCCCGGCGCCGTGGAGCGCCAGCAGCGCCGACCGGGCCGTGGCGCCGGACCCGAGCAGCACCGCCTCACGCACGGGATGCCCACCGGCCGCCCGGGCGAGCACGCGCTCCAGGGCCGGCACGTCGGTGTTGTCCGCCGCCCAGCCGTCGGGGCCCAGGACGAGCGTGTTCGCGCCACCGGCCAGCTCGGCGGTCTCGCTGGCGCCCGCCCCGCGGCGCCCGGCCTCCAGCGCCTCCTCCTTGAGCGGCATCGTCACCGAGAGCGCGGTGACACCGTCGCGAACCAGGGCCGGCAGCGCCTCGGCGAGTCCCCCGGCGGCGACCTCCACGCGGTCGTAACGGCCGCCGGTGAGCCCCAGCCCCTGCCAGGCGCCCCGGTGCAGCGCCGGGGAGAGCGAGTGCGCCACCGGCGAGCCGACGACCACGGCGTGCGGCGCGGTGCCGGCCGACTGGGCCGCGGTCAGCACCGGCCCTCGTTCTGCTGGCACCAGCGGTTGAACATCGCCACGTACCGCTGGTGCTCGGCGAAGGTGCGCGAGAACTTGGTCTCCCCGGTGATCGGGTTGACCGTCGCGAAGTACAGGTAGTCGGTGCTGTCGGGCTCCACCGCCGCCTGGATGGCCGCGCGCCCCGGGCTGTTGATGGGGCCCGGCGGCAGGCCCTCGTGCACGTAGGTGTTGTACGGGCTGTCGGACTTCCGCTGTTCTGTGGTGGTGCCGGCCCGGCCGCGCTGCTGGTGGACGAAGTGCACGGTGGAGTCCATGCCCAGCTTCATGTGCTGCTCCAGGCGGTTCTGCACCACCGAGGACACCTTGCCGCGGTCGGCCTGGCCGCTGCTCTCGCCCTCCACGATGGAGGCGATCGTCAGCGTCCGCTGCCAGTCCTTGCGCGGCACCTCCTCGCGCTCCAGCTCCTTCTGCGCCTGCTCCACCATCTTGCGCACCTGGGTGCGGGCGTCGTCGTCGATGTCGAAGTTGTAGGTGGACGGGAAGAGCCAGCCCTCCAGCTCGCCCTTGGCCTCCGGCGGCAGCCCGACGTCCTGGGGCTTCAGCGCGTCGTAGTCCTCGCGCGGCACACCGGTGCCCTTGGCCAGGCGGTCGAAGACCTCGGACTTCCACTGCCCCTCGGGCACGGTCACCTTGTCGACGCGCAGGTTGCGCTCGTCGAGCAGTGCCTCGATGGCGGCCACCGAGCTCATCTCCTCCTTGAGCACGTAGGTGCCCGGTTGCAGGCGCTCGATGCGCGGCTCCAGGCGGGCCAGCTCGTTGAACGACTCCGCGGAGGCCACGACCCCTTCGTCCTCGAGGACCTGGCCCACGGAGAAGCCGGTGGACCCCTCGGGCACCTTGACGGTGCGCTCCCCGTGGCCCTCCCCCTCGTAGTCGGGATAGCTGCCCAGGTCGGGCACGGCCAGCGTGGAGAGCACCGGGGAGAGCGTGTCCCAGGTGAGGGCCGAACCCACGCCGGTCAGCGCGAGGGCGCCGGCCACCACGGCCGCGACCTGCCGACGGGGCGGGCGCGGCGGGGCGGTGCGGGGCATCCTGCTGCGACTCGTGGGGGTCATCGCGTCTCCCTGGTCCTCACGTGCTCTGCTTGCTGCGGCGGCGCGGCTTGCGGCCCGCCACCGGCTCTCCGACGGCGCTCCCCCGGCGCCATGCGTCCAGTGCCCCCTGCAGGATCTCCACGGCCGCCGCCTGGTCGATGCGGGTGCGCTGCTCGCGCTGCCGCACCCCGGACTCCCGCATGGCGCGGGAGGCCGCCACCGTGCTCATCCGTTCGTCCACGAGCCAGACGCGCACGTCCGGCCCGAGGGCCCGGGCGAGGTGGCCGGCCCAGCGGCGTGCCTCGGCGGCCGAGGTGCTCTCGTGCCCGTCGAGGTGGCGGGGCAGGCCCACGACCACGCCGGTGGAGGCGGACTCCTCGCGCACGAGGTCGACCACCTCCTGCAGTGCGGTGTCCCCCTCGTCCACGGGCACGGTCCGCACCGGACTGGCCAGCAGGCCCTCCCGGTCGGCCCGGGCCAGGCCCACCCGCGCCATGCCGACGTCGACGCCCCACACCACGCCGGGCAGGGGGGACTCCCCCGCGTCCGGCGTGGTGTGGGTGGTGGTCACGGCGGTGCTCAGAGCGCGCCCACGGCGGTGCGCACGGCCGCCAGCGCCTCGCCCGCCCTGGTGTTGTCCTGACCGCCGCCCTGCGCGAGGTCGTCCTTGCCGCCACCGCCGCCGCCGAGGGCGGAGGCCGCGACCTTGACCAGCGCACCGGCCTTCACCCCGGCATCGCGGGCGGCCTGCGTGGTGGCCACGACCACCACGGGCTTGTCCCCGGCGGTGCTCACCAGGGCCACGGCCGCGGCGGTCTCGCCAAGCTTCTGGCGCACGTCCTGCGCGATGCCGCGCAGCTCGCCGCCATCCACCTCGGCCAGCTCGGCGAGCACCAGCTGCACACCGCCCACCTGCTCGGCGGTGTCGGCCAGGCCCGCGGTGGCGCCCTTGGCCTGCTCGCGCTTCATCTGCTGGATCTCGCGCTCGGCCTCCTTGAGACGGGCCACCAGCTGGGACACGCGGTCCTTGAGCTCGGTGGGCTGCACACCGGCGATGCCGGAGAGCTCGGCCACGAGCGCCCGCTCGGTGGCCAGGTGGCGCAGCGCGTTGACGCCCACGAAGGCCTCGAGGCGGCGCACGCCGGAGCCCACGGAGGACTCACCGGTGAGGGTCAGGGCACCGATCTGGCTCGAGTGCTGCACGTGGGTGCCACCGCAGAGCTCGCGGGACCACGGGCCACCGATCTCGATGACGCGCACGTCCTCGTCGTAGGTCTCGCCGAAGAGCGCCAGGGCGCCCCACTCCCGGGCCTCCGGCAGCGTCATCCAATGCGCGCTCACCGGCAGGTCGTCGCGCACCGCGAGGTTGGCCACCTCCTCCAGCTCGCTGCGGGTGGCGGCGTCCAGGGCCTGGTTCCACGCGAAGTCCAGGCGCAGGTAGCCGGGCTTGTTGTAGGAGCCGGACTGCAGCGCCGACGGGCCGAGCACCTGCCGCAGGGCGGCGTGGACCACGTGCGTGCCGGAGTGGGCCTGGGCGGCCTCGAGGCGCCAGGTGGGGTCCACCTCGGCGCGCGCGTCGGCGCCCTCGGTCACCTCGCCGGAGAGCACCTTCACGGTGTGGGCCACGAGCCCCTTGACCGGGCGCTGCACGTCGGTCACCTGCAGGCGCGCACCGTCGAGGGTGATGACGCCGGCGTCGGCGGTCTGGCCACCGGACTCGGCGTAGAAGCTCGTGGCGTCCAGCACCACCTGGCCGACCTGGCCCTCGGACAGCGTCGGCACCCGCTCGCCCTCGCGCACCAGGCCCACCACGCGGCCGTCGGTGGCCAGCTCGCTGTAGGCGCGCCAGTCGGTGGCACCCAGCTCGCGCAGCTCGCGCCACACCTCGGTGTTGGCGTGCCCGGACTTCTTGGCCTTGGCGTCGGCCTTGGCGCGGGCACGCTGCTCGGCCATGAGCCCGCGAAAGCCCTCCTCGTCCACCGTCAGGCCCTGCTCGGCGGCCATCTCCAGGGTGAGGTCGATCGGGAAGCCGTAGGTGTCGTGCAGCGCGAAGGCCTTCTCGCCGGGGAAGACCTTCTGGCCGGCACCCTTGGTCTGCTCGGCGGCCGTGTCGAAGATGTTCGTGCCCGCCTCCAGCGTGCGGCGGAAGGCCTCCTCCTCGGCGTAGGCGATGCGGCTGATGCGCTCGAAGTCGCTGCGCAGTTCCGGGTAGGACTTGCTCATCTGCTCCATCGAGACCGGCAGCAGCTCGGGCAGGCAGGGGCCCTGCACGCCGAGCAGGCGCATGGAGCGCACCGCGCGGCGCAGCAGGCGGCGCAGCACGTAGCCGCGACCCTCGTTGCCGGGCGTCACGCCGTCTCCGATGAGCATGAGCGAGGAACGCACGTGGTCGGCCACCACGCGGAAGCGCACGTCGTCGCCCTCGGCGTCGCCGTAGCCCTTGCCGCTGAGCTCCTCGGCCCGCTCGATGACGGGGTACACCTCGTCGATCTCGTAGAGGTTGTCCACGCCCTGCAGCAGGTAGGCCACGCGCTCCAGGCCCAGGCCCGTGTCGATGTTCTTCGACGGCAGCGGCTCCACCACGGTGAACTCGGCCTTGGAGCGCACGTCGGTGATCATCTCGGTCTGGAACACCAGGTTCCAGATCTCCAGGAAGCGGTCCTCGTCGGCCTCCGGGCCGCCGTCCGCGCCGTACTCCGGGCCGCGGTCCACGTAGATCTCCGAGCAGGGGCCACCGGGGCCCTCGACGCCCATGTGCCAGTAGTTGTCGTCGAGCCCGCGGCCCTGGATGCGCTCGCGCGGCACGCCGACGCCCAGCCAGTACTCGATCGCCTCGGTGTCGCCCTCCGGGTAGTCCGGGTGGAAGCCGGCGCCCAGCACCGTCACCCAGATGTCCGCCGGGTCGAAGCCCAGACCGCCCTCCTGCTGGGAACCGGTCACCAGGCTCCAGGCCAGCTCGATGGCCTCCTTCTTGAAGTACTCGCCGAAAGAGAAGTTGCCGCACATCTGGAAGAAGGTGCCGTGGCGGGTGGTCTTGCCGACCTCCTCGATGTCACCGGTGCGCACGCACTTCTGCACGCTGGTGGCGCATCCCCACGGCGGGGTCTGCTGCCCCAGGAAGTAGGGCTTGAAGGGCACCATGCCGGCGTTGACGAAGAGCAGGTTCGGGTCGTCGAACAGCAACGGGGCGCTGGGCACCACGGCGTGGCCCGTCCCCTCGAAGTGGGCGAGCCACCGGCGGCGGATCTCAGCGGTTTCCATCGCAACTCCTGATGATGTGGACGATCCAGGTTCGGGTGCGGCGCCGGGCGCCGCGGGCGCCGTGCCCGGTCGCCCCGGGCACACGCCTGCACCGCCGACCGGCACGGTCGACGGTGCAGGATATCGCGTGGGGCTCAGGCCACCTCGGTGGAGATCACGCGGCTCTCCGGGAAGTGGCAGGCGATGCGGTGCTGCGGGTCCGTGGCGCTCGGGTCGAGCTCCGGGCGGTCGGTGGCGCACACCTCCTGGGCCTTCCAGCAGCGGGTGCGGAAGGTGCAGCCGCTCGGCGGGTCGATCGGGCTGGGCACGTCGCCCTCGAGGCGGATCCGCTCCTGCCTGGCCATGCCGCGCACCACGTTGATGTCCGGCGCGGCCGAGAGCAGCGCCTGGGTGTAGGGGTGCTGCGGGTTGCCGTAGATCTGCTCCCGGTCACCGATCTCGGCGATGCGGCCCAGGTACATCACGGCCACGCGGTCGCAGAAGTGCCGCACGACGCCCAGGTCGTGGGCCACGAACACGAAGGCCAGGTTGAACTCCCGGCGCAGCCGGTCCATGAGGTTCATCACCTGCGCCTGGATGGACACGTCGAGCGCCGAGACGGGCTCGTCGGCCACGATCACCTTGGGCTCCACCGCCAGCGCACGGGCGATGCCGATGCGCTGGCGCTGGCCACCGGAGAACTCGTTGGGGTACCGGTTGATGTGCTCGGGGTTGAGGCCCACCAGCTCCAGCAGCTCCTGCACCCGGCCCTTGACCTGCTTCTCCGGCATGAGCTTGTGCACCCGGATGGGCGTGGCGATGATGTTGCCCACCGTGTAGCGGGGGTTCAGCGACGCGTACGGGTCCTGGAAGATCATCTGGATGTCGCGGCGCAGCGGGCGCAGCCGACCCTCGGAGTACTGCGCGATGTCGTGGCCCTCGAACATGATCGACCCGGAGGTCGGCTTCTCCAGGCGGGTCACGAGCCGGCCGGTGGTCGTCTTGCCGCAGCCGGACTCCCCCACCAGGCCGAGCGTCTCGCCGGCGGCCAGGTCGAAGCTCACGCCGTCCACGGCCTTGACCGTCTTCTTGGTGGGCAGCAGGCCGTTGTACTCGGTGATCGGGAAGTGCTTGACCAGGTCGGTGACCTGCAGGAGGACCTCGCGGTCGGCCGTGGCCTGGCGCGGGTGCACGATCGTGTCGTCGAGGCGGGTGCTCATCGCAGGGTCTCCTGGCTCGTCGGGGTCGGCTCACCGGGCACGAGGCCGAGGGCCGAGAGGTGGCAGCGCACGAGGCGGTTCTCGGTGCCGGGGGGCGCGGAGAGGCCGGGCACCTCGGTGCGGCACAGGTCGTCGGGCACCTGCGCGGCGAACTCGCAGCGTGGGTGGAACGAGCAGCCGCTGGGCAGCTTGGTCAGGCTGGGCGGCGCGCCCTTGATCGGCTTGAGCTCCTCGCCCAGCGTCTCGCTGATGCTGGGCACCGAGCCGAGCAGGCCGCGGGTGTAGGGGTGGCGCGGGTCGGAGAGCACCTGGTGGGTCTCGCCGCGCTCCACACCGCGGCCGGCGTACATCACCAGCGTGTCGTGGGCCACCTCGGCCACGACGGCCAGGTCGTGGGTGATGAGGATGATCGCCGAGCCGAACTCCTGCTGCAGGTCCTTGAGCAGGTCGAGAATGCCGGCCTGCACCGTCACGTCGAGGGCCGTGGTGGGCTCGTCGGCGATGAGCAGCTTGGGGTCGTTCACCAGACCGAGGGCGATCATGGCGCGCTGGCGCATACCGCCGGAGAACTCGAAGGGGTACTGCTTGGCGCGCTTCTGCGGGTTGGGGATGCCCACGCGGTCGAGCATCTCCACCGCGCGCGCCATCGCCTTGGACCGCGAGACGTTGTGGTGCACCCGGTAGGCCTCGATGATCTGGTCCCCCACCCGCTTGTAGGGGTGCAGCGAGGACTGCGCGTCCTGGAAGATCATCGAGGCGACGCTGCCGCGCACCTTGCGGAACTGCGACTGGGAGGCGCCCACCATCTCGCGGCCGTCGAGCTGGATCGACCCGGACATACGCGTGCGCTTGGGGTCGTGCAGGCCCATCACGGCCATGGTGGAGACGGACTTGCCGGAGCCGGACTCGCCCACGATGGCGAGCGTGCGGCCCGGGTACACCTCGTAGTTGAGGCCGTTCACGGCGCGCACCAGGCCGTCCTCGGTGGGGAAGGCCACCTTGAGGTCGCGCACGGACAGCAGCGGCTGCCCCAGCTCAGGGCGGTGGAACACCTCGTCGGGGTCGGCCGGGGTGGTGGGAAGGGTGGTCATGGGGAGGTCCTCGGTTCCGGGTCGGTGTGCCTGGGCGGTCACTGGAGGCGGACGCGCGGGTCGATGACGCCGTAGAGCAGGTCGACGATGAGGTTGCCCAGCGTCACCAGCACGGCTCCGACGATGACGGTGCCGGCGATGACCGGCAGGTCGTCGTGGCCGAACGACTCGATGGCCAGCTTGCCCATCCCGGGCAGGCCGAAGATCGTCTCGGTGAAGATCGCACCCATGAGCTCGGCGGAGACCGAGAGGCCCACCAGCGTCACGAACGGAGCGATGGCGGCGCGCAGGGCGTGCTTGTAGCTCACGGTGGTCTCGCCCAGGCCCTTGGCCCGGGCGGTGCGCACGTAGTCGGAGTTCTGCACGTCGATCATCGAGGCGCGCACGTAGCGGATGTAGGACGCCGACGCCCAGGTGCCGTAGAACAGCCACACACCGATGAGGCCGAGGAACCACGCCACCGGGTCCTTCCACGGTTCCACCCACGCCGAGCGGGGCACGATGCCGGTGAACACCATCGCGTAGAGGAAGAAGATCAGCGCGCACACGTAGTACGGGATCGAGCTGACGGTCTGGCTGAACCCGACGATGATCCGGTCGATGAAGGTGCCGCGGTACTTGGCGGCCACCACTCCGGCCACCAGAGCGATCACCACGTACACCACCATGCCGCCGAAGACCAGGGAGGCGGTCACGGGGAAGGCGGCGAGCACCAGGTCGGTCACGGGGGCGTTGCGGTAGTAGCTCCACCCCAGGCAGGGGGCCTCGCACACCTTGGTGAAGCCACCGTTGCTGATCTCACGACCCATGAAGATGCCACCGATGAAGTCCTTGAACTGCTGCTGCGGCGGCACGTTCAGTCCGAGGGCCTCGGCGATCTGGTCGACGCGCTCGGGCGTGCACGAGGGCGACTCACCGCAGATGGCGCCGGCCGGGTCGCTGGGACCCAGGAAGAACACGACGAAGGTGATGAGGATGACCGTGAAGATCACGGCCGCCGAGATGGCCAGTCGGCGCAGGATGTAGACGAGCACCCGGGACTCCTGAGTGGTGGTGGGGTGTGGGCTGCTGGGTGGGTACCGGGCGGGTCACGCCCGGAGGGGGCGGTGGCGGGGCGCGTGGGCCCCGCCACCGCAGGTGCGGCGGACCGCGTGGTCGGGGTCGGCTCAGGGAGCCTCCCCCGACCGGCGGGTCACTCGCCGTCGACCCAGACGCCGGCGAGGTCCGGCATGCCCAGGTTCGGGTCGATGTTCACGTTGTGCACCTTGGTGCCGAAGATGGCGTTGGCCTTGCTGGCGTCCGTCGGGATGGCCGGCAGGAACTCGTCACGCACCTTCTTGTCGAACTTCGACCACTCCGCACCCTGCTTCTCGGCCGGGAGGGCCTTGATGCGGTTCATCTCCTTGTCCAGACCGGCCTCCTTGAGGAAGCCGACCGAGTGGCCGGAGAGCTGCGAGGAGCCCAGGAAGATGGCCGGGTACACGGCGTCACCCTGCGGCCAGTCGTAGCACCAGCCGGCCGGGCCCATCATCATGTTGGTGTCGGCGTCGGTCTTGGCGATGAGCTCGCGCATCTCGGCGCGCGGCACACCCTGGTCCTTCACCGTGAAGCCGGCCTTCTCGAGAGCCTGCTTCCGGGCGGTGTTGGTCTTCTGGGCCACCGGGTTGTCCACCGAGTAGTAGTAGGACAGCTCGAAGCCCTCCTTGCCGGCGTCCTTGAGCATCTGCTTGGCCTTCTCCGGGTCACCCTGGCCCTGACCGGGCAGGTTCTCCGAGGGCTCCGGCTTGAAGCCCGGCACCGAGGTGGACATGTACGACGTGGCCGGGTCGAAGTCCAGCTCGGTCTCACCGGCGGCCTTGCGGATCTGGTCGTACGGCCACGCGGCGGCGACCGCCTTGCGGACCTCCAGGGGGATCTTGCGGGTGTCCATGGAGACGTAGGACACGCACGGGCTGGAGTTGCTCGCCAAGCGGTCCTTCAGCTCACCCTGGAACTGCTGGGCCACACCACCGGGCACGCCGTCGTACATCAGCGAGGTGGCGTCGGGGCCGTTGCTCGCCGCGATCTGCTGGCCGAACGCGTCGTAGTCACCGGAGAAGGTGAACTCGATGGTGTCCGGGTACTGGTGGCGGGCCGGGTCGGAGTCGGCGGTCCACTGGTCGTTCTTCTCCAGGACCAGGCGGGCGCCCTTCTGGTACTCCTTGAACTTGTACGGGCCGGTGGCCAGCGGGTGGTCGCCGTACTTCTCCTTGGTGTCCTTGTCCTTGGGGATCGGCGACATCTGGGTGAAGGCGGCGAAGTAGGGGAAGGTCGGCCACTTCTGCTTGAGGTGGATCTCGATGGTCTTCTCGTCCTTGACCGTCACGCCGGCGAAGTCCTCACCGTCCTGGAAGGGACCCTTGTACTTGTCACCGTCCTTGAAGTACTCGTTCTGGTAGGTGGGGCCGCCGGGCAGCTCCTCCTGGGCGAACGAGCGCTTGATGCCGTAGGCCACGTCCTCGGCGGTGATCGGCGAGCCGTCCTCGTACTTCAGGTCGTCCTTGAGGGTGAAGGTCCAGGTCTTGCCGTCCTTGGACTCGGTGCCCAGGTCGGTGGCCAGGTCCGGGACCAGCTCGGAGGTGCCGTCGGCGTTGGTGCGGTACTGGGTCAGGCGACGCGTCGTGAGGTTCATGATCGCGTTGACGTCCTGGTAGAACTGCGCGGACGGGTCGAAGGTGGCCGGGGCGGCCGCGGAGAGGATCTTCAGGGTGCCGCCCTTCTTGGCACCCTCCACCTCCTTGGCCGGACCCTTGGCGTCCGGCACCATGCCGGCGGAGGCCTCCTTGGGCGCCTCGCTGGTGGTCTCGCCACCACCGGAGGTCGTGTCACCGCCACCGGTCTGGCTCTGGTTGTTGTCCGACGGGCTACCGCCGCCGCACGCCGCAAGGGTCAGGGAGCCGACGGCCGCGACGGCTGCGAACTGGGTGAGTCGCATGGTGGGTATCTCCTTCTGGGCGCCCCGGTGAGTCCGGGGACGTGTGTGAGGTCGTGACCGACGGTCAGCGACGGGTGTGGGGGTTGAACGCGTCGTTCACGGCATCGCCCAGCAGGCTGAGCGAGAGCACGAGGAGGGAGAGTCCGATGACCGGCATCCACAGGTAGAGCGGGTGCTGCATGAACGAGTGCTGCGCACCCTGGATGGTCAGACCCCAGGAGACGGCCGGCTCGCGCAGGCCGACCCCGAGCAGGGACAGACCGGCTTCGGCGGCGATGAACGCCGGGATCGCGGTGGTCAGCGAGACGATGATCGGGCTGAGCAGGTTGGGCAGGATCTCCTTGCGGAGGATCTGGCCCGTGGGGACGCCCAGAGCCCGGGCGGCCTGCACGTACTCGCGCTCGCGCATCGAGATGACCTCACCACGCACCAGGCGGGCCAGACCGGGCCAGCCGAACAGGATGAGCACCACGGTGAGCACCCAGAAGCGGATGTCGGCCACCTGATCGTCGGGGATGAACCCGCCCTTGATCCCCGCGACGCGGTTCACGGCGATCGGCACCAGGGCGATGGCGAAGAGCAGGAAGGGCAGGGACTGCACCACGTCGATGAGGAAGGACACGATGTTGTCCACGATGCCGCCGAGGTAGCCGGCCAGCAGGCCCAAGGTCGTGCCGATCACCGTGACGGCCACAGCGGCCGTCACCGAGATGATCAGCGACGGGCGGATGCCGAGGAGCCACCGACCGAGGAGGTCACGGCCGTTCCCGGTGTCGACGCCGAAGGGGTACTCCCAGCTGGCGGTGAACAGGGGGTAGCCGCCCACGTCGATGAGGTTGGTGTCTCCCACCAGGGGGTCCACACCGCGCAGGTTGTTGATGGTCCCCGCGAACAGGCCGAGGAGCACGAAGGTCAGCGCACAGCCGAGCGACATCATCGCGACCTTGTCGTACGCCAGGCGCCGCAGGGCGATCTGGGTCGGCGTCTTGGTCTCGAAGCGCGTCGAGGCCGTCGCGGCCGCGGTCGTTCCGCCGTCCTGAGTCGCCGGCGTCGCGGTGGCCGGGTCGGCGTCGCGGGAGAGCTTCGAGTCGTCCAGGCTCTGCACTGATGTCTCCTCGGTGATGGTCGTGCCCGCTTGGGCACGCCCATCATGTGGACCCGAGGGTGTCTCCGCCAGAGAACGCGTCAGGCTGTAACCGATTCGTGACGTAGCCGTGACGCGGCCTACACCTTGCGGCCGGCGCCGCGGGATCCCTCAGCGGCGCAGACGGGCCCGCAGGCGCTGCCACCGCTCGGCCAGGGTGGCCTCGAAACCCCGCCCGGTGGGCCGGTAGTAGCTGGCGTCAGCAAGGTCCTCGGGCAGGTACTGCTGGGTGGCCACACCGCCGTCGGCCTCGTGCGCGTACTGGTAGCCGACCCCGTGGCCCAGCGACGCCGCACCGGAGTAGTGCGCGTCACGCAGGTGGGGCGGCACGCTACGTCCCTTGCCGGCCCGCACGTCGGCCAGCGCCGCGTCGATCCCGGTGTAGACGGCGTTCGAGGGCGGCGCGAGCGCCACGTGCACCACGGCCTGGGCCAGCACGATCCGCGCCTCGGGCATGCCGATCTGCGCCACGGCGTGCATCGCGGCCACGGCGGTCTGCAGGGCCGCGGGGTCGGCCATGCCCACGTCCTCGCTGGCGGCGATGACCACGCGACGCGCGATGAAACGCGGGTCCTCCCCCGCCTCGATCTGCCGGGCCAGGTAGTGCAGGGCGGCATCCACGTCCGAGCCCCGCATCGACTTGATGAAGGCGCTCGTCACGTCGTAGTGCGCGTCACCGTCCCGGTCGTAGCCCACCACCGCCGTGTCCAGCGCCTGCTCCACGTGCGTTGCGGCGATCTCCACCGGGTCGTCCCCCTCGGCGCCCGGTGGCACGGCGGACTCCGCGGCGCCCGCGGCCGCCTCCAGCGTGGTGAGCGCACGGCGCCCGTCTCCCCCGGCCAGCCGCACGATGCCGTCGCGGGCCTCGTCGGTGAGCACGAACCGCGCGGCCAGGCCCCTTTCGTCGGCCACGGCTCGCTCCAGCAGGGTGCGCACGTCCTCGTCGGCCAGGCTCGTGAGGCGCACGAGGATCGAGCGGCTCAGCAGCGGGGTCACCACTGTGAAGCTGGGGTTCTCCGTGGTGGCGGCCACGAGGATGACGGTGCGGTCCTCCACGCCCGGCAGCAGGGCGTCCTGCTGGGCCTTGGTGAACCGGTGGATCTCGTCCAGGAAGAGCACGGTCTGCCGGCCGTACATCGCCTTCTCCCGCCGGGCGGCGTCCATCACCGCACGCACGTCCTTGACCCCGGCGGTGACGGCCGAGAGCTGCACGAAGGTGCGGCCCGCGGCATCGGCCACGAGGCGCGAGAGCGTGGTCTTGCCGGTGCCCGCCGGGCCCCAGAGGATCGCCGAGGACGACCCGGCCACCCCCTGCCGGCCCTCGATGAGGCGGCGCAGCGGGCTGCCCGGAGCCAGCGCCTCCCGCTGGCCGACCACCTCGTCGAGGGAGCGGGGCCGCAGGCGGGCGGCGAGCGGCTCGTCGGGGTTCCAGTCCGCGCCGGGCACGGCCTGCCCTCCCCCGGTGCCGGCTCCCCCGCCGGCGGTGCTGAACAGGTCGGGGGTGTCGGTCATGCCCCCAGCGTAGGTGGCGCACACCTGGGCGACGCCGGTGGCACACTGCGCCCGTGCGCCAGATCCGGACCCGTGCAGAACTCCTCGAGGCCTCGGGCCACGACCCCTACGTGCGCTGGGGCGTGCCCGCCGATCTCCCCGCCCCCGCCCTGGAGCACCGGGGTGCCGTCGCCACGCTCCGGGTGCGTCACCGCCTCGGCCGGGTGCGGCGCAGCGCCTTCCTGTTCGGAGCGCGCGCCGGGATGGAGGCCCTGGTGCACGAGGTCCTCGACGACCTGCTGGCCGAGTGGGGCGCCGAGGGCATCAGCGTGCCGGCCGAGCACGGGCACCTGCTCGACGCGCACGGCATCGAGCCCGGCGGGCGCTGGGACTGGATGTGGGTGACCGCGCCACGCACCAGCTCCCCCGCCGCCTCGTCCGCCCCGACCTCCGGTGGCCGCCTCGGCCTCGACGCCGTGGTCACCCTCGACGACGCCTCCGACGCCGCGGAGATGGTGGCCTTCTCCGAGCAGTGGTCCCCCACCGCCGAGGGCGAACCCGGCGCTGGCCTGAGCACCCTGTGGCAGGGCGTGCGCGAGGGCGCGCTGGAGGGCCGGCCGACCCAGGGGCCGCTGCTGGCCCTCGGGGCGAGCCAGCCCTTCACCGACGAGGTGCCGCACCTGGCCGGCATCGTCACCCGCGGGGACGTGCGCGGGCAGGGGCTCGGACGCCTGGTGACGGAGTCGCTCACCCTCGCCGAGGTCCGGCGCACCGGCGTCTGCACCCTGGGCATGTACAGCGACAACGACACCGCCCGGGCGCTCTACCGGTCGATCGGCTACGAGACCGCCTGGGCATGGGACAGCCGGCCGTGGCACGGGGCCACGGCCGGCTGCTGCTGAGGGCGCCGGGCCAACCATGGGCGCGGCCGGCGCTCAGCTCGTAGCCGGGGCCACCTCCGAGGTGTCCTGCGCGGCGTCCTCGTCCTCCTCGGGCTCGAAGTCCACGCCGGCCTCCTCGCGCTGCTGCGCGGAGATGGGCGCCGGGGCGTCGGTCAGCGGGTCGTAGCCGCCACCGGACTTCGGGAAGGCGATGACGTTGCGGATCGAGTCGCTGCCCGAGAGCAGGGCCACCACGCGGTCCCAGCCGAACGCAATGCCGCCGTGGGGCGGGGCGCCGTAGGAGAACGCCTCCAGGAGGAAGCCGAACTTCTCCTGCGCCTCCTCGGTCGACAGGCCCATGACCTTGAAGATGCGCTCCTGCACGTCGCGGCGGTGCACACGGATGGAGCCACCGCCGATCTCGTTGCCGTTGCAGACCATGTCGTAGGCGTAGGACAGGGCCTCGCCCGGGTCGGTGTCGAAGGTGTCCATGCACTCGGGCTTCGGGGAGGTGAAGGCGTGGTGCACGGCGGTCCAGGCGCCCTCGCCCACGGCGACGTCACCAGAGGCCACGGCGTCGGCGGCCGGCTCGAACAGTGGTGCGTCCACCACCCACAGGAACGACCAGGCGTCCTCGTCGATGAGGCCGCAGCGGCGGCCGATCTCCAGGCGGGCCGCACCCAGCAGGGCGCGGGCCTCCTTGGCCGGGCCGGCGGCGAAGAAGATGCAGTCGCCGGGGTTGGCGCCCACGTGGGCGGCAATGCCGGCCTTCTCCTCCTCGGAGATGTTCTTGCTCACCGGGCCGGACAGCTCGCCGTCCTCGCCGACGAGCACGTAGGCCAGACCCTTGGCGCCGCGCTGCTTGGCCCACTCCTGCCAGGCGTCGAGCTGCTTGCGCGGCTGGCTCGCACCACCGGGCATGACGACCGAGCCCACGTACGGCGCCTGGAACACGCGGAAGGGCGTGTCGGCGAAGAACTCGGTGCAGTCGGTGAGGGTGAGGTCGAAGCGCAGGTCGGGCTTGTCCGAGCCGTACTTCTCCATCGCCTCGCGGTAGGTCATGCGCGGCATCGGGGTGGGCACGTCCACTCCGATGAGGGCCCAGACCTCCTGGGCGATCTCCTCGCCGAGGGCCATGACGTCGTCCTGGGTGACGAAGGACATCTCGATGTCGAGCTGGGTGAACTCCGGCTGGCGGTCGGCGCGGAAGTCCTCGTCGCGATAGCAGCGGGCGATCTGGTAGTAGCGCTCCATGCCGCCGACCATGAGCAGCTGCTTGAACAGCTGCGGGCTCTGCGGCAGGGCGTACCAGCTGCCGGGGGCCAGGCGGGCCGGCACGAGGAAGTCGCGGGCGCCCTCGGGGGTGGAGCGCGTCAGGGTGGGCGTCTCGACCTCCACGAAGTCGTGGCCCTCCAGCACGCGGCGGGCGGCGGCGTTGGCCTTGCTGCGCAGGCGCAGGGCGGCACCGGCGGAGCGGGCGCCCGGGCGGCGCAGGTCCAGGTAGCGGTGCTTCAGGCGGGCCTCCTCGCCCACCTCGACGCGCTCGTCGATCTGGAACGGCAAGGGCGCGGCGGGGTTGAGCACCTCGAGCTCGCCGGCCACGACCTCGACCTCGCCGGTGGGCAGGTCGGGGTTCACGTTGCCGTCGGGGCGCACGCGCACGTCGCCGGTGATGCGCACGACGTACTCGTTGCGCAGGTCGTGGGCGCCACCGGACTCGAGGACCTCGTCGCGGGCCACCACCTGGGCCACGCCGGAGGCGTCGCGCAGGTCGAGGAAGGCCACGCCGCCGTGGTCGCGGCGGCGGGCCACCCAGCCGGTGAGGGTGACGGTCTGGCCGGCGTGCTCGGCGCGGAGCGTGCCGACCTGGTGGGTGCGGAGCATGGGTCGTCCTTTCGGGTCGGGTCTCCCGTCACGGACGCCGCCCCGAGGGGTGCCGTCCGTGAGGGGGAACGGCAGCCCGGGAGGTGTGGGCGGGGGCCAGGTCGCGGTGCCACCACACCTTCGCCGGGCAGGACGCCCGGCCTCTCGTCGGTCCGCCGGACGCGCGACCGGCAGGATCCCGCGGGTCGTCACTCCGCCCTCGCCGATGCGGCGGATTCTGCCAGTCGGGCCGGCTGGTGTGCCAATCGATTCCGCGGGCCCTCAGCGGTGCCCGAGCGGACCCACCTCGTAGGGCGCGTCGGCCGGGCGCGTGGGCGCCCCGCGGTGGAGCACGCGGTCCAGGGCGAGGGCCCCGATGACGGTGCTCGGGTTGTGCACCCCACCGGCGTGCACCGCATCGAGCAGGTCGGACAGGCGCACCCAGTGGCCAGTCATCTCGGCCTCCTCGCCCTGGCGCTCGAAGGAGTCCTCGGCCACGTCCTCCACGTCGGTGGCCCAGAACACCCGGATCGCCTCCGCGGAGCCGCCGGGGGTGGTGTGGAAGTCCACCAGCGTCACCCAGCGCGAGGCGGTGAGGGCGGCCTCCTCGGCCAGCTCACGGGCCGCGGCGGCCTGCATCGGCTCCCCGGGCTGGTCGAGCAGACCGGCCGGCACCTCCCAGGCCGTGGTGCGGACCGGGTGCCGGTACTGACGCACCAAGTAGACCTCCACCTCGCCGGGCTCGCCGGTCACCGGACGGGTGGCCAGCACCGCCACTGCCCCCGGGTGACGGGTCCACTCGCGCCAGGCGGTCCCGTCCTGCAGGGCCACGTCGGCCCCCACCACGGGGTAGCGCGCGCCGTCGTGGAGCACCCGCTCGGCGCCCGCGCCGAGGTCGGTCACCTCGTCGCGCAGCGCCGAGCCGGCCTGCACCCTCGGCGCCGAGGCCCCCAGCCCGTGGGTCACGCTGACGTCCCGGACGCTCCCCGGCGCTCGATGGCCGCGCCCACCAGGCCGGCGAACAGCGGGTGCGCACGGTGCGGGCGGGACTTCAGCTCCGGGTGGGCCTGGGTGCCCACGTAGAAGGGGTGGGTCTCGGCCGGCAGCTCCACGAACTCCACGAGGCCACCGTCGGGCGAGGTACCCGAGAGCACCAGGCCGGTGGACTCCAACTGCTCACGGTAGGCGTTGTTCACCTCGTAACGGTGGCGGTGGCGCTCGCTCACCTGCGTGCTGCCATAGGCGGTCGCGGCCACGGAGCCCTCGGCCAGGGTGGCGTCGTAGGCGCCCAGGCGCATCGTGCCGCCCAGGTCGCCCTTGCCGCCCACGAACTCCAGCTGCTCAGCCATCGTGGCGATCACCGGGTGCTCGGTGGCGTCCTCGAACTCGGTGCTCGAGGCCCCCTCGAGGCCGGCGGCGTTGCGCGCGTGCTCGATGACCATGCACTGCATGCCCAGGCAGATGCCCAGCGTGGGCACCTTCTGCTCGCGCGCCCAGGTCAGGGCACCGAGCTTGCCCTCGATGCCGCGGATGCCGAAGCCACCGGGCACGAGCACGGCGTCCACCCCGCCCAGCGCCTCCTGCGCCCCCTCGGGGGTCTGGCAACGGTCGCTGGCCACCCAACGCAGGGACACCTTCGCCCGGTGGTGGAAGCCGCCGGCGCGCAGCGCCTCGGAGATCGAGAGGTAGGCGTCGGGCAGGTCGACGTACTTGCCGACCACGGCCACCTCCACCTGGTGCTCGGGCTGGTGAACACGGGTGAGCAGGTCGTCCCAGGCGGTCCAGTCGACGTCCTTGAACGGCAGCCCGAGGCGGCGGATGACCACGGCGTCCAAGCCCTCGCCGTGGAGCACCTTGGGGATGTCGTAGATGCTCGGCGCGTCCGGGCAGGTGGCCACGGCCTCGCGGTCGACGTCGCAGGACATCGAGATCTTGTTCTTGATGCCCTCGGGGAGCTGGCGGTCGGCGCGCACCACGACGGCGTCGGGCTGGATGCCGTACTCGCGCAGGCGGGCCACCGAGTGCTGGGTCGGCTTGGTCTTGAGCTCGCCGGAGGGGCCGATGAAGGGCACCAGGGAGACGTGCAGGAAGAACACGTTGTCGCGGCCCAGCTGGTGGCGCACCTGGCGGGCCGCCTCGAGGAAGGGCAGGGACTCGATGTCGCCGACGGTCCCGCCGATCTCGGTGATGATCACGTCCGGGCGGTCCGCGCCCTCGGGCACGGTGGCCGCGGCCCGCATGCGCTCGACGATCTCGTTGGTGATGTGCGGGATCACCTGCACGGTGTCGCCCAGGTACTCGCCGCGGCGCTCCTTGGCGATGACCGAGTGGTACACCTGCCCGGTCGTCACGTTGGCGCCCGCCGTGAGGTTGTCGTCCAGGAAGCGCTCGTAGTGGCCGATGTCGAGGTCGGTCTCACCACCGTCCTCGGTCACGAACACCTCGCCGTGCTGGAAGGGGTTCATGGTCCCCGGGTCCACGTTGATGTACGGGTCCAACTTCTGCATGGTGACCTTCAGGCCACGCGAACGCAGGAGGAGTCCGAGGGAGGACGCGGTCAGTCCCTTCCCGAGGGAGGAGACGACGCCGCCGGTCACGAAGATGTGTCGAGTCTGTGCCACCACGGGCTGCCAATCTACCCCCTTGCCCGCGGCGCCACGCCGCCGCCCCGCCGGGGCCCTCAGGACCCGCGTCGCTCCCGGGCGGCCTCCACGAGCTCGGCGGCGTGTTCCCGAGCGCTGCGGCTGTCGGAGACACCTCCCAGCATCCGTGCGAGCTCGGCCAACCGCGCCTCGCCCTCCACCGGGGCCACGTCCGAGGTGGTCACCGCCCCGTCGTCGCTCTTGGCGATCACCAGGTGCCGGTCGGCATAGGCAGCCACCTGCGGCAGGTGGGTCACCACGATCACCTGGCGCTCCGCGGCGATCCTGGCCAGACGGGCCCCGATGGCGTGTGCTGCCTCACCGCCGACACCGGCGTCCACCTCGTCGAACACCATGGTCGGCACGCCGCCCTCGGCGTCGCCCACCACCACCTCGAGCGCCAGCATGAGGCGGCTGAGCTCACCTCCCGAGGCGGCCTTGGCCACCGTCCGGACGGGCACGCCGGGGTTGGGGGCCATCCGGATCTCCACCGCGTCCGCGCCGTGCGGGCCGGGCCGGGCCCCCTCCACCGCCACAGTGACCTCTGCCTTGGGCATGGCCAGGGCACGGACCTCGGCAGTGACCCGCTCCCCCAGGTCCGACGCCACCTGCCGCCGGAGCGCCGTGAGCGCGTCGGCAGCCACGCGCGCCGTGGTCCGCGCCTCCTCAAGCTCACCGGCCAGTCGCTCCCGGTCCTCGTCGGAGGTCCCGAGGCCATCGAGCTCCTGGTCCGCCAGCTCACCCCAGGCCAGGGCGATGTCCGCCGAGGGTGCCACCGCCGCACCCTCACCCTCGACGAGCGCGCCCCCTGCCCCGCTCGCACCCTCGAGACCCTCAACCTCCACCTGAGGGTCGAGCAGGGGGTGGCCCGCGGGCAGCAGCTCGGGACGGCCGAACTCCTGGGCCAGGGAACGCAGGGCCGCACGGCGTTCGTGCAGGACCTGCAGCTCCCCGGGGTCGAGGTCCAGCCCGCCCACCCATGAGGAGAGGTCGGCGGCCAGCTCCTGCGCGAGCACCCCCAGCTCGCGCAGGCGGCCGTGCAGCTCCCCCACCTCGGCGTCGACGTGGGCCACCCGCTCCATCGCCTCACGGGCCTGCCCCACGAGCTCCACGGCGCCGGGCTCGGGCATCGCGTCGGTGGGGTCACCCGAGAGCGCACCGGCCGCCACGTGGCCCGCCTCCACCAGGTCGGCCGCGTGGTCCAGCAGGGCCACGCGCTCGCGCAGCTCCTGTTCCTCCCCCGGCTCCGGCTTCACCGTCTCCAGGAGGTCGAGGCCCTTGCGGAGCCACGCGGCCCGCTGAGAGCGCAGGGTCCGCTCGGCGTCGAAGTCGCGCAGCGCCCGGTCGAGGCGCACCACCTCGTCCCGGGCCACCCGGTAGGCCTCGAGCCGCTCGACCACCGGGGCCCCACCGAAGGCGTCGAGCACCTCACGGTGCGCGTCGGCCGAGAGCAGGCGCCACTGGTCAGCCTGCCCGTGGATGGCCACGAGACGCTCACTCACCCCGGAGAGCGTCCGCACCGGTACCCGCGCGCCGCCCACCGATGCCGCCGACCGACCGGCCGTGGTGACGCGCCGGGTCACCAGCAGCTCACCGTCCTCCACGAAGCCGCCGGCGCCCTCGACCGCCTGCACGGCGTCCGACCGCTCGGCGCCCCCGGGCACCTCGTACACCCCGGTGACCACGGCGGCCTCGGCCCCGTGGCGCACCCAGCCCGACTCCGCACGCCGGCCGAGCAGCAGCGAGAGGCTCTGCACCATCATCGTCTTGCCGGCGCCGGTCTCACCGGTCACCACGGTGAGGCCCCGGTCGAGCTCCACGGTGGCGTCGTGGATGACGCCCAGGTTGCGGATCTCGACGGTGCTCAGCCACGGCTCGTTCCCCGTCCCGTGGGCCTGCGTCACCGCGTCGTCCTGGCTGGTCGTGCTCATCGGTGCGTCCCTTCCTCGGTCCCCACGTCCAGGCCCCGCGCGCGGGACCGGGCGGTGCCGCGCCATCCCTCGACCGACAGGCCGAACTTGCGCACGAGCCGGTCGGTGAAGGGTGAACTGGCCGGCCGGGCCAACCGGACCGGGTGCGCGCTGCGCGAGACCTCGACGCGCGCCCCCGGGGGCAGGTCGCTGACCGCGCGCCCGTCGCACCACAGCACCCCGATGCCGGGGGACTCCGTCACCACCTCGACCGCGAGCTCGGTCGTCGGACCCAGCACCAGCGGGCGCGAGAAGAGGGCGTGGGCGCTGAGCGGCACCGTGAGAATCGCCTCCACGTTCGGCCACACCACCGGCCCCCCGGCGCTGAAGGCGTAGGCGGTGCTCCCGGTCGGGGTGGCCATGATGATGCCGTCGCACCCCCACGTGGCCAGCGGACGCCCGTCGACCTCCAGGGCCAGCTCCACCATTCGCTCGCGCGAGCCCTTCTCCACGGTGGCCTCGTTGAGTGCCCACCCCGTGGCCGTGCGCTCACCCTCAACGTAGACCGCCACGTCGAGGGCCATGCGGTGCTCGACCGAGTAGCTCCGCTCCACGATGTGCTCCACCGTGAGCTCCACGTCCTCGCGCTCCGCCTCGGCGAGGAAGCCCACGTGCCCCAGGTTCACCCCCAGCAGCGGCACGTCGTACTCCTTGGCCACCGCGGCGCCCCGCAGGATCGTCCCGTCCCCGCCCAGCACCACCACCAGCTCGGGGCGGTGCTGCTCGCCAAGCTCCTCCATGGGCGAGTCCGCCTGCGCACGCAGCGCCTCCACCTGGTCGGGCGGAACCGCCACGACCAGGCCACGCTCACCCAGGAGCCGCGCCACCTGCACGGCCACACCCACGGCGTCCCGACGTCCCGGGTGCGCACAGAGCACCACGACACGGGGCTGGTCGGCCCCGAGGGCGTCAGAGCTCGAGTGCGCTGTCATCGTCACCGTTCCAGAAGGGGTCCTCGACATCCGGGAGCCCACTGTGCCACGCGGCCCCGACAACCTCGCGCGCGGCGTCCCCGGTCTCCAGACGCACCACGAACTCCACGTTCCCGTGGGTCCCCGGGGTCCCACTCGATGCGACACCGTGGGGACGCAGACCCGCCTGCGCGGCTGCGTCGAGAACCACCGCCATCGCCTCGTGCCGGTCGGTCCCCCGCTCCACGATCCCCTGGCGGACCCGGGCGAGCCCCACCTCGAACTGGGGCTTCACCAGCACGACCGCCGTTCCCCCGTCCTGGAGCAGCCACGCGATGGTGGGAAGCACCAGCCGCAGCGAGATGAAGCTGACGTCACACACCACGAGCCGTGCCATGCAACGCCGCAACCCGGCGTCGGTCATCTGCGACAGGTCCCGGGCGTTGACGCCCTCGCGGACCACCACCCGGGGGTCGCTCCGCAGCGCGTCGACCAGCTGGTCGTGCCCGACGTCGATGGCCCAGACGTCCTCCCACCCGGCGTCGAGCAACTCCTGGGTGAACCCACCCGTCGATGCCCCGAGGTCGACCGCTGTGCCAGCGGGGACGAACACACGGGGCCACAACGATCGCGCACGACCGAGCTTCCGCTGGGCCCGGCTCACCTCGCCCTGTCGCCGACCGTCGGCCACCCGGAGCACACTCGTCTCCCCCACCTGCTGGGAGGAACGGCTCGCCGCACGCCCGTCCACCAGAACCGAGCCCTCGGCGACGAGCTGCTGGGCATGGGAGCGGGAGCGGGCCAGTCCCCGGTCCGTGAGGGCCTTGTCGAGACGCATCGGGGGGGTCAGTCGGACGAGGCGTGACCGGGCGCCCCCGGAACGGGACCAGCCGGTGCAGGAGCCTCCAAGGACGCCTCGTGCTGGGCATGGGAGCGGGAGCGGGCCAGTCCCCGGTCCGTGAGGGCCTTGTCGAGACGCATCTTTTTTTGTCAGTCGGACGAGGCGTGACCGGGCGCCCCCGGAACGGGACCAGCCGGTGCAGGAGCCTCCAAGGACGCCTCG
>NZ_PKIZ01000129.1 GCF_002847825.1 Kytococcus schroeteri | reverse complement strand
AAGATCACCCTCAGCCCCCTCCGGCTCGGACCACTCATAGTCCTCATCCGGGGACCAATCCGCGTCCCCGTATGAATTCCCCCCGTCATACCCGTCGGTTCCATCGGCACCGGTTGCGTCGCTGTCTTTTGCGCGCAGGAGTAACCACACGGCGAGGCCCAACAGGGCCAAGCCGAAAATTAACGCGAACATGGAACCGACCATAGGGTCTTGTTTTACTCGTTAGCCGCCTGGTAAGCCTCAGCGTCCATCAGCTCGCCGGCCTCGGTCACCTTGACCTCGTACAGCCAGCCCTCACCGTAGGGGTCCTCGTTGATCAGG
>NZ_PKIZ01000128.1 GCF_002847825.1 Kytococcus schroeteri | reverse complement strand
ACGCCAGGCTCGACAATGAGCACAGGGTTGTTCTTCGTGCGACGGGAGAGTACCTGGACGACTCGCCGGATCTCCTGGTCACGTCCGATCACTGGGTCGATTTTGCCTTCGCGGGCGCGTGCAGTCAGGTCGGTGGAGTACTTCTCCAGTGCTTGAAACTGGCCTTCCGGCTCCTCGGTGGTGACTTTTCGGTTGCCGCGAACGGACTCGAAAGCGCCGCGGATGGCCTCGAAGGTGGCGCCTGCCTCGTGCATCGCCTTGGCTGCGTCGGAGTTGCCTTTGGCGATACCGGCCAGCAGGACCTCTGTGGAAACATAGGTG
>NZ_PKIZ01000127.1 GCF_002847825.1 Kytococcus schroeteri | reverse complement strand
CTCAAGGAGGCGATGATGTCCGTCCAGCGGGCAGAAGCCACCGCCACCAGGCCGACGCTGCCCATGATCGCCGCGCGCAGCACACTGGGTTCCGGGCCGACCAGCAGCACGAAGGCCACGAGGGCGCCGGCTGCCACCAGCAGCCGGGTGAGGCGCCCCGCCCGGCAGGCCGTGGCCAGCACCAACGCGGCTCCAGTGACTACCGCGACATTGGAGCCCGAGACCGCGCTGAGGTGGCTTAGCCCAGTGACGGTGAACTGGTTGCGCAGAGTGGAATCCTGCATGCTGACGTCCCCCATCACCATGCCGGGCAGGATCTTC
>NZ_PKIZ01000126.1 GCF_002847825.1 Kytococcus schroeteri | reverse complement strand
TGCGCCGGGGAATCCTCGGAGATCTCCAGCGCCATGGTCTCCAGGGGCTTGTCCAGGTGGTTCATCGCCGAAATCGTGGCGTTGGACTCCGAGTTGGCGAACGCGGCGGCGTTCTGGCGCTGCACTTCCTCCGAAGACTTGCCGGAGGGGAAGATGTGCTCGATCGGCACCAGGGTGTCGTCTGTAGAAACCCAGCGCTTCAGCGCCTGCGCCAAAGTCATGTTCGTGCGGACGGACACGGTGGTCATGTTGAGATTTCCACTGGTCGGGTGAGTCTTCGCACCACTGATGTCCACGATCTGGCGGCCATCGACCTCGCCCAA
>NZ_PKIZ01000125.1 GCF_002847825.1 Kytococcus schroeteri | reverse complement strand
CGCGATCCCGGGGAACCGGGTTGCGGCGTCGACCGCGACGTGCCGCGCGCCGGCCGCGGCAATGAGCGCCTTCGACGGGACGCAGCCCGTGTTCACGCAGGTGCCGCCGAGCGTCCCGCGCTCGCACCCTCGCCCAGATCCGCCAGATCCTCGACATCCGCGACGGCGGCCATGCGCCCTGCGGGCACGTGCGCGACCTGCTTGACGTGCGCCTCGCTGAGATCGAGCAGCAGATCGCGCAGCTCTCCGTGCTGCGCGACACTATCGCGGACCTTAGCCAGGACGCCGCGCACCCGGATCCTGAAACGTGCAGCACCGATCAA
>NZ_PKIZ01000124.1 GCF_002847825.1 Kytococcus schroeteri | reverse complement strand
TCTGTCTACATTGTCCGGTTCAGCCTAGATGGGATCCCTGACAAATTCAAGCGAAATGTTGATTTTTATAGACAGAGTTGTCTATAGTTCGGGGAGTTACCCGCGGTGACCCGTTTAGTGACCCTGCGTGGATTTTCGCTACATTAGAATGTGTAAATTCATGAGCAGCTCGAACGCTTCATGCGGTTCACGCGGCGCGGCAACAAACGCACCGCGCGAGCTCGCAGCGCGAATTCAACGCGCGAGCTCGGCACCGCGGTTTACCCCATAACCGAAGTACAACCCGAAACCGAAGTACGAAACGAACAAGAAGGGTTTGCACCTG
>NZ_PKIZ01000123.1 GCF_002847825.1 Kytococcus schroeteri | reverse complement strand
GATCCACGCGCCGCGGTTAGATTCAAGTACTGGCTTCAGTGCAGTGACCAGCCCACCCGGGGAAGGAACCCACGTGACCTCCCCGGTGGAGCCATCCACGTTGCGGTCGACGGGAAGGCGATTGGCGACAACCAGAAAATCGGACTGCATGTGTATCACCCGTGTCGGTGCAGTTAGGCGGTTTATTCGCTATGTGCTATTCGCTAGCCTTCTTCGCCGTCTTCTTAGTGGTTTTCTTTGCGGCCTTCTTGGTGGTCTTCTTCGTAGACTTCTTAGCAGCCTTCTTGGTCGTCTTTTTCGCGGCCTTTTTAGTGGTCTTCTTCGTA
>NZ_PKIZ01000122.1 GCF_002847825.1 Kytococcus schroeteri | reverse complement strand
GCAGCTAAGTACCTGGCCTCCGACCTGCAGAGCTCCGTGGCGGACCGCTGTCTGCAGCTGTTCGGTGGCTACGGTTTCATGCGCGAGTACCCGATCTCCCGCATGTACACGGATGCCCGCGTGCAGCGCATCTACGGCGGCACGAACGAGATTATGAAGCTGCTGATCGCCCGCGAATTTAAGCAGGACTAGAGACTGAGCCAGGGGTCAGAGGAAGGTCGGCGGCTCGGCCAGCTCAAAATCCGTGCCACCGTTCCAGGTCAGGTAGACCTGCGTGCGTTGGGAGGGGGAGGACATGGGGCCTGAATCGCCGTATCCGAGGTAGTC
>NZ_PKIZ01000121.1 GCF_002847825.1 Kytococcus schroeteri | reverse complement strand
CACATCATTCCCCGCGTAGGTATTGCGACGGATGCTCACCAGGTGCAGCCCGGTAAGGACTGCTGGATGGCTTGCCTCTTGTGGGAGGACCAGGACGGGTGCGAGGGGCACTCCGACGGCGACGTGGTGGCGCATGCGGTAGTGGATGCGCTGCTCTCCGCCGCAGGACTGGGGGATCTGGGCAGCTTCGTCGGGGTGGGGCGCCAAGAATACGACAACGTATCCGGTGAGCGCCTACTGCGCGAGTGCCGCGAGCTGTTGGAATCCAAGGGCTTCGTGATCGGCAACGCGGCTGTGCAGATGGTGGGTAACCGCCCGAAAATGGGC
>NZ_PKIZ01000120.1 GCF_002847825.1 Kytococcus schroeteri | reverse complement strand
CTCGTGCAGGAACCAGGGGTCAATGCCGGAGGCCGCGTAGACCTCCTCGACGGTGGCGCCGAGGCGCAGGGCCAGCTCCACGTCGTACATGCGACCCTCGGTCGGACGCTTCAGATCCTCCAACACGGCCTGCTTGTCGGTAGCGCGCTCGCCGGCGAACTCCTCGTCCGGGACCGTCCAAAAGCCGGCCTGCTTGGTCTCCAGGGAACGCATGACCTTGTTCAGGCCCGTGATGTAATTGCGGCCGACAGCCATGGCCTCACCGACGGACTTCATAGTGGTGGTCAGAGTGTCGTCGGCGCCGGGGAACTTCTCGAAGGCGAAGCGC
>NZ_PKIZ01000012.1:63132-99417 GCF_002847825.1 Kytococcus schroeteri | reverse complement strand
CGGGACGACGCGCGGCCGGCCCGCCGGGGCCGCGGCGGGCCGGGGCACCGAGGCGGCGGGCGCCCGGCACCTGGTCGCGGGCGAAGGCCACGAGCACCCCCACTGCGCAGAGCGCCGCCACGAGCGCCGAGCCACCGGAGGAGACCAGCGGCAGCGGCACCCCGATGATGGGCAGCAGGCCGATGACCGAGCCGATGTTCACCATCGCCTGGCCGAGCAGCCAGGCCATGATGCCGGCCGTCGCGATGCGCACGAAGGTGTCGCGCGTGCCGGCGATGACGCGGTAGCAGACGTACCCGATGACGGCGAACAGCCCGATCACCAGGCAGGCACCGAGCATGCCCAGCTCCTCACCGATGACGGCGAAGATGAAGTCGTTGTGCGGCTCGGGCAGGTAGAACCACTTCTCGCGGCTGGCCCCCAGACCGACGCCCCACCAGCCGCCGTCGGCCAGGGCGTACTCGCCGTGCACCTTCTGGTAGCAGTTCTCCTGCTGGGCGCTGGAGCAGTCGTTGAGCCACACCGCGATGCGGGCCATGCGGTTGGGCGAGGTGACCGCGAGGACCACCGCCAGCAGGGCGGCCGCGGCGAGGCCTCCCCCCATCCACACCAGGGACACCCCGGCCACCCACAGCATGCCCACCGCGATGGCCAGCAGCACCAGCGCGGACCCGAGGTCGCGGCCGGCGAGCACCAGCCCCAGGCAGCCCGCCACCACCGGCACCACGAACGGCACCACGAGGTGGAGCAGCTCGCGCAGGCGGGGCACCTTGTGGGCGAGCAGGAAGGCACCGCCGAGCACCAGCCCGAGCTTGAGCAGCTCCGAGGGCTGCATCGTCTGGCCGCCGATCATGATCCAGTTGCGGTTGCCCTTGGCCGCCACGCCCAGCGGCGTGAACACCAGTACCTGCAGGGCCCCCGTGCCCACCAGGGCCGGGAAGGCCAGGCGGCGGAGCCAGGCCACGGGCAGCAGCGCGAGCACGGTGGCCCCCACCAGTCCGAGGCCGGCGAAGGTGGCCTGCTTGACGAGCTCGGCGTAGACCGACCCGCTCTCGGTGTAGGCCGACACCGACGAGGCGGAGAACACCATCACCAGGCCGATGACGAGCAGCGCCAGCGGTGCCAGCACGGCCAGGCGGGCCACGGTCACGGGACGGTCGAGCCACTCCTTGAGGGCCTGGCGGCGCCCCGCGTCGAACGGGTGGGCGCCCTCAGCCATCGAGGGGGACCTGCCCGTCCCCGCCGTGCAGGCGGCGCACCTCGCGGGCGAACAGGTCGCCGCGCTGGCCGTAGTCGGAGAACATGTCGATGGAGGCCGCGGCGGGCGAGAGCAGCACGAGGTCGCCGACTCCGGCGCGCGCGGAGGCGGCGGACACCGCATCGGCCATGGCCTGCTCCGGCTCGGTGCCGGTCACCCGGTCCACCGGCACCTGCGGGGCGTGGCGGGCCACGGCGCCGGCGACGGCGTCGGCGTCCTTGCCCAGCACCACCACGGCCTTGAGACGGTCGGCCACGTCGGCCACCAGCCCGTCCACGTCGGCACCCTTGAGGTCTCCCCCGGCCACCCAGACGATGCTGGACGAGGCCGTGAGCGCCGCGGCGGCGGCGTGCGGGTTGGTGGCCTTGGAGTCGTCCACCCAGGTGACGCCCTCGGCCACGAGCACGGTCTCCATGCGGTGCGGGTCGGCGCGGAAGGCGCGCAGCCCCTCCCGGACGGCGGCCGGCGGCACACCGTGGGCGCGGGCCAGGGCTGCGGCGGCCAGCGCGTTGGCCACCAGGTGCGGGGCCGGCGGCACGCCGTCGCGGGTGAGGTCCTCCAGGGTGCCCAGCTCCAGGGCGGTGGTGGCGCGGTCGGCGGTGAAGGCGCGGTCGGCCATCACGTCCTCCACCAGGCCCAGCTCGCTGAGCCCGGGGGTGCCCACGGAGAAGGCCACCGCACGGCAGCCCTCCACCACGTCGGCCTGCTCCACCAGGGCGCGGGTCACCTCGTCCTGGGCGTTGTAGACCGCGGCCACCTGCGTGTTGTGGTGGATGCGGCCCTTGTCGCCGGCGTAGGCCTCCAGCGAGCCGTGCCAGTCCACGTGGTCGGGGGCGATGTTGAGCACCACCGAGGCCTGCGGGGAGACCGTCCACGTGTGGTGCAGCTGGAAGCTGCTGAGCTCCACCGCGATGGCGCCGTGGCGCGTCGGGTCGAGGATGGCCTCCATGATGGGCTTGCCCACGTTGCCGGCGGCCACGGCCTCCTCACCGTTGGCCCGCAGCATGGCGGTGAGCATGCGCACCACGGTGGTCTTGCCGTTGGTGCCGGTGACGCACAGCCACGGGGCGGCACCCTCGGCGGGGCGCATCCGCCAGGCGAGCTCCACCTCGCTCCACACCGGCAGACCGGCAGCGCGGGCCGCGGCCAGCAGTGGGGTGTCCGGGCGCAGGCCCGGCGAGGTGACGACCACCTCGGTGCCGGCCTGCTCCAGCATCGCGGCGCAGGCCTCCTGGGCACCCCCGCCCCGGGCGAACCACGGCCGGCCCGCCTCACCGGTGGCCAGCTCGGCCCCGAGGATCTCCAGCAGCCGCACCCGCTCGGCGAGATCGCTCCCCTCGGCGGGCTCCTGGCCCTCCACGGCGAGCACGGACGCACCCTGCTCGAGCAGCGCGTCGGCGGCAGCGAACCCGCTGAGCCCCAGCCCCACCACGAGCACGCGCAGCCCGGACCAGTCGGCCTCCCGGCTGGTCAGGGAACCACCGCGCGGCTCCGGGCTGGTGAAGTCCGTCTCGGTCGGCACCAGCCGCGGCATCAGCGCACCAGCCAATCGGTGTAGAAGAGCGCCAGTCCGGCGCCGACGAACAGTCCGCCGAGGATCCAGAAGCGGATCACGACGTTGACCTCCGGCCACCCCAGCAGCTCGAAGTGGTGGTGGATGGGGGTCATCTTGAACACGCGCTTGCCGGTGGACTTGAACGAGGTCACCTGGATCATCACCGAGAGCGTCTCCATGACGAACACGCCGCCGAGCACCACGACGAGCAGCTCGGTGCGGCTCAGGATGGCCACGCCGGCCAGCGCGGCGCCGATGGCCAGCGACCCGGTGTCGCCCATGAAGATCTTGGCCGGGGAGGCGTTCCACCACAGGAAGCCGATGCAGGCGCCGGCGATGCTCGCGCAGATGATCGCCAGGTCCAGCGGGTCGCGCACCTCGTAGCAGCCCTCGATGGCGTGCGTGCCGCAGTGCTGCGAGAACTGGAAGAAGGTGATGAGCGTGTAGGCGGCGAAGACGATGGCGGCCAGGCCCGTGAGCAGGCCGTCGAGCCCGTCGGTGAGGTTGGTGCCGTTGGACATGCCGCCGATGACGAGGTTGGCCCAGAGCACGAAGAGCACCGCGCCGACCACGCCGCCGAGGCCCGCGAGGTCCAGCGGGGTGTCGCGCGCCCACGAGATGGCGGTGCTGGCCGGGGTCTGGCCGAACTGGTCCTCGCGGGTGAGGGCCAGCACGGCGAAGGCGGTGGCCACGCCGAACTGCCCGAGCAGCTTCTGCTTGGCCGTGAGGCCGAGGTTGTGCTTGCGGGCGATCTTGGTGAAGTCGTCGAGGAAGCCCACGGCGCCGATGCCCAGCATCAGCAGCATGATGAGCCAGCTCGACCAGGTGGGCAGTTCCCACAGGGCGAGGTGGGCCGACGCCCAGCCGGCCACCACGCCGGCGAGGATGACGAAGCCGCCCATGGTGGGCGTGCCCAGCTTGACGTTGTGCGAGGTGGGCCCGTCGTCACGGATGTACTGGCCGTAGCGCTTGGCCTGCAGGTAGCGGATGAAGGTGGGCATGCCCAGCAGCACGACCAGCAGGGCCACCCCGGCGCCGACGACGACGCCGATCACGCGACGACCCCCGCCACCTGGTCGCCCAGCACGCGCATGCCGGAGTCACGGGAGGACTTGAACAACACGACGTCCCCGGGACGCAGTCGTTCCTCCAGCATGGTGCGAGCCTCCTGCGAATCCGTGGCGATGACGACCTCGGGGCCATCCTGCCCTGTGTCGGCGGTGAAGTCGTGGACTCCGTCGGCAACCGGGCGGGCCGTGTCGCCCACGACCACCACCACGTCGATGCCGCGCTCGGCCGCCGCGCGCCCCAGCTCGCGGTGGCGGGCCTCGGAGGCCTCCCCCAGCTCGAGCATGCCGGCCAGCACGGCCCAGGTGCGGCGGCCGTGGGCCATGTCACCCAGGGCGGTGAGGGCGGCCCGCATCGACTCCGGGTTGGCGTTGTAGCCGTCGTTGATGACCATCACGCCGTCGGGGCGGTCGGTGACCTCCATGCGCCAACGGCTCACGGCCTCGGCACGGCCCAGGGCGGCCACGGCATCGGCCACGGGCACGCCCACGTGGCGCACGGCCAGCAGCACGGCCAGCGCGTTGGCGGCCATGTGGGCCCCGCGGACGCGCAGGTGCACGGCGTGGCGCTCCACGGCCTGCGGGTCGCCCGCTGCGGGGCGCAGCGCGACGGTGAAGCGGGCCCGGCCGGCCTCGTCGAGCTCGAGCCCCTCGGCCCAGGCGGTCACCGACTCGTCGGCGGCCGCGCGCTCGGGGTCCAGGGAGAAGGTCTGCACGGCACCGGAGCGGACGCGCTGCGCCATCGCGGCCACCAGCGGGTCGTCGGCGTTGAGCACGGCCAGGCCGTCGGCGGGCAGGTCCTCCACGATGGCGGCCTTGGTGTCGGCGATGCCCTGCTGGGACCCGAAGCCCCCGATGTGGGCCGAGCCCACGTTGAGCACGATGCCCACCCGGGGCGGCACGACGGCGGTCAGGTACGCGATGTGGCCGGGCCCGGAGGCACCCATCTCGGCCACGAGGTACTGCGTGGTGGGCTCGAGCCGGCAGACGGTGAGCGGCACGCCCACCTCGGAGTTGTACGACTCGATGGGGGCGATGGTCTCCCCCGCCTCGGCGAGCACCTGGCCGAGCAGGTCCTTGGTGGAGGTCTTGCCGGAGGAGCCGGTGACGGCCACCACCTGCAGGTCGGGCAGCTCGTCCACCATCCACCGGGCGAGGCGCACGAAGGCCTCCTGGGTGTCGGCCACGAGCACGTGGTCGCCGGGCACCTCGCGCTCGGCGAGGGTCAGCACCGCCCCGTGGGCCAGGGCGCCCTCCACGAAGTCGTGCCCGTCGGCGTTCTCCCCCCGCCGGGCCACGTACAGCGACCCCGGGCCGGCGAGGCGGGAGTCGGTGACCACGCCGCCGTCGACGACGCGGTCGGCATCGCCCACCAGCGTTCCGTCGACGACCTGCGCGAGCTGTCGGGAGGTCAGCGGGATCACGGGGTCTGCTCCTGGGGGTCGGAGGGGGCGGTCGGTGCATTCTCCCCCGAGCCGGTGGCGGGTGCACCCGGGGAGGGGGTGGTACCGGTCGAGGGGGCGTCGGAGGGCGTGGCGCCGGACGAGCCGCCGTCGCCACCCCTGGGCGCGCGCTCCACCAACTCGCGGGGGTCGAAGGTCAGCGGCGGGTGCTCGGCCCGCTCGGCCGAGGGGGCCACCCCCTCGTGGCGCAGGGCGAAGCCCATGAGGTCGGAGAAGACGGGGCCGGCCACCACGCCACCCCAGGGCGCGACCTCGGGCTTCTGCACGGTCACCGAGACCACCAGCTGCGGGTCGTCGGCGGGGGCGTACCCGGCGAAGGAGGCGGTCACGCCGTCGTAGCGACCCTTCTCGGGGTCGTAGCGCTGGGCGGTGGAGGTCTTGCCCGCCACGGCGTAGCCGGGCACGGCGGCCTGCGGGGCGGTGCCCTCCTGGGTGGGCACCGCGGTGAGCATGCGGGTCATCTCGTCGGCGGTGCGCTGGCTCACCACGCGCTCGCCGGCGTCCTTCGGTGTCTCCTCCCACGGCCCGTCCTGCTCCCGGGTGGCACGCACCAGGCGCGGCGCCACGCGCACCCCGCCGTTGGCGAGGGTCTGGAAGACGGTGTTCTGCTGGATGGCCGTGCCGGAGACGCCCTGTCCGAACATCGCCGTGTAGTACTGCGTGTCGCTCCACTTCTCCGGCGGCGCGAGGATGCCGGCGGACTCACCGGGGAAGCCCAGGCCGGAGGAGCGCCCCATGCCGAAGGCGCTCAGGTAGTCGTGCAGGCGGTCGCGCCCCAGCTCCTCGCCGGCCATGATCGTGCCGATGTTGGACGAGGTGGCCAGCACGCCGGCGAAGGTCAGGTAGCGGGTGCCGTAGTCGTGGGAGTCCTTGAACTTCTTGTCCGAGCGCGGCAGCCGGTTGGGCACCACGAGCTTGGTCTCCGGCGCCACGAGGCCCTCCTCCAGGGCCGCCGAGGCGGTGACGACCTTGCCGGTGGAGCCGGGCTCGAACACCTCGGTGAAGATCGGGTTGTTGCGCTCGGTGGGGTCCTTGACACGGCCCGTGGGGTCGAATCCCGGGTAGGACGCGGCGGCCAGCACGTCACCGTCGGTGCGCTGCACGATGGCCGTGCCGGAGATGCCGCCCATCTTCCGCACCTGCTCGGCCAGCAGCTGCTCGGCCTTGAACTGGATGTCGGAGTCGATGGTCAGCTGCACGTCGCGGCCGGGCTGGGCCTCGCTGATGTCCATCGCCGTGGTCGCGATGCGTCCCCCGGCGGCCGACCGCTGGTAGGCCAGGGTGCCCGGGGTGCCGGCGAGCGTCTTCTCCTGCATCGCCTCGACGCCACCGGACCCGACCTGCTGGGAGTTCACCCAGCCGATGAGGGGCGCGGAGGTGGAGCCGAGCGGGTAGGTGCGCACGCTGGAGGGCTCGGACCGCACGCCCGGCAGGCGCAGGTCGTCGACGGCGCGCCAGTCCGAGGGGGTGACGTCCTTGGCCACGTAGAGGAAGCGGCCCGGCGCCTCGTCGATGGCGCGGCGCAGCTCGCGCGCCTCCGCCTGGTCGAGCCCGAGCTCCCGGGCCAGGGCCTCGGCGGCGCCCTTCGAGCCGGGGGCGATGCCGCGCTTCGGGCTGCCGTCGTAGTCGCGCAGCAGCTCCGGGTCGGCGGTGACGTGGCGGGTGGGCACGCTGCGTGCCAGCACGGTGCCGCCGTCGTCCACGACCGACCCCCGGAGGGCCGGGACGCGCTCGGTGACCATGCGCGAGGACAGGGCCGTCTGCGCCAGCGCCGGCCCGTCCAGGGCCTGGAGGCGGAACAGCTGGCCGACGAAGAGGGTGAGCACGAAGGCGGCCGCCACGAGCATGACCCGCGCGCGCCGCACCGGGTGGCCCGGTGCGGCGCTGCTGGTCCGGCGTCGCGCGCGGCGGCGACGGAGGGTGGTGGCCATCCGTGCTCCCTCCGGGGTGGTCAGTGGCGGTCCGCGGTCTTCGACGAGGGCTTCGCCGCGTCCTTCGGGCCCTTGCCCCGGGCGGCGCCCTCGTCCTCGGAGTCCTTGCCGGCCCCCTCGCCGCGGGCCGGGTCCTTGCCCTTGGCGGAGTCCTTCGAGGCGTCCTCCTTCGTGGGTGCGGCCTCGGCCACCTCGGCCTCGCCGACGACGCTCCCGGAGGCCGGGTCGACGTACCCCATCGTGCCAGCCGGCACCATGCCCAGGTCCTCGGCGCGGCGCGAGACCTGCTCCGGGGAGTTCATCTCGTCCACCTGCGCCTCGAGGGCCAGGCGGGTCTCGGCGGCCTGTCGCTGCGAGCTCTCGGCCTCAGCCAGCTGGAAGGCCCCGGCCCCGCGGGCGGTGTTGAGCAGCAGCGCGGCCACCATCGCCAGCAGCACGAGGACGGCGCAGAGCACGGCAAAGACCTTGCGCGAGCAGGAGGTGACGTAGCCCCGCGCGGTCCGCACACCCGTACCCGCGGCGGCCCCGACGGCGCGACCCCACGCGGCGGGACGCAGCGCGTCGGTGCCGGGCAGGGACCGTCCTCGCAGGCCTCGGGGGCCGCTCCACGGTGCGGTGGTCATCGGTTCTCCCTCCGGGACGGGCGGTCGGCGGTACGGGTGCGCTCTGCCACGCGCAGGCGGGCGGAGCTGGAACGGCGGTTGGCGGCGCGCTCGGCCTCGTCGGGCTGCTCGGCGCCACGGGTCACCAGGCGCAGCCAGGGCGCATGCTCGGGCAGCTCCACGGGCAGGTCGGGCGGCGCGCTGGAGGTGGCCCCGGCGGCAAGGGCCTGCTTGGTGAGACGGTCCTCCAGCGAGTGGTAGGAGAGCACCGCCAGGCGACCACCCACGGCCAGGTGGTCCAGCGCGCGGTGCACGGTGGTGGCCCAGATGGACAACTCGCTGTTCACCTCGATGCGCAGGGCCTGGAAGGTGCGCTTGGCCGGGTGCCCCCCGGTGCGCTGGGAGGCGGCCGGCACGGTGCGCTCCAGCAGCTCCACGAGACGGGCGGAGTCGGTGAACGGCTCCACCTCGCGCTCCCGGAGCACGGCGCTGGCGACCCTGCCGGCGAAGCGCTCCTCGCCGTACTCCTTGAGCACACGGGCCAGCTCCCCGTGCTCGTAGGTGTTGAGCACGTCGGCGGCCGAGGCGCCCACGGTGGGGTTCATGCGCATGTCCAACGGGGCGTTGCGGGCGTAGGAGAACCCGCGGTCCACCTCGTCGAGCTGCAGGGAGGACACCCCGAGGTCGAAGAGCATCGATTCGGCCGCGTCCACGCCGTGCAGGGCCAGGGCCTCGGGCACCTCGTCGTAGGTGCCGTGGTGGGCCACGAAGCGGTCGCCGAAGCGGGCCAGGCGCTCGGAGGCCAGCGCGATGGCCTGCGGGTCGCGGTCGATGCCGACGACCCGCACGTGCTCGAAGCGCTCCAGCACCGCCTCGGCGTGGCCACCCATGCCGAGCGTCCCGTCGAGGTGCACCGGCCGGTCCGCCGCCTCCAGGGCCGGGGCCAGGAGGTCGAGGATGCGCGGCAGCATCACCGGCACGTGGCGGGTGTGCGTGGGCTTCTCGGCGGTCATCGGTCCTCCTCCCCGGTGGGGCGGTGCTGGTCGGGTGGTGCGGGGTGATGCGGCGGGGTCGTGGCGGTCGGTCGGTCCGGTGGGGCGGTGTGGGGCAGGTGGTGCGCGGTGGTGGGCGGTGGGCCCTGCCGAGCTGGTCCCGGCCGGCTGCTCCCGGCACCGGGGAAGGTGTGCCGGGGGCGGCGCGGCAGGGGCCGGCGCGGCAGGACGTCACAGCAGACCGGGCACCACCTCCTCGGACTGCTCGGAGAAGGCCTGCTCGGTCTTCTCCAGGTACTCCTCCCAGGCCGCGGTGTCCCAGATCTCGGCCCGGTTGCCCGTCCCGATGACCGTGCAGTCGCGGGAGAGCCCCGCGTACTCACGCAGCGCCGGCGGGATGACCACGCGCCCCTGCTTGTCGGGCACCTCGTCGGAGGCACCCGAGAGGAACACGCGCTGGAAGTCGCGGACGGCCTTGCTGCTCACCGGGGTGGACTGCATGGCCGTGGCCAGCCGCTCGAACTCCGCCATCGGGAAGACGTAGAGGCACCGCTCCTGCCCGCGCGTGACCACCAGGCCGTGGGCGAGCTTGTCCCGGTACTTGGCCGGCAGGAAGAGCCGGCCCTTCTCGTCGAGGCGAGGCGTGTACGTCCCGAGGAACATGGACGGCTCACCTCGTCTCCTGGTCAGGCGCGCTCGGTCGCCGGTCACGACGGCGTCATCAATGGGCACCTCCAGCGTACTCCACTTTGCTCCACCACGGACCCCCTCCGCTCCCCCACTCCCCCCCGCCCCACGACATCGGCGACATAGTGCGAAATCCACGCGCCGGACCCACGGGCACCCCGGCGCGTCCAGCCTCGACCCCGGCGCCACACCCCCACGAGAACAGGCCAGATCCTGCCCCGTGGAGCGCGGTGGTGGAGGAAAGTGGAGGAGGTGTGGAGCACCCCCCAGCGCGCGCCCGTACGGCACCATGTGCGCATGTCGACCCACATCCCGCCCCGCTCGGCCGCCGACGTGCGCTCCGGCGCCGAGGCCCTGCGCCGCGCCGTCTCCTCGGTGGTCCACCTCGACGACGAGGTGCTCGACACCGTCCTGGTGACCCTGCTGTCCGGGGGGCACCTGCTGCTCCACGACGTGCCCGGCGTCGGCAAGACCACCCTCGCCCGCGCCCTGGCCACCGCCAGCGGCGGCACCGTGGGCCGCATCCAGTTCACGCCCGACCTGTTGCCCGGCGACGTCACCGGCGTGAGCGTCTGGCACGCCGACCGGGGCGAGTTCCAGTTCCACCCCGGGCCCGTCTTCGCCAACGTCGTCATCGCCGACGAGATCAACCGCGCCTCGCCCAAGACCCAGTCGGCCCTCCTGGAGGCGATGGCCGAGCACACCGTGACCGTCGACGGGGCCACCCGCCCGCTGCCCGAGCCCTTCCTCGTGATGGCCACGCAGAACCCGGTGGAGATGGAGGGCACCTACGCCCTGCCGGAGGCCCAGCGCGACCGCTTCGCGTGCGAGACCTCCCTGGGCTACCCCTCGCGGGAGGCCGAGATCGCGATGCTGGACGAGCAGGTCGGCGACGACCCGCTGGCGCGGCTGCGCCCGGTGATGAGCGTGGCCGACCTGCAGTCGCTCGTGGCCGCCGCGCGGCGCGTGCACGCCTCAGCCGCCCTGCGCGGTTACGTGGTGGACCTGGTGCACGCCACCCGCAGCACCCCCGACGTGGTGCTCGGCGCCTCCCCGCGCTCCTCGCTGCACCTGCTGCGCACCGCGGCCGCCCACGCGGCCCTTCAGGGGCGCGAGGCCGTGACCCCGGACGACGTGCAGCGCGTGGCCCCGTGGACCCTGCCGCACCGCCTCATCGTGGAGCACGACGTGGACGCCCGGGACGTGGTCCGCCAGGTGCTCGCCCAGGTGCCCGTGCACCGCACCGCGTGATCCCGGTCGCCCCCTGATGGCCTCCGTGTCCTCCCGCCGCCTGCCCGGGTTCACCCTGCGCGGGTGGGTGCTGGTGTTCTCGGGCCTCGTGCTGGTGGGCACGGGGCAGTACTTCGCCCTGGGCGACCTCAGCCGCCTCGGCGTGCTGCTGGTGGTGCTGCCGCTGCTCACCTGGCTGCTCGGGCTGGGCGCGGCCCGGACCACCCACTCCGACCTGTCGACCGAGCCGGCGGCACCGCGGGCGGGTGACGCGGTGCAGGTGCAGGTGGCCACCCGGTCCACCTCTCCCCTGCCGTCCCCGCCGGTGGTGGCGCACCTGCCGCTGCACCCCACCTGGGGCGAGCCGGTGGAGCTGGGGACGATGGTGGTGGGCCCCCGGGCGACGCAGCGCACCGTGGACCTGCGGGCGGGGGCCCGGGGCCGCTTCGAGCTGGGACCGGTCCTGCTCGACCGCTCCGACCCCTTCGGCCTGACCCGCCAGGCGCTCACCCGGTCCGGCGAGGCGCTGGCGGTGGACGTGCTGCCGCGGGCGGTCGACTACCCGGCGACGCGGGTCCGGCGCCTCGTGCAGGACGCTGCCCAACGGACCCTCAGCGCCCGTCCCACCTCCGACTCCCTGGACGCCACGGCGGTGCGCGAGTACGGCCGGGGCGACGACGTGCGCCGCGTGCACTGGCGCAGCACCGCCCGCGCCGGCGAGCTGATGGTGCGCCACGACGACACGGAGCTCGTGCCGTGGGTGCTCGTGGTGCTCGACGAGGCCGCCGCGTGGGGAGAGCCCGCCTCCGACGGTGGCGACTGCCCGGGGCCGGCGGCCTTCGAGGGGGCGGTCCGGGTGGCCGCCACCCTCGTGGAGGCCACGGCCCGCGCCGGGCTGCGCGTCCGGCTGCTCACCGCATCGGGCTGGCAGGAGCGCCTGCACGAGCGCGACCTCACCCGCGCCGAGGCCCTGGCCCACCTGGCGCGCGTGGCCCCGCGGGGCTCGCGCCCGGCCGGCTTCACCGAGGCCGCCCTGACCGCACCGCGCCGCGGCGGCGTGCCCTTCCTGCTCACCGTCGGGGACACCACCACCGCCCTGGGCGACCTGGCCGCCCGCCACCCCCGCCACACCGGCAGCGCACTGCTGGTGACCGACGCCCCCTCCGGCCGCGAGACCGCCGTCTTCGGACTGCGCCGTGCCGGGTGGCGCGTGGCCACCTGGGGCCCGGCGCCGGCCGCGGCCGCCGGCGGCACCCCGCCGGGCGCCGAGGCGGCCCGCGCGGCCGACGCCCAGGTGCGTCGCGCCGTGGACCTCCTGACGCGCACGACCTCCCGAGGTGAGACCCGATGAGCTCCCCCCTGAACTCCCCCGCCGGGGCACCCCACGACGGCGCGCGCCCCGGCACCCCCCGCCGTGGTCGTCCCTGGGAGCGCACGCAGCCGGTCTCGGCACTGCTCGTGACAGGGCTCCTGCTCACGGTCTTCTGGCCGGCCACCCACCTCTTCGCCGACGGCGGGTGGTGGGGGTCCACGGTGCGCCTCGTGCTGGCGCTCGTGGCCACCTCGGCCGTGGTGCGCCTGCTCACCGGCTCAGCCGTGCTGGGCAGCCTGGTCCAGGGGCTGGTGGCCCTGGTGTGGCTGCTGCGCGGGACGCTCGCCGGCACCCTCGCCCTGGGCGTGCTGCCCACGCCCGCCACGGCCACCGCCGTGGCCGAGCACGTGCGGGCCACCGGCGAGCTGCTCGCCGTGGCCTCGGCCCCGGTGCCCGCCGACCCCTCGCTCACCTTCTGCCTGCTGGCGCTCGTGGCGCTGGTGACCGTGCTCACCGACTCCGCCGTGCACACCGCCCGCTCGGTGCTCGTGGCCGCCATCGCACCGCTGCTGGTGTTCGTGACCCTGGCCGCCAACCGCACCACCCACGAGCCGTGGTGGTGGTTCCTCGTGCTGGCCCTGCTGTTCACCGCCCTGCTGGCCCTGCACCGCTCCTCGGAGACCGCCGACGACGCGGCCCGCGGCCAGGGCGTGACGGGCGCCCCGGGGCGTGGCGTGCTGCTGGCGACGGCCGTCGTGCTCACCGCCGCCGCCGTGGCGGCCGCCCTGGTGGTGCCGGCGACGCTGCCGCAGCGCGACCTTCAGCTCTCCGGGCGCGGCCTGGCCGAGAACACCTCCCTGACCACGGTGGACTTCACCGAGTCCATGGACCTGCGTGCCGACCTCACCAGCGGTGACGAGCGCCCGGTGGTGCTCTGGCACAGCTCCTCGGACGACCCGGGCCCGCTGCGGATCACCGCCACCGATCGGTTCGCCGACGACCGATGGCAGCCCGTGGAGGGCCGGGCGGCCGCCGAGGTGCTGCGCGACCCGCGGGCGGTGCAGGGCACCGTGCCGGACAAACTGCCGCGGGTGGACTGGGCCGACGTGCTCAAGAGCTCCACCGAGCAGTTCGCGGTGACCGCCACCGGCATCCGGCCGCCCTTCCTGGCCACGCCCTCGTTCCCGGTGGACCTGCGCTCCCCCGTGGCCGTCACCGGTGACCCGCGCACGGACGCGGTGTGGGTGGCCGAGGAGGCCCAGCGCTACGAGGGCGCGGTCCTGGAGCCGCGCGTACCGGAGAAGCTGCGCACCGACGGCGGCCAGAACGCCGACGACGTGACCGCCGCCAGCCTGGAGGTGCCGCAGGAGCTGCAGGCCGCCGTGAGCGAGGCCAACGCCGAGGCGGTGGACCCGCAGGCCGCCCCCCTGGACAAGGCCCGCGCCATGCAGGCCTGGCTGCGCAACGGCGACTTCCGGTACTCGCTGGACGCCGCCGAGCCGCAGGCCGGGGAGTCGATGGTGGAGGCCTTCCTGCGCGAGCGGCGCGGCTACTGCACCCAGTACGCGACCACGATGATCATGATGGCCCGGCAGCAGGGCATCCCGGCCCGCATGGCCATGGGCGTGCTGCCGGGTGAGGAGACCGGCGAGCAGCTGGGCCGGGGGTCCGACGTGGGCCCCGAACGCCTGGTCCGCCGCAACGACGCCCACGCGTGGCCGGAGCTGTACTTCGAGGGCGTGGGCTGGCTCCGCTTCGAGCCGACCCCCTCGAGCCGCGCCTCCGCGGCGCCGGAGTACAGCCAGCCGACCTCCGCGCCGAGCACGCTGCCCTCGACCTCGCCCTCCCCCAGCGAGGCCTCGCCGTCGCCGAGCGAGAGTTCGTCCGACGCCTCGGCGTCCCCCTCCCCGTCGTCCTCCTCCGACGAGGCCTCCCCCTCGCCGTCCTCGGAGGACGCCGGCCAGTCGTCCACCGGCGCCCCGGCCTGGCTCGAGTGGGTGCTCACGGCCCTGGGCGTGCTCCTGCTGGTGGCCCTGGCGCTGGCGGTGCAACCCTGGCGGGCGCGCCGCGCACGGGCCCGCGTGCTCGAGCGCGAGGACTCCCCCTGGTCGGCGGCCTGGGAGGTGCTGCGTCTGGACCTGCTGGACCGCGGCATCACCACCCGCGCCGCGGACACCGTGCACGGCCAGGCGGCCCACCTGCTGGCCCAGCGGCCGGGCCTGGACGACCGTCCCCTGCACGAGCTGGCGCAGCGGGTGGACGACGCCCGCTACGCCCGCCCGGTCGAGGGCGGCGCCGGACCGGAGGCCGAGCGGGCCGAGGCCGACGCGCTGCGCGAACAGGTCGTCGCCTCGCTCGACGCCACCGAGGGCGGCGTCGACCGTCTCAAGCGGGTGCTCTTCCCCGCATCGGCCGGCGCCTGAGCCGGGCACCCACCGGGACCGTCCCCCGGACCGCACGCGCGAAGGGCGCCACCCCACGGGTGGCGCCCTTCGCGCGTGGAGGCCGCGCGGCCTCAGTCCAGGTAGTCCCGGAGCACCTGCGAGCGGCTCGGGTGGCGCAGCTTGGACATGGTCTTGGACTCGATCTGGCGGATGCGCTCACGGGTCACGCCGTAGACGCGGCCGATCTCGTCGAGCGTCTTGGGCTGGCCGTCCGCGAGGCCGAAGCGCATCGAGACCACGCCGGCCTCGCGCTCGGAGAGCGTGTCGAGCACCGAGTGCAGCTGCTCCTGCAGCAGGGTGAAGGACACCGCGTCGGAGGGCACCACGGCCTCGGAGTCCTCGATGAGGTCACCGAACTCGGAGTCACCGTCCTCGCCCAGCGGGGTGTGCAGCGAGATCGGCTCGCGGCCGTACTTCTGCACCTCCACGACCTTCTCCGGGGTCATGTCGAGCTCCTTGGCGAGCTCCTCCGGGGTGGGCTCGCGGCCCAGGTCCTGCAGCATCTGGCGCTGCACGCGGGCCAGCTTGTTGATGACCTCCACCATGTGCACCGGGATGCGGATGGTGCGGGCCTGGTCGGCCATGGCGCGGGTGATGGCCTGACGGATCCACCACGTGGCGTAGGTGGAGAACTTGTAGCCCTTGGTGTAGTCGAACTTCTCGACGGCGCGGATGAGGCCCAGGTTGCCCTCCTGGATGAGGTCCAGGAAGAGCATGCCGCGGCCGGTGTAGCGCTTGGCCAAGGAGACCACGAGGCGCAGGTTGGCCTCGAGCAGGTGGTTCTTGGCGTTCTTGCCGTCCGAGGCGATCCACCACAGCTCGCGCTTGAGCTTGGCGTCGATCTTCTCGTCGGAGTTCAGGCGCTGCTCGGCGAACAGGCCGGCCTCGATGCGCTTGGCGAGGTCCACCTCCTGCTCGGCGTTGAGCAGGGCGACCTTGCCGATCTGCTTGAGGTAGTCCTTCACGGCGTCGGCGGTGGCGCCGGCGGTGACCACCTGCTGGGCCGGGGCGTCGGCCTCGTCGTCGGCACGCAGCACGAAGCCACGGGACTCCGACTCGTCGTCGGCGGTGGCCTTCTGCGGCGCGGCCTGCGAGGTCTCGCCGGCCACCAGCTCGTTGGTGTCCCTGCCCTCGGCGGCGGCCTTCTCCTCGGCCTCGTCCTCGGCGGCGATCTCGTCGAGCTCCGGGGCGTCCGCCGAGGCGTTGCGGGCGGTCGTCTTCGCCTTGGCCGTGGTCTTCTTGGCCGGGCCCTTGGCCGTGGTCTTCTTGGCCGTGGAGGTCTTGGCCGCGGCGGTGGCCTTGCGGGTGGTGGTGGCCTTCGCGGTGGTCGACTTCGCGGTGGTGGAGGTGCCGGTGGTGCTCTTGGCCGTCGTGGTCTTCGCGGCAGTCGTCTTGGCGGTGGAGCTCTTGGCGGTCGACTTCGCGGTGGTGGACTTGGCCGCGGTCGTCCGCGTGGTGGTGGTGCTGGCCTTGGGGGTGCGCTTGGTGGTGCTCTTGGCGCGCGTGGTGCGGGGCTTCACACCACGCTGCTGCTGGGCCAGCTCGGCGGCCATCTCCTGGTCGAAGTGCAGCTCCACGCCCTGGGAACGCAGGTTCTTCATGAACCGCTGCGCCTGGGTGGCCGTGAGGTCGGCGCCCTCGATGGCCTCCTTGACCTTGTTGGTGGCCACCTTGCCGTCGGCGACGGCCTTCTCGACGAACTCGGCGAGGCCCGGCTTGTCGATCATCTGCTTGCCCAGGACCGCGGTCACGGGCTCGCTGACGGCGGGGGTCTCGGTGGTCGCCTCGGCGGCGGGGTCGGACGCGGGAGCAGTCACGGAGCAGGGTCCTTCCTGGTGACACGGGCACGGCGAACCACCGGGCACGAGATCATGGGGATTCACGGACCGCCCCGAGTGGGCGACCGTCCGGCGACCCGAGGAGACCGACGGACCGGCGACGTGGTGCGACCACCGGTGAGCGGATCGGCCTCGCGGCCTGATGGAACACCCCCATTATAAAAAACCACCCCGCGCCCTGTCGCGCGGGGTGGCCCCGGGGGCGGCCACGGGGCCCTCCCGGCGACGTCACGTGGGCCGGCTCAGACGGCCTTCACCGCGATGACGGGGCACGGCGCCTCGAGCAGGATGCGCTGGGCGTTGGAGCCCAGCAGCAGCTTGCCCACCGGCGTGCGACGACGCAGCCCGATGACGATGACGGCCGGCTTGCCGTTGGTCTCGGCCTGCTCGGCCACCTCGACGAGGTCCTCCGCGGGGTCGTTGCCACGGTCGAAGTCCAGGCGCTCCAGCGGCACCCCCGCCTCGGCCAGGGCGGACTCGGCGTTCTCCAGCTCGCGGACGAACGCACGGGTGGAGTCCGCACCGCTGCCCTTGCCGGTGCGCGCGGAGTGCACCACCTGCAGGGGCTCCGAGCGGCGGATCGCCTCGTCGACGCCGAAGCGGAGCGCCGCACGCCCCTCGTCCGAGGCGATGTAACCAACGATGACTGCCATGCTCTGGGCCTCCTGTGGGTGGGTGAGTGGGCCCCAGCCTAGAGCCCGGCGACCCGCGCCGCACCGGGCCCCGCGGGACAGGCCGCGACACCCCCGTCCAGGGGGATGCCGTGGTGCACCAGCCGCAGCAGAAGCCCCGCCAGCGTGTGCCCCGGCTCGGCGTCCAGCGCCCGCTCCAGCAGGAAGCGGGCCACCACCCCGTCCCCGTTCCACCACGCCCACAGCCCGGCCGTGCACAGCAGCGGCCCCGCACAGGTGGAGGGCACCCGGGTGGCCAGCCGGCGCAGGTTCCCCGTGAGCGGCCACGCGGTCCACCGCATCGGGTGGTGGTGCTCGGCGGGGTCCCCGAGGGCCTTCTCCACCGCGGCCCAGGCGGAGGCGTCGAGCACGTCACGGGGCACGTCCCCGGGCGTCAGCCAGGCCACCAGGGCGTCGCGCACGTCCACCTGCCGCACCGCCCACAGGGCCGCCGCCACCTCCTCGTCGGTGAGCTCGGCCCCCTCCTCCCCCACCAACCGGGCCCACTGCGCCAGCGCCTCGCGCCGCAGCCGGGCCCGTCCCTTGCGGCCGGCCCACCGCTCGCGGGCCGCGTGGAGCGCCTCGGGGGTGAGCTCGTCCTCCTCGGACTGCACCCAGGGCAGCAGCAGCTCCTCGGCCGAGGCGTGCACCATCGCCCCGTCGGCGATGAGCGCGGTGGCCGCGGCGGACTCGTGGAGGCTGGGCACGGGGCGCGGCTCCCCGCAGAACGGGTCGTCGCAGGGGCACTCCGGCCGCCACCAGGAGCCCTCGCAGACCAGGGCCGCGCCCAGCACGTCCACGCCGGCCTCGAGGAACCAGTCCTCCGCCCGTGCCACCAGTCCCCCGACGTACTCCTCGTCCATCGGGTCCGACAGGTAGCCGATGACGGTGAGCCGGTCGAGACCGGCGCGCACGAGGGCCGGCAGCACCAGGGCCACGAGGTCCTCGGCGTCGGCGGCGGGGTCGCCCCACGCCTCGCGCGGCGGCAGGGCGATGCGTTGCAGTGCCACCCTGCCGGTGGGGGTCGGGCACACCAGCACCACCGCGTCGGTGGGGGTGAAGCCGGCCAGCAGCGGCACCACGGTGAGCAGGTCGGGCAGGTCTCGGACTCTGGGGATCGTCGTCATGCCCCCATGCCACCGGCCCCGGACCCGCTCGGGGACGGGTCCGGGGCCGGGGCTGTGGACGAGCAGAGCCTGCCCGAGGCCCTCCTCAGGCGCCCTGCTGCGGGAACTCCTCGCGCGCGTGGTCGATGATGCGGTTGAACATGTACACGTCCAGCCCGGCACCGATGACGCCGCCGGCCAGCGGGATCGCCTTGCCCAGGCGGGCCAGCACCTTCTCGCCGGTCTGCGCGAGCAGGCGGAAGCCCACGGCCTTGTTGACCACCATGAGCACCGGGGCCGGCAGCTGGCGGCTGGCCAGCGAGGCCAGGCGGCCACCGGAGACCAGGGTGCCGGGGATGCCGGCGGAGGTCAGGATGTCGCGGGCGTCGGCGCCCACCAGGGTGAGCAGCACCGCCGAGCGCAGCTCGGGCTGCTGCACGTCGTGGCCGCGCAGGTGCGCGATGGCCGCCACCGCCCGGGTGGTGAGCAGGTAGAACTCCACCACGTTGGCCGGCAGCGCCACCGGCATCGTGATGAGGCCACCGAGACCGGTGACGAAACCACCACCGGCGATCTTCTTGAAGTGCGAGGAAGCGATGATCTTCTCGGCCTTCGCGCGGTCGCCGCCGGCGGCCACGAGCGCCTTCTCGGCCACCTTCTGGGCGCCCTCCACCGGTCCCACGCCGTCGATGCCCACCTTCAGCAGGCGGTCGGCCAGAGCGTTGGCGGCCTTGTCCACCATGCCGGGGTCCTCGGTCCGGGCGGCCGCGGCAGCGCGGCGCTCCATCTCCTTGTCCTTGCTGCTCTGGCGCGAGAAAAGTCCCATGGCTCCTCCTGAGGTGGGGGACGGCGGTCCGGTGCTCGAATCTAGCCGACGGGTCAGCGCCACGAGGTGGAACCGCCGGCGCTCGGGGGGTGACCCTCGTCGCCGTCGGGCTCCTCCGGGTCGCCCTCGCCGCGGGCGTCGTCGGCGCGGGGGCCGCGGTCGGATGCCCCCTTGTCGGTGGGCTCGTCGTCGCCGGGCTCGTTGGGGGCGTCCTTCATCGTGGCGCCGGAGGCCAGCCACTCCTCGAGGTCCGAGGCGATCTCGTCCGGGCTGGGCAGCTTGGCCACGTCGTGCGCGGTGAGGCTGCGACGCTGCTGGGAGCCCATGAACTCGTCGAACTGCTGCTCCATGGTGCGCACCACCTCGAGCGCCTCGGGGTTCTGCTCCACCAGCTCGTCGAGTTCACGTCGGTTCACCGCCGCGCGCTCCTCCAGGCCGTCCATCGGTACCTGGATGCCGGTGGACTCCGAGAGCGCGTGCAGCGCCGCCACGGTGCCGTCGAGCATCTCCCGGTCGGCCAGGTAGCCCGGCACGTGCACCGCGAAACCGATGGTGTCGAAGCCCTCCTCACCGAAGCGCAGGTGGGCCAGGCCGTCCACGCTGCCGGGCACCTGCATGGTGCCGAAGACCGACGCGTGGTCGGCGATGAGGCGCTCGTCCGAGGCGTAGGCGGTCAGGCCCGTGGGGCGGGTGTGGGGCACCTGCATCGGCGCGCCGTGGGCCGAGACCAGGGTGCGCACGCCGAACTCGCGGGCCAGCACCTGCAGCGCGGCGATGAAGCGCTCCCACTGGTAGTCCGGCTCGGGGCCGTTGACCAGCAGGAAGTGCCGGCCGGCCGGGTCGGTCACCCGGTGCACCACGAGCGTGGGCGCCGCCACCGAGATGTACCGGTCGCGCTGGAAGGTCAGCAGCGGGCGGCGCGCCCGGTAGTCCAGCAGGGCGTCCACGTCGAAGGTGGCCACCACGCGCGACTCCATGGTGGCCAGCACGTGGGCCACGGCGTTCTTCTCCACGTCCCCGGCGTCCACCAGTCCCCCGGTGGCCAGCCACATCACGTCGGTGCGCACCGAGCGCGGGTCGATGTCGGTGGGGTCCTCGATCCGGAACAGTGCGGTGGGGTCCTGCACGCGGGGCCTCCCTGGGTCCGTGGTCCTGCGGCCGCCGTCGCGGCGGGGCTCGCGGGCCCCGGGGGGGTCACCGGGGCCGTGTGGGGTCAACGCCGCTGGCCGCGGCTCTGTTCCAGCGCCACCTCCACGGCGTCCATGGCCGCGTAGATGCGCTTCTCGCTCACCGCGTGCGCGGTGCCCAGCTGCTGGGCGAACAGGCTGACGCGCAGTTCCTCGGTCATCCACCGCAGGGCCCGCACGTCGGGTCGCAGGCGCTCGATGGCGTCCAGCCCGGCCAACAGGTCGCGCCGCTCGCGCTCCACGGTGTCCACCACGGCCTGTCGGTCGGCGTCGCGGGCGAGGTCGGTGGGCGCCTTGGTGGCGCGCACCTCCATCGCCCGCAGGTAGCGGGGCAGGTGACGCACCTGGGCGTACCCGGCCTCGGTGAGGAAGCCCGGGTGCACCAGACCCTTGAGCTGAGCGGTGAGGTCCGCGGCCAGCGGGGCCAGCCGGGGCGCAGTCATGCCCTCCACGGCGCGCTGCACCGCGGGGACGGCGGCGATGACGGGCCCGGCCGCCGCCACCATCTCCAGGATGCGGGGGGCGGCCTGCTGCTTTGCGGTGGCCAGCAGCTCGGCGAAGGCGGCCTCGTCGCGCACCGTGCCGGCGGTGGCCAGGCGCTCGGCGATGACCGAGTCCACGGCGGCGGCCAGTGCGTCGTCGAGCACCGCCTGGGTGGACCCGTGCGGGGCGGCGCCCAGAGCCAGCTTGGTCTGGTTGTCGACGCTGCGCAGGATGCGGTTCCACGGCGGGGTGAACCCGGCCAGCACGAGGCGGCGCAGGCCCAGTGCGTGCTCGTGCGCGGCCTGCCGCGGGTCGGCGAAGACCTGCACCCCGGCGGTGGTGCCCTCGTCCACGAGGGCCGGCCAGCCCTGCACGGCGCCGTCGTCGAAGTGGTCGGGCAGCTCGCCGATGCTCCAGCTCGTCAGGCCCGATGCGGTGAGCCCGGCGGCGGCGCCGGAGACGGCCTGCTGCAGCGACCCGGCCAGCTGGGCCTGCAGGGCGGTGAGGTCGGTGCCCTCGCCGAGGACCTTCGGCCCCCTGCCGCGGCGGCGCGGGCCGCCCTTGCCCCCGCGCTGGGGGCCGGACCCCTTCGGCCCCGGCTTCCCGGGTCCGCCGCCCGTACCGGTCTTGCCCGGCGCGGTGTCCTCGACCACGCGGAAGGTCATGCGCAGGTGCGCCGGCACGGTGGAGGCGTCGAAGTCAGCCGGGTCCAGCGGCGTACCGGTGCGCCGGGTGAGCGCCCGCGCCAGGGCGGCCGGGAAGCTGCCACTCCCCCGCACCGGCTGCGTGGCCGCGGCCCGCTCGTCACCCTCGAGCTCTGCTCGAAGGTCACCCAGGGCGGCCGCGGCGTGGTCCGGGGCGGGCACGAACGAGCGGCGCACTGCCTTGGGCAGGGAGCGCAGGAGCGCCACCGCCAGCTCCTCGCGCAGGCCCGGGACCTGCCAGTCGAAGCCCTCGTCGCGCACCCGGTTGAGCTGGCTCAACGTCAGGTGGACGGTCACACCGTCTGCCTCGGTGCCGGGCTCGAACTGGTAGGTCAGGGGCAGCTCCAGGTCGCCCTGCTGCCAGGTGGCCGGGAAGTCGGCCAGGTCCACGGCGGTGGGGTCCTCACCGGTCACCTCCTCCACCGACAGGTCGAGCAGGGCCGGGTCCTCGCGGCGGGCGGTCTTCCACCAGCTGTCGAAGTGCGCCCCGGAGACGACCTCGGCGGGCAGCCGCTCGTCGTAGAAGCCGAAGAGCGCCTCGTCGTCGAGCAGGTCGCGGCGGCGGGAGCGCGCCTCGAGCTGCTCGATCTCGGCGAGGACCTTCTTGTTGTGGCCCCAGAAGGCGTGGCCGGTGTGCCAGTCCCCCTCCACCAGGGCGTGGCGGATGAAGAGCTCGCGCGCCAGCGCCGGGTCGACCCTCGCCAGGCCCACTTGCCGCCCGGCCACCAGCGGGATGCCCAGCAGGGTCACCCGCTCGTCGGCCACGGCCGAGCCCCGCTTGGAGGACCACCGCGGCTCGGAGTACTGCCGCTTCACCAGGTGCGCGGCGGCCTCCTCCACCCACGCCGGGTCCACCGTGGCATTGGTGCGCGCCCACAGCCTGGTGGTCTCCACCAGCTCGGCCGAGACGATCCAGTCCGGACGGGTGCGGAAGAGCCCCGAGCCGGGCTGGATGGAGAAGTGCGCCCCCCGGGCGCCCAGGTAGTCCCGGGCCTCCCGGTCGCGCAGGCCCACCTGGCTGAGCAGGCCGGGCAGCAGGCTGCGGTGCACCACCTCGGCCTTGGCCGGGTCCACCGGCGCGAAGCCCTCGTCGCGCTGCCGGGCGCGGTCGGACTCCACGCCCACCGACGAGTCCGCCCAGCCCAGGCCCTTCACCACGCTGCGCAGCTGGTGGTGCACGTCCACCCACTCGCGCAGCCGCAGGTAGTGCAGGAACTCCGCGTGGCACAGGCGGCGGAAGGCCGAGCCCGACAGCGTGCCCTTGCGCTCGCGCACGTAGGCCCACAGGTTGAGCAGGGCCACGAAGTCGGAGTTCTCGTCCTTGAACCGGGCGTGCAGCTGGTCGGCGCGCTCGCGCTTCTCGGCCGGACGCTCCCGCGGGTCCTGGATACTCAGCCCGGCCACGATGACGAGCACCTCGGCCAGCGCCCCACGGCGGTGGGCCTCGAGCAGCATCCGGGCCAGGCGCGGGTCGGCCGGGATGGACGCCAGCTGGCGCCCCTCCTCGGTGAGGCGCACGACACCGCCGGAGGAGGCGGTCTGCCGGGTCACGGCCCCCAGCTCGTGGAGCAGGCGCAGGCCGTCGGTGACCAGCCGGGAGTCCGGCGGGTCCACGAAGGCGAAGCGCTGCACGTCGCCCAGCCCCAGGTGCGCCATCTGCAGGATGACGCTGGCCAGCGAGGTGCGCTGGATCTCCGGGTCGGTGAACTGCGGGCGCGCCTCGAAGTCCTCCTGGGAGTACAGGCGGATGCAGATGCCCGCGCTCACGCGTCCGGAGCGGCCCGCACGCTGGTTGGCCGAGGCCTGGGAGATCTTCTCGATGGGCAGGCGCTGCACCTTGAGCCGCTGGGAGTACCGGCTGATGCGCGCCGTGCCGGTGTCCACGACGTACCGGATGCCGGGCACGGTGAGCGAGGTCTCGGCCACGTTGGTGGCCAGCACCACGCGGCGCTTCGTGTGGGGCGCGAAGACGCGCTGCTGCTCGGCGGCCGAGAGGCGACCGTAGAGCGGCACGATCTCTGTGCCCGGCAGCTTGAGCCCCTCGAGGCCGTCCACGGCGTCGCGGATCTCCCGCTCGCCGGAGCAGAACACGAGGATGTCGCGGTCCTGCGGGCGTGGGTCGTCGGCGGGCACGTCCTCGGTCCAGAGCTCCTGCACCGCCTCGGCGATGCCGGTGACCTGGTCGATCTCCTCCTCGGAGTAGGTGCTCTCGTCGTAGCCCTCGGGGTCCTCCAGGGCGTGCGGGTTGGAGGCGTCCAGGGTGCTCAGCGGGCGGTAGCGCACCTCCACCGGGTAGGTGCGCCCGGAGACCTCCACCACCGGCACCGGGCCGCCCACGGCGTCGGCGAAGTGGTCGGCGAAGCGCTGCGGGTCGATGGTGGCCGAGGTGATGATCACCTTGAGGTCCGGCCGCTGGGGCAGCAGCTGGTGCAGGTAGCCGAGGATGAAGTCGATGGTGAGGCTGCGCTCGTGCGCCTCGTCGATGATGAGCGTGTCGTAGGCGCGCAGCTGCCGGTCGAACTGCATCTGGTTGAGCAGGATGCCGTCGGTCATCACCTTGACCAGCGTCTGCGGGCTGGTCATGTCGGTGAAGCGCACCTGGTAGCCGACCGGGCCGGTGGGGTCCTCGAGCTCGACGCCCAGCTCGTGGGCGATGCGGTCGGCCACGGAGCGGGCCGCGATGCGGCGGGGCTGGGTGTGGCCGATCATGCCGGTGACGCCGCGCCCGAGCTCCAGACAGATCTTGGGCAGCTGAGTGGTCTTGCCCGATCCGGTCTCGCCGGCCACCACGACCACCTGGTGGTCGCGGATGGCGGCCGCCAGGTCGTCCTTGCGGTCGACGACGGGCAGGTCGGGCCAGGTGAGCTCCGGCACCGAGGCGCGGCGGGCCTCGACCTGCTCGGGGGTCAGCGGGCGCGGACCCCGCGGAGCGCGGGCCCCACCGCGGGGTCCGCGTCCTCCCCCACGACCACCACGGCCGCGGCCCCGACCACGACCCCGACCACGACCTGCGCCGGCACCACCGGCGTCACCACGGCCCCGTCCCGGCGCACCGCGACGGGGGCCACCGGGCTGCTCGGGCCCCTCAGCCATCGGCCCGGGTGGCGCGCGCACCGGCCCCGGCGGCGGACGCGCTGGACGGCGTGCCGGCCTGCCCGTCGGCGGCGGCAGGGTCCTCGTACAGCGGCAGGCGCACCTGCCCGGTGCGCAGGGCACCTCGGCCCACCATGTGCGCCGAGACCGGGGCGGTGAGGAACTGGAAGAGCACGGTCAGGGCCACGGCACCCCACACCGCCCACTCGCGCACCACGAGGCACAGGCCCAGGCCCAGCAGCACCAGGCCCAGGGTCTGCGGCTTGGTGGCGGCGTGCATGCGGGTGAGCACGTCGGGGAAGCGCACCAGCCCGATGGCGGCCACGAGCGAGAGCAGCGAACCCACGAGCATGAGCACGCCGGCGACGATCTGCAGGACGTCGGTCACGAGGGCCTCCCGTCGGCGGACATGTCGACCCGCTCGTCGCGGGCCCAGCCGCGGTCGCGGTCGCGGGCGGCGTAGCGGCCGGCGGCCACCGCCCCCAAGAAGGCCACGAGCGACAGCGAGACCATCACCGTGGTGACCTGCGGGAACTGCCACCAGGCACCGATGAGGCAGAAGAAGCCGAAGAGCACGCTCACGAGCACGTCGGAAGCCACCATGCGGTCCAGCCCCGCGGGTCCCCGCACGATGCGCACCAGGGCCAGGCCAGCGGCGGCCACCAGCACCGCAGCCGCCCCGGCCATGAGCCAGATCGCGATCTCGTTCATCGGTCCTCCCGGCGGTAGTCGGCGTCGAAGGCGGCCAGCACGCGGCGCTCCTGCTCCAGGCACTCCTGGCGCACGGCCTCGGCGTCGGCCTCGTCCTTCACGCCCAGGCAGTGCACATGCGCCACCCGGGTCTCGTCGTCGAGGTCGATCACCATCGTGCCCGGCACGAGGGTGATGAGCTCGGAGGTGATGGTCTGGAAGAGCTCCTCGTCGGCGGCGAAGCGCACCGTGATGATGGCCGCGTCCGTCGTCCGGCCGGGAAGCAGGGCCATCATCGAGACGTCCCAGACCGCCTTGGCGAGGTCCTTGAGGAAGAGCACCACGAGCACCAGCAGCGCCCACGGCCGCACCGTCGCGTTGAGGTTGAGCCGCGGCAGCGGCGAGGCGAGGGTCACGAAGAGCCCGGCCACCAGGCCACCGAAGAGGATCATCGGCGAGTACGAGCCCCACGCCACGACCCACACGACCACGAGCCACAGCAGCGGGAGGAGCTGGAGTCGGCGCACCATCAGTGACCCCCTTGCTCGGTCGGGTCGAGCGGGGCCGGGTAGTGGCTGCCCGCGGTGTCCGCGGCGTCGGCCACGGCCTGCACGTAGCTGCTCCGGTTCACCAGGTCGGCCGCGGCGCGCTCGCTCACCCCGTAGATCGGGCCGGCGAAGACCGTCAGGCCGATGCCGACGAGCACCAGCACACCGGTGGGCAGGAACAGCCCGGGGCCGATGGGCACGGCCTGCTGCCCCATCCCCTCGGCGCGGTTGGGGGCGCCCCAGAAGGACTTGGCCCAGGTCTTGGCGATGGCGTACAGCGTGAGCAGCGAGGTGACCACGCTGCCGGCCACCAGCAGCCACAGCATCGGGGTGCCGATCTGGGCGGCGGCCCGCATGAGACCGACCTTGCCGATGAACCCGGAGAACGGCGGGATGCCCGCGAGATTCATGGCCGGGACGAACCACAGCAGCGCGATCCACGGCGCGGTGCGGATGAGGCCGCCCAGACGGTCGAGCGTGCTCACGCCCGTGCGGCGCTGCACCATGCCCGTCACGAGGAACAGCGTGGCCTGGATGAGGATGTGGTGGATCACGTAGAAGATCGCCGCGGCGATGCCGGCCGGCGTGCCGATGGCCAACCCGAAGAGCATGTAGCCGATGTGGCTCACGAGGGTGAACGAGATCATCCGCTTGACCTCGGTCTGCGCCACGGCGCCGAGGATGCCCACCACCATCGTGAGCAGCGCCGCCCAGAGCATGAGCTCGTGGAGGATGCCGCCTGGGAAGACGAGGGTCTGCGTGCGGATCATCGCGTACACGCCCACCTTGGTGAGCAGACCGGCGAAGACGGCCGTGACCGGCGCCGGCGCCGTCGGGTAGGAGTCCGGCAGCCAGGAACTCATGGGGAACACGGCGGCCTTGATGGCGAAGCCCACCAGCAGCAGCGCCTGCAGCATCACCTGCGTGCCCTGGGGCAGCTCGGCCATGCGCTGGGAGACCTGCGCCAGGTTCACCGTGCCGGTGGCGGTGTAGACCATGGCCACGGCGAAGAGGAACACCGTGGAGCTCAGCAGCGAGACGAAGGCGTAGGTGACGCCGGCGCGCACGCGGGAGACCGTGCCGCCGAGCGTGAGCAGCACGAAGCTGGCACCGAGCAGCACCTCGAAGCCCACGTACATGTGGAACAGGTCGCCGGAGACGAAGGTGGTGGCCACGCCGGCGGTCATCACCAGCAGCGAGGGGTGGAAGATCGGCAGCGGGGCCTTGCCGCTGGCCTCCTGGTCGAAGGACTCGCGCCCCTCGGCGTTGGAGTACCAGAGCACACCCAGGATGATCGTGAAGCCCACGATGAGCATGAGCGCCGAGAGCCGGTCGACCACCAGCACGATGCCCTCGTAGGGCACCCAGGCACCGGTGGCCACCACCTGCGGGCCGCGAGTGTCCGCGGCCCACAGCAGCAGCACCGAGCCGGCCAGGCAGGCCGCCACCACGGCGGTGGAGATGATGCGCTGCACCAGCGTGTGCCGCCCGGCGGCGAGCGTCACGCCCGCGGCCAGCAGCGGCAGCATCACCAGCAGCGGCGCGATGAAGGAGAGGTTCACCTCGCTCATCTGCGGCCTCCCCTCGAGTCCACGGGCGGTTGGTCGTCCTCGAGCGGCTGGAAGGCCCGCGCGCGGTGGCGGCGGATCTCCCGGCGGCGCTCCTTGAAGCGGCGCACGGCCAGCTCCATGTAGTGGTCGCCCTCGGCGTCCACGTCCACGTCGTCCACGTCGTCGGGCGTGAGGTCGTCGTCGCCGGCGAAGTCCGAGCCGGACATGTCGCTGCGGTCGGCCCGCAGCACGATGCGCAGGTCCTCCGGGTCGTGGGTGACGCGGTCGGTGCCGGCCAGCTGCCACGAGCGGTGCGCCAGGGCCAGCAGGAAGGCCACGAGCCCCAGCGAGATGACGATCGCGGTGAGCATCATCGCCTGCGGCAGCGGGTCGGCCATGTCCTCGCCGGGCACCTGCCCGATGATCGGCGGCTCCCCGGGCGGGGACGCGGCACCCAGGAAGAGCAGGTTGACGCCGTTGCCCACCAGCACGAAGCCGATGAGCATGCGCACGATCGAGCGCGCCAGCATCAGGTACACACCGCAGCCCACGAGCACGGCACCGACGCCGAGGAGGGCCAGGGAGGGGGTCATCGGCTCGCTCACGCGTCCACCTCCGGTCGTTCGACGGGTCGGTCGGTGTGGCGCAGGCCGTAGCGGTGGAACTCGTCGTCCGCGTGGCGGCTCAGCGCGTCACGGTGCCCCTCGCCGCGCTCGGACTCGATCTGCTGGTCCACGCCGGCACCGAGGCTCGTGAGCAGGCCCACGCCCATGCCGACGACCACGAGGTAGACCCCGACGTCGAAGAAGGCGGGGGTCACCAGGTGCAGGTGGCCCAGCACCGGGACGTCCAGGTTGAACACCCACGACTGCAGGGGCTCTCCCCCGGCCACCATGCCGAGCACACCGGTGGTCACCGCGAGGCCCAGGCCGGCGCCCATGAGCGTGCCCGAGAGCACCGGGGCCGCGGCGCGCAGCTCGTCGGCCTCACCGGCCAGGTAGCGCACGGTGAGCGCCAGCGTGGCGATGAGGCCGCCGGCGAAGCCGCCGCCGGGGGCGTCGTGGCCCACGAGCAGCACGTACAGGCTCCACACCACCATCGAGTGGAAGACCAGGCGGGTGACCACCTCGAGCACCGCCGAGCGGCGGGTGTGCTTCATGTTCACCGCGTCGGCCAGCCAGCGGGAGCCCTCGGTGTCGGCCTCCAGGTGCATGGTGCGGCGGGTGCGGGTGGCCGACGCGGCGACGCGGGCGGTCTCCAGCACCTCCTCTCGCAGGAAGACCAGCGAGGCCACACCGGTGGCGCAGACGAGCACCACGGCGATCTCACCCATGGTGTCCCAGCCTCGGGTGTCCACGAGGATCACGTTGACCACGTTGTGGCCACCGCCCTTGGTGTACGCGGTCTCCAGCAGGCCGGCGCTGGCCGGGACGTGCGCGCGGGAGGCCGCGGAGACCAGCGCCACCAGGGTGAGCACACCGGCCACCCCCACGGCGATGAGCACGCGCAGCACCTTCTCGACCCGGCGCGGGGTGTCCGGGAACTGGCCGGCCATGCGGCGCAGCACGAGGATGAACACCACGATGGAGATGCTCTCCACCATGAGCTGCGTGAGCGCGAGGTCCGGGGCGCCGTAGAGCATGAAGAGCGCCGCCGAGCCGTAGCCGGTGACGCCGGCGAGCACCACCGCGCGCAGGCGGCGGGTGGAGAGCGCGGCCAGCACACCGGCGGCGGCGGTCACCACGGCCACGCCCAGCTGGGCCCACGAGTCCATGAGGCGGTAGTGCTCGGGCATCGGCACGTCCTGCATGAGCAGGACCCCCACCGGCACGGCCACGGCCACCACGAAGATCATGCCCAGGGTCACCGGCAGCGAGCCGCGCTGGAACAGGCCCGTGACCGCCAGCGCGCCCCGGTCCACCGCGCGCATGGTCAGCTGGAAGCCGCGCTCGGCGCCGGGCAGGCCCAGGGCGGCCACGCCGCGCTGGAAGCCGTTGACCTGGCGGCGACGCAGGTGCAGCACCACACCGACGGCGTAGGTGAGCAGCGTGAAGGCCAGGACCACGGTCCAGCCGTGCCAGAGCCCCAGGTGCAGCGGGTGCTCCGAGGCCGGCCAGAAGGACGCGTAGTTGCCCACCACCGGCTCCAGCAGGGGGCCGCTGGCCAGGCCGAGCACGATGGTGCCGACGGCCAGCAGGGCGGGGCTGGCCTGGAGGAAGAAGCCCGGGGCGTGCACCGGCGTGGCCGGCTTGGTGCGCTGGGTGCGGAAGGCGCCCCACAGGAAGCGCGCTGAGTAGGCGAAGGTCATCATCGAGCCGACGAGCACGACCAAGAAGGCCACACCCTCCCGCGTGGCCCAGCCGTGCACCGTCGGGTCGAGCGCCGTGTAGGCGCCCTCCTTGCTCACGAAGCCGAGCAGCGGCGGCAGGCCCGCCATCGAGGCCGCGGAGACGCAGGCGGTGGCGAAGAGCAGCGGCATGCTCCGCGACAGGCCCGAGAGGCGGCGCAGGTCGCGGGTGCCGGTGCAGTGGTCGATGGCGCCGACCACGAGGAACAGCGAGCCCTTGAACAGGGCGTGGGCCAGCAGCAGCACCAGGCCCGCGCGGGCGGCGTCCTGGGTGCCGTGGCCGACCACGAGCACGAGGAAGCCCAGCTGGCTCACGGTGCCGTAGGCCAGCACCAGCTTGATGTCCACCTGGCGCAGCGAGCGGTAGGCACCCACCAGCATCGTGGGGCCACCGAGCAGCAGCACGGCCCACTGCCACACCTCGAGGTGGGCGAAGGCCGGGGCGAAACGGGCCACCAGGTAGATGCCGGCCTTCACCATGGCCGCCGCGTGCAGGTAGGCGCTCACCGGCGTGGGCGCGGCCATGGCGCCCGGGAGCCAGAAGTGGAAGGGCACCTGGGCCGACTTGGTGAAGGCACCCACGAGCAGCAGCACCACCGAGGTGGTGACCAGGGCGTCCACCTGCGGCGGGTGCGCCAGCAGGTTGCTGATGGAGTAGCTGCCCGTCGCGGCCCCCAGGCCGATGATGCCCACGAGCATGGCCAGCCCACCGCCGGCGGTGATGACCAGCGCCTCCATGGCCGCCGAGCGGGAGTGGCGCGAGGTGATGCGGTGCCCGATGAGCAGGAAGGACAGGATGCTGGTGAGCTCCCAGAACACGTAGAGCACCAGCATGTTGTCGGTGGTGACCAGGCCCAGCATCGCGCCGGCGAAGGCGGTGAGCGAGCCGGCGAACAGGCCCAGCCCCTCCTCGTCGTCGGAGAAGTACCCGGTGCAGTAGAGCAGCACGAGCGTGCCCACGCCGGCCACCACCATCGCCAGCAGCCAGGACAGGCCGTCGAGGCGGAAGTCCAGGTCCATGCCCAGCTGGGGCACCCAGGTCCACGACTCGGTGACCGCCGGCGGCAGTCCGGCCGACCCATGGCCGACCCCGTGGTGGGGGTGGTCGGTGGCGCCGGCGTGCACGGTCGCGGCCTGGCGCACGAGGTAGACCACGGTGGCCAGCGACGGCACCGAGAGCGGGATGAACGCCCGGGAACCCATCGCGCGGACGAGCCACGGCGCGGCCAGGGCGGCCACGAGGTGCGCGAGGATCAGCACGAGCACGGGGCGCCTCCTGGGGTGGGCCGGTCGGGGGTGGGTCGCACGGATTCTACGAGGCGGCTCACAGGACCTGGGTGAGGGCGTGCAGCACCAGCCCCACGAGTCCGCCCACGACCGTGCCGTTGATGCGGATGAACTGCAGGTCCTTGCCCACGTAGGCCTCGAGGAGCTCCGCGGTCTGCGTGGCGTCCCAGCCGGCCACGGTGTCGGAGATCACGCCGGCGAGCTCGGAGCCGTGCCGCTCCACGAGGGCACCCACCACCTCGGCGCTGCGCTCGTCCAGCGAGGCGCACACGGCCGGGTCGGCGGCCACGCCGCGGGCCGCCTCGGCGAGCGCCGTGGCGGCACGGCGCGGCAGCACCCCGTCGGGGTCGGCGAGCGCCTCGTCCAGGACCACCGCCAGGCCCTCCCACAGCTCGGCCACGGTGGTGGCCGCCGAGGGGTCGGTGAGCACCCGTTCCTGCAGGCGCGCCATCGCCTCGGCGGTGCCGGGGTCGTGCTGCAGGTCCCGGGCCAGGTCCCCCAGCAGGTCGTCGACGCTGGCGCGGACGCGGTGGTCGGGCTGGCGCTGCACGTCACGCGCCCAGCCCAGCAGCTCGGCGTGGATGCGTTCCACCACCGCGTCGTCCACCCACTGGGGCGACCACCACGGCGCCCGGGTGCGCACGATGAACTGCACACGCTCGGGGTGCGCGGTCAGCCAGTCCACGGCCTCGTCCACCACGAGGTCCACCAGCCGGCGGTGCGCCCCGGTGCGCAGCACCTCCTCGAGCCAGCGCCCGGCCAGCGGGGCCAGGGGCTCGCGGGCCAGGCGCGGCAGCAGGTGCTCGCCGGCCACCTCGGCCACGGTCCGGCGGTCGGCGGCGGCCAGGGCGCGTCGGGCGGCGGGCAGCAGCTCCGTCACCACGGAGCGGGCGTTCTCCTCGCGCCCCACCCAGCGGGCCGCGCGGGCGCTCACCCCGGCGCGCACCCACCGGTCACGGGCGGTGGGACCGGTGAGGAAGTTGGTGGCCACGAAGTCCTCGAGCGCCCGGCCGATGTCGTCCTTGCGCCGCGGGATGATCGCGGTGTGCGGCACCGGCACGCCAAGGGGGTGGCGGAAGAGGGCGGTGACGGCGAACCAGTCGGCCACCGCGCCCACCATCGAGGCCTCCGCGGCGGCGTGGACGTAACCCCAGGCGCCGTCGTCGGGGGTGAGCAGGAAGACCACCGCCGCCAGGAGCAGCAGCCCGGTGGCCACGGCCTGCATGCGGCGCACGGCCGCCCGGTCCGGTGTCATGGCGCCATGGTTCCACGCGGTCCTCCCCAGCCGGGCGGGCGCCCCGGGTGCGTACCCTGACCCGCATGTCGACGCTCGCACCGCTCAGCCAGCACCTCCGCGACACCGCCGCGGCCCACCCGGGGGTGGTGGCCCAGCGCGAGCTCGTCGACGGCACCTGGCAGGAGTGGACCTACGCCGAGTTCGCCGAGCGCGCCACCGCCCTGGCCGCCCACCTGGTGTCCCACGGCCTGGGCACCGGGGACCGCGTGGCCCTGGTCTCCCCCAACTGCCCGGCCTGGTCGGTGGTCGACTACGGCGCGATGTCGGCCGGCGCCACCGTGGTGCCGGTGCACCTGACCTCCGGCTCGGCCCAGAAGCGCTACGTGCTGGAGCACAGCCGCGCCACCGTGGTGGCCGTGCTGGGCGACGAGGAGCTCGCCCTCGTGGCCGACATGGTGGACACCGCGCACCTGCAGCAGGTGCTGGCCCTGGAGTGCTCCCCCGCCGCGCGGGAGGCCGCCGCGTCCACCACGGGGGCCCCGGTGGTGGACCTCGAGGAGGCGGTGGCCACCGGACGCGCCGCCGACGCGGCCACGCGCGCCGAGGTGGTGCGCCGCATCGAGCAGGCGGACCTGGACGACCTGGCCACGATCCTCTACACCTCGGGCACCACCGGGGTGCCCAAGGCCGTGCCGCTCACGCACCGCAACCTCACCACCCAGTTCGCCACCATCGCCGAGCGCTTCGACTACGCGCCGGGTCAGCGCTCCCTGAGCTTCCTGCCGCTCTCCCACGCCCTGGAGCGCGCGTGGACCGCGTTCGGCGTGCAGCAGGGCCTCACCATCGCCTACTGCCGCAACCCGCGGGAGGTGCAGCCGCTGCTGGCCGCCGCCCGGCCGCAGGTGATGGTGAGCGTGCCCCGCCTCTACGAGCGCGTCTACGCCGGTGCCCACGCCAACGCCGACAGGAACGGCGTCACACGGCGCCTCTTCGACTGGGCGATGCGGGTGGGACTGCGCCGCAACCTGGCCCGCCGCAGCGGCGAGCGCGTCCCGGTGGCCACCGAGGCCGCCTACCGCGTGGCCGACCGGCTCGTGCTGCACCGCATCCGCGACGTGCTGGGCGGGCCCAAGACGTGCATGGCCGCCGGCGGTGCCGCGCTGCGCCGCGAGGTGGAGGAGTTCCTGCTGGCCGCCGACCTGCTGGTCTCGCAGGGGTACGGCCTCTCGGAGACCTCCCCGGTGGTCTCCTGCCCCGGTGTGCGCACCTGGCGGTTCGGCACCGTCGGCCAGCCGATCCGCGGCATGGAGGTGCGCATCGTGCCCCAGCCCGACGGGCCGGACACCCCGGGCGTCGGCGAGATCCAGGTGCGCGGCGACGGCGTGTTCTCCGGCTACCTGCCCAATCTCGACGGCAGCGACCCCGCGCCGGGGGCGTTCACCGAGGACGGGTGGTTCCGCACCGGGGACCTGGGCCGTCTGGACGAGGACGGCTTCCTCTCCCTGACCGGCCGGTCCAAGGAGATCATCGTCACCGACGGCGGGCGCAACGTCGCCCCGGCCGCCATCGAGGGCGTGCTGGAGAGCGACGAGGTCATCGAGTACTCGATGGTCGTGGGCGACGGCCGCCCCTACCTGACGGCCGTGGTGTCGCTGGACGCCGCGGCGGTGTCCGAGCAGCTCGGCGAGGTCTCCGGCGAGGAGCTGCAGCGCCTGGTGGCCGAGCGGGTGTCGGCGCTCACCGCCGACCTCGCCCGCTACGAGCACATCACCAAGGTCGTGGTGGCCCCCGAGCCGTTCACGATGGAGGGCGGGGAGCTGACCCCCACGCTCAAGGTGCGCCGCGCGGTGGTGGCCGAGAAGTACGCCCGCGAGCTCGACGCGCTCTACCGCTGAGGCGGCAGGAAGACCACGCGGTCGCTCAGCTCGAAGGCCTGCACCACGTCGAGCACGGTGTCCTGCGGGTCCTTCACGCCGAACACCACCGGGAAGCGGGCGGTCTCCCCGGGCTCCAGGTCCTGGGCGGGCTGGGAGTTGATGCCGTTGCCGGAGTCGAAGACCCGGGAGGCCGGCTCCCCGGCGCTCTGGGCACTGATGCGGAAGTCGCTGAGCCGGAAGGACTCCGGGCTGCGGTTGGTGAGCGTCACCTCGTAGCGCTCGAACTGGCTGAAGCCGTCGGTGCCGGCCGCCGCCGGGGAGGGGATGAAGGGCTCCCCCTCGGTCACGTGCGCGACGAGGCCGGACTCCCACCGGAACGCCTCGCCCCGGTGCGGGATGGAGGGCTCGCTCACCACCTTGCCCAGGGAGTCGGCGGCCCCGGCCTCGGCCGGCTCGGACGCGCCGTCCTCGGGGAACGGCGTCTCGGAGGAGTCGGTGCCCGTGGCGTCGTCGCTCTCGGTGGCGCCGTCGCTCTCCGACGGGGTCGGCTCGCCCTCGCTGCTCGTGGGCTCGGTGCTCGCGGGCTCGCCGGGGGTCTCCCCAGGCGTCGTCCCCGGCGCGCCGTCGCCGGTCGGCGCGGCGTCCCCCGTCGGGTCGGTCGCCCCCTCGGAGGAGGACGGGGAGGCCTCCGTGGGCGCCTCGGTGGAGGTGGCGCTGCTCGTCGGGTCGCTGCTCGCTCCCCCGATGCCGATGGAGACCCCACCGCACCCGGCCACGGCGCCGCTGGCCACCAGCGCCGCACCCGCCACCAGCAGGGTGCGTCCGCGCGCGGCGCGGGGCGTGGGGGTGGGGCGGCGCAGCGGCATCGGTGTCCTCCTGGTCGGGCCGGTCGGCCGGGGCGGGCCGCCCTCCCCCGGGAGTCGCGGCCAGGCACACCGGCGGCACCCCATGCTACGGCAGCACGCCGGGGCCTCCCGGGCGGCCGCGCCCCGGCGGGCGCGCGCCATCGTGCGCGCGGAGGGTTCGGTGAGACACTGTGCGACGGCCCGCGACCACCCCCGCGGGCACCGTCTACCCCCACCAAGGAGTGACAGTGGCGCTCAGCGTGTTCGACCTGTTCTCGATCGGCATCGGCCCCTCCAGCTCGCACACCGTCGGGCCGATGCGGGCCGCCGTGATGTTCGCGGAGAAGCTCGGCGAGGAGGGCGTGCTCGAGAAGGTGGAGCGCATCCACGCCCAGCTGTACGGCTCGCTCGGCGCCACCGGCGTGGGGCACGGCTCGGACAAGGCCGTCATGCTCGGCCTGGCCGGTGAGCGCCCCGAGGTCTGCGACCCGCGCGCCGTGGAGGACACCCTGCAGCGCATCCGGCAGGACAAGCGCCTGCCGCTCAACGGCGGCCGCGAGATCCGCTTCGACGAGGACACCGACCTCGTGCTCCACCGCCGCAAGACCCTGCCGCTGCACCCCAACGGCATGAGCTTCACCGCCTTCGACGCCGACGGCACCCAGCTCAGCGAGCACGTCTACTACTCCGTGGGCGGCGGCTTCGTGGTCAACGAGAACGCCGACGGCGAGACCCACATCGTGGAGGACGACACCCCGCTGCCGCACTACTTCACCACCGGCGACCAGCTGCTGGCCATCTGCCGCGAGACCGGCATGACCATCCCGCAGGTGATGATGGAGAACGAGAAGGTGTGGCGCTCCGAGGAGGAGGTGCGCGCCGGCCTGCTGGAGATCTGGCAGGTGATGCGCGAGTGCGTGCACAACGGCACCCACGCCACCGGCACCCTGCCCGGCGGGCTCAAGGTGCCGCGCCGCGCCCCCGCCCTGTGGGAGGCGCTGGAGCAGGCCGGCCGCGAGTCCACCGACCCGCTGTCGGGCATGGACTGGATCACCGTGTACGCGCTGGCGGTCAACGAGGAGAACGCCTCGGGCGGCCGCGTGGTGACCGCCCCCACCAACGGTGCGGCCGGCATCATCCCGGCGGTGCTGCACTACTACGTGGACTTCGTGCCCGGCGCCGACGACGACGGCGTGGTCGACTTCCTGCTCACCGCCGGCGCCATCGGCGTGGTGTTCAAGGAGAACGCGTCCATCTCCGGTGCCGAGGTGGGCTGCCAGGGAGAGGTCGGCTCGGCCTGCTCGATGGCGGCCGGCGCGTTCGCGCAGGTCATCGGCGGCACGCCCGAGCAGGTGGAGAACGCCGCCGAGATCGGCATGGAACACAACCTGGGCCTCACCTGCGACCCGGTGGGCGGCCTCGTGCAGATCCCCTGCATCGAGCGCAACGCCGTGG
>NZ_PKIZ01000012.1:59039-62762 GCF_002847825.1 Kytococcus schroeteri | reverse complement strand
CCCGACGCCCTGTCCACAGCGGGGAGTCCTGCGCCCACCGCGGTGAGGGCTGGTCCCCCGGGGCTGGCGGTACCTCCAGCGGCGTGCCCCTGCCTCGGGCGACCCTCGGGACATGCACCTGACCGGACCACCTCCCCAGCCACCACCCGTCCCCGGCGCCCTGGCCGCCGTCCCCTGCCGCGATGGCGTGGTGAGTCTCGCGCTCCTGCGGCGCGCGGGCGTGTCCTCGGCCACGGTGCACAGGGCGGTCGCCGAGGGGTCGGCCTGGCGACCGGCGCCGGGTGCCCTGGCCGTGGGCGCCCCGCCCGAGGACCACCGCGTCGAGTCACGCCTCCGCGTCCTCGGCCAGCTCGTCACCCGCCCCGATCACTGCGCGACGAGGGCCTCGGCCCTGGAGCTCCTCGGCCTCCCGCTGCTGGGCCGGTCGAGGACGGTCCAGCTCGGCTCCGCGCGCCATCGGACGGCTCGCCCTCGCCGTGGCCTCGAGCTGCACCCCCACCCCACGGCGCCCGTCCTCGTGGTCCCTCCCGGGTGCACCCACGAGTGGCCGGTGAGTCCCCTGGCCCGCGCACTGGCCGAGTACGCGATGCACCCGGGCACGGGCGTGGAGCGGGCCCTGGTCCCCATGGACGCAGCCCTCCACGCGGGGCGCACCACCCTCGAGGACGTGGCGGCGGTCGCCCGGCCCGGCCTGCGGAACGTGGCCGTGCTGCGTCGTGCCCTGGAGCTGGCCGACCCCCTCTGCGAGTCGCCCGGTGAGACCCGGACCCGCCTCGCCCTCGTCCAGGGCGGCCTCACGCCTCGGTCCCAGGTCACGGTGCAGACCCCACGCGGCCGGTACCGCCTCGACCTGCTGGTGGAGGAGCTGCGGGTGGCGCTCGAGTTCGACGGGGCCGTGAAGTACGACGGCGCCTCAGGACGCCAGGCGCTGGTGGCGGAGAAGGTCCGCGAGGACGCCCTGCGGGAGATGGGTCTGGGCATCGTGCGGGTGACCTGGCCGGACCTGCACGGCCCGGACGCGCCCCTGCGCCTGTGCGCCCGAGTGCGCGCCGCTGCTCCACGACCGTGAGCGCGCCCCCATCGCAGAAGTCCGCCTGTGGTCCAGAGGTACGCGTCCCGGCACGTACCTCTGGACCACAGGCGGACCTTTGGTGGGTGGACCGGTCAGCGCTGGGCGAAGAAGGCCTGGTTGCGGGGCTGCCAGATGAGCACGAGGACGGCCACCACGAGCAGGAGGTTGAGGGCGTTCAGCAGGTGGCTGTACCACGGCACCGAGGTGCCGGCCGCCACGCCGTAGACGAAGGCGATGGGCGCGGTGAGCAGGGTGAGACCGCCCAGGACGCTCCCGCTGATGCGCGCCCAGTTCCTCCCTCGCCCCGTGGCCCGCGCATGCAGGAACCACAGACCGGCCGAGAGGAGCGCGACCACCACGGTGACGGCCAGCGCGATGTCGATCATCGCCTGCGCCATGCCCGCGGACCCCGGCTGCCCTGCGGCCTCCATCTGCTCGAGGTACTCCTCGGTCATGGCCCCGCGCTGCAGGAAGGCGAGGGGGATCGAGAGGAGCGCCAGACCAGCGGCGACCCCCATGAGCTTCACGGCGAGGTCGACCGCTCGCGGCCGCGGCGCCGGGCCGGTGGGCGGGTGCCCGTACCCGGGCGGGGCATCGCCAGGGTGCCCGAAGGAGGGCTGCGCGTACGGGTGCGGCGGCGTCCCGTACGGGTGCGTGGACCAGCCCTGGTGCGGCGGGCCCGGGGACGGCTGGCCCTGCGGGGCGTAGGGGTCGTGCGGCTGGGTCATGGTCTCCTCCTCGAGTTCTCACCCCGATGCTGTGCCGCCGGCGCCCCGGCACACCGTCCCCCGTCGGGTGGAGAACGCGACGCGGCCCCACCCCGAGGGACCGGGGTGGGGCCGCACGCTCGAGGCGCCGTGCCTCAGTGCTGGCCGAAGAAGGGCTTGTTCTCCGGGCGCCACATGAAGTAGATGATGGCCGCGGCCAGGGCGGCGGAGACCACCTGCAGCACGAAGCCGATGATGCCGCTGGTGGTGGCCAGGGTGACGGCCAGGCCGAGGAGGCCGAACAGCAGGCCCAGGATGTTCAGCGCACCCAGGACGGTGCCGGTGATGCGGGCCCAGTTGTGGCCCTTGCCCACGGCCCAGGCGTGCAGGAGCCACAGGCCCACCCCGATGAGGCCACCGATGATGCCGGTGAGGAAGCTCTGCTGGAGGCTCTGCTCGATCTGGGCGTCGGAGAGGGAGAGGCCCGCCTGCTCCATGGCGTCCTTCATCTCCGCCACGCTGGGCCGCATGAGCAGGCCCACCAGCAGGCTCAGCAGGGAGAGGCCAGCCCCGGCGTACATGAGCTTCACGGCCTTGTCGACGGCGGCCGGCCGGGCCACGGGGCGCAGGTCGCGGTGGTCGTCCAGGCTGGGGGCGGCCTGGAAGCCGCCCGGCTGGTTCGGTCCGGGCTGGGTGTAGGTCACGGGCACCTCCGGGTGCGGGTCGCGTGGGGGTCGTGTGCGTTCTGTACCCCGGCAGTGTCCCCCGTCGGGACGACGCGTGCGGTCCACCGCAGGACGGACCCGGCGGTTCAACTCCAGCGGTAGGTGCTGGCCGAGTCGAACCAGCGGCTCGACGCCGGCACGTACAGCAGCGCGGTCGCGGCCAGCCCGAGCAGCAGCATCACCCCCGCCTGGACCTGCAGGGCGAGGGTGTTGGCCACGCCCGAACCCATGGCCCAGCCGAGCAGGCACAGCACGCCCACCAGGCAGGAGGTGGTGGCCACGTCGCGGGCCGGCCCGATGCCGCGCCACACCATCGCCGCGGTCCCCGCCCAGAGCGTGGCGGCGCCGAGGGTCAGGATCACCGTGGTGCCGTTGAGCACGCGCCGCGCGTCCTCGATGCTGCCTCGGTCCATGTCCACGCGGGACGCCTCGAGGGCACGCCCGAAGTCGCCCTCGAGGTCGGCGGCCTGCGCCAGCCCGGCATCGGACACCCACCACCCCTGGGTGGCGCCGAGGCCCCAGACGGCGGCGGAGAGCAGGCCCATGACCATGAGGAGCACGGAGGCGGTGACGGTGCCCGGGCGCTCGGTGGCCGGACGCATCAGGGTCATGGCGGGATCCTCCCCACCCGGGGGCCCGCCCCTCGCGGGCCACGGTCCCGAAACCTTAGCCGGTCGGGGGATACTTTCACCATGAGTGACGCGTCCCTCCTGCCCGATGCCGCCGCCGGGGCGGGCCTGCTGCTCGCCGCCGTCTACGGCACCAGCGGCCTGACCAAGCTCCGCGACGTCCAGAGCACCGAGAGCGCCTTCCACCAGCTGCGCCTGCCGCACTGGACGGTGCGGATGCAAGGCCCCCGCCTGCTCGGGCCGGGGGAGGTCGTCCTGGCCCTGGCCCTGCTGCTCCTCCCCTCCCCCTGGTACGGGGTGGCCGCCGTGGCCACGCTGCTGCTGGGGCTGCTCTACACGGTGCTCGTGGTGCGGGCCCTGGGCTTCGACGTCCCCGTCACGTGCGGGTGCTTCGGCAAGCTCGGCCAGGGCACCATCACGCGGGCCACGGTGGTGCGCAACCTCGTGCTCGTGGCCCTGGGGCTGGTGACCGTGGTGGACGCGTTCCGGGGCGGCAGCATCGTCGGCCGCCTGCTGGACGGGCCGTCGCTGTGGTGGTGGATCCCGGTGCTGGCCGCCGGCGTGGCCCTCACCTGGCTCATCGGCGGGGG
>NZ_PKIZ01000012.1:57742-58890 GCF_002847825.1 Kytococcus schroeteri | reverse complement strand
CGAGGAGCTCGACTACGTGCGCACCCCCATCCCCTTCGTCCAGGTGACGGGCGACGACGGCCCGCTGCGGCTGCGCGAGATCTCCCAAAGGAAGGCCTGGCTCGTGCTCTGGGTGAGCCTGGGGTGCGGCAGCTGCATGGAGGCTCTGGCTCGCGCCGAGGAGTTCGCCCGGGAGTTCGAGCACGTGGGGGTGCTCGTGGTCACCACCACGCCGAGCGCCCCGGACGACCCGCTGCGCCCGTCGGGTGTGACGGTCGGCTACGACGAGGGCCAGCAGATGCGCCTCATGTTCGCCCTGCAGGCCACGCCCTCGGCGTTGCTGCTGGGTGCCGACGGCCTGATGGCCGGTGGCCCGGTGGCCGGGGGTGTCGCAGTGACCACCTTCATCGAGGACGTGGCGACCGAACTGCGGGAGGCCGCCGGCGGGGCGCAGGACCCCGCCGACGGCTGAGCCTCCCGCGCGGGGCTCACTCGGCCGGGATGACCGTGCCGGCGTACTTGTCCTTGATGAACTTCTTGGTCTCGTCGCTGCGCAACAGCTCGGCCAGCTTCGTGAGCTGCTCGTTCTCCGCGTCCTCGCTGCGCACCACGAGCAGGTTGGCGTAGGGGTTGCCCTCCGCCTTCTCCAGGGCCAGCGAGTCGTCCACCGGGGAGAGGTCGGCCTCGATGGCGTAGTTGCCGTTGATGACGGCGGCGTCCACGTCACCGAGCGAGCGGGGCAGCTGCGCGGCCTCGAGCTCCACGACCTCCGGTCCGCCGTCCTTGACGTCGGCCACGGTGGGCGCGATGTCGCCGGTGTCCTCCAGCTCGAGCACGCCGTGCTCGGCGAGCAGCTTGAGCGCACGACCGGCGTTGGACGGGTCGTTGGGGATGGCCACCTTGCTGTCGCCGGAGAGCTCCTTGAGGTCCTTCACCGTCTCGGAGTAGACGCCCAGCGGCTCCAGGTGCACCGCGCCCAGGCTCACGAAGTCGTACCCGGCGGCCTTCTTCTGCTCGTCCAGGTAGGGCTGGTGCTGGAAGTAGTTGGCGTCCAGGTCACCGGCGTCCAGGGCCGCGTTGGGCTGCACGTAGTCGGTGAACTCCACGACCTCGATGTCCAGGCCGGCCTCCTGGGCCAGGTTCTCCTTGACGAAGGTGAGGATCTCGCC
>NZ_PKIZ01000012.1:0-57503 GCF_002847825.1 Kytococcus schroeteri | reverse complement strand
GTGGGGGGGGGGGGGGGGCGGCGGGGTGGGGTCAGTCGACCTGCACGACGGTGCCGTGCCAGGTGGACTCGATGTACTCCCCCACCGCGTCGCCGTGCAGCACGTCGGCCAGGGCGGCCAGCTGCGGGTCGTCGGCACGGTCGGCGGTGGTCACGAGGTTGATGACGAAGCGCTCGTCGCGCGGGTCCTCCAGGGCGAGGGCGTCGTCGGTGTCCAGACCGTCCTGCACGGCGTAGTTGCCCGGCACGGCGCTCAGGGTGGCGTCGCCGACGGAGCGGGAGGTCTGGGCGGCCTCGACGGGCAGGAACTCCAGGTCCCTGGGGTTGGAGGTCACGTCCTCGGGCGTCGGCGGGAGGTCACCGGTGTCCGCCAGCTCGATGAGTCCGGCCTCCTGCAGCAGCCACAGGCCGCGGGCCCCGTTGGTGGGGTCGTTGGGGATGGCCACGCGGGAACCCGGCGCCAGGTCCTCCAGGGAGTCGACCTCCTCGGAGTAGAGGCCGAGCGGCTGGTTGGAGATGGGCGCCACGACCGCGAGGTCGTACCCGGCGGCCTGCTCCTGGCTCTGCAGGAAGAGGCGGTGCTGGTAGTAGTTGGCGTCCACCGACCCCTCGTCGAGCGCCGCGTTGGGCTGCAGGTAGTCGGTGAACTCCACGACCTCCAGCTCGAAGCCGGCCTCGGCGTCCAGCTGCTCCTCGTCGACGTGGCGCAGGATGTCCGCGTGGGGCGTGGGGGTGGCCGCCACGCGCAGCACGGGGCGTCCGTCCTCCTCGGCCCGGGTCTCCTCGGCGCCGCAGCCGGTGAGCGCGGGGGCGGCGAGAGCGAGGGCGGCCAGGCCCAGCGCGGTGCGTCGCCGGGCGGGGGTGGTGTGCGAGGTGGTGTGCACGGGGTCCTCCGGTCAGGTGGGTAGGGGGTGCCCTCACCACGACGCGCTGCGGCGTGGCGGGCTGTGAGGGGGTGCCGCGCGGCGCGCGGCGGCAGGGCCCGGTGACCCGGGCGGGCGCTCAGTGGCGGGTGATGCGGGCGGCGGTGTCGCCGAGGAACTGCACCAGCACCACCAGGGCCATGAGCACGGCCACGCAGGCCAGGGTCACGGTCATGTCGAACCGCTGGTAGCCGTAGCGGATGGCCAGGTCGCCCAGGCCCCCGCCGCCCACGGCGCCGGCCATGGCCGAGTAGCCGATGAGGGCCACGACGGTCACGGTGAGTCCGGCGATGAGGCCGGGCAGGGCCTCGGGCAGCAGCACCGACCGGATCACCTGGCCGCGAGTGGCCCCCATCGCGGTGGCGGCCTCCACCTTGCCGGGGTCGACCTCGCGCAGGGAGGTCTCCACGAGGCGCGCCAGGAAGGGGATGGCCCCGAGGGTCAGCGGCACGGCGGCGGCCGTGGGGCCGATGGTGGTGCCGGCCAGGCTCTTGGTGAGCGGGGCGATGAGCACCAGCAGGATGATGAACGGGATGGACCGGCCGGCGTTGACGACCGCGCCCACCACGGAGTTGAGCGCCCGGTGCGGGAAGAGCCCGCCGGGCGCGGTGGCCACGAGCAGCACGCCCAGCGGGATGCCGAGCAGCAGGGCGATGGCCGAGGACAGGCCCACCATGTAGAGGGTGTCCCAGGTGCCGTCGATGAGTTCCTCGATGAGGCGGTCGCGGGTCATGCCGGGATCTCCTGTCGGTGGGTGGAGGGCTGGGTGACGAGCAGGTCGAGGATGCCGACGCGGGCGCCGTGCACGTTCTCCACGCGGGCGGCGGCCACCTGCACCTCGGCGCCGGTGGCGCGCAGCTCGGCGATGACGGCGTTCTCGTCCTGGGTGGCCAGGTCGACGGTCACGATGCGGGAGCCGGCCGGGAGGTCGGCGGCGTCCAGGGCGCGCACGGGGCGCGGCACGAGCTGGGAGGCCAGGGCGCTGCCGCGGGTGGCGGCCACCTCGGCCAGCGAGCCGGACTCCACCACGTGGCCGTCGGCCAGCAGGGTGACGCCGTCGGCCACGCGGGTGACCACGTCCATCTCGTGGGTGATGAGAACGGTGGTCAGCCCGAGGTCCGCGGTGAGCTCGCGCAGCAGGTCCAGGACGCTGCTGGTGGTCTCGGGGTCCAGGGCGCTGGTGGCCTCGTCGCAGAGCAGGACGCTGGGGTGGGTGACCAGGGCCCGCGCGATGGCCACGCGCTGCTTCTGGCCACCCGAGAGCTGGCGGGGGTGGGCCTTGGCCCGGCCGCCCAGGCCCACCCGCTCGAGCAGCTCGGCGGCACGGCGGGTGCGCTCGGCGCGGCCCACCCCGGCCAGTTCCAGCGGCAGCGCCACGTTCTGGGCGGCGGTGCGCGAGTCCAGCAGGTTGAAGTGCTGGAAGATCATGCCGATGTCGCGGCGTGCGGCGCGCACCTGTCCGCTGCTGAGGGCGGTGAGCTCCCGGCCGTCCACGGTGACGCGCCCGGAGGTGGGGCGCTCGAGCAGGTTGATGCATCGCACGAGGGTGGACTTGCCGGAGCCCGACGGCCCGACGATGCCGTGGACCTGGCCACGGCCGATGTGCAGGGAGACGTCCTCCAGGGCACGGACGGGCTCGCCCGCACCTCGCGGGAAATAGGTCTTGGACACATTGTCCAGGGTGATCATGAATGGTCCTTCCGGGCAGGACGAAATGGGCCCACGAATCACCGGGGAATGCAGTGGCAGACCCCTGGGTCCGTGGCGCGACGGCGTACAGGTGGTGGATGCGTGGGTTCTGAGGGCCCGACCGGTCCGACTCGCTCACCTCACTCCGCGCGAAGCGGGTACGGGAGCGCCGGCCGCAGGGTCAGGACCTCGACGTCATACAGGTGCAGCTCATGGTTCCTCCATCGCATCTGGCGTTAGCACCCTCGCCCGCGACGGGGGGTTGCTGCGGTTTCAAAGAGCCAGATCTCTCCACCGCTCTGGATACAGTGCGCACAACCTACGACCCCGGTCTGAGATTTTCCAAATCGCCGGGCCGAACGTGGTGCGCCTCACGCCGGACGCCCCGTCCCTCGGTAGCGTGGGGCCCGGCACGGGGCGTCGGCCCCGCACACACCCGCCCGGCACGCCCGGGCGCCGACACACGAGAGGGGTGACGCCGATGAAGACCTTCGGCAAGATCCTGTTCTTCCTGGGTGTCCTGTCCCTGGTCCTCGGCATCATCGGTGCCGTGCTAGCAGGCACGACCTTCAAGGAGGTCTCCGACTTCGTGGACCAGCAGCAGTCCATCGAGGGCTCCACCACCGTGAGCATGGACGAGGACGAGACCCGCATGCTCCTGGGCCCCGGCGCGGACAGCTCCGCGTGCACGGTCCAGGGCGCCACCTTGGGCGACCTTGCCCCGGGCACGAGCGCCGAGGTGAACAACGAGAACATCTTGGGCACCATCACCGCCGACACGGCCGGCGACGTCACCGTCACCTGCTCCGAGCCCGGCTACGCCCTGAGCGGCCCGGCCGACATGGGTGCATTCATGAAGCTCGGGCTGGGGTTGGCCGCCGCGATCTTCCTCATCCCGCTGGGCCTCCTGCTCATGCTGGTCGGCGGCCTGCTGTGGTTCTTCGGTCGCCGCAAGAACAAGCAGCAGCAGTACTCCAGCTACACCAACGGTGAGTACTCCGACCAGTACGCCCGGTCCACGCCGTACTCCCAGCGCAACGGCCAGGTTCCGCCCGCCCCGGCCTACGGCCAGGTGGGCACCAACGGCGCCCCGGGCTACCAGCCGGACGCCTACGGCCAGAACACCACCGGCCAGTCCGCTCCCCCGGCACCCGGATACGGCCTGAACCCGAGCTCCCAGCCCGAGTACGGCCAGTCTGCTCCCCCGGCGCCGGAGTACGGCCACCAGGCGCCCTCCACCGACGCCCCGGCGTCCGGTGGCGCCACGCCGGCCGGCCAGCAGGACTGGAACGGTTCCACCGGTTCCACGGGCCAGGACGACCAGTCCTGGAACCGCGGCGGCAGCACGCCGCCCCCGCCCCCCGGCGTCTGACCCGCGCCACGCCGCGAAGGCCCCCGGACCCCCTCGGTCCGGGGGCCTTCCTCGCGCCCGGGACATCCCTCCCGCACAGGCCGGCCCGCGCCGCCCCGGGCCCGGCTCGCACTCCCAACCCCACCCATTACGCTCTCGACATGACCGCCAAGACGCCTGTGCGTGAACGCCTGCTCGACGCGGCGACGCGCAAGCTGTTCGTCGACGGGGGCGCCACCACCCCCGTGACGGTGCTGCTCAAGGACGCCCACGCCTCGGCGGCCAGCCTCTACGTGCACTTCGGCAACAGGGACGGCCTGCTGGCCGCCGCCCTCGACCGCCGCCTGGAGATGTGGACCCAGGCGTGGGACGAGCACTGGGACGCCACCTCGGACCCGGCGGCGCGGCTGCTCTCGCCGTTCACCGCCGCACAGGAGCTCCGGGACCGGCTGCCGGAGGAACGGTGGTGCGCCTTCCGCGCCACCACCGTGTGCTTCCCCGAGGCGGCCCCGGAGGTCGCTGCCGTGCTCACCCGGGAGCGCGAGTTGCTGCGCTCGCGCCTCCAGCAGGCCGCGGGTTCCCTCCTGCCGGCCGACCCGGGGGCGGCCGCCTCCCTCGCCCGCTCGATCGAGGTGATCTACGAGGGGTCGCTGGCCCTGATGCTCGACGGCACCGCCGACGACGCCCTCCGGGCAGGGCTGGTGGCCGCCCGCTCCCTGGTGCGGGCAGCCTCCGCGACCTGACCTGCGTCAGAGGACCGCGACCTGGACCTCCGTCCGGGCCGCCGCCCAGCGCTCGTAGTGGTCGAGCACGTCGTGGCACAGCGCGTCGGGCTCCGAGGTGAGGACGTCGTAGACCTCCCCGGTGGGCAGGGCCACCTCGAGCCGGGTGGTGGTGTCGTCGGCCTCGATGACGCCCGCGCCGTAGCTCGGCCGCGGCACCACCCGCACCTGCACCGGGTAGCGGAAGGGGTCCGCCGGCGCCGAGGGGGCCCCGGCGTCGGCCGGGGGCACGATGAGCACCGCCCGCCGCTTCACCCGGCCGCGCTCCAGCGGCTCGCTGGCCTCCACGTGGGCGTCCACGCCGCGGCGGCGCAGCTCGGTGGCCACCGACTCCAGGGCCGGGAGCACCACCTCCTCGAGCCGTTCGGTGGCCCGGGCCACGCTCACCGCCCCGAGGGTGGTGCCCAGGCGGGTGCGCCAGGAGCGTCCGTGCCCCTCGCCGCGGGCCAGCTGGCCGGTGAGCGAGGCACGGTGGGCGTCCACCCGCGCCCGCTCGGCCTCCAGCGCACGGTGCAGCCCCACCATCACCAGCACCATGACCGCCGCGAACGGCAGGCCCATGACGATGGTGGCGCTCTGCAGCGCCGGGATGCCGCCCACCACGAGCATCGCGATGGTGAGCACGCCGGTGGCCACGGCCCACCCGATGCGCAGGGCGGGGTGGGCGTCGGTCTCCGGGTCGGGCAGGTCGGAGCTGAGGTTGGCCATGACCAGCGCGCCGGAGTCGGCCGAGGTCACGTAGAACAGCAGGCCCACGAAGGTGGCCACGCCCACCAGCAGCATCGGCAGCGGGTGGTCCTGCAGCAGGGTGAAGAAGCCCTGCTCCGGGGAGTCCACGGCGAGCTCGCCGAACGCGGTGTCGCCACCCCGGATGCGCTGCACCGCGGAGTTCCCGAAGATCGACACCCACATGACGATGTAGGTGAACGGGATGGTGAGCGTGCCGAGCACGAACTGCCCGATGGTGCGGCCGCGCGAGATGCGGGCCAGGAACATGCCCACGAAGCTCGCCCAGGCCACCCACCACGCCCAGAAGAAGAGCGTCCAGGCGCTCATCCACTCCTCGGGGTGGTCGAAGGCCATCGTGTCCAGGGTGGTGCCCGGGAAGAGCGCCACGTAGTCGCCCACGTTCATGGCGACGGCGTTGAGCACGAAGGCGGTGTCGCCGGTGACCAGCACCCACAACGCCAGGGCCACGGCCAGCACCACGTTGAGCTGCGAGAGCAGCCGGATGCCGCGGTCCACGCCGGTGGTGGCCGAGACCGTCGCCACGGCCACGGCCAGCACCACCAGGCCCACCTGCTGGGCGATGCCCTGCCCGGTGCCGAACAGGATGTCGATGCCCACGTTGAGCATCACCACGCCGATGCCGAGCGAGGTGGCCACGCCGAAGATCGTGCCGAGCACGGTGGCGGTGTCCACCGCGTGCCCCACCGGCCCGCGGACGCGCTGCCCGATGAGGGGGTACAACGCCGAGCGGACGGCCAGCGGCAGCCCGCGGCGGTGCGCGAAGTACCCGAGCGCGATACCCATGAGCGTGTACATGCCCCACCCGGTGACGCCGTAGTGGAAGAGCGTCCACACGGTGGCCTCGCGGGCGGCGTCGAGGGTCTCCCCCTTGCCCTGCGGCGGCGCGAGGTACTGGCTGGCCGGTTCGGCGACGGCGAAGAACATGACGTCGGTGCCGATGCCGGCGGCGAACAGCATCGCGGCCCAGGCGAAGGTGGAGAACTCGGGGCGGTCGGTGTCGGCGCCCAGCCGGGTGCGCGAGTGGCGCACGCCGAGCACCACCACGAAGACCAGCACGGCGGTGGCCAGGGCGATGTAGAACCACCCGAACCACGTGGCGATCCACGTGGTGAGGGCACCCAGCTGGGTGGCCGCCTGCTCGGGGGCCGCCAGGGCCCACCCGGCCACGAGCGCGGTGACCACGCCCGAGGCGACGAGCACGGGCCACACGACCCCGGCCCGGGCAGGGGCCTCGACCCCTGCCCGGTGGCCCTCCTGCCGCGGCCCGGCCGCGGTGGCCCCGCTCACCGGGTCTCCCCGGCCATGGCCTGCTCCGCGGTGGGCACCTCGTCCCGGGCGTCCCACGCGTCGTTGCGCGGGTCGCCCTGCGGGAAGAGCGGCATGCCGGCGTTGGCGCGGTAGACCGGCGGGTGCTCGGGGGCCAGCGGGGTGTTGCCGGCGATGAGGTCGGCGGCCTTCTCGGCCACCATCATCACCGGGGCGTAGATGTTGCCGTTGGTGATGGAGGGGAAGACCGAGGCGTCCACCACGCGCAGGCCCTCGGTGCCGTGCACCCGCATCGTGTCGGGGTCCACCACGCTCATGGCGTCGCGGCCCATCTTGGCCGTGCAGCTGGGGTGCAGGGCCGTCTCGGCGTCCTTGGCCACCCAGTCGAGGATCTCCTCGTCGGTCTCCACGGCCGGGCCGGGCGAGATCTCGCCACCGTCGAAGGGGGCGAAGGCCGGCTGCGCCAGGATGTGGCGGGCGGCACGAATGACCTCCACCCACTCGCGGCGGTCGTTCTCGGTGGAGAGGTAGTTGAACCGGATCGCGGGGTGCTCGAAGGGGTCGTTGCTGCGGATGCGCAGGTCGCCGCGCACGTCGGAGTTCATCGGGCCGATGTGCACCTGGTAGCCGTGGTCGCCGCCGGCAGCGGTGCCGTCGTAGCGCACCGCGATGGGCAGGAAGTGGAACATCAGGTTGGGGTAGTCCACGCGGTCGCTGGTCCGGATGAAGCCACCGGCCTCGAAGTGGTTGGTGGCGCCGGGGCCGCGGTTGCGGAAGAGCCACTCGGCACCGATGTAGGGCGCCTTCTTGAGGTCGAGCCAGGGCGCCATGGACACCGGCTGGGTGGCGGTGTGCTGCAGGTACACCTCGAGGTGGTCCTGCAGGTTCTCGCCCACGCCGGGCAGCTCCACGCGCGGGGTGACGCCGGCGGCCTGCAGGGTGGCGGGGTCACCCACGCCGGAGAGCTGCAGGGTCTGCGGGGAGTTGAACGCACCGCCGCAGAGGATGACCTCGCCGGCCTCCACCGAGTGCGGGGTGCGGCGCGGACCGCGGACGAGGTCCACACCGGTCACGCGGGTGCCCTCCCAGCGCAGCTGGGTGACGTGGCTCAGGGTGCGCACGTGCAGGTTCTTGCGCTTGCGGACGGGCCACAGGTAGGCACGGGAGGCCGAGAGGCGCGAGCCCTGGAAGACGTTGCGGTCGAACGGCGCGAAGCCCTCCTGGCGGTAGCCGTTCACGTCGTCGGTGGCCGGGTAGCCGGCCTGCTGGGTCGCCTCGAAGAAGGCCTGGAAGAGCGGGGAGCTGGCCGGGCCGCGCTCCAGCTTGAGCGGGCCGGCCCCACCGCGCCAGGCGTCGGCGCCGGCCAGGCAGGTCTCCATGCGCTTGAAGTACGGCAGGTTGTGCGCGTGGTCCCAGTGCTCCAGGCCCTCGTTCTGCGCCCACTTCTCGTAGTCGCCGGCGTTGCCGCGCTGGAAGATCATGCCGTTGATGGAGGACGAGCCGCCCAGCACCTTGCCGCGGGCGTGCTTGATGCGGCGGCCACCCATGTAGGGCTCGGGCTCGGACTCGTACGCCCAGTCGTAGAGCGGGTTGCCACTGGGGAAGACCAGGGCGGCAGGCATCTGGATCAGCGGGTCCCAGACGAAGTCGGCCCGTCCGGCCTCGAGCACCAGCACGGTGGTGGACGGGTCGGTGGACAGGCGGTTGGCCAGCACGGAGCCGGCCGAGCCGCCCCCGACGATGACGTAGTCGTAGCGCTTCCTCATGGTTCTCCTCACGGGTCGGTGTGGTCTGTGGTGTCGATGGGGGCCGGTGGGCCGGCCGGGGTGGCTCAGCCGCGGTCGGCGAACCAGTCGGCGCGGGCGGGGCGGGTGTTGTGCCACACGTGCTTGGTCTCCACGTACTCCCCCAGCCCCTCGACGCCGAGCTCGCGCCCGATGCCGGACTGCTTCATGCCGCCCCACTCGGCCTGCGGCACGTAGGGGTGGAAGTCGTTGACCCAGACGGTGCCGTGGCGCAGGCGGCGGGCCACACGGGCGGCGCGGCCGGCGTTCTCGGTCCACACGGCGCCGGCCAGGCCGTAGATGGTGTCGTTGGCCAGGGCCACGGCGGCGTCCTCGGCCTCCTGGGGGGTGTCGCCGCGGAAGGTCTCCACGGTGAGCACGGGGCCGAAGCTCTCGTCCTGCACGCAGTCCATGGAGGTGTGGCAGCCGTCCAGCACGGTGGGGCGGTAGAACCACCCGGAGGACAGCTCGCCGCCGGGTGCCTCGCCGCCGCAGCGGAGCTGCGCCCCCTCGGCCACGGCGGCCTGCACGTAGGCGTGCACCGTGTCGCGGTGCGCCTCGCTGATGAGGGGGCCGCTCTCTGCCTCCTCGTCGAAGGGCCCGCCGAGGCGGATCTGCTCGGCGCGGCGCACCACCTCGTCCACCACGCGGTCGTGCACGGACTCCTCCACCACGAGGCGGCTGCCGGCGGAGCAGACCTGCCCGGCGTCGAGGAAGATCGCGGTGACCACGTTGTCGATGGCGGCGTCCAGGTCCGCGTCGGCGAACAGCACGAAGGGGTTCTTGCCGCCCAGCTCCAGGGCGATGTTCTTCACCGTGGGCGCGGCGGCGGCCATGATGCGCCGCCCGGTCCGCAGGCCGCCGGTGAACGAGACGAGGTCCACGTCCGGGTGCTCCGTGATCACGGTGCCCACGGGGTCGCCGGGGCCGAGCACGAGGTTGCCCACGCCGGCGGGCAGGCCGAGGCGCTCCAGGGTGCGCAGCAGCCAGACGGCGGTGTGGGGCGTGTTCTCGCTGGGCTTGAGCACGAAGGTGTTGCCAGCCACCAGGGCGGGGGCCACCTTCCAGGAGGTCTGCAGCAGCGGGAAGTTCCACGGGGTGATGAGCGCGCAGACGCCCACCGGCTCGTGCACCACGCGCGACTCCACGTCGGGCATGCCGGTGTCCACCACGCGGCCGGCGTGCTGCTGGCCGAGCGCGGCGAAGTGGCGGAACACACCGATCACGTCGTCCATGTCGATGCGGGCCTCGACCATCCGCTTGCCCGTGTCGAGCGCCTCGAGGCGGGCCACCTCCTCCTTCTCGGCCTCCAGGGCGTCGGCCAGCCGGGAGACGAGGTCGGCCCGCTCGGGGGTGGGCAGGGTGGACCACTCGCCGGCGTCGAAGGCGCGGCGGGCGGCGGCCACGGCCTGCTCGGCATCGGTGGCGCCGGCCTCGGCCACGGTGCCCACGGCCTGGCCGTCGGCGGGGCAGGTGATGGTGCGGGTGGCGCCGTCGGCGGCGGGGGCCCAGCGGCCGTCGATGAAGAGTTCGGACACGTCGTGCCTCCTGGTGAGCGGGGAAGGTCTGCACCAAACGTAACGCACGTTCCTTCAGAACGCACGTTATGCAATTGCCCCTCCCAGGGCTACCCTCTGCGCCATGGCTGCCAAGACCCCCGTCCGCGAGCGCCTCCTCGAGGTCGCGACCCGCATGATGTTCGTCGACGGGTCGGTGAGCACCCCGGTGGACGCCCTCCTGCGCGAGGCCGGCGCCTCCCCCTCGAGCATGTACGCACACTTCGGGAGCAAGGACGGCCTACTGGCGGCAGCCCTGGAGCGCCGCCTGGAGGTGTGGACGGAGGTGTGGGACGCCCACTGGGAGGCGGCGCACACCCCCACCGAGCGGATGCTCTCGGTCTTCATGGCCATGCGCGAGTACCACCACGGCCGGCTCCGCGAGCGCTGGTGCTCCTTCCACGCCACGGCCTCGGCGCAGCCCGCCCCCGCCGCCCCCGTGGCCGCGGTGCTGGAGGAGGACCGCACCCGGCTGCGCGCCCGCCTCACCGCGGCCGCCGCCGAGCTGCTGCCCCACGACGACGCCGCAGCCGAGCGCCTGGCCGACCGGGTGGAGGTGGCCTACGAGGGCATGCTCGCCCTGATGCTGCGCGGCCCGGCCGACGACGCCATCGAGGCCGCCGAGGACACCGCCACCACCCTGGTCGAGGCCGCGACCACCGCCTGACCCTCCCGCCCGGCCGGTCCTCGTCCTCGCACCAGACCCATGTGACCCGGGACACGCTCCGTCGTAGGGTGCTGCCCTCCCCTCTCCCGTCGCGATGGAGTCCCCATGAGCCACGCCGCCCCTGACACCCCGCCCACCGCCGGCACCCCCGCCACCGACGCCTCCGGCCGCGTCGAGCAGCGCCGCGGGTTCTCCCTCATCGGCCCCGGCCTGGTGGTCGCGGCCACGGGAGTGGGCGCCGCCGACCTGGTGGCCACCGTCATCGCCGGCCAGAAGTACGGCTACGCCCTGCTGTGGGCGGTGGTCGTGGGCTGCGTGCTCAAGATCGCGCTCGTGGAGGGCGCCGGCCGCTACAGCCTGGCCACCGGGCACACCATCTACGAGGGGTGGCGCAGCCTGGGCCGGTGGACCAGCTGGTACTTCGCGCCGTACATCGTCATCTGGGGCTTCGTCTACGGCGCGGCGGCCATGGCCGGCACCGGCATCCCGCTGCACGCCCTCTTCCCGGGCCTGTCGGTGGCGTGGTGGGGCATCGTCTCGGGCCTGCTGGGCGCAGCCCTGGTGCTGCTGAGCCGCTACGACGTCTTCGAGAAGGTCTGCGCGGCCCTGGTGGGCGTCATGTTCGTGGTGATGGTGGCCGCGGCCGCGTTCACCCTGCCCAACCTGCCGGAGCTGCTGCGGGGGCTGGTGCCGCAGGTGCCCGCCGGTGGCCTGGTGAACCTGCTCTCGGTGGCCGGCGGCGTCGGCGGCACCATCACGCTGGCGGCCTACGGCTACTGGATCCGCGAGAAGGGCTGGACCACCCCGGCGCACATGCGGCTCATGCGCACGGACAACACGGTGGCCTACGTGGTCACCGGCATCTTCGTCATCTCCACGCTCATCGTGGGTGCCGAGCTGCTGTACTCCAGCACCCAGTCGGTGGGCTCGGGCGACAAGGGCCTGCTGCAGCTCTCGGACGTGCTCGCCGACCGCTACGGCCGCGCGGTGGGCACGCTCTTCCTGGTGGGCTTCTGGGCGGCGGCCATGAGCTCCCTCATCGGCGTGTGGAACGGCGTGTCGATGATGTTCGCGGACTTCGCCGGTGACGCCCTGGGCAAGCCCGAGGACCACCCGGACCGCCAAGCCGGCGGACGCTGGTACACGGCCTTCGTGCTGTGGCTGACCTTTCCGCCGATGGTCATGATGTTCCTCGGCAAGCCGGTCTGGCTGATCCTCGCCTACGGCGTGCTGGGCGCCTTCTTCATGCCCTTCCTGGCCATCACGCTGCTGTGGATCCTCAACACCGACCGCACGCCGGCGGCGTGGCGCAACCGGTGGCTGAGCAACGCGATGCTGGTGGTGTGCGCGGCGCTGTTCGCCTACCTGGCGGCCCAACAGCTGCTCGAGCTGCTCTGATCCTCCGACCGTGGGCGGTGCCCGCCGGGGCGGTGGCAGGGCCGGTTCCACCCACGGCACCGGCCGGCACGCCGGCGCCGGGTGCGACGCTCGCCCCGACGACTCGACGAGGGCCGGTGACGGCCGGTGACGAAGGAGGACGGCGATGAAGCGGGTGGGGCAGGTCTTCGTGGTGCTGGGGGTGCTCGGCGGCCTGGTGGCCGTGGCGCTGGGGGTCGTTTCGGTGGTCGGTGCGAGCCGCGCGGTCGGGACCATCGAGGCGGGCCAGGAGGTGGGCTCGGGCATCACCCGGGAGCTGCACGCCGGCGACGAGCACCTGCTCACCACCCGCCTCGGGCAGGGCAGCCCGGTCTCGTGCACCGTGGAGGGGCCCGACGGTCGGGAGGTGTCCACGCAGCCCACGGAGGACCAGGTGGCCATCGCCGAGGACCTGGTGGGCCTGGCCGGGGGCATCACCGTGACTGCCGACGGCCCCCACACGGTGCGCTGCACCGACCCGGACGTCCACTTCACCGACGCCGTCTCGCTGACCACCCTGGGGGTGTCCGGTATGGGCCTCCTGGCCGCAGTGCCGGTGGGCCTCGGCGCGGGGCTGGCCCTGGTGCTGGGGATCGTCCTGTGGGTGGTGGGGGCCGGGCGGGAGAACCGACCGCGCCACCCGGGCGGGTACGGCGGCGGGTACGGCCAGCCTGTCCAGCCCTCCCCCTACGGCCAGTCGGCCCCGCCTCCCCCGGCGCACCGCGCCCCCTGGGAGTGATGCGCGGGAACGCATGCAGATCGTGCAATGAGTTGGTCACGTCGCTCGGTGAGCGCGCTGGGACCCGCCTGCCTTCGACGGCACATACCCGCTCGTCCGCGCACACGACCGGCTTCACCCCGGGCATGTGAGCCGCATGCACGCCCAGTGGGCGGCCTACCGCGCCTGAGCGTGCACCGCGCCCTCTGGGCGGCGAGGCCCCGCACACCCTCGGGTGGGCGGGGCCTCCGCCGTGGGTGCGGGGCGCGGCGGGGAGCTGGTCCGCCCGGCGGTGCACCGGCGCGCGGGGCTGGAGGTGGGGCTTCCCCCATCGGGGTGAGGGGGTCTGTGCGACGCCGGTGACACCGTGGGAGGCACACGGAGCAGCGCACGGATCGACGCACGGGAGGGTCTGATGAGGGCTTGGGGAAGGGTTCTGACCACGTTGGGCGCCCTGGGGGTGCTGGGCGCGGTGGCGCTCATGGTGCTGGGGGCGGTGGGCATGTCGGGTGCCACGGCCGCGGCCGACGTGCACCGCCCGGTGGTGACCGGTGAGACCGTTCAGCTGCGGGCCGGCGACCGCCACCTGCTCGTGGCACCGCGGGAGGCGTCGCCGGACGCGCAGTGCCGCGTGGTGGGGCCCGACGACCGCTCGCTGCCGGTGGCTGCCGAGTCCTACGACCGCCGCGTGGTGGGTTCCGACGTGGCTCTGCGGGGAGCGTTCACCGTGGAGAGCTCGGGCGCGCACGAGGTGGACTGCGTCGGCGGCACGGTGTGGATGACCGATGCGGTGCCGCTCGGCGCGGTGCTGCTGGGCCTGGGTGGGACGGCCGTCGGCATCTTGGTGGGCATGGGCTCCGGGGTGATGCTGGTGGTGGGTGCCGTGCTGTGGCTGGCGGGGCACGACCGGGCAGTGGCGGGCTTCACGCGTACCCCGGGTGGGGCGCGGCCGGGGCGGCACCCTGCGCCGATGCCGCCCACGCAGACACCCTGGGGGCCGGTGGACACCTTCGCCGGACCCTCGCACCGGTCACGTCGTTGAGGTCCGGCCGGCGGGGCGTGCTCCCCGCCGGCCGGTGGTCGGTCACTCCCCCGCCGCGTCGTCCTCCTGGGACGGCGTGGCGGGGTTCTTGGGGGCGAAGGTGGAGCGCAGTGCGGCGAGGGCGGCGTGGGCCGCCACCACCCACGGCAGCCAGCTGCGGAGGGTGTCGGGCGTCTGCCCGGTGGCGTCGGCCAGCCAGGTGGAGGAGCCCACCCAGTCGGCCAGGTCGTCGTAGGCGAAGAACAGCAGGAACGCGGTGAACCACCGGCCGGTGAGGAGCTGGCCCACACCCGGCAGGGACCACGAGGCGGTGCCGGCCAGGGCGGCCCAGACCGCGCCCCAGAACCAGTGCCCCGGGGAGCCCAGGCGCTCGGCCACGGTCTGGGGCTGCTCGCCCTCGGTGGTGGTGGGGTTGAGCGTGGGCGTGGTGGCGGCCGGGCTCTCGATGCCGTGGCGGGCCTGGGGCATGGACGGCACCGTGGTGGCGCTGCCGGCGCCGTCGACGACCACGCCGGTGGTGGCCTCGGAGCTGGCGGGCTGCGCCGTGGCGGTGGCGCGGTCACCGAGCATGCGGGCGGCCTGCTCCTGCCGGCGGCGGGCGGACTCGGCGTTGAGGTACTCCAGGTACGCCTGCGGGGTCATCTGGTTGGGGTCCACGGCCATGGGGTGGATTGTCGCCCACGGCCTTACGGGGCAAGGTCCGACCGTGGGGTGGGGTCAGGGGCGGTGAAGTTGTCGCGGGGAGCTGGCAAGCTGCCCCGCATGACCGACGCCCTGCCCGACGGCCGCTACGACCAGCTCGTCACCCGTGCGCTGCACGGTCACCTCGCATCTGTCGAGGCGGACGTGCACCACGAGCCCGTCTCCGGTGACGACGAGGTGGAGTTCGCGGTCACCCACCTCACGGCGGCGCTGCGGCGCGCTCTGGCACAGCGAAAGGCTGGCGCCGACCGCGCCGCGCTGGTCGAGGCGGTGGCCGAGGTCATCGAGGCGGAAGACGAAGCACCCGCTGGCGACCGGCTCGAACGACTCGTCTCTGTCATCACGCCCCCGGCGATCGGCCTGGCGCCGCGTTATCGAACCGGCCCGAACACCCCACTCGGCGAGTCCACGCTGTTGACCAACGCCCACGGTGAGCCGTCGATGGGTATGGAAATCTCCCGGGAGCTCGACAGCGCCGACGAGGTCGACTTGTTGTGCGCCTTCATCAAGTTTGCGGGTCTACGCACCATGGAGCGCGAGCTGCGCCCCATCGCGCAGGCCGGAGTGCCTTTCCGCATCATCACCACCACCTACATGGGAGCCACGGAGCGTCGCGCGCTGGACTGGCTCGTCCAGGAATTCGGCGCCCAGGTCAAGGTGCACTACGAGTCTCGCTCAACGCGTCTGCACGCCAAGGCGTGGATGTTCCGCCGCAGGACCGGTTTCCACACGGCGTATGTCGGCTCGTCCAACCTGTCCCGATCCGCGCTGCTCGACGGTCTGGAATGGAACGTGCGCATCACGCAGGCCGGTACTCCCCACCTCTTGGAGAAGTTTCGCGCCACCTTTGACTCGTACTGGAATGACCCCAGTTTTGAGGACTACGACCCCGCTGAGGACGGCGAGCGCCTCGACGAGGCACTGCTCATGGCGGGCGGCAAGACCTCGAGCGAATTGGTCATGGACCTCTCGGGACTCCGCCACCGGCCGTATCCGTACCAGCAGGAGATGCTGGACGCCCTCGAGGCCGAACGCGTGGTCCACGACCGCCATCGGAACCTTCTGGTGGCGGCCACCGGGACAGGCAAGACGGTGGTGGCGGCCTTTGACTATCGCAACCTGTCCGAGGCCTCGACCAGGCCTCCGCGTCTGCTCTTCATCGCCCACCGCTTGGAGATCCTCGACCAGGCCCGGCGCACCTTCCGCGAGATTCTCGGGGACGGCACCTTTGGTGAGATCTACGGGTTTGGTCGGCAGCCCACGCGATGGGACCACGTCTTTGCCACGGTGCAGAGTCTGAGCGGCAACGTAGAGGACCTGCCCGCGGATCACTTTGACGTGGTGATCGTCGACGAGTTCCACCACGCCGAGGCCGCCACGTACCGACGGGTGCTGGACCATTTCACCCCGCGGGAGATGCTCGGCCTGACCGCAACGCCTGAACGTGCCGACGGCGTCCGCGTGCAGGATGCCTACTTCGACGGACGGACCGCGTTCGAGTTGCGGCTGTGGGATGCCCTCGCCGGCGATCTCCTCGCACCCTTCCACTATTTCGGCATCGCAGATTCGACCGACCTGACCCAGGTGCGATTTCAGCGAGGCTCCTACGACACCGACCAGCTGACGGCACTCTACACCGGCAACCAGGCCCGGGCGCGCATCATCCTCAAGGCGGTGCGAGACAAGGTCGCCGACCCGCGACAGATGCGCGCGATCGGATTCTGCGTGGGCGTCGACCACGCCCGCTTCATGGCCGCCGTGTTCACCGAGGCTGGCCTCCCCGCGCGAGCCCTCACCGGTGACTCCTCTGCGGAGCAGCGCGCCGAGACTCGTGCAGCCCTCATCAGCGGTGACATCTGCGCGATCTTCACGGCAGACCTCTTCAACGAGGGCGTGGACATCCCGCAGGTCGACACGGTCCTCTTCCTCCGCCCCACCGACAGCGCCACCATCTTTCTGCAGCAGCTGGGCCGCGGACTACGCCGACACCCCAGCAAGGCGGTGCTGACGGCACTGGACTTTGTAGGCCACCAGCATGAGGGCTTCCGTCTGGAGCGTCGCTTCATGGCCATGACCGGAGCCACTCGAGGCGAGCTCCAGAAGCATGCGGAACACGGCTTTCCGCTACTTCCGGCAGGCAGTCAGATCGTGCTCGACGACGTCACCTACGACGAGGTCATCAGCTCGCTCAAGGCCTCGCTGACACTCAACAAGCCACGTCTCGTCGCCTCCCTGAGGGCCTACAGCGACATCTCCTTGGCGGATTTCGCTGATGCGCTCGGAACCGAGGCAGAACGTCTGGTGAAGAATGCCTCGTGGACCGACCTGCGTCGGCAGGCGGGGCTCAGCGTGGACGATCGGACCACGCCAGATGAGGCAGAACTGCTGCGACGGCGGCACATGTTCTTCCGCGTTGACGACCGCGCGCGCCTCGACGCCTACCGTGCCTGGCTCTCTGCGGATGCGCCTGCCTACGGTGCTGCGTCGCCGGAGCTGCAGCGGTTCGGCCGCATGCTCCACGGCATCGTCTGGCCCAAGGGCGGCCGCACCACGTGGGCCGACGGCTTGGCGCACCTGGCCTCCTGCCGCCCTGCCTGCGACGAGTTCCTAGCTATTCTCGACATCGCTGAAGACCGCATCCGGCACGTTTCGCAACCCCTCCCCGGGCCGTTGAGCGCAACCGGTCTGGCCTCGCACGCCACCTATGCGCGCGAAGAGATCCTCGCGGCGTTGGATCAGACCGCCGAGGCGAGCCAGACCATCAGCCACCGTGAAGGGGTCTACTGGTCGCCCACCTGGCAGACCGACGCCCTGCTCGTCACGCTCAAGAAGTCGGACGCCCTGTTCTCACCCAGCACGATGTACCACGACTACGCCATGGGCCCCGAGGTCTTCCACTGGCAATCCCAGTCGCGGACCACGCCCATCAGCCCCACTGGTCAGCGGTACATCCACCACCAGGAGCAGGGCAGCCACGTCGTGCTCTTTGCACGCACCACCAGTACGCGCGACGAGTTCGGGCACACGCCCGGATTCATGTGCCTGGGAACGGCCCGCTACCGGTCCTCGGAGGGGTCGGCGCCCATGTCCGTCATCTGGGAGCTCGACCGCCCCTTGCCCGCCGACATGTATCAGGCAGCGAGCGCCGCCGCCTGAGCCCAACCACCCCGGAACACCCCGAGCCACCCACGCGTTCCCCACGCGCCCCTCCCCCGACCCCGGAAGGCACCGCTGTGAGCACCGACCGCACGTCCACCCGCATCGTCCTGGCCAGCCGGCCCACGGGCGCCCCCACGGCCGAGAACTTCCGCACCGAGACCGCCGAGCTGCCGTCCCTGGAGGACGGCCAGGTCCTGGTGCGCAACAGCGTGGTGAGCGTGGACCCGTACATGCGCGGCCGCATGGACGACCGGCCCAGCTACATCCCGCCCTTCCAGGTGGACGAGCCGCTCACCGGCCACGCCGTGGGTGAGGTCGTCGAGTCCCGCTCCGACGCCCTGCCCGTGGGCACGCAGGTCACGCACTTCGCCGGCTGGCGCGACCTCGCGGTGCTCAACGCCGCCGACGCCCGCGCCGTGGACACCACCTCGGTGCCCGACGCCGCCTACCTGGGCGTGCTCGGCATGCCCGGCCTCACCGCCTGGGGCGGCCTCACCCGCACCGCCGAGTTCCGCGAGGGCGACGCGGTCTTCGTCTCCGGCGCGGCCGGCGCCGTCGGCTCCATGGTCGGCCAGCTCGCGCGGCTCATGGGCGCCTCTCGCGTCATCGGCTCCGCCGGTGGCCCGGAGAAGGCCGCCCATCTGCGCGAGCTCGGGTTCGACGCCGCCATCGACTACCGCGCCGGCGACCTGCCCGGGCAGCTGGCCGAGGCCGCACCGGACGGCATCGACGTGTACTTCGACAACGTGGGCGGCGACCACCTGGAGGCCGCGATCGGCGCCCTCAACCCGCACGGCCGCGTGGCGATGTGCGGCGCCATCGCCCAGTACAACGCCACCGAGCCGCCCGCTGCCCCGCGCAACCTGGCGTGGGTCATCGGCAAGCGCCTCACCCTGCGGGGCCTGCTGGCGGCGGACTTCGAGGCCGAGAAGGACGCCTTCGTGGCCCAGGTGGCACCGTGGGTGGCCGACGGCTCGCTGCGCTGGGAGGTCACCGAGCGCCACGGCATCGAGAACGCGCCCCAGGCGTTCATGGACCTGCTGGCCGGCGCCAACACGGGGAAGATGGTGGTACGCGTCTGAGTCGCCCCGTCAGCGGGGTGGGTGGGTGCCCGGGCTGCCCGCGTCGGCCTCAGGCGGCCGGCCAGGGCAGCCAGGCGTCCACGACGAACTCACCCTCCTGCGCCTGGGCGGAGAAGCGCCCGCCGGCCAGGTGCACGCGCTCCTGCATGCCGGTCAGGCCCATGCCGCCGCTCACCACGTCGGCCGGCTCCTCGCCGGGGGCGGGTAGCCGGTTGACCACGCGCAGCGCGAGCCCCGCGCCTGCCTGCCCGCTGAGCGCGATGTGGACCGGCTGTCCGGGGGCGTGCTTGCACGCGTTGGTGAGCGACTCCTGCACCACGCGGTAGGCGTGGCGGCTCGCGGCCTGCGGCAGGCCCCCGGCCTCCTCGGTGAGGCGCTCGGGCACCTCGAGGCGCACGGTGCAGCCCGCCCCACGGGTCTCCCCCACCAGCTGCGGCAGGTGGCGCAGGTCCGGCATCGCCGAGGCGGTCTGGTCCTCCTGGCCGATGTCGGAGCGCAGCACGCCGAGGATCTCGCGCAGGTCGTTGAGGGCCGTGCGCGCCTGGGTGGCGATGGTGGTGGACGTCTCGCGCACCTCCTCCGGGGAGAGGTCCTGCCGGTAGGCCAGCCCGTTGGAGTGCATGGCCACCACGGACAGGCGGTGCCCCAGGGCGTCGTGCATCTCCCGCGCGATGCCGGTGCGCTCGGCCATCCGCGCGCTCACCAGGCGGGCGGCGTGCTCGCGCTCGGCACTGGCGGCACGCTCGGCGGCGTGGGCGGCCAGCTCGCGCCGGGCGCCGGTGTTCCAGCCGAGCAGCACGAAGATGAGGCCGATGACCAGGGAGTACACGGCATCGGCGGCGAACGTGGCCCCGAGCTCCTTGCCCACGACCTCGGGGTGGAGCCACCGCTGCAACGTGTAGGAGTACACGAGGGTGGCCAGGGGCATCATGAGCATGCCCAGCACGATGGGGCGCAGGCGCTGGTAGGTGGCCAGCGAGACCATCGCGAAGAGGTAGGGCATGGCCGCGAAGCTGGAGACCACCATCATCGCGCCCAGCAGCAGGGTGATGGCCACCGGATGGCGGTGGCGCACCACGAACAGCGCGAGTCCGATGTGGCCGACCAGCAGGTCGAGCGTGCGGGCCTGCTCCTGGCGCTCCACGAGCGCCGGGTCGGTGAGGCTGGGATCGGGCCAGAACATGAGCGCCACGTAGCCCAGCCCGAGGGCCCAGACGGCGACGACGAGGGCGATCTCCGCCCAGCGCGAGTCCAGCGCCTCGATGCGCCCCTGGCGCAGGGACGGACGGGGGCCCGACACGAGCGCAGGGGTGGAAGACGTCATTGCAACATGATATAGGCCGTTCGGGCCCTCCGGGGACGTGGGCGGGAGGCCCCTCAGGAGCCCGGCTCGTGACCGGAGGACTCCCTGACCCGGTGCGAGGCACGGCGATTCGCCAGCGCCAGCGGGCCGATGGCGAGCAACGCGGTGAGGCACAGCAGCGAGGCCGGGAGGCCGTTGCCCACGGCGTACCGGGTGGCCAGGGTCACGCTCGCCACGAGGCCGACGAGCACCACCCCCATCGAGGCGATGACCCACGGCCGGGCGCGCAGGCGCACCGCGCGGCGGCAGCCGTCGCAGTGGGAGGCCTGGCGGTTGTCCAGCTGAAGGACGCCGGTGAGCCCACGCACCGGGCGGCCGGTGGCCCGCAGGTCGAGCCCGAGCACGACGAGCAGGAGCACCAGCAGCGCGCTCAGGAAGAGGGAGGTCGAAGTCATCGCGGCACAGCGTACGGGGCGCGGGCGGGTGGTTGGGACCTATGCAGGTTGGTACGCCTGTTGCATTCTGTTCGGTTTGCGTGTACGGTGGAGGTGGGTGCAGGGGAAGCACCCATGGGACGAGGTCCACCGAGGGGGTGACACGTGCGACGCATCCAGGACGTGCTGGAGGACGCCGGAGTGGTGGCGGCCGAGCTGGCAGGGGCGCGCGACCGGCTGCGGCAGGCCGGTGAGGGCGACCTGGACGCGGCCGCCCGCGTGCTGGGTGAGGTGGCCCGGGCCGCCGAGGCCCTCCTCGTGGGGGTGGTGGCCGAGGCGCAGGAGCGCGGCACCATCGCCGACAGCCGGTGCGCCTCCGCGGCGGCGTGGGTGCGGGAGCGGGCCGGGGAACGCGAGCACGGCACGGCCGGGGCGGTGGCGATGCTGGCTGCGGCCACACAGGGCCCCGGCGGCGAGTCGCTGCGGCAGGCGCTGTGGGAGGACGGCATCGGGGTGCGTCTGGCCGCCAAGGCGGTGCGGGAGGCCGACCGGACACTGCCGCTGCTGCCGGGTGCCGACCGCTCCGAGGTGGTGGGGCACTACCTGGACCGTGCGGCTGCCACCGACGGGTCACGCCGGGCGCTGGACCAGCTGACCCGCGAGATCCTGGCCCGGTACGGCGACGACGTGCTCGACGAGCTGGACGAACGCGCACGAGCCGTGAACTCGCTGACCGTGGCGCGCCGCGTCGGGGGCCGGGTGCGCTACACCCTCGAGCTCTGCGTGCCCGACGCCGCCCGGCTGGACGCCGCCGTCAACGGGTTGGCCGCGCCGCGTCCCGCCGCGACGGCGGTGTGCGACGGGGACGGCCCGCCGGCGCTGGTGGCCGACACGCGCTCCGCGGCGCAACGCCGGGCGGACGCGCTGCTGGAGCTGGTGGCGCGCGCCCAGGCCGCCGACGCCGACCCGAGCGCCGGTGGGTGCGGGCTGTCGGGGTCCACGACCCTCGTGGTGACGGCAGACGTGGAGGCGGTGCGGGCGACGCTGGAGGGGCGGCCCGCACCCCACGGGTGGGCGCGGGGCCCGGCGCCGGTCACGGACCGGGGGCGTGCGGGGTACGGCACGACCTCCGGTGGCGAGGTGCTCTCCGCCGGCGAGGTGCGCCGGATGGCCTGCGACGCGGGCGTGCTGCCCCAGATGCTCGGTGGCCCCTCGACTCCCCTGGACACCGGACGGGTCGACCGGGCCGCGACCAACGCCATGCGCAGCGCCCTGCTCACCCGGGACGGCGGGTGCACGGCCCCGGGCTGTGACCGGCCCCCGGGCTGGTGCGAGGCGCACCACGTGACGCACTGGTCGGAGGGCGGGCCGACGAGTCTGGCGAACCTGGCGCTGCTCTGCCGACGGCACCACACCATCGTGCACCGGGACGGCCTGCGGGCCGCGGTGTATCCGGACCGCGTCGTCTGGTGGGACCCGGCGTGCGAGCCGCCCCCGGACCCCACGGGCCAGGTGGGTCCTCCGCCGGCGGTCACGACTGGGCGACCCGAGCCACCCCCGGGCACGCAGGTGGCCTGAGCACCCCTCCCCCACACGCGGGGACCCCGCCCGGACCGAGGTGGTCCGGACGGGGTCCCGGGGCGCCGGGTGGGCGATCAGCTGCAGCCGGAGGTGCTGCCGCAGCCCTCGCAGATGTGACACGAACCGGCAGGGCGCATCTTGATGCCGCAGGTCATGCACAGCGGGGCATCGGCGGCCTTGCCGAACTTGGCCTCCATGAGCTCCGCGGAGGAGTGCACCCCGGAGTCAACCGGCTGGGCGGCGTCGGCCGCGGTGGCCTGGGCCTGGGCCCCGGTCTCACCCTCGAGCGCGGTGTCGGCGGCCTCCACGCGGGAGGAGCCGTTCACGCCCTCGGGACGCTTGGCCGCGGCCGGCGCGATGGACTGGCTGTAGGACTCCAGCTGGCTCTCCATGTCGGAGTCGTCGCCCTCGTCCGATCCGCCGCCCTGCGGGGAGTACGACCCGGTCTCCAGGTGACGGGCGCGCTCGGCGGCCGTGTGGATGCCCATGAAGTCGCGGGTGTCGAAGTCCAGGTAGTCCAGCGCCAGACGGCGGAAGACGTAGTCCATGAGCGACTGCGCCATGCGGACGTCCGGGTCGTCGGTCATGCCGGCCGGCTCGAAGCGCAGGTTGCTGAACTTCTCCACGTAGGTCTCCAGCGGCACGCCGTACTGCAGGCCCACGGACACCGCGATGGAGAACGCGTCCATCACACCGGCCAGGGTCGAGCCCTGCTTGCCGAACTTCAGGAAGATCTCGCCCAGCGAGCCGTCCTCGTAGGTGCCGGCGGTCAGGTAGCCCTCGGCCCCACCCACGGCGAAACTCGTGGTCTGGGCCGTGCGGCGCTTGGGCAGGCGACGACGCACCGGGCGGTACTCGACGACCTTCTCCACCGGGGCGGCCACGGCCGGGGCGTCGGTGCCCTCGGCCTCGTCGGACGCCTCGGAGCCCTTGTTCTCGCCCTTGCCACTGGAGAGCGGCTGGCCCACCTTGCAGTTGTCGCGGTACACGGCCAGCGCCTTGAGGCCGAGCTTCCAACCCTCGAGGTAGACCTCCTCGATCTCCTCCACGGTGGCGCGCTCGGGCAGGTTCACCGTCTTGGAGATGGCACCGGACAGGAACGGCTGCACGGCCGCCATCATGCGCACGTGGCCCATCGGGGCGATGGCGCGCTCCCCCATCGCGGTGTCGAAGATCTCGTAGTGCTCCTCGGCCAGGCCCGGGGCGTCCACCACGTGGCCGTGCTCGGCGATGTAGTCGACGATGCCCTCGGTGGTGGCCTGGTCGTAGCCCAGCAGGCGCAGCGCACGCGGGATGGTCTGGTTGACGATCTGCATGGAGCCGCCACCCACGAGCTTCTTGAACTTGACCAGCGAGAAGTCCGGCTCGATGCCGGTGGTGTCGCAGTCCATCATGAAGCCGATGGTGCCGGTGGGGGCCAGCACGGAGGCCTGCGCGTTGCGGTAGCCGTGCTCGTCGCCCAGGGCCACCACGGCGTCCCAGGCCTCGGTGGCGGCGTCCTGGATGTGGGCGTCCATCTCGTGCATCGGGGCCAGCTGGGCGTTGGCGTCACGGTGCTGGCGCATCACGCGGTTGTGGGCCTCGGCGTTGCGGGCGTACCCGGCGTACGGGCCCACCACGGCAGCCAGCTCGGCGGAGCGCTTGTAGGACGCACCGGTGAGCAGCGAGGTGATGGCCGCGGCCAGCTGGCGCCCACCCTCGGAGTCGTAGCCGTGACCGGTGGCCATGAGCAGGGCGCCGAGGTTGGCGTAGCCGATGCCGAGCTGGCGGAAGTTGCGGGTGGTCTCACCGATGGGGTCGGTCGGGAAGTCGGCGAAGCAGATGGAGATGTCCATCGCGGTGATGACCAGCTCGGTGACGGCCTGGAAGCGCTCCACGTCGAAGGTGTCGTCGTCGTTGAGGAACTTCAGCAGGTTCAGGCTGGCCAGGTTGCACGACGAGTTGTCCAGCGACATGTACTCCGAGCACGGGTTCGAGGCGTTGATGCGGCCCGACTCGGGGTTGGTGTGCCAGTGGTTGATGGTGTCGTCGTACTGGATGCCCGGGTCGGCGCACTCCCACGCGGCCCTGGCCATGCGGCGGAACAGGTCGTGGGCGTCGACGGTCTCGATGACGTCGCCGGTGGTGCGCGAGCGCAGGCCGAACTCGCGGCCCTCCACGACGGCGTTCATGAACTCGTCGGAGACGCGCACCGAGTTGTTGGCGTTCTGGTACTGCACCGAGGTGATGTCGTCGCCACCCAGGTCCATGTCGAACCCGGCGTCGCGCAGCGCACGGATCTTGTCCTCCTCGCGCGCCTTGGTGTCGATGAACTCGGCGATGTCCGGGTGGTCCACGTCGAGCACGACCATCTTGGCCGCGCGGCGGGTGGCGCCACCGGACTTGATGGTGCCGGCCGAGGCGTCGGCGCCGCGCATGAAGGACACCGGGCCGGACGCGTTGCCACCGGAGCTCAGCAGCTCCTTGGAGGAGCGGATGCGCGAGAGGTTCAGGCCGGCACCGGAGCCGCCCTTGAAGATGAAGCCCTCCTCGCGGTACCAGTTCAGGATCGAGTCCATGGAGTCGTCCACGGCCAGGATGAAGCAGGCGCTCACCTGCTGGGGGCTCTTGGTGCCCACGTTGAACCACACCGGGGAGTTGAAGCTGAAGATCTGGTGCAGCAGCGCGTAGGTGAGCTCGTGCTCGAACACCAGCGCGTCGTCCTCGGTGGCGAAGTAGCCGTGCTTCTTGCCAGCGGCCACGTAGGTGAGCACCACGCGGTCGATGAGCTGCTTGAGGCCGGTCTCGCGGGCCGGGGTGCCCACCGCGCCGCGGAAGTACTTGGTGGTGACGATGGTGGAGGCGTTGGCCGACCAGAACGACGGGAACTCCACGTCCTCCTGGCGGAAGATCACCTCACCGGTCTTCCAGTTGGTCTGCTCGACAGTGCGCTTCTCCCAGGTCACCTCGTCGTAGGGGTGCACGCCCGGGGTGGTGTGGATGCGGTTGATGGTGAGTCCGCCGCCCGGCTGCTGGGTGGACGCGGGAGCCTGTGTGGTGTCGGTCATGACCTCTCCTTGGTGGGCGGTGGCGGGCTCTCGTCCGCCGGTCGTGCAGTGCGGTTCGGGGTGGTGTGTCTCTGGTCGGTCTGCGGTCGGTCGTGCAGGTGGTGCGGGGCGGGTGGTGCGTACGTCCGTGCCGGGGCACGGACGGTCGGCGTCGGGCGTGGCACGTCCGGGCCGCGGTGGCTGGGCGGCCCGACCCCCTCGCCGGGCTGCCCAGTGGTGTCAGCCGGCGCCGACGACCTCCGGTGCGCGGTCCCCGGCGGGCACGCGCTCCTGGCGGAGCTCGGTGATGGCCTGCTCGAAGTCCTCCAGGCTGTCGAACCCCCGGTAGACCGAGGCGAAGCGCAGGTAGGCCACGAGGTCGAGCTCCCGGAGCACCGGCAGCACGGCCATGCCCACGTCGTGGGCGTCGATCTCGGCCTGGCCGGTGCAGCGGATGCTCTCCTCCACGCGCTGGGCGAGCAGGCCGAGCTGGTCGTCGGTGACCGGGCGGCCCTGGCACGCCTTGCGCACCCCGGACATCACCTTGTCCCGCCGGAACGGCTCGCTGGCGCCGGAGCGCTTGACCACGCTGAGGGTGGCCGACTCCACCGTGCCGAAGCGCCGCTCGCAGGCGGTGCACTGGCGGCGCCGGCGGATGGCCGTACCGTCCTCCTGGACGCGCGAGTCCACCACCTTGGTGTCCTCGTGGCGGCAGAACGGACAGTGCACGGCGGAACTCCTCCCGGTGGCGCGTGATACGGCGAAAAGTGGATCATCTTGTGTGCTGATCTCCTCAGCACCACTAGATGTAGAGCCTACGGCCTCCCCGGCGCCGGTCGCAAACCTCCCGGCCCAGCGGCCCGGAACCCGACTCCGGGCCGCGCTTTCCACTCCCTCAGCCGGCGTGTCGCGGGAGGTCGACCCCCTCGCCGCGGAGCTCCAGCTCGACCCCCTCGGCCGTCGCCCGCACCCCCGTCCAGCGCAGCCCCTCGTAGGTGGGCAGGTTGGCGTAGGTGGCCACCCGCGGCAACAGCCCGTCCACCACGTCCTGGGGCACGTCCACCTCGTCCAGGGAGGCCTGCGCGTCCGCCAGCCCCAGCTGCCCCGTCGCGGGGTCCACCACCGGGCGACCGGTCACCCTCACCGGCAACCGCTCCCCCATCACCGGCACGTCGGTGGTGATGGACAGGCGCCCGTCCTCGTCACCCGAGAGGTCCGCCCCGGTCACGCGCGAGAGGTCCTCCCAGCTCGTGCGCACGCGCCCGGCCAGGTGCTCCACGTGCACCGCGTCCCCGCCCCCGGAGAGGTCGCGCACGTCCCGCGCGCGCACGTCGGCGTCCACGAGCACGGTGCGACCGCGAACCTCCACCACCGCGCCGGAGAGTGTCCCGTCGATCTCCGGGTACTCGTCGCGGGCCACGTGCCAGGCGGTCGGCCAGCCGTCCAGGTCGGCCCGCACCCGGCCGTGCGCGGTGGCCCCGACCTCCTGCTCGATGCGGCCGACCACGTACCGCCGCAGCGCCAGGTCGCCCACCAGAAGGGTGAGCAGCAGCACCAGCAGCGCCACCAGGGCTGCGACGGCCCTGCGGTCGCGGCGCCGCGCACCCCGATCGCCGGGGCGCTCGGGACGGCCACCCGCCTCGTGCACGCCCTTCCCCTCCGCCGCGGCGGGACGGGCACCCACCGTCTCCACGGGATCGGTCACCGCCGCCTCCACAACGCCAGGCCGAGGCCGCACGAGGTGAGGAAGAACACCCCTGCCGCCACCGACACCGTGGGCAGGACCCACGCGGGCGGACCGGTCTCCACCCACGGGGAGCCGCCCTCACGGCCCGTGCCCGCGGCGAGGTCGCCGGGCGTCGTGCCGCCCCCGGGGTCGGCCGGGTCGGCGGGATCAGCCGGGTCAGTGCCGCCGGCACCGTGCGGCGCGCCGTCCACGCCCCCGTGCGCACGCTCGTCCGCCCCTTCTCGCGCCCCCTGATGCGTCCCCTCGCCGCCGTCGCGCGGTCGCCCCGAGGCGTCACCCGACGCGTCACGCGGAGCGTCGTCCGGGGCGATCAGGTCCACCAGCGCCTCGATGCCGGGGCGCAGCACCTCCCCGGCATACCCGCCGTGGATGGGCCGCGCGGTCGCGAACTCGTCCTCCAGGCCCGTGGCCGAGGTCAGCACCCGGCTCATGGCCGGCGCGGCGTCACAGACCACGTCACCGGTGCTGCAGATGCTGAGCACGCGGGAGTAATCCCCCGGCGCGATGACGTCGCCACCGGCCTCGAGTGTGGCCGCGATGGAGCTGTTGGACACCTCGCCGCGGTGCAGCGCGAACACCTCCGAGACGAGGTTGTGCACGGCCTGGCGCCGCGTGGTGGTCTCCTGCGGGCGCGCCCGGGAGCGCAGGTAGGTCAGCGTGGCCGCCAGCCCGATGGCGGGGGTGTCCAGCTGTCCACCGACTTCCCGGACGTTCTGCCCCGGGTGGTGCGCGGGGTTCCCCAGCAGCAGCGCCGCGGCCAGCGTCGAGCTGTCGGCACCACCGGCCAGGGCGCGCGTGATCACCTGCGCACCCTGCGAGAAGCCGACCACCACCACCTGCTGCCCCGGGCACTCCCGGGCACTGGCACCCAGCACGCGCGTGAGCTCGGCGCTGCCGGCGTCCACCGAGGCGAAGTACCGGCTCGCGCGCGGCGTGGCCTCCAGGACGGCGCCCTCGAGGTCGGCGGTGCGCAGCGTGTGCGGGTCCACCGCCGGGTACTCCAGCCACACCTGGTTCACCGACCGGTCCAGGCGCTCGGCGAGACCCTCCCGGGCACGGTTCACCGTGTTGCCCCAGGGCACCTGCTCGGCGGACCCACGGACCCCCACGAAGAGCAGCTCCCGACAGGGCAGGTCCCCCAGGTCGCGCGAGGCGGTCGGGTGGTCGCCCCACGTGCCGGTGCGGCCCGGGCGCCGGCCGGTCGGGTCCTCGATGCGAGCGGCAGGCCCCGTGTCGACATCCGACCCGTCCCCGTCGCGCGCAGCAGCGTGCGCCATGGTGTGCGGGCGGGGCGCGCCTGACGCGGCGACGGAAGGCGCCGTCCCGGCTCCCGCGGAAGACAGGGGTGCGGCTCCCAGCACCAGGGCCCCCACCACCGTCGCCGCGGCCCCACCGCGACGCCACCCACCGGACCGACGCACGCTCACACCGGCCATGGTGCCAGCCCTCCGCGACGCCGCCAGGGGGTGTGCCACCTCTGCGCCACCCCGCTCCTGCACCACCCACGCACGACGAGTCCGAGCCCCGGCTGCGGCGCTGCGACCACCGGGCGGGCCCCGCGTGTGGTGGAGTGGGGCCATGGACCTCGCCATGCCCGCCCCCAACGAGACCGACCGCCTCCACGCCCTCACGCGCGACCGTGGCGACCAGGAGACCATCACCGCCCTGTGGAGGGCCGGTTTCGCCCTGCCGCGCTGGTGGTTCCTGCCCGCGGGGCCGGAGGGGTCCGTGGCTCCCGTCGCCGCGCAGATCGAGGGCGCCATGATGCTGCTCGGGTTCACCAGCAGCGAGCGGGCCCGCCACTTCGCGGTGGAGCAGGGCATGCTCGACGCGGAGGAGCCCGGCGACCTGCTGGCCCTGCAGCCCGTGGAGGTCGTGCGCGGCGCCAGCGACTTCCTCACCGCCGGCGTCAACGGGCTCGTCATGGACGTGCACATCTCCGGCTGGTTCGCGCCCTTCGAGGGCCTCGGCCCCATGTGGCGTCGCGCCACCGGTACCCCCCTCGACTGACCGGGCCACGGCACGCCCGGACAGGTCCCCCACGAGCGGAAGCCCTCCCCACCGCCACGAGGCGGTGGGGAGGGCTCTCTCCCTCACGGGGCGTCCCTGCCACGGATGTCTCACGTCCGCGGCGCACCCCATCACGCGTGGCCACACGTCCCTGAGGACCACGCAGTCCTTGACCCCCTCCTGGCCGGTCCCTCCTCCCCGGCCGGGCCGACTCCCTCGTCAACGACGCGGGATGACCAGCTCCTGACCGGCCTGCACCTGGCTGGTGCCCAGTCCGTTCGCCTCCTGCAGCATGAGCACCGCGCGGTCCACGGGCACCTCGGGCAGGTGCTCCACGGCCACGTGGCTCAGCGTCTGGTCCTGGGCCACCACCACGCGCTCGGCCACCCCCGCGTCCCGGCCGGCGCCGGTCGCCTGCCAGGCGACGAGCAGCACCATCACCACCGCCACGGCAATCACGAGCGCCTGTCGCGCCGCGCGCCCCCGGGCCGTCAGTCGCATGCGAGGTGCGGGGCGCACCGCCCCCCGGGCCGACGCGACCGGGCGCCCGCCACGGCGAACGGGTCGCACCTCCAGCGGCATCGCAGTCATCGCAGTCATGTCATCTCCTCCAGGTCCGGACGGATGTCCGTCGCATGTCTGTACTATGTGTAGCACAGGTGACCGACACTCACCAAGACACGCCCGAACGGATGTCCTTCTGGCGGGACGGTGACGTCGTATCCTGTGTGCACCGGTTGTCGGCCGTGCGTACGAGCGGGACCTCCCGCCGCACGCCCTGCCGACACCACGCAGTGAAGCGGTGACCACCGACAACCTCGGAGATCCGGCGTCATGACGCGCAGTTCTCCGCCGCGACGACCCGCGAAGGGGGACCCCGACATGACCGAGAAGAACGAGCCCGGCCTGCGCCGGAACGAGCCGCTGACCGACCGGCAGACCCGTGTGCTGGAGTGCATCCGCCGCTCCATCGACGAGCGCGGGTACCCGCCGAGCATGCGCGAGATCGCCGAGGAGGTGGAGCTCGCCTCGGCCAGTTCCGTGCAGCACCAGCTCAACGCACTGCAGCGCAAGGGCTACATCCGCCGCGACCCGAACCGCCCCCGCGCGCTGGAGATCCTCGACGCCCAGTGGCCGGGCGACCGCGGGTACCGCAAGCTCCCGGAGGACACCTGGGACCCCTCCGAGGCGGCCGACTCCCGCCCGCCGGCCTCCTACGTGCCGGTCGTGGGGCAGATCGCCGCCGGCGGGCCGATCCTCGCCGAGGAGCGCGTGGAGGACGTCTTCCCGCTCCCCCGCCAGATCGTGGGCGACGGCGAGCTCTTCCTGCTGCGCGTCAAGGGTGACTCGATGGTGGACGCCGCCATCTGCGACGGCGACTGGGTGGTGGTGCGCCGCCAGCAGGCCGCCATCAACGGCGACATCGTGGCCGCGCTGCTCGACGACGAGGCCACCGTGAAGACCTACAAGAAGGTCAAGAACCAGGTGTGGCTGCAGCCGCACAACCCGGCCTTCGACCCCATCGACGGCAACGACGCCACCATCCTGGGCAAGGTCACCGCGGTGCTGCGCAGGGTCTGAGCCCCCGCAGGGCACTCCCGGTCAGCGCGCACCCGGTCGCCACGCTCCCGCACCGGGGTCACGCCTCGGGGACGCCCACCCCGAGGCGGTCGGCCACCGCGGCAAGCGTCGTGTGCACCATCGCGTCCACCGTGAGCGTGGCCTCCCGGTCCGCGCGGTGCCAGCCGCGGGTCAGGACCACCACCGGTCCCCCGGCGCGGTGCACGTGCCGGGCGAAGCGGTACCCGCTCATCACCTTGAGGCTCGAGCCCAGCACGAGCAACCCGTCGGCGGCGTCCACCATCGCGTACGCCGCGTCCACCCGGGGGCGGGGCACGTTCTCCCCGAAGTACACGACGTCCGGCTTGAGCTCGTCGGACCCGCACGCCAGGCAGCGGGGCGCACGGAAGGCCGCCACGGCCTCCTCGTCCAGGGCCACGTCGCCGTCCGGACGCACCTGCCCGGCGTCCAGCGCCACCCGACGGTGGTCGGGGTTCGCCTCGGCCAGGCGCGCCTGCAGGTGCTCGCGCTCCTCGGTGGCCCCACAGGCCAGGCACACGATGCGCGAGAGCGTCCCGTGCAGCTCGAGCACGTCCGGCGACCCGGCCCGCTGGTGCAACCCGTCCACGTTCTGCGTGATCACCCCGGTGATGCCCGCGACCGCCCCGGTGTCCACCCCCTCGCACTGCAGGGCGGCCAGCGCACGGTGGCCGGTGTTGGGACGAGCGCCGGTGAACCGCTCCCAGCCCACGAAGGCCCGCGCCCAGTAGCGGAGCCGCGAGGCCGGGCCGGCACGGAAGTCCCCGATGGTCATGGGCTGCACGCGGCGCACCCCGTCCGGTCCGCGGTAGTCCGGGATGCCCGATGCCGTGGACATGCCGGCGCCGGTCACCACCGCCAGGCGGCGGGTCGCCAGCAGCTCGGCGAGCGCCTCCACCTCCTGCGGCGCGGCCTCGACCTCCGGCGGCAGGGTCACCGGCGTGGCCACCTCGGGCAGGGTGGCGCCGGCACTCACGCGCGCCCCCGCCGCGGCCGGCGCCCCACGAGCGACACCCGCCCCGACCCACGCAGCGCCCGCAGCGCCACCTCGGGGTCGGCCACCTCCGGGTGCGGGTAGCGCGCCGGCGCGTCGCGCAGGATGAGGTGCGGGGCGTACCGCCTGATGGCCGAGTCGGCCACCCCGTAGCCGTGCCGCTCGATGATCTTCTGCTCGGCCTCGCTGAAGGCGTCCATGTCCGTGCGGATGGCGTTGATGCGTGCCGCCACCTCGATGGGGTAACTCTGCGGGACCCGCGAGTCCATGGCCCACGAGGCCCCCTCGACCACGCCCCAGTTGTAGGCCGAGTGGAGCCAGCGTAGACGCGTCACCTCCCCGCCACCGGCAGCGATGCTGATGACGTGCAGGATGCGCCCCAGCGGCGTGCGCGCGCTGCGGGCCCGGAACACCGCGCCCCCGTCGCTCACGAGCACCCCGGCGTGGTCGCGCCACACCGGCTCCAGGGCGAGGTTGTCGTAGATGCCGCCGTCGAGCAGCTGCACGGTGCGCTCGATGCGGGGGCGGGCGGCCGCGTCGAGGTGCCCGGCGTGACCCCCGCTGAGCTCGAGCGTCGTGGCGTCCAGGTCGAACGGCGCGAAGTACGGCGGGTAGGCGCTCGAGGCCGCGACGACGTCGGCCAGGCGCAGCCCCGCCGGCGGGTCGCCGTAGCCGAGCCGGTAGTCCCCGACGCGGCCCCGCGGCGGGTGGGCGCGGGAGTCGGCGAAGGTCCAGTTGACCCCGTGGGCGAGCTCGGTGGCCTCCACCACCACGGCGGGGCCGGCGGTGCGGCGGGCCTCCCGCAGGTCGGCCGCCCACCAGTCGATGTGGTCCACCAGCTGGTCGGCGAGCACCCGGGAGCTGCGGTCGGCCGGGCGGCGCACCTTGGGCCCCCAGCCCGACACCAGCGCGCGGGTGCGCAGGTTGTGACGGGTCAGGCGACGCAGCGGCTCGGCCACGTACTGCTCGAACCCCTCCACCCGCGGGGCGGAGAACAGGCCACCGGGCACGGTGTCGCCGCGCGGCAGCGGCGGGGCGCTCGGGTCGGGCTCCACCAGGTCGGCCGAGTCGATGCTCTGGCTCAGGGCGTCCGGCGTCGGCCAGCCCAGGCGGGGGTCGGCCAGCAGCATCGCGGCGATGCTGCCGCCGCTCACCGCCGAGACGGTGCGCAGCTGCCCGAGCATGCCCAGCTCGTTGAGGCGGCGCAGGGCTCCCAGGTGGAACAGGGCGGCCCGGAACCCGCCACCGGAGAGGCACAGGGCCGTGCCACGGCGGGGTCCGCGCCAGCTGGGTCCGTGGTGCGCCTCGTCCCGGGCGGCGGCCATCTGGGCGCCGGCGGGGTCCGGGAGCAGGGAGTCGGGCACGCAGAGCATCACACCACACGTGCGTGCCCGGACCGGACGGCTCGTCGGCCACCCGCCCTGCCCCGGACCGGCCGGGCGTCAGCCGCGCTGCGCGAAGGGCGCCAGCACCTCCAGGGCGCGGTCCACGTCCTGCTCGGTGTTCCACACGTGGAAGCTCAGGCGCACCCCCCCGGCCCGCTGCGAGAGGGTCAGCCCGGCCCGCTCCGCGGCCTGCGCGGCCTCCGGCGGCATGGGCAGGCTGACGATGGCGGAGTCCGAGGGTGCCAGGCCCAGCCCGGCCCGGAGGCGGTTGGTGAGCGCCACGTCGTGGGCGTTGACCGCACCGGTGGGCACCTGGAGGAAGTCCTCCAGAGCGGCGACGGCACCGGGCCACAGCGGCCAGCCGGGCGAGACGTCGAAGCGGGAGGCACGCGAGGAGAGCTGCATGGCCGGGCCGTACATGGAGTCCCAGACCACCTCGCCGGCGTACCAGCCCGCGTTCACCGGCACGAGGGCGTCCATGGCCCGCTCGGAGACCGTCATGTACGCCACGCCGCGCGGGTGGCAGAGCCACTTGTAGGCCGAGCAGACCGTCACATCGGCCAGCGAGGCATCCACCGCCTGCCAGCCGGCGGACTGGGTGACGTCGCAGACCGTCAGGGCACCCACGGCCTCGGCTGCGCGGCGCACGGCATCGGGGGCGGTGAGGCTGCCGCACGCGCTCTGGCTGTGGCTGTAGACCACGGCCGCGGTCTCCTCGCGCAGGGAGGTGCACAGCTCCTGGCGCGGCACCGAGCGCACCGTGATGCGGCCGCCCTCGCGGGTGGGGTGGGGGCGCTCGGCCTGCACGAGGAAGGGGTAGACGAGGCTGGAGAAGTCGCCTTCTACCACCACCACCTCGGCGCCGTCGGGCAGCCCCGCGGCCACCATGCCGGTGAACACCGACGTCTGGGAGCCGGTCGCCACGCGGTCGGCCGGCACCCCTACGAGGCGGCCGTAGAGCGCACGGGCCCGTTCCACGTGCTCGTGGTACCCGACCGGCGAGACGTCCCCGGTGGTCCACCGCCGGGCGTCGCGGGCCATGGCCTCGGTGGTGCGCCGGGTGGGCAGGCCGCAGGTGGCGGCGTTGAGGTAGCCGCCGGTGGTGGCGAACTGGTCGCGCAGCCACGCGGCGTCCCGCGTGCCCGGGGCCGGTTCGTCCGCGGCCCCGGGCACGGGTGCGTCCTCGCCGCCGGCGAGGGCGCTGGCCGGCGTGGCGGGCTCGGCGGGCTCGACGTGGCGGGTGGCCACGGCGGGCTCACAGGACAGGGGACGGGCCGGCGTCATCGTCATGGACGGCATTGTGGGAGCGGACGTCCGATTACACAATGGCGCGATCCTTTGCCGAGGCCCAACAGCAAGTTACAGTGAGCCCATGATCGACACGGCCGGGCTGCGCATCATGCGCGCCATCGCGGAGCAGGGCTCCTTCACCGCCGCCGCCCACTCGCTGGGCTACACCCAGCCCGCCATCTCGCAGATGGTGCGCCGTCTCGAGGGACGCATCGGCACCCCCCTGGTCGAGCGGCAGGGGCGCACGGTGCGCCTCACGCAGGCCGGGCAGGTGCTGGCCCGCCACGCCGTCACCGTGCTCACCCTGCTGGAGACCGCCGAGCAGGAGCTCAGCTCCATCGCCGGGCTGGAGTCCGGGCGGGTGCGCGTGGCCGCCTTCCCCTCCTCCACCGCCGCCCTCGTGCCCCAGGCCCTGCGCGACCTGCGCAGCGAGCACCCCAGCATCGAGATCCAGCTCACCGAGGCCGAGCCGCCGGAGTCGCTCGCGGCCCTGCGCGACGGCCGGTGCGACCTCGCCGTCGCCTTCTCCCACAGCGGAACCACCGTGGGCCGCGAGGTGGACGACCTGGCCGGCCTGGAGATCCGCGACATCCTCACCGACGAGATGCTCGTCGCCCTGCCGGAGGACCACCCGCAGGCCGGCGGCGACACCGTGGACCTGGCCGCGCTCGCCGACGATCCGTGGATCGCCGGCTGCGCACGCTGCCGCGGCCACCTCATGCACCTGGCCCAGGAGGCCGGCTTCGTGCCGCGCGTGGAGTTCCAGACCGAGGACTACGTGGCGGTGCTGGGCCTCGTCTCGGCCGGGCTGGGGGCCGCGCTGGTGCCGCGGATGGTGCTGCGCCACGTGCGCCACGCCGGGGTGGTGGCCCTGCCCCTGAGCACCGGTTCGCGGCGCACCATCCACGCGGTGAGCACACCGGACCTCATGCGTGTGCCCGCCGTGGCCGCGATGATGGAGGCCCTCTGCGGCGCCGCGGCCACCATGGCCGCCGAGGTGCCCGAGGCCCTCGCGCCCGAGACCGCCGACTGAGCGCCACGGCGCTCCTCCGCGAGCGCCCACCCACCCGGCGACGCGCCACCTCGTCAGCCTCCCGCGCGCCCCGCTCACGGCCGGCCCCACCACAGGGTGCCGGCCGTGTCGCGCCCCACGGCCACCGTGCCCTCCTCGGCGGTGCTCACCACCGTGCTGCCGGCGGCGCGCAGGGCCTCGACCGTGCGGTCGGCGGGGTGCCCGTAGTCGTTCTGCGCCCCCACGCTGAGCAGGGACAGCGGGGCGCCTCGGTCCAGCAGCCCGCGTCCCTGGTGGGCCGATCCGTGGTGCGGGACCTTGAGCACATCCACCCGGTCCGATGCCGTGAGCTGCTGCACAGCGGCGCCCCCGGACTCCTCGAGGTCGCCGGTGAGCAGGACCGTGACCGCCGAGCCCGGGCCGGGGTCGGGGCCGTCGACGGTCGCGTGGACGACCAGGCTGCCGTCGTTGCGGCGGTCGTCGGCGGCCAGGTCGACCCCCGGACGCGGCCACACCGCCCGCAAGCGAGCGGTGCCCACCTGCTGCGACGTGCCGGCACCGAACGGTTCGACCGCCACACCCCTGGCCCGCGCCACCTCTCGCCACTCAGCGGGGTGCCCGGGCTGCATCGGCCGGGCGAGGTCCTCCGGGGAGGCCCACACGCGGTCCACGGACACGGCGTCGAGCACCGCACCGAGGTTGCCCGAGTGGTCGGCGTGGCTGTGCGTGACGACCACCGCGTCCAGCGCGTGCACCCCGGAGCGCCGAAGGCAGGCGGCCACCGGCGCCCCGGCCGGGCCGGTGTCCACCAGCACGGCGCGCTGGGGTCCGGTGCGCAGGAGCAGCGCGTCGCCCTGCCCCACGTCGCACATGACCACCCGCCAGTCCGCGGCCGCACCGTCCCGGCCGGTCAGGAGGGGCTGGGTGACGCCCGGTAGTCCCCACAGGGCCACCGCGGTGCCGGCCGCCAAACAGAGCGCACCGGTCTCGAGGCGGCCCTGCCCGATCCGTTGCCCGGTCCGCTGCCCCGTCCCCTCCCGCGGGCCGGGTAGCACGCAGGACCCCGGCCGGGGCAGGACCAGGCGCCGCAGCCGTGGCCCCGCCCACCGCCACAGGCCCGGCCCCAGCAGCACCGCGGCCGCGAGGAGCAGCGCCATCCCGAGCGCGGCAGGCCCCGAGGACGGCCACGGCACCGCGCCGTAGGGCACCGCGGCACCCCACCGCGCCGTCAGGCCGATCACCTGGGCCGGCACCGCAGCCACCCAGGCCGCCCACCCGGCCACCAGCGGCGACACGGGGTGCACGAGCACCACGACCACCCCACCGAGCGTGGCCGGCGCCACGAGCGGGGCGGCGAGCAGGTTGGTGAGCAGGCCGACGACGCTCACCTGCCCCTGCAGCATCGCCACGACCGGCGAGGTGGTGACCGCAGCCGCCACGGGGATGACCAGCCCCTGCGCCACCGGCTCGGGCAGGCGGGGCCACCGCCTGCGCAGCGCCGCGGCCCACGGCCTCACGAAGAGCACGAGCCCGAGGGTGGCCAGCACCGAGAGCGCGAAACCGTACGACCGCGCGAGCCAGGGGTCCCACAGGAGCAGCACCACCATGCTGGCCGCGAGCGCCGGGAAGGACGCCGCCCGACGGGAGGCGGTCATGGCGACCAGCCCGACCGCACCCATCACCCCTGCGCGCAGCACCGACGGCTCCGGGCGGGCCAGCACCACGAACGCCACGAGGCCCGCCGCGGCGGCCCACGGGCGGGCGCGCCGGGGCAGGCCCACGCCGGCGGCCACCCACAGCACGGCCCCCACCACGATGGCGACGTTGGACCCGCTGACCGCGCTGAGGTGGGTCATACCGGTCTCGGTCATGGCCTGGGTCAGGTCCTCGGGCGTGAGCGAGGTGTCGCCGAGCACCAGTCCGGGCACGAGTCCCCGGGCGTCGGCCCACACCGGGTCCACCGCCTGCCGCAATCCCTCCCGCAGCCCCTCGGCCACCCGCCACCCTCCCCCGGGCGCCGCCACGTCCTGCGGGGCACGGGCAGGGGTGAGCACCGCGACCACGTCGTCCCCCGGCTCCGAGGGCGCGAGGCGGCCGCTCACCGTGAGCCGCGTGCGCCAGGTGAGCCCGTCCCAGCCCCGACCCGGCTTCGCCAGGACGAGCAGCGGGGCGTCGGCCGTCGACTCCTGCCCCCGGTGCACGATGCGGTGGGCCCGGGCCCGCACGAGCACCAGCTCGCTGCGGCCGAAACGCCCCTCGCTCACCACCCGGCGGGCGTCGGCCTCCAGGGTCACCTCGGCGGTCACCACCGACTCGTCGGCCACCGCCCGGGAGACCAGGCCCTGCTCGTGCTGCGTCTGGGCCAGTGTGGAGGCCGCAACCACGAGCGCGGTCACCACCGCCGTGGCCGTGGCGACGGCGGTGGGCACCGGCCTCCTCGGCCCACCCCGGTGCAGGCGGACGAGGCCGAGCACCGCCACCAGGGCACAGCACCCCACGACCGCCCACCGCAGCGGGGCGCCCCAGGCCAGAGCGGCGGCCCCGGTGGCCCAGGCCACCAGGGCGGGGACGAGCAGGCGCAGGTCGGCGCGCGTGCTCATCTGACGCTCACGTGGGGACGCAGCGTCTCCAGGGTCTTCTCCCCGATGCCGCTGACCTCCATGAGCTCGTCCACCGAGGTGAACCGGCCGTGCTCGGTACGCCAGGCCAGGATGTGCTCGGCCGTCACCGGGCCCACGCCGGGCAGCTCCTCGAGGGCCGCCTGGTCGGCGGTGTTGAGGTCCAGCGCGCCGCCGGCTCCCGGCTCCTCCGCACCGCCGGGGGCCGCCCCGCCGGCGCCGCCCGGGGTGGTTCCGGCCCCGGCCGCACCCCCCGGACCCGTCGCACCACCTGGAACGGCCGCCGGGGTGGGTGGGTCCTGACCGGGGCGCAGCACCACCAGCTGTTCCCCGTCGGTCACCGGACGGGCCAGGTTGAGGACCGACACGTCGGCGCGGCGGGTCGGTCCCCCGGCCTCGCGCACCGCGTCGGCCACGCGGGCCCCCGACGGCAGCCGCACCACCCCCGGGGACCGCACCTCCCCCACGACGTGCACCACGACCTGCCCGGCGCCCTCTCCGGCCCCGGATACCCCCGCGGCACCGGGAGCCGGGTCCCCGGTGGCACCGGACGCCGCGGCTGAGGCCCCACCGGACGCCTCGCCACCCCCGGCACCACCCCCTCCTCCGGGAGCCCCACCCTCCTCGCGGCCCGCGCCAGTTGCCTCGGCCCCTCCCTCAGCACCCGCCGGTGCCGCGACCGGGTGGGGTGCCGCCTGCCGGCCCGTCCACCAGGTCCACGCCCCCAGGCCGAGCACCACCACGAGCACGAGCACCGCCATCACCCGCAGCGCGGTGTGCCCCGGTGCCATGCGTGCGCCCGCCACCGAGGACGGGACGTCCACCTGATCGGCCGCCGCCGTCAACGCAACCCGCGCCGCGTCACCGAACCGCGCGGAGGGCTCCACGCCGCGGCCTTCCCAGACCACGTGGTCGCCCCGCCCACCGGCACCCGGCCCGCCACCGGTGTCCTCGCCGCTCGCGTGCTGGCCGTACCCGTCCGGCCGTTCGTCCATGGACACCACCCCCGCGACCGCACGCTAGGGAGACCTGCCGGCCCGAGCGGGATGACCGCGGGCCGCGCTGTGGACGAGCAGGCCGCTCCTCGCCGCCGTCCACAGGGGCCGCCGCAGGACGCCCCCCACGGCGCCACCTCAGGGCGCTGGCGTCCACCGCCCGGGGTCGCCCTCGACCCGCGGGGCCACGACGATCGCCACCGTGCCCACCCCGGTGTGCGCGCCCACCACGGCCCCCAGCCGGGAGACCGTCACCGAAGCCGACTCGTCCAGCGCCGCCTCCAGTGCCGAGGCCATCTCCTGGGCCACCTCCGGGCGCCCCAGGTGCTGCACGGCCACGTCCACCGCCACGCCCTCGCCGTCGCTGAACTCGTCCTCGCCCAGGCTGTCCACCACCGCGTCGGCCTGCGAGGCCGCCGCCTCCTGGCCCCAGGCCAGGAGCGCCGCCCGGGCCGCCCGCAGCGTGCGCACCTTCTGCCAGCCGTCCACCGAGCCGTCGCGCGCCACCTGCAGCAGCGGCTTGACCGCGAGCGCCGTCCCGATGAACGCCTGCGCCGCTCCGATGCGCCCGCCCCGCCGCAAGCGGTCCAGGGACTCCACCACGAAGCGCGCCTGCGTGTGGTCCGCCGACCGCTCCACCACGGCCACGACCTCGTCCACCGACGCCCCGGCCGTGGCCGCCCGCGCCCCGGCCAGCACGGGCGCCGAGAGGCCTGCCGCCACGCTGCGGGAGTCCAGCACCGTCACCGGCAGCCCCGAGGACGCCGCCGTGGACCGCGCCACCTCCACCGTGGAGGACATGCGCCCCGAGAGGTGCACGCTCACCACGTGCTCGGCACCGCCGTCGAGCGCGCGCCGCCACACCTCCTCGAAGTCCGCCGGACCCGGGGAGGCCGTGCTCACCGCCACCCTGGACTCCAGCGCCTCCACGAGCTGCGCCGGGTCGAGGTCCACGCCCTCCCGGTGGCTGCGGCCGTCGACGACCACGTGCAGGGGCACCTGCGGCACCACCAGCCCGGTGTCGGGGCCGCTGGCCATCGGGAGGTCCGCGGTGGAGTCGGTCACCACGGCGACGCGCGGCGTCATCAGACGACGATGTTCACGAGGTTGGGGGCCCGGACGATCACCTTGCGCACCGGCGCGCCGTCGATGAACGCCTGGACCTTCTCGCTGGCCAGGGCGGTGGCCTCCAGCTCGTCGTCGGCGATGTCGGGCGCCACCTCGAGGCGGTCGCGCACCTTGCCCTTGACCTGCACCACGCAGGTGACGGTCTCGGCCACCAGCTGGCCCTCGTCGGCCTGCGGGAAGTCCACCGTGGCCAGCGACTCCGCGTGCCCCAGGCGGCTCCACAGCTCCTCGGCCAGGTGCGGGGCCAGCGGCGCCACCATCTGCACCAGCGGCTCGGCCACGGCGCGCGGCACCGCACCCAGCTTGGTGACCGCGTTGGTCAGCTCGATGAGCTTGGAGACCGCCGTGTTGAAGCGCAGGTTCTCGTAGTCGTCCGCCACCCCCGCGATCGTGCGGTGCAGGGCCCGGGTGGTGTCGGCGTCGGGGGCGTCCTCGGTGACGCGCAGTTCGCCGGTGGCCTCGTCGACCACCGCACGCCACAGCCGCTGCAGGAAGCGCTGCGACCCGACCACCGCGCGGGTGTCCCACGGGCGGGAGGCGTCCAGCGGCCCCATCGACATCTCGTACACACGGAAGACGTCGGCGCCGTAGGACTCGCACATCTCGTCGGGCGTCACCACGTTCTTCAGCGACTTGCCCATCTTCCCGTACTCGCGGGTGACCGGCTGGCCGTTCCACTCGTACACGATGCCGTCCTGCGCCCGCGGGTGGTCGGCGTCCTCGCGCTCGGTCACCTCGGCGGCCGGCACCGGCTGGCCGCGGTCGTCACGGTAGGCGAAGGCCTGCACCATGCCCTGGTTGAACAGGCGGCGGAAGGGCTCCTCGGAGGACACGTGGCCCAGGTCGAAGAGCACCTTGTGCCAGAAGCGGGCGTACAGCAGGTGCAGCACCGCGTGCTCCACACCGCCGACGTAGAGGTCCACGCCGCCCGGGTCGTCGGCCACGCCCTCGCCGAAGCCGCGCCCGGCGCCCAGCCAGTACTCCTCCAGCTCCGGGTCGATGAAGGCCTCGGAGTTGGTGGGGTCGGCGTAGCGCAGCTCGTACCAGCACGAGCCGGCCCAGTTGGGCATCGTGTTGGTCTCGCGGCGGTACTGCTTCGGGCCGTCGCCCAGGTCGAGGGTGACGTTGACCCAGTCGGTGTTGCGGCCCAGCGGGGACTCCGGCTGGGTGTCCCAGTCCTCCGGGTCGTAGGTCTTGGGGCTGTAGTCGGCCACCTCGGGCAGCTCCACCGGCAGCTGGTCGGCGGGCACGGCGTGGGCGCGGCCGTCGGCGTCCCAGACGATCGGGAACGGCTCGCCCCAGTAGCGCTGGCGGCTGAACAGCCAGTCCCGCAGCTTGTAGGTGATGGCCTCCTCGCCGGTGCCGGCGGACTGCAGGTGCTCCAGCATCCGGGCCTTGGCCTCGGCGACGCCCAGGCCGTCCAGGTCGACCTTCTCATTGCTGGAGTTGATGGCCGGGCCCTCACCGGTGAAGGCCTGGTCGTCGGGGTGGCCCTCGGTCGGCTGCACGGTGCGCACCACGTCGATGCCGTACTGCGTGGCGAAGTCGTGGTCCCGCTGGTCCTGCCCGGGGACGGCCATGATCGCGCCGGTGCCGTACCCCATCAGGACGTAGTCGGCCACGAACACCGGCACCTGCTGACCGGTCACCGGGTTGGTGGCCCAGATGCCGGTGAACACGCCGGTCTTGCTCTTGTCGTCGGCCTGCCGGTCCAGATCGGACTTGCGGGCGGTGGCCTCCCGGTAGGCGGCGACGGCCTCCCGCGGAGTCTCGTGCCCACCGGTCCAGGCGTCCTCGGTGCCCTCCGGCCAGGCGGCCGGCACCGCATCGGCCACCGGGTGCTCCGGGGCCACCACCATGAACGTGACGCCGAACAGCGTGTCCGGCCGGGTGGTGAAGACCTCCAGCCGCGGCTGGCCGTCCGGGCCGGTCGGCAGGGTGGCGGACTGGGGCACGGCGACGTCGAAGAAGACGCGGGCGCCGGTACTGCGGCCGATCCAGTTGCGCTGCATGGTGGCCACCGAGTCCGGCCACTGCAGCCGGTCCAGGTCGTCCACCAGCCGGTCGGCGTAGGCGGTGATGCGCATCATCCACTGCGGCAGATTGCGCTGGAAGACCGGGAAGTTGCCGCGCTCGGAGCGGCCCTCGGCGGTGACCTCCTCGTTGGCCACGACCGTGCCCAGGCCCGGCACCCAGTTCACCGGGGCGTCGCTCAGGTACGCCAGACGGCGGGCGTCGACCGCGTCGGCGCGCTCCCCCGCATCGAGCTGGTCCCACGGACGACCGTCCGGGGTGGGGACCTCACCGCTGGCGTAGGCGGCCTCCAGCTCCTCGATGGGGCGGGCGCGGCCGGTGGTGCCCGGGCGGCGGCCGGGGGCCTGCGGGTCGTACCAGGAGTTGTAGATCTGCAGGAAGATCCACTGGGTCCACTTGTAGTACGCCGGGTCGATGGTGGCGTACGTGCGCTGGTCGTCGTGGCTCAGACCCAGGCGCCGCAGCTGGCGTCGGTAGGTGGCGATATTGGCCTCGGTGGTGGTGCGCGGGTGCTGCCCGGTCTGCACGGCGTACTGCTCGGCGGGCAGGCCGAACGCGTCGAAGCCCATCGTGTAGAGCACGTTGCGGCCGGTGGTGCGCTGGTAGCGGGCGTAGACGTCGGTGGCGATGAAGCCCAGCGGGTGGCCCACGTGCAGGCCCGCGCCGCTGGGGTACGGGAACATGTCCTGGATCATCAGCTTGGGCTGGTCCGCCACGGCAGCCCGGGCAGCGGGGTCCTGCGGTGCCAGGTCGCCCACCGGGTTGGGGGCGCGGAAGGTGCCCTCGGCCTCCCACCGGTCCTGCCAGCGCTTCTCGATCTCCCCCGCGAGCCGCGCCGTGTAGCGGTAGGGGGTCTCGTCGCGGTGGTTCTCGCTCATCAGGTCTCCTGACGGTGGTGGGTGGCTGGATGGGTGGCCGGTCGTGGCGCGGCCCGGAGTGGCCGGAAGGCCCGCATGGCGGGGGCGTTCCGGCCCCTGACACGAAAAAGCCCCTCGCACAGGAGGGGTGGCCGCGATGCTCAGGGAGTCATCGCGGCTGTGGAAGGAGCAGGGTCGCGGCCAACATGCTGCGATGGTAGCGCAGGGCCGGGGCGTGCCCCGTGCGCGGGCGCCTGCGGGGTGGGTGGAGCAGACCTGCTCCCTGGCCTGGCCGTGTGCTCGTTCCTTCCCGGCATCCGGTCAACATCGAGCACACGGACGCCAGGTCGACCGCCATCCCCGCGCCGCGAGGGCCTGCGCCACGTCCCTCGCCACCGCGCACGGGTCACCCACCACGTCGTGCCACCCGAACCTGAGCGTGGCCCAGCCGGCCAGGGTGTTGGCGTTGTCGCGTCGCCGGTCCCGGAGAACGCCCTCCCCCACGTGGCCCAGCCGACCGTCGAGCTCCACCAGCACCCCGGGGCCGCGGTAGGCCACGTCCGCGAAGGCACCCCTCCCGGGGACCCCGGAGGCGACCGGCGCCTGCTGATGGGCCGGGGGCAGGCCGTGCCGGCGGTGCACGTCCGCCATGTACCGGCGCTCGAGGTGGGACGCGGTGCCTCGCGCGAGGTCCTCCAGCGCCTCCGTGAGCTCACGGCGGTGGCGCACCTGGCGGCGCCGCCGGAGCGTGTCCTGCAGCAGGTCGGGTCGCGTCACCCGGTGGCCCAGCGCCCGCGCCAACCAGGTGAACACCTCGCTGCGTGCCTCAGGTGGCATCCTGTCCACGACGTCCACCAAGGTGTCCTCGGGGCGGGTGCGGCGCAGGTCCGCCGGGCGCGACGGGGCCCGGACACCGGGGCGCTCCCGGCGCACGTCCACGCCGTGCGCCGCGTGGACGGCCCGGCCCGCTGGGGCGAGGAGCGAGACACCCGCCGGCTCCGGGCCCCAGCCATCGGCGTGCGCGGCGCTCGTCCCCGCCAGCCGGGCCGCGGGCCAGCGGAGGAGTGCGGCCCGCGCCCGGACCTCCCACGGAACCTCCGGCCAGGTGATGGCGTGGCCGGGACGGCGCCCACCACGGCAGAGGTCCAGCACCTCGGCGGAGGGCGTGCACCAGTACACCCCGGGCAGCAGGACCGCCCAGTCACGGGCAGCCCGGCCCACGGATGCACTGGAGCACCCGGCCTCGAGCAGCTGTGGGCGACTGACCACGCCCAGGTTCTCCAGACCGGGCACCTCCACACGCCCCCAGAGCCCGCCCACGAACCCAGTCCACATCGGATCGCTGCATCCACGGCTTGTGCCGCCCCGCCACCTGTGGACCCGCAGAGGTCCTGCGCCCCACCCAGGCCCCCTTTGGGGACGGTGCCACCGGCAAGCCGTCCCGTGTGCTTGGTCCTTCCCGCGGATCGAGAAGGACCAAGCACACGCACCTGACCCGACCGCCCGCCCACGCGCCCACCCGCCCCCGGACGCGCGAACGGGGCGGCCACCCGAAGGTGACCGCCCCGTCAGGCGTGGGTGCCGGCTCTCAGAGAGCGGCGGCGCGCTTGGCCATGGCCGACTTCTTGTTGGCGGCCTGGTTCTTGTGGATCACGCCCTTGCTCACGGCCTTGTCCAGCTTCTTGCTGGCCATACGCAGGGCGTCCTGCGCGGCGGCGGCGTCGCCGGACTCGGCGGCGGCACGGAACTTGCGGATCCAGGTGCGCAGCTCCGACTTGTACGCGCGGTTGCGCTCGGTGCGCTTGGCGTTCGTCAGAACGCGCTTCTTCTGCGACTTGATGTTCGCCACGTGGGTCTCTCCCGATGAGGTCGTTGATGTTTGTGTCTGCGCGGCCACCCGCGGTCCACGTCGGGCTCGACCCGATGGTGTGGCGTCACGAGGTGATCGCTCGAGGGCGAGAGCAGTCGCTCGGGACCGGACGTGGGGATGCCCGTGGTTGAGCGGTACTCGCAAATCTGTGCCGTGCGCACGACCCTCTGGCGCGTCGGCAGTGCGGGACAGGCTACCGCATGACGCGCCAGCGCGCCGCATCCCGCACCCGGCGACACACCGCGAGGACGCACCCCGCGCCCGGCCCGGCCGACGTCGCCGCCCGGACACCCCGCCCGGCCGCTCAGCCGTGCAGGCGGCAGACCTCGTCCACCAGTCGCTCCACCGCCGAGTGCGGGTCGCGCGCAGCGCCCTTCACCTCGTGGTCGCAGCGCGCCAGGGCCTGCACCACCAGCCCGAGGCGGTGCCCGTCCCAGCCCCGCATCATGCGCCGGGCCTTGTCCACCATGAACGGCGCCATGCCCAGCTCCTTGGCCACCTGCCCCGAGCTCCGGTTGCCGGCCGAGGCCACCAGCCCGATCTGCCGCGCCTGCCCGGCCATCACCGCCACGATCGGCACCGGGTCGAGCCCGCCCAGCATCGCGTGGCGCACCAGCCGCAGCGCCTCGGCCCGGTTCCCCGCGAAGGCCGCCTCGGCCACCTTGAAGCCCGTGGTCTCCACCTTGCCGCCGTGGTAGAGGTTCACCTCCTCGGTGGTGACCGTGCCCTCGGTGTCCTCGATGAGTTGCGAGCACGCCGCGGCCAGGGTGCGGGCGTCGGACCCCGCCGCGGCCACGAGCACCTGCACCGCGTCGGCGTCGATGCGGCGCCGCGCCGCCCGGAACTCCTTCTGCACGAACGTGGCCTTGTCGCCGTCCCGCTTGAGCGCCGGCGCCTCGAGGGTGTGCGCGTGGGCCTTGGCCATCGCGTCCAGCACCCGCTTGTGCTTGGTCCCCGACCGGTGCGAGACCACGAGCACGTTGCCCTCCCCGGGGTCGGTCACGCCAGCCATGACCTCCTGCGCCAGCTGCTCGGAGGCCAGCTCGAAGTGGCGCACCACCACCACGCTGCCACCGCCGAAGAGGCTGGGGCTGAGCGCCATCGCCACCTCGCCGGGGGTGTACGCGTCGCCCTGCACGCGCACCACCTCCACCTCGGGGTCGAGCGCCCGCGCGCTGGCCACCACCTGGTCCACGGCGCGGTCGACGAGCAGCTCCTCGGGGCCCTTGACGAGCACCAGCGGCGGAAGGTCAGGCATCACGGCTCCCCAGGGTCAGGTCCAACTGCTCCAGCCGGGCGGCCACCACGTCCGGCGCCCGGTCCACGGCGCGCGCCACGTCCTCGATGCGGGCCTGCCCCGTCTCGTCGCACGCGTCCTCCAGGGCCTCGCGCAGGGCGGCGTCGTCGGCGTCGGTCCACGCCTCGCCCCCGGTGACGGCGGTGCGGGCCGAGCGCGAGACCGGCGGTGCACCGGCCCGGCCGGTGCCCACCATCGAGCGGGCGACCACCTGCGCCACCGGCAGCGGCTCGGGGGCGGTGGCGTCCAGCCGCTGCAGGGCTCCGAGCACCAGCGCGCGGTCCGTGGTGGGCCAGAAGGGCGGCAGGCTCCGCTGCAGGAAGCCGGCGTAGCGGGCGGTCATGATCCGCGGGTCGAGGAAGGCCACCACGCCCCGGTCGTCCGCGCGGCGCACCAGGCGGCCGGTGCCCTGCGCGAGCCGCAGTGCCGCGTGCGTGGCCGAGACGGCCATGAACCCGTTGCCGCCGTTGCGCGCGATGGCCTGCGAGCGGGCCGCGCTCAGCGGGTCGTCGGGCCGCGGGAAGGGGATGCGGTCGATGAGCACCAGCTGGCAGGCCGAGCCGGGCACGTCCACGCCCTGCCACAGCGAGAGGGTGCCGAACAGGCAGGTCCGCGCGTCACCGGCGAACTGCCGCACCAGCGTGGGCAGCTGGTCCTCGCCCTGGCAGAGCACGGGCACGTCGTCCCCGAGCCGGGTACGCATCTCCTCGGCGGCGGCGCGGGCGGCCCGCATCGAGGAGAAGAGCCCCAGGGTGCGCCCGCCGGCGGCCCGGACGAGGGCCTCCATCTCGTCGAGCTGCTCCGGGGCGGCGCCGTCGCGCCCGGGGGCGGGCAGGTGGGCGGCCACGTAGGCCATGGCCTGCCGGGGGTAGTCGAAGGGGCTGCCCACGTCGAGGCCGCGCCAGGCTGGGGCGCCCGAGCCCACCAGGCCGAGGCTGCCGGCCACCGCGTCGAAGGACCCGCCCAGCTCGAGGGTGGCGCTGGTCATGACCACGGTGCGCTCGGTGAAGACCTTCTCGCGCAGCAGCATCGCCACGCTCATGGGGGCCACGCGCAGCACGTTGCGGGGCTGGTTGGTGCGGTGGTCGGGAGCCACCCACACCACGTCGAGCTCGCGCTCCTCGAGCAGGCGCTGGGCCACGTCGCCCACCTCGTCCACGGCGGCCCGGGCGGTCTGCTGGGGCCCGTCGGCCTTCTCGCCCTTCTCCGGCTTGAGGTCGGTGGACACCCCCCGGGCGGCGTCGCGCAGCACCACGAGGGCGTCGGCGAGGGCGTCCGGCATGCCGCGCAGCGTGCCCTCCGGCAGCGGGGCGAGCGCCTGGGCGAGCGCCTCCTCGGCCTCCTCGAGACGGTCGACGTCCGCGTGCTTGGCGGCGCGCTTGGCCGCGATGGCCACGGAGCCGGGGGTCAGCTCGTCGGTGGCCACGCCGGTGACGCGGTCCACCAGCTCGTGCGCCTCGTCGACCACGAGCAGGTCGTGCTCGGGCAGCATCGCGCGCCCCTCGATGGCGTCGATGGCCAGGAAGGCGTGGTTGGTGACGATGACGTCCACGTCCTTGGCGGCCTCACGGGAGAGCTCCACGAAGCACTCGGCCGCCGCCGGGCAGCGCGAGGCGCCGAAGCACTCGCGGGCGCTCACCGAGACCTGCCGCCAGGCGCGGTTCGAGACGCCCGGCACGAGCTCGTCGCGGTCGCCGGACTCGGTCACCTCGGCCCAGTCCCGCAGGCGGACGACCTCCTCCCCCAGGGCGGAGCGCTCGGCGTCCACCTGCCCCATCGAGACCAGGGCGTCGGCGTCGTCGTCGGGGAAGCCGCCGAGCAGCTTGTGCTGGCACAGGTAGTTGTTGCGGCCCTTGACCAGCGCGTAGGTGATGGGCCGCCCCATCGCGGAGCGGAGGGCCTCGGCCACGCGGGGCAGGTCGCGGTCCACGATCTGGGCCTGCAGCGCCAGGGTGGCGGTGGCCACCACCACGGGCCGCCCGGTGGCCACGGCGTGCGCCACTGCGGGCACCAGGTAGGCCAGCGACTTGCCCGTGCCGGTACCGGCCTGCACCAGCAGGTGCTCTGTGCGCTGCACCGCCTCGGCCACGGCGCGGGCCATCTGCTCCTGCCCCTCGCGCGGGGAACCTCCCACGGCGGCAACGGCATCGGCCAGCAGGCCCGCCACGGCAGCAGGGTCGCTGGCGGGGGGCGAGGAGGGCGACGGCATGGGAGAACCCTAGAGCGTCACCCCCACCGACCGGCCGGCGCGTGGCCCCCGGCTGGGGACGGTCGGCGGCTCGCGCGAGCACCCTGTGTGCGGGCGCCCCGGTGGTAGCCTCGCCGCGCGAGATCCAGTGGGGAAAGCCGGTGCGAGTCCGGCACTGACCCGCAACCGTGAGGCCGCAGCGCCGCAGTCGGAACGCCCGGTGGACCTCGGCTCACACGCCCGCCGTGGTCTGCGGGGAGCCAGCCGCCGCCGCGAGCCCGCCCGGCCTCTGGACCCCGAGGCCAGGACCGAAAGGCCGCCCGAGATGCGCCGCTCCCCCCTCCTGCTCGTCGCCGCCACCGGCATCGCGCTGACCGCTCCCGCCACTGGCGCCACCGCCACCGCCCTGACCGCCGATGCCGTGCCGGCTGCCCGCGTGGCCGCCTCCCGCACCGGCCACGACGGCGCCTGCTCGCCCGAGGAGGGCGTCACCGTGGTGGTGCGTACCCCCGAGGAGACCGTCACCCGCTGCGCCGTGGGCGACCCGGAGTCCGGCGAGGCCGCCCTCGAGGCCGCCGGCGTGAAGGTCACGCACGACAAGAACGGCATGATCTGCCAGCTGGCCGTGGCCGGTGAGCCCTTCCCCCGCGAGGAGAAGGGGTGGACCTGCGGCGACTTCGACGGCACCAACTTCTGGGCGTACTTCCAGGCCAAGCAGCCGGGCGGCACGTGGTCCTTCGCCACCAAGGCCGCCAACCAGACCGACCCGGAGCCGGGCCAGGTGGAGGGCTGGAGCTGGGGCGCCGGCGAGGCGGACCTGCCCGGCGCCACGGCCCCTGCCGCGGCGAAGGACGGCGCCCCATCGTCGCCCTCGCCCTCCGCCGGCGCCTCCGAGGGCCCGGCGGAGTCCCCCGCCCCGTCGGCCTCCGAGGACGCACCGTCCCCGAGCGCCTCGGCCTCCGAGTCCGCCTCCTCGGAGTCCTCGCAGGTGGCCCCGGAGGGCGGTTCGTCCGGTCTGCTGTGGACCCTCGGCCTGCTCGCCGCGGCCGCCCTCGCCGTCGGAGCCTGGATGCGCTTCGGCCGCCGGTGACGGCCACCTACCGGGCCCGCCCGTCGGGACCGCCGCACCCTGCGGCGGTCCCGACGGGCGCCGTCGTCCCTGCCCCACGTGTCGCCCGGGAGGGCACCCGGACCACCGGCCGGCGGCTGCACCCGTGGGCGTGGTGGGCGTGGGCGCTGCTCGTGGCCGCGGCGGTGTCGATGACGACCAACCCCTTGCTGGTGCTGCTGGTGGCCGCCGCCGTGGTGTCCGTGGCGCTGCTCAAGCGCACCGACGACCTGTGGGCCCGCAGCCTGCGCGTGTACCTCCTGCTGGCCGCGATGGTGGTCCTGGTGCGCGTGGTGCTCCAGGTGCTGCTGGGCTCCGACCGGCCCGGCACGGTGCTGTTCACGCTGCCCGAGCTGCCCCTGCCCGACTGGGCGGCCGGCATCCGCGTGGGCGGTCCGGTGCGGGCGGAGTTCCTCCTGGCCACGGTCTACGACGCGCTGCGCCTGGGCGCGATGCTGCTGTGCGTGGGCGCCGCCAACGCCCTGGCCAACCCGCGGCGGGCGCTGCGCTCGGTGCCCTCGGCACTCCACGAGGTGTCGGTGGCCGTGGTCATCGCCCTCACCGTGGCCCCGCAGCTCGTGGTCTCCGGGGTGCGGGCCCACCACGCCCGGCGCCTGCGCGGCGGACGCACACGTGGCCTGCGGATGGTGCGCACGCTGCTGGTGCCGGTGCTCGAGGACGCGGTGGAGCAGTCGATGGCGCTGGCCGCCGGCATGGAGGCCCGCGGCTTCGGGCGCACCCGCCCCGGCACGCCGCGGCGCCTCGTGGGGACGCTGCTGCTGGGCTCCGTGGTGGCCCTGACCTACGGCACCTTCGTGCTGCTCGGCGGGGCGGGCGCCCTGCACGGCACCGGGCTGCCGGTGTGGACCGGCCCGGTCGTGCTGGCCGCCGGCGTGGCCGCCGCGGCCGCGGGGCTGTGGCTCTCCGGCCGCGGGGCCGCCACCACCCGCTACCGCCCCGACCCCTGGCGCACCCCCGAGACGCTGGTGGCGCTCGCCGGGCTGGCCGCGCTGCTGGCGGTGCTCTGGCTCGGCGGCGAGCTGCCCGTGCCCTCCCCGCTGCGCCCCGCGTGGCTCAACCCGCCGGTGGAACCCCTGGCCACGCCGCAGCTGCACCCGCTGATGCTCGTCGTGCCCGCCCTGGCAGCCGTGCCCGTGGTCGCGGCCCCCGGGCCCACCCGCACCCACGCCGCCCGGCCCCACCCGACCCGACCCCACCGCATCGAGGAGCCCGCATGACCCCCGCTCTGGAGCTGCGCGGCGTCACCCTCACCCACGCCGACGCGCCCCGCCCCGTGCTGCGCGGGGTGGACCTCACCGTCCGCGAGGGCGACCTCGCCGTGGTGGCCGGGCGCACCGGCGCCGGCAAGTCCACACTGCTCGGCCTGCTCAACGGGCTGGTGCCCCACTTCTCCGGCGGCACCCTGGCCGGCGAGGTGCTCGTCCACGGCCGCTCCACCCGCACCCACGTCCCGCGCGACCTGGCCGACACCGTCGGCTGGGTGGGGCAGGACCCGCTGGCCGGCTTCGTCACCGACACGGTGGAGGACGAGGTGGCCTACGGCATGGAGCAGCTCGGCATCCACCCCGAGGCCATGCGCAAGCGCGTGGAGGAGACGCTCGACGTCATGGGCATCGCCGACCTGCGCCGCCGCGGGCTGGCCGAGCTCTCCGGCGGGCAGCAGCAGCGCGTGGCCATCGCCGCCGTGCTGGCCGCCCAGCCGCGGGTGCTCGTGCTCGACGAGCCCACCAGCGCGCTCGACCCCACGTCCGCGCAGGACGTGCTCTCGGCGGTCACCACGCTGGTGCACGAGGTGGGCCTCACCGTGGTGCTGGCCGAGCACCGGCTGGAGCGCGTGCTGCACGTGGCCGACCAGCTCGTCTGGCTGCCCTGCGACGGCAGCGTGCGCTCCGGCGACCCCCGCACCGTGCTCGCCGGGGCCGAGCTCGCCACGCCCCTGGCGCGCCTGGCCCGGGCGGCGGGGTGGGCCGACGTGCCGCTCTCGGTGCGCGAGGCGCGGCGCCGCGTGGCCGATGCCGGGGGCCCGGGCGTCTTCCTCGATGCGGGGCACGCGCCCGGTGGCGGGTCCGCCCCCGATGCCGGGGCGCTCGAGGCCCTGGACCGCGCCACCCCCGCCCGCGGCCTGCTCCGCCGGCGTCCGGCCGCCCGCCCCCTGGGGCGGCGCACCGCATCGGACCGGCTGGCCCTCACCGCCCGCGGCGTGCGGGTGGAGCACGGACGGCTCCTGGCCGTAGCCGGTGTGGACCTCGACCTGGCCGCCGGCGAGGTGGTGGCGCTCATGGGCCGCAACGGGTCGGGCAAGTCCTCCCTGCTCTGGGCGCTGCAGGGCACGGGGCGGCGCGCGGCGGGCACGGTGACCACGGCGGCGGGTGACGACCCGGCATCGCTGGCGCCCACCGAGGCGCGACGCCAGGTGACGCTCGTGCCGCAGGACGCCACCGCCCTGCTCTGGCTGGAGACCGTGGCCGACGAGCTCGCCCAGGCCGATGCCGAGTCCGGTGCCGCCCCCGGCACCGCCTGGGCCGTGCTCGAGCGGCTCGGGGTGAGGCTGCCGGCCGACGCCCACCCGCGCGACCTCTCCGAGGGACAGCGGCTGGCCCTGGTGCTCGCCATCCAGCTCACCGCCGCGCCCGGCGTGGTGCTGCTCGACGAGCCCACCCGCGGCCTGGACCACGCCACCAAGGACCACCTGGCCACGATGCTGCGCCGCCTGGCCGACGACGGGGCGGCCGTGGTAGTGGCCACGCACGACGTGGAGTTCGCCGCCGCGGCCACCGACCGCATGGTGCTCGTGGCCGACGGGGACCTCGTGGCCGACGGCCCCACCGCCCGCGTGGCCACCAGCTCGCCCACCTTCGCCCCGCAGGTGTCCAAGGTGTTCGCGCCGCACCCCGTGCTCACCGTCGATGCCGTGCACCCGCCGCAGGGGGCGCGGTGACCCGGAACCGCCCGACCCCGCGCGACCTGCCGCCCGCCGCCACCCTCCGCGGCCGCGCGCCCGCCCGTGCGGTGCGCCTCGACCTGCGCAGCGCCGTGCTCCTGGCCGTCGTGGCCGTGATGGGCCTGCTCGCGTTCACCTGGCCGCTGCTGGTGCGCCCGGAGTCCACACTGTCCGGCACCACGCAGGCACCGCTGGTGTTCGCGCTGCTGCTGCCGGTGGTCATCGCGGTGGCGCTCAGCCAGCTCACCGGCCAGGGCATGGACGTCAAGGCCCTGGCCGTGCTCGGTGTGCTCTCGGCGCTGGGCGCGGTGCTGCGCCCCCTCGGGGCGGGTGTGGCCGGGCTGGAGGGCGTGCTGTTCCTCGTGGTGCTCGGTGGCCGCGTGTTCGGGCCGGGGTTCGGCTTCGTGCTGGGCACCACCACGCTGTTCTCCTCGGCGCTGCTCACCGCGGGGGTGGGGCCGTGGCTGCCCTTCCAGATGCTGGCGGCGGGCTTCGTGGGCCTGGGCGCCGGCCTGCTGCCGGGCCTCCGTGGCCGGGCGGAGGTGGCGCTCCTGGCCGGGTACGCGGTGGTGTCCTCGTTCGCCTACGGCGCGCTCATGGACCTGTCCTTCTGGCCCTTCACCCTGGGCAACGAGACGGCCCTGTCCTACTCCCCCGGCGCCTCGGTGGGCGAGAACCTGCACCGCTTCTGGCTGTACAACCTCGCCACCGCGATGGGATGGAACGCCGGCCGGGCGCTCGCCAACGCGCTCCTGGTGCTCGTGGCCGGCCCGGCCGTGCTGGCGGTCCTGCGCCGCGCCGCCCGCCGGGCTCGCTTCACCTGAGCCCGGCGGGTCGCCCCCTCAGCCCGCCTGCTGACGCACCACCGGGGTGAGCGCCCCGGCGAGGTCCTCGTTGATGCGGGCGCGCAGGTGCGTGCCCTCCTCCAGATGGCGCTCGGCCAGCACCTCGCCCTCGGCGTGCACGCGGGCCACCAGGTCACCCCGGTCGTAGGGCACCACCAGGTCCACCTCGATGGAGGGGTGCGGCAGCTCGGCCTCCACCAGCGCGCGCAGCTCGTCGATGCCCTGTCCGGTCCGCGCGGAGACGGCGATGGACCGCTTCTCGGCCCGCAGCAGGCGGGTCAGCACCTCGGGGTCGGCGGCATCGGCCTTGTTCACCACGACGACCTCGTTCACCGACTCGGCGCCGTGCTCGTCCATCACCTCGGCCAGGACCTCGCGCACCGCGGAGATCTGGCTCTCGGGGTCCGGGTGGGAGCCGTCCACCACGTGCAGCACGAGGTCGGCCTCGGCCACCTCCTCGAGCGTGGAGCGGAAGGCCTCCACCAGCTGGTGCGGCAGTGAGCGCACGAACCCGACCGTGTCCGCGAGGGTGAACACGCGGCCGTCCGCGGTCTGGGTGCGGCGCACGGTGGGGTCCAGGGTGGCGAACAGCTGGTTCTCCACCAGCACCCCGGCGCGCGTGAGCCGGTTGAGCAGCGAGGACTTGCCGGCGTTGGTGTACCCGGCGATGACCACCGAGGGCACGTGGTGGTCGCGGCGGCTGGAGCGCTTGGTGTCGCGCACCGTCTTCATCTGCGCGATCTGCTTGCGCAGCTTGGCCATCTGGCTGTTGATGCGGCGGCGGTCCAGCTCGATCTTGGTCTCACCGGGGCCGCGCGAGCCGATGCCCTCACCGCCGGCCACGCGTCCACCGGCCTGGCGTGACATCGACTCACCCCAACCACGCAGGCGGGGCAGCAGGTACTGCAGCTGGGCGAGCTCCACCTGGGCGCGGCCCTCCCTGCTCTTGGCGTGCTGGGCGAAGATGTCGAGGATCAGCGCCGTGCGGTCGATGACCTTGACCTTCACCACGTCCTCCAGGGCGCGGCGCTGGCTGGGGGCCAGCTCGTCGTCGGCGATGACGGTGTCGGCGCCCTCGGCGGCCACGATGTCGGCCAGCTCGGCGGCCTTGCCCGAGCCCATCCACGTGGCGGGGTCGGGCTTCTGCCGGCGCTGGATGACGCCGGTGAGCACGGTGGACCCGGCCGTCTCGGCCAGGGCGGCCAACTCGGCCAGGGAGTTCTCGGCATCGGCGGTGGTGCCGTCGGTCTGCACGTGGGCCAGCACGACGCGCTCCAGGCGCACCCGGCGGTACTCGACCTCGCTGACGTCCTCGAGCTCGGTGCTCAGGGAGTCCACACGGCGCAGCGCGCGGCGCTCCTCGCGGTCGAACTGGTCGCCGTCGCGGTCGACGTCGTGCACCCAGCCGCCCTCGGTCTCGTCGGCCAGCGCGGCCGCACGCTCGATGGCGGGGGTCTGTCGGGGGTGGGTCATGGTCTCCTTTGGTGGTGCGTGGCTCCAGCCTCTCAGGAGGACAACGCCGTCGGCCACCGATTTCTGCCCACGTCAGCGCGCGCCGCCGATCCTGCCGCGCGTCATCGCACGAGCCCGGCCCACTGCTCCATCGTCGCGTGGTCGCGCTCCAGCTGCTGTGCCAGGTCCTTGCCCACCCAGCGCCAGTGCCACGCCTCGTAGCGGTACCCGGTCTCCTTCTCCCGACCCTTCGGGTAGCGCAGCACCCAGCCGTGCTCGGCCGCGTGCTCCAGCAGCCACCGTCCCCGGGCGTTGTCCCCCACCGGCTTCGGGTACTTCGGCATGTCCGCGATGTCGATGGCCAGCCCCATCTGGTGCTCGCTGCGCCCCGGGGCGGCGGTGTAGACCATCACGTGGTCGGGGTCCTGCGCCTCGTAGTGCTCCCAGACCGCCTCCTGCTCGGAGTAGGACCGGTAGGCGGCGTTGATCCGCAGGTCGATGCCGTCGGCCGCGGCAGCCGCCCGCAGCTCGCCCCACGCGGCGGCCGCCTCGGGCGCGAGCCGCATCGGCGTGCCCTCCTTCGCCGCCCCCTCCACGGCCACGAGCTCGGCGGGCTCCCAGTCCTCGGGCAGCGCGTTGGCCCGATTGACGATCGTGTGGGGCCCCACCTCGGTGACCTCGCGCGGCGTGATGCTGTCCGGGTGCAGGTAGGGGCCGGTGAACACCGCACCGCCCTCACCGGGCGTCGGGTTGGGCGCGGCGTCCTGGGCCGGCGTGACGGGGGCACTGGCGTCGTCGCTCGCCGGGCTGGACGACGGGGCACCGGAGGGGGGCGAGGGCGTCCCGGAGCCCGGGGCGGACGGCGTCACGGACGGCTCGGAGGTCCCCGCCGGACTGTCGACCACCGTCTCGCTCCCGGACGGCGACCCGGCACCGGACCCGGTGCCCCCTCCGCACCCGGCGAGCACCAGCCCCGCCACCAGCACGCCCGTCCCCCAGGCACCCCGTCGCATCCCCCTCTGCACAGTCATGCCGGCCACCCTACGGGCTGCACAGCCATGCCGGCCACCCTACGGCGGGGCCGCGGAATGGCCGGCACGACGTGACGGGCGACCGGGCTCAGCCGGCGAGGCCGCCGAGCAGGTCCTGCGCCCGGCCGAAGGTCGACCCGGCGTCCACACCGGTGTCGACGATGGGCCCGCCCTCGGGCTGCAGGGTGCGCGTGTAGAGCACCGCTCCCTGGGCGTCGCGCAGCGAGACGGTGAACTGCCCCGCCTCGTCGATGGCGACGTGCCCGAAGAACTGGTTGCCCACACGCGGCGACTCGTTGGGCTCCCCGGCGTGCTTCTGGAAGTCCACCCGCGGGCCGAAGGTGCCGTCCAGGTCGTTGGGCCCGAAGGTGCCGGCGTTCACCGGGCCGGCCACGAACTCCCAGAACGGCGCGAAGTCGGTGAAGGACGCCCGCGCCGGGTCGTAGTGGTGCGCGGCGCAGTAGTGCACGTCGGCGGTCAGCCACACCACGTTCTTGATGTCGTGGCGCGCGATGGCCTGCAGCACCTGGGCGATCTCCTGCTCGCGACCCAGCGGGCGCCCCGCGTCGGCGTTGCCCACGCCCTCCTGGGCGGTGTCGCCGTCGGGCACCACGAGGCCCAGCGGCAGGTCGTTGGCGATCACCTTCCATGTGGCCGTCGAGCGGCGCAGCTCGCGGATGAGCCAGGCCACCTGCTGCTGCCCGAGGATCGGGGTGGCACGGGCCTCGGTGTTGGCGGTGTTGTCGCCCTTCCACGTGCGCATGTCCAGGCTGAACACGTCCAGGTGACGACCGCGGTGGATGGTGCGGTGGATGCGGCCCCCGCCCTCGGGGGTCCACGGGCGGCGGCCGTGGCCGTCGGCGAGCGGCTGGTACTCGAAGAACGCACGACGGGCGAACCCGGCCAGCACGTCCACCCGGCGCTCGCGGTCGTACTTCGGGTCGTCCAGCACCTCGCCGGGGTACCAGTTGTTGGTGGTCTCGTGGTCGTCCCACTGGGCGATCACCGGCACGTGGGCGTACAGCTCGCGCACGTTGTGGTCCATGAGGTTGTAGCGGTGGCGGCCGCGGTACTGGCGCAGGTCCTGGGCCACCTCGGTCACCTCGTCGATGACGAGATTGCGCCACACCTGCCCGTCGGGCTCCACGACGGTGTCCTCGATGGGGCCGTCGGCGTAGATCGTGTCGCCGGAGTGCAGGAAGAAGTCCGGCTTCGTGGCCGCCATGGCGGCGTAGGTGCGCATGCCGCCCAGCTCGGGGTTGATGCCCCAGCCCTGGCCGGCGGTGTCACCCGTCCACACGAACGAGGTGGCGCCCGAGGCGGTGTCGGCGGTGGTGAACGTGCCGGTGGCGCGCTGGCCCTCGCGGCCGTCGGCGTCCTCGAAGCTGACCGCCACCTCGTGGTGGGTGCCGGGGCGCAGACCGTGCAGGGCCAGCTTGGCGGTGCAGTCGCGGCGCGGGTCGGTCCACGGGCCGCGCAGACGGCGGGTGCGACCGCGCTCGTCGGTGAGGGTCACGAGCATCCGCCCGGGCACGCTGGAGCGCGACCAGACGATGCCGGCGTCGTGGGTGACGTCGCCCAGCTGCAGGCCGGAGGTGATCTCCGGGCGGGCGACCACGAGGCCGGAGGCGGCCGGAGCGGCGAGCGCGGCACCGGCGGTACCGGCCAGGGCGCCGCCGAGGACGGCACGGCGGGTGGGGCGGGACGGGGAGGACATCTGCGAGGTGGGGGGCTGCATGGGGCCACCTTGGGCCGCCTAGGTGTGATGTCCAGGGACGTTGTTGCGTGACTCGCTGACAGGTGAAGGCCTCCTGTTGCGAGAGTGGAGCTGTCTAAGAACCGCTGCACGCA
>NZ_PKIZ01000119.1 GCF_002847825.1 Kytococcus schroeteri | reverse complement strand
CCCGGGGGAGTATGCCCCGCCCCGGCAAGTGGGGGACCTGGCGGAAGTCGTGGGGCAGCCCGCTGCCCGCCGGGCGGTGGAGGTGGCCGCGGCCGGAGGGCACAATCTGATGCTGACGGGGCCGCCGGGAAGCGGCAAATCGATGCTGGCCGAACGTTTGCCGGGGATCCTGCCGCCCATGACCGATACCGAGCGGGTGGAGGCCGCGAGTGTGCACTCCCTGGCGGGAGTAAAGGGGAGTTTGCCGGAAGTGCTCGCGGGTCAGCGGCCGTTCATCGCCCCGCACCACAACGTGACCCCGGCGGCACTGATCGGCGGCGGGCGCGTGC
>NZ_PKIZ01000118.1 GCF_002847825.1 Kytococcus schroeteri | reverse complement strand
TAGCGGAAGGGGAGTTCATTGCACGAATCACTGTAGCGCGGTGCACAATGGAACCATGACTTCCAGCCAACATCAGACCCCGCAGCAGGCTTGGGATAGCCTGCGCGAAGGCAACCAACGTTTATTCCAGCGCGTGCTCGTGGAGAAGGTCACGCCCTCGTTGCTGTCCGCGAAGAAGCGCGGCATGGAAAGTAGTGACGCCTTCGAACGTAACCACGTGGCAGAGATCGCCGACCACATCGTGGATCGTTCGCCGGAGATTCAGGCGCGTCTGGCAGACAATCGTTGTGCCGTTGTGGGGCTGCGCTACCGCCTGTCCGATGGCCTGGCC
>NZ_PKIZ01000117.1 GCF_002847825.1 Kytococcus schroeteri | reverse complement strand
CGCTCAGGGAAGAGTCACACTCGCGATCGGACAAGGCGAAGACAGTGCAGGTCGAGTGCACAGTGTAGTAGCTTCAAGCGAACGTACTAGAGCTGACGGCACTCCATATTTCAGACCTGAGGTTCGGCAAGCATTAGAAAATCAAGAATTTGCAAATCTCACTCCAGCTACGGTGGAAGGTTCTGTCCGTCAGCATGCCGAGGTAAACGCACAACAGGCTCTAGATAGAATTGGAGCTTCAAAGAATCAACGCATCGCTGCCTCGAGACCTGTTTGTCAATCTTGCCAAGAGACTGTCTTCACTGAGAATGCTGTCGATAGGATTGTTTCTTC
>NZ_PKIZ01000116.1 GCF_002847825.1 Kytococcus schroeteri | reverse complement strand
TGTGGAAGGCGGTGCCGCGCTTGGCATAGGGCTTCGGCTCCAACGGAATCGGGCGACGGGCGCGCAGAGAGAACTCCTGGTTGTCCTTGCGCAGGCTGACAGCCTCGGTGGCGGTCATGCGGACATTCAGCGGAACCACTAGCTCGGCGTTGTCCATCGCCGAGAACTCCTCAAGTAGCAGGTTTGTTTCGAGATCCCAGGCTTCGGCCAGTGTGGTCGGCGCTCCATCCGCAGTGGCGCCTGGCGCTGGTCGGCTCTGTCCGTCTTGTTCTTCCTGTTGGGAGACAGCTTCGATTTCCTTGCGCACTTGCTCGGCGCCTTCGGCCACACCGG
>NZ_PKIZ01000115.1 GCF_002847825.1 Kytococcus schroeteri | reverse complement strand
CTGCGTCGAGAGAACCGGGAGCTGAAACGAGCAAACGGGATTCTTAAAACTGCTTCGGCTTTTTTCGCAGCGGAACTCGACCGACCCACGACCACATGATCTCCTACATAGACGCGTACAAAGATCAATTTGGGGTCGAGGCCATCTGCCGTGTCCTTCGACAAGCAGATCGTGGATTCATCACCTCTCGTGGCTACCGCAAGGCGACCACTCGTGTTCCCAGCGCAAGGGCCTTAAGCGATAGCCTGCTCATCCCAGAGATACAGCGTGTGCATGCGGAGAATTTCTCGGTCTACGGCATCCGCAAAATGTGGCACGCGATGAACCGTGAAGG
>NZ_PKIZ01000114.1 GCF_002847825.1 Kytococcus schroeteri | reverse complement strand
TCGCGGTACCGTTGTTACCGGCCGTGTTGAGCGTGGCATCCTGAACCTGAACGACGAGGTTGAGATCCTGGGTATCCGCGAGAAGTCCCAGAAGACCACTGGTTATGCCGGGCGACAACGTTGACATGTCCGTCACCCTGATCCAGCCGGTTGCTATGGACGAGGGCCTGCGCTTCGCTATCCGTGAGGGTGGCCGCACCGTTGGCGCTGGTCGCGTTACCAAGATCAACAAGTAGTCTTTACTACTCGCATGATCGCCGCTTAGCGCTCTAAGCGCTAAACGGTTTCAAGGCCCCGGGTTCCGTAAAGGAGCCCGGGGCCTTCTGCATGACCTG
>NZ_PKIZ01000113.1 GCF_002847825.1 Kytococcus schroeteri | reverse complement strand
CGGGAAGTCGTCGGCCGAGCCCGCGGACCACTTGAATTCCATTTTCTTGAAGCCCGGGAATTCGCGGGTGCGGCGCACGTACTGCTTGCAGCTGGCCAGCGAGCCGCCGACGGTGCCGTTGATGCCGTGCTTGCTGATGAGGATGCGGCCTTTAAGCTCCAGCTGTTCGCATAGCGCGCGCTGCCACAGCATCACCGCGGTCGGGTCGTCGATTGGGGTGAAGCAGTAGTACAGCAGGATTCGAGTTTCGTTGAGGTCGGTTGCGCTATGTCCCATACCTCGGATTTTAGGTCTACTGCCCGCCTTCTGCGAAAACCGTCGGCAGCACCTCAATGT
>NZ_PKIZ01000112.1 GCF_002847825.1 Kytococcus schroeteri | reverse complement strand
CCGGACTGCTGCCCGTCCTCGCCGACGCGGAACGCGGCCTCGGCCGGCCCGAGAAGGCTTTGGAAGTAGCCAACGACCCGCAGGCGGACAAGCTGGATGCCGAATCCAAGGCAGAGCTGGCCATTGTCGTCGCCGGCGCCCACGAGGATCTCGGCCAGTCCGACGAAGCCCTGCTGGCACTGGAATCTCAGCTGGACAACGCCGAAGCCCCGGACGTAACCCGGATGCGCCTGTACTACGCCTACGCAGACGCGCTCGCCACGGCCAAACGCAACGACGAGGCCATCGACTGGTTCACTCGTGCAGGCGAAATGGATACCGAAGAGGTTTTGGACG
>NZ_PKIZ01000111.1 GCF_002847825.1 Kytococcus schroeteri | reverse complement strand
CGCACAGGTGACCAACGTCAGCGGTGCCAGCTGCGGCACATGCAGCATCGCCGAGGCGCTGAAGCAGTCGCTGAACACCAGCTTCATCCGTCTGACCCAGTCGCTGAAGGGCGGCCCGCAGGACGTCGCCGACATGGCGCACCGCCTGGGCGTGGCCGAGGAGCTGCCGGGCGTGGGCAAGACTCTGCAGGAGGCAAATGGCAAGCCGGCAGAGGGCATCACGCTGGGCATGTACCAGTCCAGCCCACTGGATATGGCCACCGCCCTGGCAACCCTGACCAACGGCGGCACCTACCACCGCCCGCACTTCGTGGAGAAGGTGGAGAACTCCAACGGC
>NZ_PKIZ01000110.1 GCF_002847825.1 Kytococcus schroeteri | reverse complement strand
CCGCAGGTCATCCCACATCCGACGCCCAGCAGCACGGAGGAACTTCGGATACCCATCCTTTTTTCCACCGTCGGCGACGATGATCTTCTCCGTCTTGGCCGTAGATGGCTTCTTCTTCTCAGACCTGCGGCCACGCTGAGTAGCCGCTTGGCTCGCTGCTTTCGTCTTCGTCTTCTTCGCCCGCCCCACATCGATACCGCGCTCATCCTCAAAGACAACCTGTGGGCGCGATGGCTTCTCAGCCTTCATCCGCTGCTTTTCCCGCCACCTCCGCTTGTACTCAGTATTGGCTTCCCGGCACGGCTGGCATGCCACCTCGTTGCTGCCTGTGTGCTTGCG
>NZ_PKIZ01000011.1 GCF_002847825.1 Kytococcus schroeteri | reverse complement strand
TCGGTGTAGGAACCCCCATCATCAGGGGACCTCGACCCCTACCTCGACCCGGTCACACCACCACTGCTACACCCTCAGATCGGAAGAGCCGCTTTCGCGGGGTGGGTGTACGCCGTGTTCGTGATCGACGTCTTCTCCAGGATGGTCGTGGGCTGGCAGGTCTCGAAGTCGCTGCGTACCGACCTGGCGCTGGACGCCCTGGAGATGGGGCCGGTGGAACCGGTGCCGTCAGTGCCAGGACGTCACGGGGTTGAAGCATCACAGCGACAAGGGCGTCCAGTACGTCGCCATCGGCTACACCCAACGACTGGCCGGGGCCGGTGTGGTCGCGTCGGTTGGGTCCACAGGTGACTCCTAGGACAATGCCCTGGCCGAGGCGTTCAACTCGCTGTTCAAGGCCGAGTTCGTCGGCAACCACGGCCCGTGGCGAGGCATCGACGACCTGGAGATCGCCACCGCGGAGTGCATCGACTGGTTCAACCACCAGCGCCTCCACGGCGAACTCGGCATGGTCCCACCCGCTGAGAAGGAAAACAGGCTCTTCCGATCTGAGGGTGTAGCAGCGGTGGCGCAGCCATCGCTCGTCACCCTCCGGAGCTGACGGCGGGAACCACATCGCTGGGGTGACCTACGGCCCTTGCACCCTGAAGCCGGAGAACGTCCATCTACGCACTTCCACCGGTCGCAGTAACGTGGGCTTCAAGGCGCGCACGTCGTGCAGCGTCCGCGTGACCTCGATCCACCACACATCCGACCTTCGCCACAAGCGCCTCCTCTGGTGGGTCAAGGATCCCTCGAAGTCTGGCGGCAACACCGGACAGAAGACCTACCACCAGAAGAACCTCTCGCACTCGTGCTCTGGGGGCAAGCGCACCCGATGGGGAGGAACCACCCTGGGAACGATCACCCGGAAGGGGAAGAAGTACTATGCCCGCGTCTACCCGACCACAAATGCTCTCAACTGTGGCGCGTAATTGGATCAACCTGATCCACGGGCGCCGGAGGGGTCGAGAAATAATTCTGCTCTATAAGGACGAGACCTTTGGGGACAGGGAATACATCTGGGCGGCAACACCCTCGCAACGCATCGCCCTGGAGATGACCGCCCGGGAGCACCAACTCCCCGGAACGGAGAAGTGGTTCACCACCGTCCCATGGGTCACCGATGGAGAAGATCGTCCCGAATCTCTCTTCGTCGTCGCAGCCGGGGATCTCGATACTCATTTCGGTCGAATCGCGTACTCTACCCGGCGAGCGGCTGAAGAACATGTGATGCAGTCACGGGAAGACGACCTACTGGTCCTCGAGGTGCCTGTGACAGGCTGACGTCGCCGCCGGTACGGCGGGCCGGGTTCCTTCTTGTTGCCCGCGTGAGTTCACGACCCCGGGAACGACCCCGGCCACGAGGGCACGGAGATCGTCGGTGGCCGCAGATATGTTGCTCGCGCCAGAAGCCCCCTACGAGGACGACGACGTGGAACACCTGCAGGATCCGTTCGAGGCCGTGGCGCGCGAGTACCTCGACCCCGAGACTGCCCGGCGCTGGCTGGCGCTGGGCCGCCCGACGGTGGAGCTGGTGGGCGGCGAAGGCCCCGTGGTGGCGCGGCTCGGCGGCGTTCCGCACCTGCCCGCCGGCACCCCGTGGCCGCACTGGGAGGGCCACGGCCCGTTGGCGTTCGTGGGCGAGGTGGACCTCGCCGCCCTCGCGGCCGCTGGGCTGCGCACCGGCATCGAGCTGCCCACGACGGGGCGCCTGCTGGCCTTCCACTGGGACGGCGAGGTGGACGACTTCGAGACCCTCGTGGGCTGCTGGGACCCTGCCACGGCCGCCGGCGCGGTGCTGCTGCACGTGGCCGCGGGGCGCGACACCTGCCCGCCGACCCAGGTGCCCGAGCCGCTGGAGTCGTGGACCGAGGTGGAGCTGACCGGCCGGCAGGCCATGAGCTACCCGGCCTCGGACCACCCCGCGGTGTCGCTGGAGTTCGGCGTGGGCCCGGTGGACGACCACCCGGTGACCAACGAGGACTTCGAGGACGAGGTGATGACCCTGCAGATCGCCCAGGCCAGCCACCGCCTGGGCGGGTACACCCTGCCCGACCAGGGTCCGACGGAGTTCGAGGTCATGGCGTTCAAGGGGCTCTCCGCCGAGGGGGAGGATGGCGACCGGGAGGCCGTCCGGTGGCACAACCTGCTGCAGGTGGGCAGCGACGACGCCACCGGCATGTGCTGGGGGGACGAGGGCAAGCTCTACTGGATGACCCGCCCGGACGCGGAGGAGCCCGTGGCGGACGCCGGGTTCACCTGGCAGTGCGCATGAGCACCCGGCCCGTGCTCAGCGCGAGGTGGCCAACCGGGCGCCGAACAGAACCAGCACCGTGCCGGTGACGGCATCGATGGCGCGCTGGGCCACCGGGCGTTGCAGGAGCCCCCGCACCGAGTGCGCCCCGGCGATGATGAGCGCGAAGAAGACCAGCGACTCGACCACGTGCACCAGCGCCAGGAGCAGGCCCATCACAGCGGTGGGCACCCCGTCGGCCATGAAGTGGGGCAGCACCGCCACGTAGAAGGCGCCCACCTTGGGGTTGAGCACGTTGGTGAGCAGGCCGCGACGGAGGTGCTCCCACGCGCCACCGCGGGTGCGCGGGGCGGCGTCGAGGTCCACGTGACCTGTGCCCCGCACCACGCCCCACAGCATCCGCAGGCCGAGGAAGAGCATGTAGGCAGCACCCACCAGCTTGAGGACGGTGAACGCGGTGGCCGAGGCGGTGAGCAGGGCGCTCACCCCCACCGCGGCGGCCACGGCCCAGACCAGGGAACCGGCGCAGATGCCCACGCCTGTGGCCACGGCGGAGCCGCGCCCGTCGCGGAGGGCGGAGCGCAGCACGAGGGCCATGTCGAGCCCCGGCGTGATGGTGAGCACGGCCGCGACGACGGCGAAGGAGAGCAGGGCCTGGGCGAGCGTCATCGGCACATCATGGGGGATGGCCCGACGCCGCCGTGATGAGGAGGGGACACCGGCACCCTCTCCGGGCAGACTGACCCCATGAGCACCTGGATCGGCTTCCTGCGCGCGGTGAACCTGGGGGCGAGGCGGAAGTTCCCGGCCGCGGAGGTGCGCACCTGCGTGGAGGCCCTGGGGTTCACCGACGTGGCCACCCACATCAACACCGGCAACGTGCGCTTCAGCACCACGATGCACTCGCGGGAGCGCATCACCGAGCGGCTCGAGGCCGCCTTCGCGGCCGACCGCGGGTTCGACGTGCCGGTGGTGCTGCTGACGCCCGCCGAGCTGCAGGAGGTGGTGGACTCCCTGGACGAGGTGGCCGCCGGGCACGACGGTGCGCACTACGTGTCGCTGCTGCGCGCCAAGCCCGGCGCCGACGCGGTCGCCGCGCTGGAGGGGCTGGAGTTCCCCGGCGAGCGGGTGATGGTGCGGGGCCGCGCCGCCCACACGCTGATGGGGCCGGACGTGCATCGCTCGAAACTCTCCAACGGGCTGGTGGAACGCCACGCCGGCACGGCCACCTCCCGCAACCGCACGGTGCTGGCCGCCATCGCCGGGAAGTGGTGCTGAGGCACGCCCGACCGACGGCGCCCAGCCCTACCGTGGGCCCCGGGACGGTCGGCCCACCGACCACACCACCAACCCCAGCACCACCAGGGCCGCCACCACGACGAACCAGGTGTCCGAGACCCCCGAGGCCCACTCGGCCAGGGCGGTCTCGGCGTCGCGCTGGGCGCTGACGGTGACCAGCCCACTCAGCCCCGCCGTGCCGTCGGTGACCAGGAGCAGCACACCGATGGCCACGCAGAGCAGCCCGGAGACCACCATCGCCCAGGTGTTGCGCCACGGCCCCAAGGAGACCTCGCGGGGCGCCACCAGAGCGCGGCCTCGGGAACCCAGCCGGTCCCACACCGCAGCCAGGACCAGCAGCGGCACCGTCATGCCCAGCGCGTAGAGGGCCAGCACGGTGCCGCCGTACACGGCGCTGCCGCTCACGGTGGCCACCATGAGGACCGAACCCAGGATGGGCCCCGCGCAGACGCCGGCCACCGCGTACACGGCCCCGAGGGTGAACACCGACACCACCGAGGTGGTGTCGCGGCCTCCGCCGGCGGTGCGGCCCAGACCGGGCACGGGCAGGCCCGAGAGCTGCCACAGGCCCAGCACGATGACGACTGCGGCGGCACCGGCCACCAACGCCGACCGGTGCGCGGTGAGCAGCGAGCCCACGGCGCCGGAGAAGACGCCCAGCGGCACCAGCGTGGCGCACAGGCCCGCGTAGAACACCATCGTCCGCCCCACGAGCGCCCCCGGGGAGGTGAAGGCGTAGGCGAAGAAGGCCGGCAGCAGCATCACCGAGCAGGGGCTCAGCAGCGCGAGGACGCCCCCGAGGAAGGCGCCGGTGTACCCGATGTCCACTCAGCCCTCCCGGCGCGCGGCGAGCTGCTGGTCGATCACCCGGCGGAAGGTCTCCGCGGACTGGGCGCCCACCATCCGCTGGTCGTCGATGACGAAGGTCGGCGTCCCCGTGGCACCCACCTGGGAGCGGGCCTCCTCGGCATCGGCGCGCACCTGCTCCAGCAGCTCGGGGGACTCCAGGTCGCGGGCGAACCGCTCCATGTCCGGCACCCCCACCTCCTCGGCCCAGGCGGTGAGCTTCTCGTCGGTGACCTCCAGGTGCCCCCGCTCGGGCGCGGCCTCGTACACCGCGCGGTGGTACTCCCAGAACCGCCCCTGCTCACCGGCGGCGCGCGCGGCCACCGCGGCCTTCTCCGACTCCTCGCCGAACAGGGGGAGGTCGCGCCACTCCACCCGGAGCCGGCCGGACTCCACGTACTCGCTCACCAGCTCCGGCATGGTGTCGCGGCTGAACACCGCGCAGAAGGGACAGCGGTAGTCGGCGTACTCGATGAGCACCACGGGGGCGTCCACGTCACCGAGAGCGGTCACGTCATCGGCGTCGCGGCGGGTGAGGCCGATGCGCTCCTCGGCGGCCGAGGGGCCACGGCCTCCCTCCCCGGCGGCGGAGGACTCCCCGGGGGACGCCGGTGAGGACGCGCCGGCATCGCCCCCGGAGGCCTTCTGGGGCGACGGGCCGGAGCGGCCGGCCAGCAGGGCACCCACCGCCAGCAGCAGGACGACGGCGGCGCCGGCCGCGATGGTGAGGAGGCGTCGGGAGGAGGCGGTCATGCCCGGACCGTACCCAGCCGCCCGGCGCACCCGGAGGGAGGGTGGGCCGGATGCACCTGGCCCGGAACGCGGCCCGAGGACGACCCCGCCGGAGCGTGGCCCACACTGGGCCCATGCCCCTCCTGCGCCGCCGCCCCCGCACGCCCGGACCCGCACGCCCCTCCCCCGCGGAGGCCACCTGGCGCCTCGTGCACGCCGAGCGGTGGGCGCTCGTCGCGGACCTCGCCGACCTGGACCGCGCGGCGTGGGACACGCCCTCGCTGGCCCCCGGGTGGACGGTGATGGACGTGGCCGCCCACCTGGTGGACAACGCCCGCACCACCCCGTGGCGCCTCACCCGCGCGATGGTGGCCGCGGGCGGCAGCCTCGACCGGCAGAACCAGGCCGGCGTGGACGCCGAGCGACGCCCCACCCCGGCGGCGATGCTGGACGCCCTGCGCTCCGTGGCCGGGCGCACGAGCGGCCCGCCCACCTGGCTGGCGCCCGTGGCCAGCCGGCTGGTGGAGGAGATCGCCCACGGCGAGGACGTCCGCCGCCCGCTGGGCATCCGCCACTTCTACCCGATCCCCGCCGTGCAGCAGGCCCTGGCCCACCAGCTGGGCACCCGGGAGGCCCTCGGCGGGGCGCCGGCGGCCCTGCGCCGGGTGACCCTGGTGGGCACCGACGGCAACGTGGCCCTGGGCAGCGGGCCCGAGGTGCGGGGCCGGCTGCTGGAGCTGCTCATGGCCGCCACCGGGCGCCCGTGGGAGCCCGGTGCGCTCACCGGGCCGGGCGTGGCGCTGCTCGAGGACGCCTCCGCGCGCTGAGGCACCGCCTCAGGTGCGGGGTGCCTGCTCCTGCCCGGTCACCGCGTCGTCCTGCTCCTCCAGCTCGGCCAGTCGCTCCTCCCAGCGGCGGGCCACCTCCCCCTCGGAGTCGCCCTGCCCGATACGCAGCGCCGCCCGCCCCACCATCTGCGCCGCCACCGGCACGGTGATGAGGTGGCACACCGCCAGCAGCACGAGCATGCCCACGTCGCTGGGCTGACGCACGCGCAGCCCCACCCCGAGGGCCACCAGCAGCACCCCCAGCACCTGCGGCTTGCTGCTGGCGTGCATGCGGGTGAAGAGGTCGCCGAAGCGCCACAGCCCCAGCGAGGCCGAGAGGCACAGCACCGCCCCGCCCAGCAGGCAGAGCATCCCCAGCAGGTCCAGCAGCCCCGTCATCGCGGCACCTCCTCGGTGCGCGGCGCGTCGGCCGGGCGCATGAACCGCGCCACGCTCACCGACCCCAGGAAGCCGATGAGCGACAACGAGATGAGCACCGGCAGCGAGGTGGTGTGCCGGTTGACGGCGGCCTCAGTGCCCAGCGCGCAGATGAGCACACCGGTGACCACCTCCAGGCCGATGACCCGGTCCATCATCGTGGGACCGGTCACCACCCGGAGCACGGTGAGCAGGGCCGAGGCGGCGAGCAGCAGCCCCACCGCCCAGGCCAGCACGGTCTCGACCATCAGCCTCCTCCTCCGTCGCTGGTGCGCACGCCGCCGGTGAGCGCCGAGCGGCCCTGCAGGGGCCCGCCCGGGTCGCGGGCCATGACCTCGTCGACGTCCGGGGCGAGCGCCCGCAGCAGCAGCTCCTCCTGCCGCCACACCTTTTTGCGGAACTCCTGCTGCTGCTCGGGGGTGTGCACGCGGAACCCGTGCACCAACAGGGTGCCCACCTCACGGTCCAGGTCCAGCACCACGCTGCCGGGAACGAGCGTGGTCATGCCCGCCGTGGTGGCCACGAACAGCTCGTCGGTGGAGCGCAGCGGCACCTCGAACACCGTGCCGCCGGGCGAGCGACGGCTGGTGAACACCGCCCAGGCCACGGACGCCGAGGCCGCCACGAGGTCCACGAGGAAGGTCACCACCAGCCGCACGAACGCCACCGGCCGCAGCACCAGGCGCAGCTCCAGGCGTGGCAGGGGGAAGAGCAGGCACACCAGCACGGAGACCAGCACGCCCCCCAGCAGGTCCAGCCACTTCAGGTGCCCCCAGAGCAGCATCCACGTGGCGGTGAGCAGCACCACCGCCCGCAGGTCGATGCGGTCGCGCAGCGTCTGGCGCAGGTCGGCGGGCATCATCGCGGCACCCCGTCGGGGAAGACCGCGTGCGTGTAGACCGTGGTGCCCAGCAGGTCGTGGGCGGCGCGGTCGGTGTATGCGTACACCGGCCCGGCGGCCACGCTCAGCGCCAGCCCCACCCCCACGAGCAGCACCGTGGGACCGACCACGCCGGACACCAGCGCCTCCGAGACGTCACGGTCCGGGTCCGGCAGGTCGCGCAGCGGGTGGCCGTCCTCGCTGAACGGGCGGCGCCAGAAGGCCCGCGCCCAGGTGCGGGTCAGCGCGTACAGCGTGAGCAACGAGGTGAGCAGCGAGGCCCCCACCAGCGTGTACGCCAGCCACCCGCCGTGGTACAGGCCCGCCTCGATGAGGCCCACCTTGGCCAGGAAGCCCGAGAACGGAGGGATGCCGCCCAGGTTCATGGCCGGCACGAAGAAGAGCACCGCCACCAGCGGCGAGGCCGTGGCCAGCCGGTCCAGCCGCATCGAGGAGGAGGTGCCGCCGCGGCGCTCCACCAGGCCCGTCACGAGGAACAGCGCCGACTGGATGAGGATGTGGTGCACCACGTAGAAGATGGCCGCCGAGAGCCCCAGCTCCCCACCGAGCGCGATGCCGAAGATCATGAACCCGATGTGGCTCACCAGGGTGAAGGAGAGCATGCGCTTGATGTCGTCCTGCACGATGGCGCCGAGGATGCCCACCACCATCGTCAGTGCAGCCGCGCCCAGCAGCAGGGGGCTCACCCGGTCGTCCGGGAAGAGCAGCACCTCGGTGCGGATGATGGCGTACACACCCACCTTGGTGAGCAGGCCGGCGAACACGGCCGTCACCGACGCCGGCGCCGTGGGGTAGGAGTCCGGCAGCCAGCCCTGCATCGGGAAGACGGCGGCCTTGATGCCGAAGCCCAGCAGCAGCACGAGTTCCAGGGCCAGGCGGGTGTCGGCGTCGACCTCCGCGAGCCGGTGCGCCAGGTGGGCCAGGTTGACCGTTCCCGTGGCGGCGTAGACCAGCGCGATGGCGGTGAGGAAGACCGCCGAGGACACCAGGCTGACGGCCACGTAGTTGGTGCCCGCGCGCACCCGCGCCCGGGTGCCGCCGAGCGTCAGCAGCACGAACGAGGCCACCAGCAGCATCTCGAAGCCCACGTACAGGTGAAACAGGTCGCCCGAGAGGAAGGTGGTGGACACGCCCGCCGAGAGCACCAGCAGGGTGGGGTGGAAGATCGGCAGCGGGGACTGGCCGTCGCTCTCCTCGTCGAAGGACGACCGGCCCTCCCCGATGGAGTAGAGCACCACCGCCAGCGTCACCAGCACGCTCACCAGCACCATGAGCGAGGCGAGGCGGTCGGCCACCAGCGCGATGCCCTCCGTGGGCGCCCAGCCACCCACCTGCACCACCTGCGGCCCGCGGGTGTCGCTGAGGTGCACCAGCAGGGCAGCCACCACGAGGCTCGTGGTGAGGGCCGCCACGGTGACGGCGCGCTGCACGCCCGTGCGGCGGTTGGCCACCAGGGTCAGGCCGGCGGCCACCAGTGGCACCACCACGGGCAGGGGCACGAGGACGTCGGGCGTGGGCGTCATCGGGCCTCCTCGGGGTGCGTGGTCTCGTCGGCGGGCGGGGCGTCGGGTGGGTCGTCGCCTTCCGCGGCGGGGTCGTCGGCGGAGTCGCTGGACCCCTCTCCGAACACCTCGGGTGTGTAGCTGTTGGCCTCGGCGCGGCGCGAGATGCGGCGGCTCTCGGCATCGGTCTGCACCACGTCGGTGTGCGCCACCTGCCACGAGCGGTGGGCCAGCGCCATGACGAAGCCGGTCATGGCCAGTGAGATGACGATGGCGGTGAGCACCATGGCCTGCGGCAGCGGGTCGCTCAGGGGCCCGGTGCCGGCGGCGTCGGAGATGGGGGCGCGTCCGGGGTCCCCGGACGCCACGAGGAAGAGCAGGTTCACGCCGTTGCCCAGCAGCAGCATGCCGAAGAGCATCCGCACCAGGCTGCGTGAGAGGAACAGGTGGACCCCGCAGGCGGACAGCACACCCACCAGCAGGCACAGGGTGAGGCTCGGCGTCACCGGGAACCCTCCTCCTCGTGGCCGGCGAGCACCGCCGAGGCCCGGCCGGTGTGGTCGCCCCGCTCCTGGGCGTCACGGTCCAGGGCGGAGCCCAGCGAGGAGAGCAGGTCCAGCAGCAGCCCCACCACCACCAGGTAGACGCCCACGTCGAAGGCCACCGAGCTCACCAGGTGCAGCTCGCCCACCGGCCCCAGGTGCAGGTCGTATGTCCAGGTCTGCAGCACCTCGCCGCCGGCCAGCAGCGAGACCAGACCGGTGCCGGCCGAGAGGAACAGGCCCGTACCCAGCAGCCAGCCGGGCACCACGGGCAGGGCGGCTCCCAGCTCTGCGCGGCCACCGGCCAGGTAGCGCAGCAGCAGTCCCAGCCCGGCCACCAGACCGGCCGCGAACCCGCCGCCGGGGTGGTTGTGCCCGGCCAGCAGCAGGTAGACCGACCACACGATGATGACGTGGAAGACCAGCCGGGTGGCCACCTCGAGCATGAGGCTGCGGCCGCCCGGCGGCAGCGCGCCGGCGTCGGGGATCCACCGGGCCCCGCCCTCGCTCACCGCGGCGTGGCTGCGGCGGCGGCCCAGGGCGTCGCGGACGCGGTCGTAGCTGGTGGTGACGCGCTCGCTGTGCAGGAAGACCAGGCTGGCCACGCCGGTGGCGGCCACGAGCACCACGGAGAGCTCCCCCATCGTGTCCCAGGCGCGGATGTCCACGAGGATGACGTTGACGATGTTGGTGCCGCCCCCGAAGGTCTTGGCGCGCTCGGCGAGCGCCTCCGGGTCGTGGGGGGCCGTGCGCACCGCCGAGGCGGTGACCGCCAGCAGGCACATGACCGTGCCCACGGCCGCGCCCAGCAGCCAGCGCAGGCGGCGGTCCAGCGGGGTGGAGAAGTCGCGGAAGCGCACCGGCAGGTGGCGCAGCACCAGCACGAACACGGCGATGGAGACGGTCTCCACCAGCACCTGTGTGAGCGCGAGGTCCGGGGCGCCGTGCAGCAGGAAGAGCATGGCCACGCCGTACCCGGTGACGCCCACGAGGAAGACACCGCGCAGGCGGCGGCGGGAGCGGGCGGCGGCCACCGCGGCCAGGGCCACCACCACGGCGGTGCCCACCTGGGCCGGGCCGTCAGCCAGGCGGACCCGCTCGGGCCAGGCGACGCCGGTGGCCAGCGCCCACCCGGGCAGCAGCACGAAGGTGCCGAAGACCAGCGCGAGGTTGAGCTCCAGGGAGCCGCGCTGCAGGTGACCGGTGAGCTCGTTGGCGCCCCGCTCCACGGTGCGCATGGTCCAGCGGTAGCCGCGCTGCGCCGAGAGCAGCTGCGGCAGCGAACCCGCCCAGCGCGCCACCGGCCGGCCGGCCAGCACCAGCGCGCCACCGACCAGCAGCACCACACCGGTGAGGGCCAACGGCACGCCCACGTGGGGCACGAGCGCCAGGTGCACCGGGTCCGGTGTGGCGGGCCAGGGGCCGGCGGCCGGGGCCAGCCAGTGCTCCACCCTTCCCGCGAAGGGGGCCAGCAGCAGGCCGGCCTCGGCGAGCACCACCGGCACGGCCACGGCCCAGGGCGAGACGTGGCCCACCGGAGTGGGGCCGGAGGGGGCGGGCCGCTCGTCGGTGCCCGGGGCGTGGTCGCCCAGGCCCAGCACGAGGAAGCGGCCACTGTAGGCCACGGTGAGCGCCGACCCGAGCACCACGGCCACCAGGGCGAGGGTGGAGAACCCGTCCCCGGGTGTGGGACCGCCGTGCTCCAGGGCTCCGAGCGCCGCCTCCTTGGCCACGAAGCCGTACAGCGGCGGGATGCCCGCCATGGAGGCCAGGGCCAGCACGCAGGTCCAGAAGGTCCACGGCATCGAGCGGCGTAGGCCGCGCAGCAGACGCAGGTCGCGGGTGCCGGTGGCGTGGTCGACGACGCCGACGGCCAGGAAGAGCGAGGACTTGAACAGCGCGTGCGCCACGAGCAGCGCCACCCCCGCCAGCGCGGCGTCGCCGTTGCCCACGCCCAGCACCAGGCAGAGGAAGCCGAGCTGGCTCACCGTGCCGTGGGCCAGCAACAGCTTGAGGTCCACCTGCCGCATCGCCCGCCACGCGCCGAGCAGCATCGTCAGGGCACCCCCGAGCACGAGCAGCCAGCGCCACACCGGCACGTCCGCGAGCGCCGGGGCGAGACGGGCCACGAGGTAGACGCCCGCCTTGACCATGGCCGCGGCGTGCAGGAAGGCGCTCACCGGGGTGGGCGCGGCCATCGCCGCCGGGAGCCAGAAGTGGAAGGGCACCTGGGCCGACTTGCTGGCCACCCCCAGCAGCACCAGCACGACGGCCACCGAGGTGGTGAGCGTGGCGGCCGGCGGGTGGGCCACGAGCTCCGAGAGGCGGTGCGTGCCGGCGTCACGGGCCAGCAGCAGCAGGCCGGCCAGCATCGCCAGACCGCCGAAGGTGGTGACCACCAGGGCCTGCCCGGCGGCCACGCGGCTGGCGCGCCGCTGCGAGGAGTGGCCGATGAGCAGGTAGGAGAGCACCGTGGTGACCTCCCAGAAGAGGTACAGTACGAGCACGTCGTCGGCGGTGACCAGTCCCACCATCGCGCCGGCGAAGCCCACCAGGCAGGCGGCGAAGCGGCCCAGGCCCTTCTCGTCGTCCTCGAAGTAGCCGGTGCAGTAGGTGAGCACCATGGCGCCCACCGCGCCGACCACCAGCACCATGAGCCAGGCCAGGGGGTCGAGGCGGAAGGCCAGCTCGAGGTCCAGGCTCGGCACCCACGGCACGGTCTCGACCGGCGGTGCGTCCCCGCGGGCGGCCACCGACCGGGTGAGGGCCCACACCGCCGTGCCCGCCGGCACGAGGGCCAGCAGGGGGAAGACGCGGCGTCCCAGCCGGGCGGCGCCCAGCGGGGCCAGGAGCGCGGCGAGCAGGTGGAGTGCGATGGCGATGAACACGGCGCACTCCTCGGGGGTCGTCGGTCACAGCGGCCAGGCTCCCCGGAGGGGACGGGCGGGGCCGGGGCGTCGGGCTGCTCCGCGGCGCCCGACGCATGCCAGACGGGGCCGGCACCACCGTGGGGGTGGTGCCGGATTCTACCGAACGGTCCGCCCGGAGGCGGATCGACCGGCAGGACCGGGGGCGGACCGCCGGGCGCACTGGCCCCGCGCCTCCTCCTCGAGTAGACAGAAGCCCATGACCGAGAACCCGACGCACGAACTCGTGGGCGACTTCTCCGGCCAGTTGGTGGGCACCTCCATCCACGCCGGCCACGGCCTGCGCGAGGAGACCGCGGCGGCGATGGTGCTCGACGAGGACACCCGCTTCCGCGAGGAGGACCCCTTCACCGACCGCATCGCCGCCGGCGCCCCGGCGCGCGTGCTGGTGCACCACTCGCGCTTCGAGGTGGACCTCAACCGCCCCCGCGAGGAGGCCGTGTACCGCTCCCCCGAGGACGCCTGGGGCCTGGACGTCTGGGCCGACGGGACGCTGGACGAGGACGTGGCCGCCCGCAGCCTGGAGCAGTACGACCGCTTCTACGCCGACCTGGCCGAGCGCCTCGACGAGCTGGCCGCCCGCGGACCGTTCGTGGTGTACGACGTGCACTCCTACAACCACCGCCGCAACGGCGCCGACGCCGAGCCCGAGCCGGTGGAGGAGAACCCCCAGGTGAACCTCGGCACCGGCACCGTGGACGCCCACTGGCGCCCGGTGGTGGACGCCTTCACCCGGTCCCTGGGGTCCCAGGAGGTGGACGGCGAGCGCATCGACGTGCGGGAGAACGTGAAGTTCGAGGGCCGCGCCCTGGCGTGGTTCGTGCACGAGCGCTACCCCTCGACCGGCCTGTGCCTGGCGCTGGAGTTCAAGAAGCTCTACATGGACGAGTGGACCGGCCGGCCGGACGACGCCCACGTGGAGCAGCTGCAGCGTGCACTCACGGCCACCCACGAGCCGGTGCTGGCCGCCCTGCGCGAGGTGGGCACCCGATGAGCGGGGCCCCGCAGGACCCGTCCAGCACCGACTCCACCGCCCTCGAGGGGTCCTCCGAGGAGGCCACCTGGGACCCGGCCGACCTGGCCGTGGACCACACGCTGGCCATGCTCTCGGACTCCCTGCGCTTCCTGCTGGACGTCACCCCGGAGAACGCCGAGGAGCAGAAGAAGCGCTTCCTCGACGGTGAGGTCGCCGAGCCGGAGTTCACCTACCGCGAGCTGGACGCCGACCCGGACGTGGTCTCCGCGCAGATCGCCCAGGTGCCGGTGGACGAGGTCACCGACCCCACGCTGGCCGAGCTGCTGCGCCACAAGCGGCGCGAGATGCAGCTGCAGCTGGACATGCTGCGCTGCCGCGGCTCGCAGACCTTCCGCGAGCTGTCCGTGGAGCTCTACGGCGCGGTCTCCACCGAGCTGTGCGACGCCGCCCGCCGCATCGTGGCCGGGCTGGACGTGCCCGGCTCCCCCCGCTCGATGGTGGACGCCGAGGACTTCCTCGAGGCGGCGCAGGACGAGATCGCCCGCTACCGCGAGGTGGACCCGGACGTGAGCATCCACGCCGAGGTGCGCAGCGACACCTCGGGCGTGCTGGTGGAGGGCGACACCCTCCTCATCAGCGAGGCCGCGAGCGTGCCCACCAACCGCGTGGACGCCCTCATCCACCACGAGGTGGGCACCCACCTGGTGACCCAGGTGAACGGCTCCGGGCAGCCCATGAAGACCCTCGGGTCCGGCCTGGCCGGGTACGACGAGACGCAGGAGGGGCTGGCCGTGCTCGGCGAGATCGCCGTCGGCGGGCTGACCCCCTTCCGGCTGCGCCAGCTGGCCGTGCGCGTGCTCACCGTGGACCGGATGCTCGAGGGCGCCGGCTTCGCCGAGGCCTTCGGCGCCCTGGTGGACGAGGGCGTGCCGAGACGCTCGGCGTACACCACGACCATGCGCGTCTACCGCTCCGGTGGGCTCACCAAGGACGCCGTGTACCTGCGCGGCCTGCTCGACCTGCTCGAGCACCTGCGCACCGGCGGCCGCCTGGACACCCTGTTCCTGGGCAAGTTCGCCCTGTCGGACCTGCCGCTGGTGCAGGACCTCGATGCGCGCGGCCTGCTGCGGCCGGCCCGCATCACCTCCAACTGGCTGCTCGACGCCGGCGCGACCGAGCGTCTGCAGGCGGCCGTGAAGACCACCGACCTGTCCACCCTGACCCAGGAGATGACATGAAGATCGCGTTCGTCGTCAACGACGTCATGACCGAGAAGCACGTCTACACCACCACCCGCCTGGCCATGGCCGCCACCAACCGCGACCACGAGGTGGTGCTGCTGGGCATGGGCGACTTCGGGTACGAGCCCGACGGCACCCTGGTGGCCCGCGGCCGCAGCGCCAAGGACAAGAACTACCGCTCCCTGGAGCGCTACCTCGAGGACGTGCAGAAGCCCGAGAGCGAGGAGCAGTTCGCCGTCTCCGAGTTCGACGTGGTGATGCTGCGCGCCGACCCCGCCGACGAGGGCGAGAGCAGCGCGTGGGCCAACAACGCCGGCATCGCCTTCGGCGAGCTCATGGCCGCCCAGGGCGTGCTGGTGGTGAACGATCCCAGCGCCCTGAGCAAGGCCCTGAGCAAGGCCTACTTCCAGCAGTTCCCGGAGCGGGTGCGCCCCCGCACGCTCATCTCCCGCGACGAGAAGCGCATCGAGGAGTTCGTCCAGGAGCTGGGCGGCAAGGCCGTGCTCAAGCCGCTGCAGGGCTCCGGCGGGTCCGGCGTGTTCCTGGTGAACGAGGACGAGGCCCCCAATCTCAACCAGATCATCGAGGCGATTGCCCGCGACGGCTACGTGGTGGCCCAGGAGTTCCTGCCGGAGGCCAAGGACGGCGACGTGCGGATGTTCCTCATGAACGGCCAGCCGCTCACGGTGGACGGCAAGGTGGCCGCCTTCCGTCGCCGCAGCGGGGGCGACGACATCCGCTCCAACATGTCCGCCGGCGGCTCCGCCGAGAAGGTGGAGGTCACCGACGGCATGCTCGAGCTGGTGGAGGCCGTGCGCCCCAAGCTGGTGGCCGACGGCATGTTCCTGGTGGGCCTGGACATCGTGGGCGACAAGCTCATGGAGGTGAACGTGTTCAGCCCCGGCGGCCTCGGCTCCTGCCAGGCGCTGTACGAGGTGGACTTCGCCCCGGCCGTCATCGAGAACCTGGAGCACAAGGTGACGATGCACGAGCACTACGGCCGGCAGCTGCGCAACGCGGCGCTCGCCACGCTCTGACACCCACCGACCGGTGCGGGCGCGGAGGACTCCGCGCCCGCACCGGTCGTCCCAGCCCACCCGCGAGAGGACACCGTGAACAGCTCGCCGACACCGCCCACCCCGCCCGCCGCCCCGGGTTCCGCCACATGGGAGACCCGCGACCTCGCCATCGAACACAACGTCTCGCTGCTGGCCGACTCCGTGAACTTCCTGCGCGAGGTGACGCCCGACGACGCCGAGGTGCACCGCGAGGAGTTCCTGACCGGCACCCACGACGAGCCACCGTTCACCTACCGGCGACCGCAGGCGGACCTGGAGGTGCTCTCAGCGCAGATCGACCTGCTGCCGGTGGACGAGGTGGGCGACCCCACCCTGGCCTCCCTGCTGCGCCGCAAGGTGCGCGAGATGCGCGTGCAGGTGGAGATGCTGCGCACCCGTGGCACCTCGATCTTCCGTGACCTCTCGGTGGAGCTGCACGGCGACGTCTCCGACCGCCTGCGGGCCTTCGCCCAGCACGTGGTGGACGACCTCGAGGTGCCCGAGCCGCCGCAGGAGACGGTGGGCGCCGAGGAGGTGCGCGAGTCGGCCGAGGCGCTGTTCGAGCGCTACCGCCGCATCGACCCGCGGGTGCGCGTGCACACCGAGGTGCGCCGCGACTTCACCGGTGTGGCGCTGCTGGGCGAGCGCCTGCTCATCAGCAGCGCGGTCCGCGTGCCTCCGCACCGCCTGGAGGTGCTGGTGCAGCACGAGCTGGGCACCCACCTGGCCACCCAGGTGAACGCCGTCGGCCAGCCCCTGCGCACGCTGCGCACCGGCCTGACCAGCTACGACGAGACCCACGAGGGGCTGGCCGTGCTGGGCGAGCTGGCCGCCGGCGACCTGAGCCCCTTCCGCCTGCGGGAGCTGGCCGTGCGCGTGCTCACCGTGCACCGGATGCTGGAGGGCGCCACCTTCCGGGAGGCGTTCACCGCCATGACCGAGGTGGGCGTGCACCCCGCCGCGGCGTACAACACGTGCGTGCACGTCTTCCGCTCCGGTGGGCTCACCAAGGACGCCGGGTACCTGCGCGGCGCGCTGAACCTGCTCGACCACGTGCGGGCCGGGCACCCCATCGACCTGCTGCTGCTGGGCCGCTTCCACCTGGAGGACCTCCCGGCCGTCACCGACCTGCACCACCGGGGACTCCTGGCACTGGTGCGGGCCCGTCCCGACTGGATGGAGATCTCCGGTTGGCAGGAGCGCGTGCGCGCGGCCGCCCAGGCCGACGACCTCTCCACCGTGGTGAGCTCCCCACCGCACGAGGCAGACTGACCCGGACCCACCGCCACCCACCCAGGAGGAAGCCATGAACGACTCGACCGGTTGCGCCACCTGCCCCGGCGCCCCCGCCCCCGCCACCGGCCCCACCCGCCGCCAGGTGGTCACCGGCGCCGGTGCCGCCGTGGCCTTCGGGGCACCGACCCTGGCTGGGTGCGCGGGCGGCAAGGGGTCCACCAGCGACGGTGCTGACGCTCCGGGCGTGGAGTTCCCCGCCTCCGACGTGCCCGTGGGCGGCGGCGCCATCAAGCAGGGCTGGGTGGTCACGCAGCCCACCGAGGGCACCTACAAGGCGTTCAGCAGCAAGTGCACCCACCAGGGGTGCGGGGTCTCGCAGATCAAGGACGGCGCCATCATCTGCACCTGCCACGGCAGCGAGTTCTCCGTGGAGGACGGGTCGGTGCTCGCCGGGCCGGCGCAGGACGCGCTGCCCGAGGGCAAGGCCGAGGTCTCCGGCGACACCGTGAAGGCCGGCCCCGCCTGAGCAGGCGTCACTCGAGCAGCAGCCCGACACCCAGGACGACGAACGCGACGGCCGCCACGGTGTCGATGGTGCGCCCGGCCCGCTGGTAGAGGCGCACCAACGGCGGGCGGCTGGCGGCCCACGTCACGGCCAGGAACCACGCGGTGGCGATGAGCAGCATCATGAGCAGCACCCCGCCGCGGGCCGCCCAGGACATCTCCGGGGGCAGCAGCGTGCTGAACAGCGCGCCGAAGAACACCAGTGCCTTGGGGTTGGCCACGTTGGTGGCCAGGCCCAGGCGGAAGGCTGCGCCCGTCGGCGGGGTGGCCTCGGCGGCGCCCTCGTCCGCCTGCCCGCGGCTGCGCCACAGGCCCCACAGGATGGACAGGCCGAAGCCGACGAGGAAGACCGCGCCGGCCAGCTTCATCGCGACGGCGATCCACGGCTGGGCACGCACCAGGGCGGTGAAGCCCACGAGGGCCAGCACGATCCACAGGCCGATGCCGGTGACCACGCCCATCGCGGTGGCCGAGGCGGCCCGGGCGCCGCGGCGCATGGCGGTGCGCAGGACGGCGACGAAGTCCGGCCCCGGGCTCATGACGCCGAGGGTCCAGACGAGGGCCAGCGGCAGGTAGGTCTCCACGGCGGGCGAGTCTAGGAACCGGTCAGTACGCGGGTCCCCACGGACGCGGACGAGAACCGCACCGGTGCCGATCTCGGCCTGCCGCCACCGTGACCTCCGCACCGGTGCCGAACTCGACTGTCGAGTTCGGCACCGGTGCGGAACTGGGCCCGGTGTCAGCCCGAGTGCAGCACCGGTGCGGGTCTCGCCGCCTCGCCCCACCCGGTGAGGACGGCCGCCCCACCGCACCGCTCAGGCCACCACGCGCACCTCGGCCCGGTGTCCACCGGAGAGGAGCTTGGCGTCGCAGGTCACCAACGGTTGCCCGGTGATCTCCGCGAGCGCCACGTACGCCGCGTCGTAGGCCGACATCGCGTGGCGGAGCTCCCAGATGCGCGGCGCCAGCCCCCGCAGCGGTACCCGCTCCACCGGCCAGGCGAGGAAGGCGCCCAACCGGTTCAGGGCCACGCCCTCGGCGAGCTTGCCCCCGAGCACCTGGCCCCGCAGCGCCGAGGTGATTTCCACGTCGATGTGGTGCGGTGCCGTCACACCGCGCACCACCAGCCCGGAGAGGTCCGGCTCGGTGGTCCGCCCGAGCAGCACGTTGACGGCGGCCGAGGCGTCGAGGACGGTCACTCGCCGCGCCCGGACCGCACGATGCCCACAGCCTGCCCGATGCGGTGGGTCCCCTCAGCGGCGCCGGCGCCACCACCGCCGCGGCCGGGCGGCCCGCTCCGCCTCCTCGTGCGCGCGGCGGGCCTCCGCGGCCTCGGCAGCCAGCCGGGCGGCCTCGGCCTCCACGACGGGGCGACCGGCACGCCATCGGGCCAGGTACTCCTCCACGTCCACCCGGCCCACGACCGGCGGGGAGTGCTCCGTGGCCGGCGGACGACGGCGGTCGGCCAGCACCCGGGCGTTGAAGTCCTCCAGGTGCGCGCGGGCGGCGTCCTCGGTGGGCAGGGCCAGCACCGCCTCGAGCAGGCCGGCCTTCTCGCGCCGCAGCTGCAGCACCACGGGCAGGGCCGCCGAGAGGTCGGCGTTCTCCCGGCGCAGCTTGTCGCGGGCCCACCAGTCAGGGTCGTGCGGGCGGTCCAGCCCCTCCAGCGGGCGCCCGGCGCCGGGCAGGTTCTCGAAGGCGCCCTCCCGCTGCGCCTGCAGGATGGCCTGCTCGGCCACCGAGCGGGCCTTCTCCACGGTCAGCTCGCCGCCGGGCTGCGGCTCGGGCTCCTCGGGCCGGGCGCGCTGCTCCGATGCGGCGCGGCCGCGTTCGGCGGGACCCTCCCGGCGCGGGGGCAGCGGCGCGTCCATGCATCGAGGCTACGCCGGGCCGCCCACACCTGCCGGCCGCCGCTCCCCCACCGGCGACCACCCCCGGCCTGTTCGCCGGCCGTTCGGTTCGGCGCCACCGCCCGGCCACCCGGCATCGACGCACCGGCCACCGGGGCCTCCTACGGTGCGCGCGCCCGCCCCCACTCCCGGACGAAAGGCCCCTCATGACCTCCCCCATCGACCGCCGTTCCCTGCTGCGCGGCGCCGGCCTCGGAGCCGCCGGCGCAGCCGCCACCGCCGCCGCCTCCCCCGCGCACGCCACCCCGGTGCGCGGCGGCATCGAGCGCACGCACCTGCGCTTCCGCCGCGACGGCCGCTTCACGGTGGTGCAGTTCAACGACACCCAGGACACCCACACCACCGACCGCCGCACCCTGCAGCTGCAGGCCGCGGTCCTGGACGACGTGCGCCCCGACCTCGTGGTCATCAACGGCGACGTGGTGAACGGCGACATGGACAGCGCCACCCAGGTGCGCCAGGCGCTCAACAACGTCGTCATGCCGATGGAGGAGCGCGGCATCGCGTGGGCGGTCACCATGGGCAACCACGACGAGGACTCCGCCGAGCGCACGGGCATGACCGAGCGCCGCATCCTGGAGTTCGTGCGCCGCTACCGCCACAACGTCAACGGCGAGGGTGCCCGCGGCATCACCGGCACCGGCAACATGGTGCTGCCCATCCGTGGCTCCAAGGGTGGCCGCGCGGCCGCCGCCGTGTGGCTGCTGGACTCCGGCCGCTACGCCCCGGACGAGATCGCCGGCCAGGACTTCGAGGGCTATCCCGACTGGGACTGGCTGCGCTTCGACCAGGTGGACTGGTACGCCCACACCTCCGCCCAGCTGGAGCGCGCCACCGGCCGCCCCGTCCCCGGCCTGGCCTTCCAGCACATCGCCCTGTGGGAGCACCGCTTCATGTGGTGGGACAGCGTGGACAGCCGCACGCCGGCCGACCACGCCCGCGCCGTGGCCAAGCACCGCATCACCGGTGAGCGCAACGAGGACGAGTGCCCCGGACCGTTCAACTCCGGCCTGTTCAACGCGATGCTGTTCCGCGGCGACGTGCGCGGGCTGTACGTGGGGCACGACCACGTCAACACCTACGAGGGCGACTACTTCGGCATCCGCCTGGGCTACGGGCCGGGCACCGGCTTCGGCGCCTACGGCCTGGGCGGGGCGCAGGACCACCGCCTGCGCGGCGCCCGCGTGTTCACCCTCACCGAGGGCAGCGACGAGCTCTACACCAGCCGTGCGCTCTTCGCCGCCGACTACGGCATCGACCTCAGCGAGGGCTACCAGCCGAGCACCCCGCGCCCGCTGCCGCCGTACGTGCGCTGAGGCGTCCGCGCACCGAGGTACGCGACGGCGCCCCGCCCACCGGTGTGGTGGGCGGGGCGCCGTCGGCTCGGTCGGTGCCCCTCCTCAGCGACCCAGGCCGTCGAAGAGGTACCCGGCGCCGGCGTTGGCCTCCATCTGGGCGATCTCCTGCGCGTTGGGCTGGGCGTCGTACTCCTGGGCCTGGGCGTGGTCGATGAAGACCTCGCCCTCGCCGAAGCCCCAGGTGCGGACCCACGAGCCGTTGAGGTCGTCGCCCTCGGTGTCGGTGAGCATCGCCTGGCCGCCGTCGCCGGCATCGACCAGGTGGATGGAGCTCACGGCGGAGTTCCAGATCTCGGCGCCACTGTCGATGAGCTGGTCGTAGGTGGGGGCGGCGTCGTCGTTGTCGGTGATCTCCACCTCGGCGGTCACCGCGTCAGTGCCCTCGGGGCCGGGGCGGCCGAGGCGGGGCCGGCGGCCAGGCAGGTCACGGTGACAGCAGCGGTCAAGCGCGCTGCCCGCGCACCCGCACGAGTTCGTCAGGATGCGCGGGCGCCGCAGAGGTCCGCCTGTGGTCCAGAGGTACGCCCGAGAGTGCGTACCTCTGGACCACAGGCGGGCTTCTGCAGGGCGAGGGCACGCCTCGAGAGAGCGGGGCCGGGGCTGGCCGGGCGGGCGCGCACGCGGCCCCGGGCACACTGGATCCCGTGAGCACCCTGCTGTACGACCCCGACTGCGGCTTCTGCACCCGCGCCGCCCTCCTGCTGGCCGGCTGGCCCGTCACCTGCGTGGTGGCCCCGATGACGGACGCGCGCCTGGCGGAGCACGGCATCGATGCACGGCGCGCGCAGCGGGAGATCCCCTTCGTGGACGATGCCGGCCGCGTGCTGTTCGGCGCACCGGCCGTGGCGGCGGCCCTGCGCACCGCCGAGCGCACCACCCTCCGGGGCGCACTCCTCCACGCGGCCGGGGTGGTCCTGGCCGCTCCCCCGGTGGCGTGGGTGGCTCCGGCGACCTACCGGTGGGTGGCCGACCACCGCCACCAGCTGCCGGGCGGCACCACGGCGTGCGCCCTGCCTCCCCCGCCGCACGCCTGACCGGAACCAGGACGGCAGGCAGCGCCCCAGCGTGCCTCAGGGCCCACACCGCTCACCCCCAGCAGGCCCGTCCGCGGCCAGCCCCCGCCGCGCGGCGGCGCGTCACACCATGTCGTCGAGGTGGCTGAACACCAGGCCCCGGCCGAGCAGCTCGGGCAGCGCACGGGCATGACCGGCGGCGGTGCCGGACTCCGGGTGGTTCATGTGGGCGATGACGATGTCCCCCGGCCCTGCCGAACCGACGGCCCGCGCCACCTGCTCGGCAGAGAAGGTGGCGCCGCCGTCGCCGTTGACGCTGAAGCCGACCACGGGCGTGCCCACGTGTGCGGCCATGGCCGAGGCCACCTCGTCGCAGTGCGCCGTCCCGGGGCGGAACCAGCGCACCGGCCGACCGGTGTGGCGCTGCAGCACCGGGATGCCCCGGGTCAGCTCGGCGTGCGCCTCGCGGACGCTGCCGGTGCCGCGGATGCCGTACGCGTGCCGCCCCGTCACCGACAGTGGCACGTGGCGCCATCCGTGGCTCTGCAGGGAGAACAACGGGTCGCGGGCGAGGTCCCGCGTGGTGCTCGGGTTGGCCCGCACCCACCGCGCGTTGAGGAAGAGCGTGGCCGGCACGCGCAGGTCCCGCAGCACCTCGATGAGCGCCCGGTCGTACCCCGCACCCGCCCCACCCCCGCAGGCGTCCAGGGTGAGCGCCACCCGGCGGCGGGAGCGTGCGAGGGCACTCCCCCGGGTGACCACGCCAGGCACCGCCGAGCCCCAGTGCCGCGGACGGCGCCCGGCGAACTCCTCCTCGACGGCGCCGCGGTGGCGTGAGCTCCCGGGCGGCTCGGACGAGAGCTCCGGCGCGGACTCGCGCGCGGGCTCCGGTGCGGCGGGGGTCGATGTCGTGGTGCCCGGCGAGGACGGGGACACCGGCGCGGACCGCGTCGGGAGAGGCGGGGCCTTCGCGCCGTTCGGCTGCGCGGACGGCGCCGGCTCGAGGCTCCGCGGGTCGGGCACGCTGCAGGACGTCAGCCCCATCGCGGCCAGTCCAGCGAGCACCGACCGACGCGGCGTGCTGTGCGGTCCCCAGGTCATCCCTACACCCCCCGCAGGCAGGTTAGACCAAGCCGAGGGGCCGGCGCCTCCGCCGGCGTGGGGTCAGGCCGCCGCGGGCTCCTCGGCGTGCGCGATGTGCGCCAGCGACCGCCAGATGAGCACCAGCGTGAGGCCCGACCCCGCGAAGCCCACCCAGAACGGTGCGGTGATGCCGAACGCGTCGGCCAGCAGACCTCCGATGGGCATGCCGATGACCATGCCCCCGGTGAGGCCCACCAGGTTGATGGCGCTCATGCGCCCCATCATGTGGTCCGGGGTGGCGCGCTGCCGCACGGCCGACGAGGTGGAGGCCCACACGAAGCCGTACAGGCCGAACACGAACATGGCCGCATAGCCCACCGGCGCCGAGGTGGTGGTGGCCAGGGTGAGGTGCCAGAGCACCTCGAGGGCCAGGCACACCCTCATCACCGAGGCCAGCGACCACCGGGCGGCGATGCGGTCGTAGGCCAGCACGGCCACCACCCCGCCCACCGCGGAGGCGGTGTTGAGCAGGCCGAACCCGACGGCCCCCAGCCCGAGCCGCTCGTGCGACCAGACCACCAGCACGCCCCACCCCATCGCCCAGGTGACGTTGAACGTGAGGATGGTGAGCACGAGCGTGCGCACGGCGGGGGCGTCCTTGAGCCACGCCAGGCCGGCCACCACGTCGGCGTGCAGGCCCCGCAGCCCCGTGGGCGTGCCGGGGTCGGGCGCGGTCTCGCGCGCGGGCAGCACCATCCGGCTCACGGCGGCGGCGGCCAGCAGGAGCAGCAGCGCCGAGGAGCTGAACGCCCACGCGCTGCCCAGGGCGAACAACCCCGCACCCACGGCGGGGCCCAGCATCTGGTTGGCCACGAGGTTGGCCGACATCATGCGCGCGTTGCCGGTGGTGAGGTCCCGGCGGTCCACCACCGAGGGCAGCAGGGTCATGGAGGCCGAGTCGGTGACCACCTCGCAGACGCCCAGCAGCAGCGAGACCGTGAGCACCACGCCGATACTGGCGTGGCCCGTGACCAGCGCGGTCACCAGCAGCGTGAGCACCACCACGCGGGCGAGGTCGCCGGCCATGGTCATGCGGCGGCGGTCCACCCGGTCGGCGACGGCGCCGGCCCCGAGTCCCAGGAGCAGCCACGGCAGGCGGTTGAGCATGGGCGCGGCGGCGATGAGCAGGGCGGAGTCGGTGAGCGTGGCCAGCAGCAGCGGGGCGGCAGCCAGGATGATGCCGTCGGCCAGGTTGGCCGCGTAGGCGCCACCCACCAGCCAGCGGAAGGTGCGCCCCATGCGCGGCGGGAGGAACCAGTCCACGGCACGCGCGACGGGCCCGGGGGCGGGCGCGGCGGGTGGGGTGGCGAGGGGCACGGCGCAAGGGTAGGCGGGCCTGCGGCCGGGTGGCGCGGGATTTTCGGGGGTCCGGCGCCCGCCGGTCACCGACCGCCGGCTCGCCGTGGAGCGGAGCCCCGCGTACCGGGCACTCCGCTCCACCTCGACCTCGACACCACGCGCTGCATCCCATCGCGGGATGCGCCGCGCTACCCTGTGGCCATGAGCACCCAGATCGCCGTGCGCCTGCCCGACGAACTCGTCGCCTCCCTCGACCGTCTCGTGAGCGACGGCACGGCAGCCAGCCGGGCCGAGCTGGTCTCCTCCGCCCTGGAGCGTCACCTGCGCCACCTGGCAGCCCTGCACGACGCCGAGGTGCTCCGGACCAGAGGCGCCGAGGACGACCTGGACGACCTCGTGGCCTGGACCGTCGGCCACGTGTCCGTGGGTGACTGACGTGCGCGAGATCCGCCTCGCCCAACTCGACAAGACCCGCCCTGTCCTCGTGCTGACTCGCGACGCGGCCCGCCCCGCCCTGACGAAGGTGACCGTTGTTCCGGTGACCCGCACCGTCAAGGGCCTCTCCAGCGAGGTCCCCCTGGGCCCGACCAACGGCCTCGACGCCGAGTGCGCGGCCTCGCTGGACAACGTCGTCACCGTGCCGACCGCCTCCCTGGGGCGTGTGGTCGGGTGGCTGCACCCCCGGCAGGAGCGCGACCTGGCGGTGGCCATGGTGCGCGCCTTCGACCTCGACCTGCCCGTGCTGGGCGGCTGAGCCCCGCCTCCCCGCCCGGCTGCGACACTGGCCCGATGACGTCCGGTGCCACTGACTCCCTCGCCCAGCCCCCGAGCCAGCCCGCCGCCGCGAGCCCGTCCACCCCCACCGACGCCACGCACATCACCGTCACCGGCGCGCACCTGCACAACCTGCGCGACGTGTCGGTCACCATCCCGCGCAACCGCCTGGTGGCCGTCACCGGCGTCTCCGGCTCGGGCAAGAGCTCCCTGGCCTTCGGCACGATCCACGCCGAGGCCCAGCGCCGCTACCTGGAGACCGTCGCCCCCTTCGCGCGGCGCCTCATCCACGGCGCGCTCGACCCGCAGGTCCGCAGCATCACCGGTCTGCCGCCGGCGGTCGCGCTGGGCCAGCAGGCCACGAGCAGCGGTACCTCCTCGCGCTCCACCGTGGCCACGGTCAGCCAGACCGGCAGCATCGTGCGGATGCTGTACAGCCGCTGCGGCACCTACCCCGAGGGCGCCGAGACGCTCTACTCGGACGCGTTCAGCACCAACACGGCCACCGGCGCCTGCCCGGCGTGCTCGGGACTGGGCGTGGTGCACGAGCCCACCGAGTCCTCGATGGTGCCGGACCCGGACCTCTCCATCGCCGAGGGCGCGATCGCCGCGTGGCCGGGCGCCTGGCAGGGCAAGAACTACCGCGACATCACCGCGACGCTCGGGTACGACGTCACGGTGCCGTGGCGCACCCTGCCGCAGGAGAGCCGGGACTGGATCCTGTTCACCGACGAGCAGCCAGTGGTGCAGGTGGTGCCCGAGCGAGACCCCGAGCGCATCCAGCGGCCGTACTCCGGCCAGTTCTCCTCCGCCCGCCGCTACCTGATGCGCACCCTCGCCGAGACGAAGTCGGCCACCCAGCGGGCCCGGGCGCTGCGCTTCGTGGAGTCCCGCCCGTGCCCCACCTGCGGCGGCGCCGGCCTGCGTCCCGACGCGCAGCAGGTCACCTGGCAGGGCCACGGCATCGTCGGGCTCAGCGCGCTGCCGGTCACCGAGGTGGACCGCCTGGCCCGCGCCCGCCTGGCCGTCCTGCCCGATGCGGACGCGCCGGCCGGGGACGCCACCTCGCCCGACGTCCCGCCCCCCGCCGCACCCACCGCGCAGGAGGCCGCCGAGCGGGCCCTCCTGACGGATCTCGTGGCTCGCACCGCCGTGCTGCTGGAGCTGGGCCTGGGACACCTCTCCCTGGACCGCCGCAGCCCCACCCTCTCCCCCGGCGAGATGCAGCGGCTGCGCCTGGGCACCCTGCTGCACACCGGGCTGTTCGGTGTGGTCTACGTGCTCGACGAGCCCTCGGCCGGCCTGCACCCGCGCGACGCCGAGGCTCTCCTGCGCGTGCTGCGGCGCCTGGTGGAGGACGGCAACACGGTGCTGGTGGTGGAGCACGACATGGCCGTGGTGGCGGCCTGCGACCACGTGGTGGACGTGGGGCCGGGCGCCGGTCAGGACGGCGGGCTCGTGCTGCACTCGGGGCCGGTCGATGAGTTGCCGGGGGTGTCCGCATCGCTCACCGGGCGGTACCTGGAGCGCCCCGTGCACCCCGAGGAGGTCCGCGAGGGCGGGCCCCGGGCGGCCACCGGGTGGCTGCGAGTGCACGGCATCCACCGCCACACCGTGGCCGGCGCGGACGTGGACCTGCCGATGGGGGCCGTCACCGTGGTGACCGGCGTCTCCGGCTCCGGCAAGAGCTCGCTGCTGGACGGCATCGCCGAGGCGGTGCGCGCCCACGCCGAGGAGGTCGCCACCGAGGCCGACGACGCCGACGCCCCCGCGGACGACGCGCCCGCCACCCCTGGCACGCCCGGTGAGTCGTCGCTCGTCGGGGTCGTGAGCGCCATCGGACCCCGGGAGTCGACGACTCAACACACTGGCGGAACCGTTGGAGGGGCCACTCCTGGGGTCGATGACGGGGACCCCGCCGAGGTGCCCGGGCGCCTGGTGCGCATCACGCAGAAGCCCATCGGCCGCTCGCCGCGCTCCACCCTGGCCACCTACACCGGTGCCTTCGACCGGGTGCGCAGCCTCTTCGCCGCCACCCCCGAGGCCAAGGAGTGCGGCTTCGGCGCCGGCCGGTTCAGCTTCAACACCGCTCCCGGCCGCTGCCCCACCTGCGAGGGCCAGGGCTCGGTCTCGGTGGAGCTGCTCTTCATGCCCGGCACGTACTCGATCTGCCCGGACTGCCACGGCGCCCGCTATGACGACGAGACCCTCGAGGTGCGCTGGAACGGGCTCACCATCGCCGAGGTGCTGGACCTCACCGTGGACGAGGCGCGCACCGTCTTCGCCGACGAGGCCCCCGTGCGGCGCACCGTGGAGGCGCTGGCCACCCTCGGTCTGGGCTACCTGCGCCTGGGGCACCCGGCCACCGAGCTGTCCGGCGGCGAGGCGCAGCGCATCAAGCTGGCCACCGAGCTGCGCACCCGCCGCCGCCAGCCCACCCTGTACCTCTTCGACGAGCCCACCACCGGTCTCCACCCGGCGGACACGCACCGCCTGCTGCGCCAACTGCACACCCTGGCCGATGCCGGGCACACCGTGGTGCTGGCCGAGCACGACCCAGTGGCCCTGGGCACCGCTGACCACCTGGTGGAGATGGGGCCCGGCGCCGGTTCCGAGGGCGGACGGGTCATCGCATCCAGCCCGGCTGGGTAGGCTGCGCCCGCCCCTCACCCCGTCCCAGGAGTCCCATGTCCGCGCCCCGCGCCAGACGACGCCGCCCGGCCCGCCGCCCTGGCCGGTCGGACCGCCGTGTCTGGATCGCCCTGGTGGTGCTGGGCGGCATCGTGCTGGCCTGGCTCGTGGCCACGCTCAACCCGGCCAACGAGCGGGCCGACGACATCCCGCCGACCGCCCTCGACGCCTACCAGAAGGCCGCGAAGGGCGCCGAGGAGTTCGACCGCCCGTGCCATGACCTCGACTGGCAGGTGCTGGCCGGCATCGGGCGGGTGGAGTCCAAGCACGCCAACGGCGGCAAGCTCGACGACACCGGCCGCGCCGACCCACCCATCTTCGGAGCGCGGCTCGACGGCTCCGGCGCCGGCGGCAACGTGACCGGCCACGGCGACACCGACGGCGGCGAGCTGGACGGTGACGCCGAGTACGACCGCGCCGTGGGACCCATGCAGTTCATCCCGCTCACGTGGTCCGAGCTGGGGCAGGACGGCAACGGCGACGGCCAGAAGGACCCGCAGAACATCTACGACGCCTCACTGGCCGCGGCGCGGATCATCTGCGGCAACCAGGAGCGCGACCTCCAGGACGACGCCACGCTGCGCGCCGCCATCAAGCGGTACAACAACTCCGGCCAGTACGTGGACGAGGTGCTCACCTGGGCCGACCGCTACGGCCGCTGAGCGCGCCACGCCCACGCCCGTGCCGCGCGCCGGCCTGCCTCAGGCGGGCACCACGTACGCCGCCACCATCGCCCAGTGCAGGGCCGCGGCCAGCACCACCAGCACGTGCCAGATCTCGTGGAAACCCACCACCCCCGGCCACGGGTTGGGCCGTTCGAGGATGAACACGACGAAGCCGAGGGAGTAGACCACCCCGCCGGCGGCCAGCAGCGCCAACATGCCGGCCGGGAGGGTGACGTCCCCGGCCACCAGGGCCACCGGCATCCACCCCAGCACGATGTAGAGCGTGTTGGTGACCTCCTTGGGCAGCCGGGGGTTCACCGCGCGCAGCACGATGCCGCCCACGGCGATCGCCCACACCGTGCCCAGCACCGCCCACCCCAGCGGCGTGCGCACGTCCACCAGCACCAACGGCGTCACCGTCCCGGCGATGAGGGCGAACACGGCCGTGTAGTCCAGGGTGCGCAGCACGGTGTCGCCCCGTTCCCCCAGGTCGAGACCGTGGTGCAGGGTGCTGGCCACGAACAGCAGGAGCAGGGTGGCGGAGTAGACGCCGGCACCGACGATGCGCCAGGGGTCACCGGTGGTGGCGGCCTGCGTGACGAGCACCGCGCCACCGAGCAGCGCGAAGCAGGAGCCCACCAGGTGGGAGAGGGTGTTGACCCGCTCGTCGGTGACGTGGACCGAGCCGTCCTTGCTGCGCTCCGGGAGGGGGCCGCTCCTCACGCGGTGAACTCCACCACCGCGTCGGCGTAGGCCTCGGGGGCCTCCAGCGCGGGGCGGCGGCCGGCGCCCGGGATCTCCTGCACGCGGCCGTCGGGCAGCAGCTCGGCCACCTGGCGGGCCATCGCCCTCCCCGCGCGGTCACCGGCGCCCACGAGCACGAGGGTGGGCTGCTGCACGGCCCGCAGGGTCTCGGTGAGGTCCAGCCCGGCGAGGGTGTCCAGGGTCTGCAGGGTGCGTTGGCGGTCGATGCCCTGGGCCACGAGCGCGTTGCGGGTCTGGGCCTGCAGGGCGAGCTTCTGCATGCGCACGGCCATCTTCGGCATCGAGACGAAGACGCCCGAGAGCACCAGTCGACGCACCTTCTCCGGGTGCTCGGCCGCCAGCGTGGCACCCACCATGCCGCCCACGTCCTGCCCCACCAGGTCGAACTGGCGCCAGGTCATGACGTCGCCGGTGTAGAGCACGGCCGAGGCGCAGGCGGAGAGGTCCAGCGGGCCCGCCGGGCGGTTGGGCTTGAGCGCGTCCACCCACGGCGCGGCCATGGGGCGCGAGGCCCCCACCCGGCTCACGACGTCCTGCCAGTCGATGGGGTTGGAGCCCAGCCCGTGCACCAGGGCCAGCGGGGTGGGGCCGGGCGTGGCCTCCTCGAGGCCGGAGAGGTCGTCCGGGACGGTCACGTCGGGCAGTTCAGGCAGGTCGTCGCTCACCCGCGCCACGCTACCCGGGCCGTCCTGCTGGCCGCGGAACCCCTCCGGCCCCGCGGGATCAGACGCCGCGGGCCGCGCGCCGCTCGGCGGAGCTCCCGCCGTAGCAGGTGGTGTCCGAGGGGATCTCCCCCGCGACCACGGCCGCCCACTTGCGGGTCAGGTAGGCACCGTCGTCCGCCACGGCGTCGCGGTAGCTCATGTAGTCCTTCTTGAAGGGCGTGCGCACGTGGTAGCTGCCGGACCCCATGTCGATCACGGTGACCAGCCGCCCGGAGGCCCGGTGGAAGAAGTCCTTGTGGTCGGTCATGCGCACCCCCCTCGTCCCACCCGATGCGGCGCAGCGACTCGGTGCGGGTCACGTAGTTCTGGGCCACCATGAGACGCACCGGCAGGCCGTTGAGCGCCTCGTCGTCCTCGCGCAGCGGCGGGAGGGTCCCCTCCACCATGCGCGGGTAGCGCAGGTCACCGGCCTCGTTCTGGGGCAGCCCCACCAGCGCCAGGCCCACGATGTCGACCTCCGGCGTGGCCCGCAGGTACTCCACGGCCCGGTGGATCTGCGTGGCGGCGGTGAAGACGTGGTCGTCGTCGGTCACCAGCGTGAACTCGGTGTCCACCATCGAGAGGGCGAGGTTGCGCCCCACGGGGACCCCGGAGTTGAACGGCAGAGGCACCACGTCCGCGCGGAGCGGATGAAGCGGCGGCAGGTGGCGGGCCGCATGAAGGTCTTCACGGCGATGGTGACGTGCTCGGCGGTGTCGGCTCGCTGCTCGGGGGTGGGCAGCCCGACGGTGCGGCGGTCGTGCCGGGCGGCCCGGGCGAGCTGGGCGGTGGCCAGGGCGGTGAAGGCGGCGCGCGCCGGGATGCCGGCCACGGGGTGGTCGAGGGCACGCCTGGCGCGCTGCTTCCAGGTCATGGGTCACCGTAGCGGCGCAACCAGGCGGGTCAGGTCGGGGCGACACCCGCGGCTGCCGGGCAGCGGACCTCAGGCCAGCTCGCGCACCACCTGCCGCACCAGCGCCTCCCCGCGGCGGGCGGCCATCTCCAGGAACGCCGGGAAGTCCTCCACCGCTCCCTCGTCGGCGCTGTCGCTGATGCTGCGCACCACGGCCCAGGGCAGCCCCATGCGTGCGCAGGCCTGGGCGGTGGCGGCACCCTCCATCTCGGCGGCCAGGGCGCCGAACACCTCGTGGATGCGGGCGCGCGCGGCCCCGCTGGCGACGAACTGGTCGCCCGAGGCCACCCGCCCGGTGTGGACCGCGGCGTCCTCGGCGATGGCGCGAGCGGCCCGTTCGCAAGCGGCGCGCAGCCGGTCGTCGGCCGACCAGGCCAGCGGCTCGCCGAGGAGCTCGCCGGGCCCGCGGCCCAGCGGGGTGACGTCCACGTCGTGCTGCACCACGTCATCGGCCACCACGAGGTCCCCGACGGCCACCCCCGGCGCGATGCCGCCGGCCACCCCGGTGAAGAGCACCGCCTCGGCCCCGGCGACCCGCAGGGCCGCGGCACCCAGGGCCCCGTTGACCTTGCCCACGCCGCACCGCGCCAGCACGAGGGGGATGCCGTCGAGCACGCCGCGGGTGACGGTCAGGCCGAGCACCACCTCCTCGTGGGCGTCCTCCAGCGCCGCCCGCAGCGCCACCACCTCGGCCTCGATGGCACCCAGCACTCCCAGCACGCGTGTCATGGCGCGCATCGTGGCACGGTCAGGCAGGTTGTCCACGACCCGGGCCGCGCACGCCCTGCCACCCTCGCTCAGGCCAGCACCGAGCCCAGCAGCCCCGCCACGGCCTCGGTCTCGGTGAGGAACCCGTCGTGGCCGCTGGCGGACTCCACCTGCAGGTAGCGGCCCCCGGCGAGCGCCGCCACCCGGCGCACCTCCTCGGGGCGCACCAGCCGGTCGCTGCTCACGCCCACCGCCGTCACCCGGGCGTGGACGGCGGCCAGGGCCGCCGGCACTCCCCCGCGCCCGCGCCCCACGTCGTGGCTCGCCATCGCGTCGATGAGGGCGAGGTACGCCCCGGCGTCGAAGCGCCGCACGAACGAGTCCCCGTGGTGGTCCAGCCAGGCCGTCACCGAGCCACCCGAGGCGCAGGTGCCCGGCGACCCCTCCCCGAAGCGCTCCTCGAGGCCGTCGGCGCTGCGGTAGGTGAGCATCGCCATCCGCCGGGCCAGGGCGAGCCCGGCCACCGGGCCCGCCCCCGACGGGTGGTCACCGCCCCGCCACGCCGGGTCGGCGGTCACCGCCTGCCGCTGCAGGGCCAGGCCGCCGCGCAGGTCCGCCGAGGCCACGGCCGGCGCGGCCACCACGCACAGGTGCCCCGCCTCCACCTCGCGCTGCAGGCCCCACTCCAGGGCGCGCATGCCACCGGCCGAGGCGCCGAGCACGTACCCCACCCGGCGCAGGCCCAGCGCGCGCACGGCGGCCACCTCCACGGCCACCTGGTCGCGCACCGTCACGGCCGGGAAGCGACTGCCCCACCGGCGCCCGTCCGGGGCGGGGCTCGCCGGGCCGGTGGTGCCGCTGCACCCGCCGAGCACGTCCGGCGCCACCACGTGCAGGCGCCGCGTGTCCAGGGGGCGCCCGGGCCCGATGAGGTCCGGCCACCACCCGCGCGGGCAGTGCGCCGGGCCACCGGGGCCGCCCACGTGGGAGTCGCCGGTCAGGGCGTGCAGCACCACCACCACGTTGGAGCCGTCGGGCGCCGCGGGGGCTCCCCAGGTGCGCAGCGACACCTCGGGGTCCAGCAGCGCACCACCCTCCAGGCGCACCGGCCCGGGGCGCACGACGCGGTGCCGCGGTGCAGGTGCCCCGGCGCCGGCGGACACCGCGCCACGCCTCGGGAGCGTGGCGGTCACCGCGCACCCCCGACAGCCACGGCCGCGAACCCCCGCTCGAGGTCGGCGCGCAGGTCGTCCACGTCCTCGATGCCGACGCTGAGCCGCACCAGCCCGGGGGTGACGCCGGCCGCGCGCTGGTCGGCCTCGGAGAGCTGGGCGTGCGTGGTGGATGCCGGGTGGATGACCAGCGAGCGCACGTCGCCGATGTTGGCCACGTGGCTGTGCAGGCGCAGGGCGGAGACGAAGGCGCGCCCCTCCTCGGCACCGCCGGCCAGCTCGAAGGAGACGACCGAGCCGGGACCGTCGGGCAGGTAGCGCGCCGACACCGCGTGGGAGGGGTGGTCCGGCAGCCCGGCCCAGTGGACGCGCTGCACCTGCGGGTGCTCGGCCAGCCAGTGCGCGAGGGTGCGCGCGTTGGACAGGTGGCGTTCCAGACGGAGCGTGAGCGTCTCCAGGCCCTGGGCGATGAGCCACGCGTTGAAGGGCGAGACCGAGGCCCCCAGGTCGCGCAGGAGCACCACGCGGGCCCGCAGCACGTAGGAGAGGTTCACCCCGAACACCCCGTCCGCGCCCAGGTCACGGCCGAAGACGATGCCGCCGTAGGTCTCGTCCGGCTCGGTGAAGTGCGGGAAGCGGTCGCCATGGGCCGTGTAGTCGAAGCGCCCGGCATCGACGATGGCACCGGCCACCGCGGTGCCGTGCCCGCCGAGGAACTTGGTGGCCGAGTAGACCACCACGTCGGCCCCGTGCTCGATGGGGCGCAGCAGCGCCGGGGTGGCGATGGTGTTGTCCACCACCAGCGGCACGCCCACCTCGTGCGCCACCTCCGCCACGGCGGCGATGTCGAGCACGGTGCCCGAGGGGTTGGAGACGGTCTCGCCGAAGAACGCCTTGGTGGCGTCGGTGGCCGCGGCGCGCCAGGCGGCGGGGTCGGCCGGGTCCACGAAGGTGACGTCGATGCCCAGGCGCTTGAGGGTGACGGCGAAGAGGTTCTGCGTGCCGCCGTAGAGGTGGGACGAGGCCACCACGTGGTCGCCGGCGTCGCACAGGTTGAGCAGCGCCAGGGTGGTGGCGGACTGGCCGGAGGAGAGCAGCAGGGCGCCCACCCCACCGTCCAGGGCGGCCAGGCGGTCCTCCACCACTTGCGTGGTGGGGTTGTTGAGGCGCGTGTAGATGGGGCCCAGCTCGGCTAGGGCGAACCGGTTGGCGGCCTGGTCGGCATCGGCGAAGACGTAGCTGGTGGTCTGGTGGAGCGGCAGCGCGCGGGATCCGGTGTCGGAGTCGGGCACCTGGCCGGCGTGGACGGCGCGGGTGGCCAGGCCCCACGTGGTGGGGTCCAGGGCCTCGACGGAGGGGGCGTCGGCGGTGGCGCGGGTGGTCGGGGTGGTCTCGGTGGCGGTGGTGGGCTGGGTCATGGCGTCTCCTGGGTACGGGGGACCGCCCCGGCGCGAGGGCGCACCGGGGTGCGGTCAGCCGGCCACCCGATGGGGCGGCGGCGGGGAAAGGGGGTCGTCAGCCTCAGGACGAGGCTCGGCGCAGGGGGCTCAGGCGGCCCGCTGCGCCGCCGGCATTCGCCGCGACGCCCAGGAGGTGCCCGACATCGAGGTGCGGGCGGCGCCACTCAGGCGGGGGTGAGGGGAGGTGCGGTGCTGCATCTCGAACTCCTTCGCATCGTTCGTGGCAGTGGCACCCGTGGTCGGACCTGTCGGTCCGCCGGGTTGCCGCGGCGTCGTGGAGCCACGTCTCTCGGCCGCTCTGGATGAGGTGTCCACGACCGTAGGCCACGGACCCGGTGACCGCAAACCCCTGTGACCGATGCCGCACAATGAGCGGCCGTGCGAGTGATGCCCGGAGAGCGGAGGAGGAGCGTGGAGGCCGCAGCAGCACCCGAGCCGGTGGTGGTGACCTCGTGGCGCCACGTGGACGGCTGGTGGCCGGGGCGCCTGCACCACCTGGAGCGCACCGTGGCCGCGGCCGCGCGCACCTGGCCGGGCGTGCCGGACTGGGCCGAGAAGGTGGTGGCCGCCACCCACGAGATGCCGGCCGAGCTGGCCGAGGGCGAGTGGTTCCCCCGGCTGGAGGTGCGCACCACCGGGGTGACCGTGCTGCTGCGCCCCGCGCCGCCGCGTCGTCCCGCATCGAGGCTGTGGACCCTCCCGGGAGCCGACCCGCGCACCGCTCCCGAGGTCAAGGGGCCGGACCTGGCGGTGCTCGCCGACGCACGCCGCACCGCCCTGGGGCGCGGCGCCGACGACGCCGTGCTGCTCTCGTCCGCCGGCCACGTGCTGGAGGCGGCCCACGGCACCCTGGCCTGGTGGGAGGGCGAGGTGCTCACCACTCCCCCGGCCGCCGGGCGGCTGCCGTCGGTCACCGAGCTCCGGCTGCGCGAGCTGGCCGCCCGCCGCGGGGTGCGCACCGCCAGCGCGCACCGCACGCCGCAGGAGCTGGCCGGCCACGAGCTCTGGCTGCTCAGCGCACTGCACGGCATCAGCGGGGTGACGGCCTGGGAGCACGGCGGGCGGCCGCTGGTGCTCGCCGCCCCGGGACGCGCCCTGGCGTGGAACACCGCCCTCGACGAGGTGCCGTGACCGCTTCGCTCCCGCCGCGCCCGCTGCATGCCCTGCTCGTGGACAACCACGACTCCTACACCCACGTGCTGGCGCACCTGCTGACGGCGGCGCTCGGCCGCGAGCCGCTGGTGCTGGCGCACGACGACCCCGGCATCCGCACCGCGGTGCGCGCGGTGGACTGCCTGGTCATCTCCCCCGGGCCGGGCCACCCCGCCCGCCCCGAGGACGTGCGCCTGGCGGCCTGGGCGCTGGAGCACTCCGGCCTGCCGACGCTGGGGGTGTGCCTGGGCCACCAGCTGATGGTGGTGGCCACCGGCGGGCGGGTGGAGCCGGCCCCGGCCCCGCAGCACGGGCTGGTGGACGCCCTGGAGCACCACGGCACGGGGTTGGCGGCGCACCTGCCACCGGCCACCGAGGTGGTGCGCTACCACTCGCTGGCGGCCGTCGAGCCCCTGCCCGCGGGGTGGGTGGTGGACGCCCGCACCCCCGACGGCGTGGTGCAGCTGGCCCACCACACGCAGCGGCCGTGGTGGGGCGTGCAGTTCCACCCCGAGTCGGTGGGCACGCCGCACGGGCTGGCGGTGGTGCAGGCCTTCGCCGATGCGGTGCGCGCGGCGGCCCCGCGGCCGTGGACCCTCGTGGCCAGGCCGGTGCCCGGGCTCGAGCGGGTGGGCGCCGAGGTGGTGCACGCACGCTGGGCGGCCCGGGTGGCCGGCGGGGCCGGGACCGCACCGCCGGCCGGGTCGGGGCCGGTGCCCGACCCGGCCGGCCCCTCCTCGTGGTGGTTGGACAGCGCCCGCACGGGCGAGGGCGGGGGCCGGTTCACGATGCTCGGCACCCCCACCGGACCCCATGCGGTGGTGCTGCGCCCCTCGGCCGCACAGGACCCCTTCGCCGTGCTGGAGCACGCCCTGGCCGCGCGCCCGACCCCGCACCGGCAGGATCTGCCCTTCGACCTGCAGGGCGGCTTCGTGGGCTGGCTGGGCTACGAGGCACGGCGCTGGACCGACACCCGCTCGGACGCGCCCCCGGTGGTCCCCGCGGCCACGCCCGAGGCGGTGTGGATGTCAGCCGACCGGTACGCGGTGCTCGACCACGCCACCGGGGACGGGTGGGTGGTGGCCCACTGCCCCGACGAGCCGGCCGCCGTGACCGCTGCAGAGGCCTGGGCCGCCTCCACGCAGCGGGCCCTGCTCGGCGAGGGCGAACCCGGCGCGGACACGGGCCCAGGACCGGACCCGCTGCTCCTGCCCCGGCCAGCGGGCACACCACTGGTGGCCGACGTGGAGGGCTCCCTGCTCGTGGACGCCGCCACCTACGCCGAGCACGTGGAGACCGCCCGCCGGTGGTTGCGCGAGGGCGAGTCCTACGAGCTGTGCCTCACCACGGCCGTGGACGCCCCCTTCACCGGGGAGGTGCTGCCGACCTACCTGCGCCAGCGGCGCACCAACCCGGCGCCCTTCGCCGCCCTGCTGCAGGACGGCGGCACCGCCGTGCTGTGCTCCAGCCCGGAGCGCTTCCTGCACGTGGACGCCCACGGCTCGGTGGAGACCCGCCCCATCAAGGGCACCGCGGCCCGCAGCGACGACCCGGCCGAGGACGCTGCCCGCGCCGCCGCCCTGGCCACGGACCCCAAGACCCGCGCCGAGAACCTCATGGTCGTGGACCTGCTGCGCAACGACCTGGCGCGCGTCTGCCGGCCGGGCACGGTCCGGGTGCCCCGCCTCATGGCGGTGGAGACCCACGCGACGGTGCACCAGCTGGTCACGACGGTGACCGGGCGCCTGCGCGAGGGGGCCGGGGTGGTGGACCTGCTGCGCGCGGCCTTCCCCGGCGGCTCGATGACGGGAGCCCCCAAGGCCCGCTCCACCGACCTGCTCGACCAGCTCGAGGGCCGACCGCGCGGGATCTACGCCGGCACGCTCGGCTACCTGTCGGCCACCGGGACGGCCGACCTGGCCATCGTCATCCGCACCGCCGTCGTGCACGGCGGACGCGTCACGGTGGGGGCCGGCGGGGCCGTGGTGCTGGCCTCGGACCCGCGGGCGGAGTACGAGGAGATGCTCACCAAGGCCCGTTCCGCCTGCCGGTGACCCGGCGGAGCCGACGCCGAGTCCCGCCCCTCAGCTGTTGCGTCCCCGCGCCGCGACGGGCCACCGCTCGGTGACCACACCGTCGTCGGCCACGAGCAGCTCCTCGGCCAGGTTGACCGCGTTGCACACGTGGTTGGGCACCACGCGCACCACGCTGCCCCGCGGCGGCAGCGGCTCGCCGTCCGGCAGCACCGCCACCGCGTGGTGCTCGCTGAGCACCTCGATGCGCGCACCCGGGTGGTCCAGCAACCGCCCGAAGCCGGTGGCCCAGCCGGCCCGGTCCGCACCGAGGGCCTTGCTCCCGGCGTCCAGGACGAGGCGCCCACCGGCGTGCGAGACCACCGTGGAGTGCACGGTGAGCGCGATGTCCTGGGGCGCACACGTGCCCAGCTCCCACTGCTGCGCGTCGCCGAACACGTAGACGCCCGGGCGCAACTCGTCGAAACCGGCCTCCTCCAGGGCCACCGAGGGGGTGGACCCGCCGGAGACGTGCGGGGTCGGCACCCCGGCGGCGCGCAGGCCGCGGGCAGCCTCGGCCACCGCGTCGGCCTCCTGGCGCACCACCTCCCGCCGGCCCGCGGGCGTGTAGCTGTGTCCGGGGAAGGTGAACAGGCCGCGCACCACGAACCCGGTCTCGATGCCGGCACGCGCCACCGCGCGGGCCTCCTGCGGGGCGCACCCGCTGCGGTGGTGGCCGCTGTCCACCTCCACCACGAGCTCCGGCAGGGCCACCGGCCCCGCGGCGGGCTCCCGGGTGCGCCCCCGCGGTACCTGCCACAGCTCGGCCAGGTGCTGCACACCTTCCACGGAGTCCACGCCCACCGCCAGCCGCACCCGGGTGGCCAGCTCCGCGGCACGCCACGCCTGGTCGGACGTCCACCACACCGGGTAGGCGATGAGCAGGTCGCCGCACCCGGCCTCGGCGAACGCCTCGGCCTCCCCCAGCGTGGCCACGGTGAGGCCCACCGCACCGGCTGCCAGCTGCAGGGCGGCCACCTGCGGGCACTTGTGGGTCTTGGCGTGGGGTCGCAGGGCCTGGCCGCGCTCGGCGGCCGTCGCGGCCATGCGGTCGACATTGGCCTGCAGTCGGGCGCGGTCCAGCACCACCCGCGGGGTGGGCGGCAGGTCGGTCAGGGGAGCGAGCGCCACGTCAGCGCCCCAGCAGCGCGACGAGCTGGTCCATCGGATGGTCCGAGCGGGGCCGCCTGGGCGGCGCAAAGAGACCGGCGGCCTCGCCCTGCGCCACCCGCGGCTTCTCGTAGGCGAAGGCGACGCCCACGGCGTCGGGGAGCACCGGCACCGAGACCCCACCGCCCTGCGCCACGTCCCAGGCGTGCACGGTGAGGTCCACGAGCATCTGGTGGGCGTACTCCCCCGCGGTCTGCATGCCGCCGGAGAAGGCCACCGGCTGGTCCACCTCCTCCACCTGCGCCCACGCCTGGAGCGAGCCCAGCATCGCCATCTGCCACGCACGGCGGGCAGCAGCCGGCGAGCCGCCGAGCCGGTCCCCGTCGTACCGGTCCCCCACCTGCTCCACGCCCTCCCCCCGCAGCAGGTGGGGCACCCACTCGTGCTCGGCCACCACGTGGTTCACCACGTCCTTGACCGACCACTCGCTGCATGGCGTGGGGCGGCCCCAGGCGTCGTCGGGCAACCGCTCGAGCACCACGGCGAAGGCGCGGGCGGACTCCGGCAGCAGGTCGATGGCCTGGCGCGACGTGCTGGGTGCAGTGGTCATGCGCGCACGCTATCCGTCGGCGCCCGGCCTGCCCCGCCCCCGCCCGGCGGACCTGTGGACGAACGGCGGCCGCCACGACCGGCTGGGGACGGGCCGGGCGGCCACACCCCGCCGGGATGACGCACGCCACACCGGACGCATACGGTGGGCCCATGGACCTGCACCGCCCCGAGGCCCCCGAGCCCTACAGCCTGCTGCCGAAGACCGCCGACTTCACCGTCACCAGCGCCGACCTGCGCAACCACGAGCCGATGTCGCGCCGCCACGCCGCCGAGGGCGACGAGACCTCCCCGCAGCTCTCGTGGACCGGTGCCCCCGAGGGCACCAAGTCCTTCGCCGTGTCCTGCTTCGACCCGGACGCCCCCACGCCGGCCGGCTTCTGGCACTGGACGGTCCTGAACATCCCCGCCTCGGTCACCGAGCTGGCCGCGGACGCCGGCGCCGAGGGCGGCCACAACCTGCCCGAGGGCGCCTTCATGGTCTCGGCCGACACCGGCGCCAAGGCCTGGGCCGGCATGGCCCCGCCCCCCGGCGACCGCCCGCACCGCTACATCCTGGCCGTGCACGCCCTGGACACCGAGGACCTGGGGCTGGACAACTCGGCCAGCGCCACCGTGGCCGCGTTCACGATGCTGTTCCACACCATCGGCCGGGGGACCCTCACCGGCACCTACCAGGCCCGGGAGGACTGAGTGGACCGCTCGCTGCCCCAGCAGACCGTGCGCCGGGACGCCTTCCAGCTGGCCCCGGCGCTGGTCCTGACCGGCCTGGTCACCGCGAGCACCGCGCTGCCGGAGTGGATCCCGGACTGGCGCCGCCGCTGGCCCGTGCAGGGGCTGATCATCGCCGGCGCCGCGGCCACCATCGCACTGCGCCCCGACCCGGTGGCCCCCGGCACCGCCGAGGCCTCGTGGAGCCTCACCGAGGGCGCCGAGCCCGTGGCCGGTGAGGACACCACGCAGCTCGCGGAGCACCCCACCGAGGCCGAGCTCCCGAGCACGGCCCAGGGCCTCGACGAGCCGGAGATCCCCTGGCAGCGCATCGTCTTCCCCGGCGTGGTGCTGCTGGCGGCCGGCGCCGCCGGTGGACTGTGGCTCGAGCGCCAGGCCATCGCCTGGGTGGCGCGCCGCGGCGTCTCCCACCCGCGCACCGCGCTCGCCCTGGCCGCCGTGCCCGTCAACTGGTGGGCGCTGCGCCATGACGTCCTGGACGGCTGACCCCGGCACGCACGACGGAGGGGGCGGACCACCAGGTGGTCCGCCCCCTCCGTCGTGCCGGGAGGCCTGCTCAGCCGTGCTGGCAGGTGGAGCAGGTGCACTGCGTGCAGGTGCAGGTGCTGCAGCTGTCGGAGCAGTTGGAGCACTCGCAGGTGGCGTGCACGCACTCGGTGCAGGAGCACTCCGTGCTGGCGCAGGTGGCGCAGGGGCCCTCGCAGCCGCAGGTGCAGGTGGCGCACTCGTCGTAGTGGCCCTCGTGCTCACGGTGGGCGTGGCCGTCGTGCAGGTAGTCCACGTGGTTCAGGTGCACCACGGCCTGGTGGCCGCAGTTGGGGCCGTGGGTGTGGGCGTGGGTCTCGTGGGTGGGGTGGGCGGTGGTGGTCATGCGTCCTCCTGGTCGTGCTTCTCGGTGGCCCCGGGGCCGGGGTCGTCGTGGCAGTGCTCCCGGGCGTGCGCCAGGGCGTCGGCGACCACGTGGAGCACGTGGTCGTCCAGGACCGAGTAGTGCGACTCCCGCCCCTGTCGCCGGGTGGTCACCAGGCACTGGTCGCGCAGCACGCGCAGGTGCTGGGAGACCAGCGGCTGGGAGTGACCCGTGGCCTCCACGAGCTGGGTGACGGTCCGCTCCCCACCGGCCAGCAGCTCCAGGAGCTGCAGGCGGATGGGCGAGGAGAGCACCCGGAACATGGCGGCGGCGCGAGTACGGAGGTCGACGTCCTCGTGGTCCATGCCCTGATCGTAGTATGCGATTCCGCGCATATGCAAGGGGGTGCATGCTTCGGTACTGGCCGGGACCGGGTCGCGTAGGCTCGGGCGGGTGGAAGAAGACCGCATCGCACTGTTCGTCGACTACGAGAACCTCGCGCTCGGGGCACGCGACCACCTCGGGGGCATGGCCTTCGAGCTCAAGCCCATCGCCGACGCCCTGGCCGAACGCGGCCGCGTGGTGGTGCGCAAGGCGTACGCGGACTGGTCCTACTTCGACGAGGACCGCCGCATGCTGACCCGCAGCCACGTGGAGCTCATCGAGATGCCCCAGCGCATGGGGGCCAGCCGCAAGAACGCCGCCGACATCAAGATGGTGGTCGACGCCATCGAGATGGCCTTCGAGCGCGACTACATCACCACCTTCGCCATCTGCACCGGTGACTCCGACTTCACCCCGTTGGTGCACAAGCTGCGCGAGCTGAACAAGAACGTCATCGGCGTGGGCGTGCGCAACTCCACCTCGGCGATGCTGCCGCCCAGCTGCGACGAGTTCCTCTTCTACGACACCCTCGACGGCGTGGACCCGCACGTGCCCGCCGAGGACTCCAAGAAGTCCTCCGGCGGCCGCGGCAAGGGCAAGACCAAGGCCTCCGCCAAGGCCGATGCCGGCCCACCGGAGAGCACGGACACCCCCACCACCCCCGAGGCCGGGAAGGCCGAGGAGAAGCCCAAGGGCGGCAAGTCCTCGGGCCGGGGCCGCGGCGCCAAGACCACCCCGGACGGCGAGGAGGTGGCCACCGCCAACCAGGGAACGGGCGCCATCGCGCCGCTCGTGGCCCAGACGGTGGCCGGCCTGGCACGCACCACCAGCGGGGCCGTCACGGCATCGGCACTGAAGCGCACCCTGCTACGCAAGGACCCCACCTTCTCCGAGGCCGACTTCGGCTTCCGCGCCTTCGGCGAGCTGCTCAAGCACCTCGACGACCGGGGCGTCATCACCCTCTCGGACGGCCCCTCCTCAGGCGACCCGGTAGTGGAGCTGCCCGGCGAGGCCGACCGCGAGGTGGCCTTCGACCTGCTGCGCCGCGTGCTCGACGAGGAGGACCCCGAGGGCGACGGCGTGCCGCTGTCCGGTCTCAAGGACCGCCTGCGCCACCACGAGAGCGAGTTCACCGAGAAGGCCCTCGGGTACTCGAGCTTCCTGCAGTTCTGCAAGGCCGCCGACACCGAGGACGTGGCCGAGCTGTGGTGGGACGACGAGCACGACGGCTACCTGGTGGCCGCCCTCTGAGCGGTCAGACCTGGCTGACGCCCTGCTTCCAGTAGCCCATGAAGGCGACCTGCCGGCGGTCCCAGCCGCGCTCTCGCACGAGGTGGCGGCGCAGGGCCTTCACGGTGCCGGACTCGGCGGCCAGCCAGGCGTAGGCCTGCCCGGCGCCGGTCACCTCGGCGAGCTCCCACGGCACGGCCTCGGCGTCGTCGGTGACGTCCGGGGCGTCGGAGGCGTGGGTATCCGCCGCGACCCCTGACGCCCCGGGCTCCACCGTCAGGCGCGCCGGCAGCTCGGCGACGAGGCGCTCCCCCGGTGCCTGCCCGGCATCGCGCGGGAGCCAGACCACGTCCACCCCCGTCGGCGCGATGACGGGACGCACGTCGTCGGCCGAGGGCACCTCGAGGAAGGCCTGGCCGGTGGCCAGCGGGTCGAGGACGCGCAGGACGTTCACGATGGCGGGCAGTGCCGTCTCGTCGCCGGCCAGCAGGAAGCGCTCGGCCGTGCCGGGCGTCCAGTCCACGCCGGCCGCCTCGTGGCCGGGCACCTCGGCATCGGGCCCCCAGAGCATGACCGGGTCCCCAACCTGCACGCCCAGCGCCCAGCGGGACCCCGGGCCGGTGTCGCCGTGCACGGCCACGTCCACGTCCACCTCGCCCTCGGAGCGGCGCACGGCCGAGGGGGTGTAGGTGCGGAAGGTGTTGCGGCGGTCCTCGGGCATCTCGCGCCACTCCAGGTACCAGGTGTCGCCGGTGGGGAAGCTGGCGAAGGGATCGGCGTCCGGCTGTGCGTCGGGGCCGGCCTCGAGGGGGAACACGAGCTTGATGCGCTGGTCCAGACAGGTGTCGCCGAAGCGGCGCAGGTCCGGATCGCGCAGGGTGACGCGGACGAAGCTCGGTGAGACCCGGCGCACGGCGGCGACGGTGGCACGGAAGTCACGGAAGGTCGGCTGGGCCATGCGCGCAGCCTACGTGAGGTGAGGCTGACCTCACCCGCGGCTCGCTCAGAGCCAGTCGACCTGCGGGGCCACGAGCGCGTACCCGACGAAGGCCACGAGGTCGATGAGCACGTGCGCCCCCACCAACGGCGCCACGCGGCGCGTGCGCAGGAACCAGGCCCCCAGCAGCAGGCCCATGGCCACGTTGCCCACTCCCCCGCCGATGCCCTGGTAGAGGTGGTAGCAGCCGCGCAGCAGGGCCACCGCCACCACCGCCGCCACCGGCCCCCGGCCGAGCTGCCGGGCGCGGGTGAGCAGGTAGGCCAGCACCACCTCCTCGAGCACGCCGTTCTTCACGGCCGCCAGCACGAGGAGACCCAGCGACCACCACGGCGCCCCCTCGGAGGCCGCCTGCACGGTGGTGTTCACCCCGGCCGCCGTGGCCACCAGGTAGAGCCCCAGCCCGGGGATGCCGATGAGGGCGGCCAGCAGCGTGGCGTCGCGCAGGTCTCGCCCGGGGCGGCGCAGGTCGAGGCCGAGACGGCGGGCCCCGGCCAGGAGGGGGCGGTCCGCGTCCCGGGTGTCCGCGGCGCCCCGGCCCGTGGCACCCGTCGTGCCCGGCGCCGCAGCGTCATCCCGGCCCGTCACGGCATCGCGGCCGAGGAGGAACAGCACCAGGGCGGCCGGCACGAGGGCGAGGCCCACTCCCACCAGCTCCGTGGCCACCGACAGCCACGGGCGCCCCGGGTCGGCCGGCACGTTCATGCGCGTGGTGGCGCCCGCCAGCCCGCCGGGCCGCGTGAGCAGGTCCACCAGCCGCAGCAGCGACCAGACGGCCGAGGCCCCGAGGGAGAGGCCGAGCACCAGCCAGACCTCGGTGCGCAGCACGGAACGGTTCATGCACGGAAGGCTACGGCGACGTGGGGTCTGGGAGGATGCGGCCCATGCTGCGCCCCGCCCTCACCGCCGCCCCGCACACGGCCGCGATCTTCGTGGTCAACGGCTTCCTCATCGGCACCTGGGGCGGGCTGCTGGCCAGCGTCCGGCAGCGCGTCGGCATCCACGAGGGCGACGTGAGCGTGCTGCTCGTGGTGCTCGGCTGCTCAGCGGCGGTGACCATGCAGGTGACCGGGCGCCTCGCCGACCGCATCGGCGCACGCCGCCCCACCGTGGTGGGCGCGGGGGTGATGCTGGTGGCCTTCGCCGTGCTCGCGGCGGCGACCTCCTGGCCGATGGTGCTGGCGGCCGCGGTGCTGCTGGGCCTGGGCAACGGGGCCATGGACGTCTCCATGAACGCCATGGCCGTGCACGCCGAGAAGCGGTCGGGCCGGCGCATCCTCAGCACCCTGCACGCGTTCTTCTCGGTCGGGTCGCTCCTGGGGGCCAGCGCGGTGCTGCTCGCCGGGCTGCTCACCGACGGGCCGGGTGGCACGGTGGTGGCGGCCACGCTGGCGGCCGTCGTGCTGGCCGGCGGTCTCCTGGCCGTCACCGCACCTGGCACGCCGGACACCCCCGTGGTCTCCCACCGCACCGAGGAGGGCCACCGCACCCGGCTGCCGGCGGTGACCTGGCTGCTGGCCGCGATGGCGGTGCTCTTCGGCATCACCGAGGGGACCGGCTGGGACTGGTCCACCATCCACGTCACCGACGTCACCGGCGTCTCCCCCGGCCGGGGCGCGGCGGGGCTGGCCGTGTTCTCGGCTGCGATGGTGACCCTGCGCCTGTGCGGTGACTGGCTGGTGGAGCGCCTCGGCGCCCGCACCGCCCTGGCCGGGGGCGCCGGCATCGCGGCCGTGGGCTACCTGGTGGGTGTCACCCAGGACGCGTTCTGGGTGGTGCTGCTCGGCTGGCTGCTGGTGGGCACGGGCGTGGCCGTCCTGGCGCCCCTGATCTACGGCATGGCCGGGCACCTCGGCGGCGGACGGATGCTGGCCGTGGTGGCCGGCGCGGGCTACCTGACCTTCCTGGCGGGCCCCGCCCTCATCGGGTGGACGAGCCTGCACTGGGGCATGGGCGGCGCGATGGTGGTGCCCACCACCACTGCGCTGGCCGTGGCCTCGCTGGCACTGGCCCTGCCGCGCAGCGCCGCGGAGGCGGCCACGGCCGAGGCCGGGGGCGACTCCGCGGCGCACTGAGCGAGGTCCTCAGGAGGCCGAGGCAGCGGCGTCCGGGGCGGGCGCGGTGGTCGCCGCGTCGTCGGAGGTCTCACCGTCCCCGGCGGAGGGGGCCTGCTCGCTGCGCTCGCCGTGGTCGCCGTGGTCGCCGCGATCGCCCTGCTCACCGTGGTCGCCGCGCTCACCCGGCTCGGGCAGCTGCTCGTCGAGCATCTCGGTGAGGCGCTCCTTCTCGTCGGCGAGCATCGCGTCCACGAGCGTCTCGCGGTCCACGCCGGCAGCGTCCGCGACCTCGCCCAGGGTCTGGTCCCCGAGCTTCTCGCGGAGCTGGTCGGTGGTCAGGCCCAGGGTCTCGGCGGCCGCGTCGAGGGAGGGCCCGCCACGGTGCTCGTGCTCCGGGCCGCCCTGCGGGCCGTGGCCGTGGTGGCCGCCGGGGCCGTCCTGCGGGCCGCGCACGTCGTCGGGACGCTCCCGGTCGGTGTCGCCCTGCCGACCGGGGGCCGCCTGGTCCCCCGCCGTGACCTGGCCGCCGGGGGTCACGCTGCTGGCAGTGGAACTGGAGGCCTGGCCGCTGCCGCCCGTGTGCCCGTCGGCGAGGGCCGGGGCGGCGAGGGCGACGGACGCACCGGCGACGGCGACGGCCGCCAGGGTGAGGGGCTTGCTGAAGCGAGGTGCCATGACGCACTCCTGTCGTCTCCCGGGAGGACCCCGGACCGGCAGCGGTTGCCGGTGACGGGTGGACAACGGGGCGACTCTGGGAGAACACCCCCGGAGGCGCTGTGGTGGCGCTGTGGATCTGCCCCCAGGAACCTGTGAGCGGCGAGGGGGTGTGGGCCGGGTCAGTGCACGGCGGCGCGGGCGGTCTCGCGGCGACCGATCCACACCAGCAGCGCCACCCCCATCACCACGCCGGTGAGGGCGAAGGCCACCCCGTAGCCGTAGTGCTCGGCCACCAGCCCGACGAGGATCGGGCCGAGGATGGCGCCCACGTCCTGCGCCATCTGGAAGCCGGCGAGCACCGTGCCGGCGGAGCGTTCGTTGCCCACCACGTCGGCCACGGCGGCCTGCTGCGCGGGGTTGAGCAGACCGGCGCCGACGCCCGCCACCGCCATCACCGCGAGGTACACCCACACGTTGGTGATGACGCCGGAGAAGGCCGTGAACACGCCGCAGAGCACCAACCCGCCCAGCACCAGCGGGCGGCGGCCGATGCGGTCGCTCAGACGTCCGGCGTGGTTGAGCACGGCCACGTTGCCCACGGCGAACGCGGCCAGCGCGAACCCGGCGGTCTGCGGACCGGCGTGGAGCACCTCCACCACGAACAGCGGCACCAGCGCCACACGGACGCCGAAGTTGGCCCACCCGTTGGCGAAGCCGCTGGTGAGGCAGGCACGGTAGACCGGGTCGCCCCAGGCCTCGCGGACGCTCATGCGCGGCGGCACGGCCCCGACCCCGGCCGGCGATCGGATGGCCTCGGGGCGGATCCCCAGGCCCACCACGACCGCGGCCACCAGCAGCGAGCCGCCGTAGATGAGGAAGGGCGCGCGCAGCCCCAGCGGCGCGAGCAGCCCCCCGAGCACGGGTCCGAAGACGTTGCCCAGCAGGAAGGCCGAGCCGTAGGCGGCCGAGACCCGCCCCCGGTGGGTGGGCGGGGAGAGCCGCACGAGGAGCGCCACCGCCGAGACGGTGAACATCGTGGAGCCGATGCCGCCGACGGACCGGAAGGCCAGCAACCAGCCGTAGCTCGAGGCCAGCCCGGCCGCGGCCGTGGAGAGCGCCACCACGAGCAGGCCCACGAGGTAGACGGGCCGTTCGCCGAACCGCTCCGAGAGGCGCCCTCCCACCGGGGCGAAGAGCAGCCGGAAGGCGGCGAAGGTGGACACGATGGTGGCCGCGGCGGTGGGGCCCACCCCGAAGCTCCGGGCGAACTGCGGGATGGCCGGGGCCACGATGCCGAAGCCCACGGCCACGACGAAGGCGGCGCCGATGAGGATCCAGACCTCCCTCGAGAAGGCCTTCTCCTGCACCTGCGCCGCCTGCGTCGTCATCGGGGGCAGCCTACGGCGGGCCACCTGCCCCCGACCGTCGGGTCACGCCGTGGTGTGCCCCTCGGCGTCCACACCGTGGCTGCGCTGCAGCTTGGCGCCCTCCACGTCGAGGTCCGGCAGCAGCCGGTCGAGCCAGCGCGGCATCCACCACGCCTTCTCGCCCAGGAGGTGCATGAGGGCCGGGGTGAGCGTCATGCGCACCACGAAGGCGTCCACGAGCACGCCCAGCGCCAGGCCCAGACCCATCGGCCGGATCATCACCAGCTCGGCGTGGATGAAGCCGGCGAACACCGACACCATGATGAGCGCGGCGGCCGTGACCACCGAGACCCCGGCGCCGAAGCCCTTGTGCACCGCCTCGCGGGCGCTGGCCCCGTGGGCCCAGGCCTCGCGCATGCCGGAGACGAGGAACATCTGGTAATCCATGGCCAGCCCGAAGAGCACACCGATGACGATGGTGGGCAGGAAGGACAGGATGGGTCCGCCCTCGTTGACCGCGAAGACCGGGCCCAGCCAGCCCCACTGGTAGACCGCGACGACGGCACCGAAGGCCGCCCCGACGCTCAGCAGGAAGCCGGCGGTGGCCACCAGCGGCACGAGCAGGCTGCGGAAGACGAGCACCAGCAGCAGCAGGCTGAGGCCCACCACCACGGCCAGGTACAGCGGCAGGCTGCTGGCCAGTGCGTCGGAGACGTCGATGTTGGCCACGGTGAGGCCGGTGAAGCCCAGCTCCACGTGGTCCTCCTGCTCGATGCCGGTGGCGGCGTCGCGCAGGCGGTTGACGGTGTCCACGGTGGCCGCGTCGCCGGGGCCGGTGGTCGGCGTGATCTGGAAGGCCATCACCGAGCGGTCCTCGCTGGTGCCGATGGGCACCACGTGGTCCACGCCCTCGACGTCCTTGAGGGCCATCCCGATGGAGGTCTGGCGCTCGGCCACCTCGGCCTTGCTCAGACCCTCGGGCGCCTCGGCCATGGCCACCAGGGCGCCGTTGGCACCGGGACCGAACTCCTCGCGGATGGTGTCGAAGGTCTGGTAGCCCTGCGACGCCGCAGGGGCGGTGGAGCCGTCGGGCATGCCCAGGCGCATGTCGGTGACCGGCCACGCCATCGTGCCCAGGACGGCCACCACGGCGGCCACGGTGAGCCACGGGGCACGGGTCACCCAGCGGGTCCAGCGGGGGTGGTCGTCCTCGGGCGTGACGTGCTTCCAGGCCGAGGTCGCACCACCGGCGGCGCGCTTCTCGGCCGGGGTGGCGGCGTGGGCGCGGGCGTCCAGCTCGGCGCGGCGGGCGGCGCGACCACGACGGCCGAGCACGCGGTCACCGAGGAGCGACATGAGCGCCGGCCCCAGGGTCCAGGTCAGCAGCACCGCCACCAGCACGGTGCCGGCGGCCACCAGGCCCATCACGGACAGGAAGGGGATGCCGGTGAGGGTGAGCGCCGCCAGGGCGATGACGACCGTGGCGCCGGCCACGCCCACGGCGTTGCCCGCGGTGCCGGTGGCCAGGCCGAGGGACTCGTGCTTGTCCATGCCGGAGGCCATCTGGGTGCGGTGGCGGTGCAGGATGAACAGCGTGTAGTCGATGCCGACCGCCAGGCCGAGCATCACGGCCAGCGCCGGGGTGATGCTCTGCATCGTCACCACCGAGCTGAGGGCCATGGCGGCCCCGACCCCGACGGCCACGCCGATGACGGCGTTGACCAGCGGCAGCCCGGCGGCGAGCAGGCCGCGGAGCATGACCAGCAGCACGAGGGCGGCCACGGCCAGGCCGATGATCTCGCCGGGCCCCATGATGGAGCTCGCGTCCTGGCTCATCTCCTCCGAGAAGGTGGTGGTGATGCCGTGCTCGGACAGCCCGTCGGCCTTGGCCATGACGGCCTCGCGCTGCTCGATGGGCAGGCTGCTGAGCTGCTCGGTGAAGCGGATCTGGGTGTACGCGGTGGTGCCGGAGGAGGCGACGAAGCGCATGCCCTCGGACATCTTCTGCTGGGCCTCGCCCTGCTCCAGCTGCGTGCGGCCGTCGGCGAGGTCGGACTCGGCGTCGTCGAGCTTCTTCTCGTTCTGGCGCACCTGCTGCTGGCCGGCGCGGAGCTTCTTCTCGTTGCGCTCCAGCTCGGCCTGCCCGGCCTCGAGCTCCTTCTCGCCGGCCTCGAGGCGGGCGCGGCCCTGCTCGAGCTGGGCGGTCATGCCCTGCACGCGGGGGTCGTCCGGCCCGGCCTGGGCGCGCAGGGCGGCGAGCTGCTCCTCGGCCTGCTCCAGCTCGGTGCGCTTGCCCTCGAGCTGCTTGCGGCCGGAGGCCAGCTCCTTGCGGCCCTTCTCCAGCTGCTTGCGGCCGTCGGCGAGGTCGGCCTTCGCCTTCTCGAGCTTCTCGCGCCCGGCCTCCACCTCCTTGCGACCGGAGGCCAGCTCCTTGCGGCCCTTCTCCAGCTCGTCGCCGCTGCCGTCGATGCGCTTCTGCAGGGCGAAGGGGTTCTCCGCCCCGGTCACGCCCTCGGAGTCGGCGAAGTCCTTGACGGTGGCGGCGATGGCGCGGCGCTGCTCGGAGGTGAACTCCGAGCCGTCCCGCGTGGAGAACACGACGGTGCCCACACCGCCGGCGGCGTCGGGCAGCTCGGACTTCAGCTGGTCATTGACCCGCTGGAACTCGGTGCCGGGAATGGTGAACTCGGTGCTCAGCGGCTTGGAGAAGGCCGCGGCGGCACCGCCGACGGCGCCGAGCACGAGGAGCCAGGCCAGCAGGACCGGCCACACGTGGCGGGAGGCCCAGTGGCCGAGGGAGTAGAGACGTTCGGCCATCAGGCCCGTCCTTCCGGGGTCGTGGGGAGGGTGGTCGTGTCGAGGGAGGGTTCGGGGGAAGCGGGGGCGCTGCCGTACCCGGCACGCAGGTGGTCCAGGGCACGGCGGGCGTGCTCGAGGAAGAGGGCGCGGGAGTCCGCGTCGGCCCGCCCGGAGGTCTCCTCCAGCCAGACCCCGGCCGCGGTCTCGATGACGCCGAGGCCGCTGCGGACCAGCCCCCCGAGGTAGAGCCGGTCGACCGACCCGCCGGGGGTGCGCAGGCGATCGCTCAGCAGGTGCACGGCATCGGCGACGCAGCGGGCCACCAACGTGGCCTCGGCCCGCTCGAGGGTGGGGCTGGAGGTGGCCACGGCGCGGATGCGGGCGAAGTGCTCGAAACGCGCCTCGTCGAACACGCGCGGCAGGGCCTCACGGAGCACGTCGAGCGGCGGCGTGCCGGCCGGCGCCCGGTCGAACTCGGCCACGACCGCCTCCAGCGCGGAGCCGACCGGGGCCAGCAGGCACTCCTCGACGCTGCCGAAGTAGTTGAAGAGGGTGCGGCGCGAGACGCCGGCCTGCTCGGCCACGGCCTCGGCCGTCAGCGCGGCGATGCCGTCGGAGTCGACGACCCGGGCCGCGGGCAGCCACGAGGGCTGCCCGCGTGCGTTCCTTGTGGGCCGCTCTCAGTGACATGGCACCAGCGTAGGAAGGAAGATGCACTGCGTGCAAACTTGCCCGTCGTGCAAGACCCTCTCCCCTCCCCCGCATTCGGCACCACGTCAACGAATCGCCCCACGAGCGTGTGACCGGCCGCACAGCTGATGCGGGGAGCGTCACGCTCGGCACCCCGGGAACCGGGCCCGAGCCGTGCAGAATGTGCGCATGGCAACCCCCCTCACCACCCCTGACACCGAGCCCACCAGCGGCTCCGGCGGCACCGACGGCGACCAGAAGCAGTCGACCCTCGGCCTGCCGCAGCTCACCGCGCTGGTCGTCGGCTCCATGGTCGGCGGCGGCATCTTCGGCCTGCCCATGAACATGGCACAGGCCGCGGCCCCCGGCCCCCTCCTCATCGGGTGGGGCATCACCGGCGTCGGCATGCTCATGCTCGCCCTGACCTTCACGCTCCTGGCCCGACTGGCCCCGAACCCCGACGGCGGCGTCTACGGGTACGCCCGCGACGGCTTCGGTCGCTTCCTCGGCTTCTCCTCGGCCTGGGGCTACTGGATCAGCGCCCTGCTGGGCAACCTCTCCTACTTCATCCTCGTCTTCTCCACGCTCGGCCTCTGGTGGCCGAGCATCTTTGGCGAGGGCAACACGCTCGCCTCCTTGGCCGGGCAGACCGTGCTGCTGTGGCTCTACGTGGCCCTCATGCTGCGCGGCGTCCGGGAGGCCGCGGGCTTCAACCTGGTCATCACCATCGCCAAGATCGTGCCCATCCTGGCCTTCGTGGTGCTCACGGCCGTGGCCTGGGACTACGGCGTCTTCTCCACCGACTTCTGGGGCCACGAGACCACCGGCGACAGCATTCTCACCCAGGTGCGCGGCATGATGATCGTGACCGTGTGGATGTTCGTCGGCATCGAGGGCGCCACCGTGTACTCCCAGCGCGCCCGCAACCGCAAGGACATCTCCAAGGCCACCGTGGTGGGCTTCCTCGGCGTCATCGCCCTGCTGGTGGCGGTCAACATGCTCAGCGCCGGCATCCTCAGCCAGGCCGAGCTGGCCGGCCTGCAGGACCCGTCCATGGCAGGCGTGCTCAAGGAGGCCGTCGGCCCCTGGGGTGCCGGCCTGGTGAGCGTGGGCCTGCTGGTCTCCGTCATCGGCGCCCTGCTGGCCTGGATGCTGCTGTGCGCCGAGATCCTCAGCGTCACCGCCCGCGACGGCGCCATGCCCCGCGGCCTGGCCACGGAGAACAAGCACGGCACCGCCACGTGGTCGGTGCTCGTGAGCGCCCTCGCGCTGCAGGCCTCGATCATCTACGCCCACTTCGCCGGGTCCAACTACCTGGTGGTCATCCTCATGGCCGGCTCGATGATCCTGCTGCCCTATCTGCTCTCGGCCCTCTACGGCGCGGCCCTGGCCTGGCGCCACCGCAACGGCCGGGGCGCCTCGATGGTGCACGTGGTGATGGCCGCCATCGCCGCGCTCTACTCGCTGTGGCTGATCTACGCCGGCGGCCTGAACTACCTGCTCATGACCATGCTGTTCTACGTGCCCGGCCTACTGGTCTACCTGTGGGCCCAGAAGGAGGGGCGCGTGCGCCCGGCCATGAAGGGCTACGAGTGGGTCGTGTTCGGCATCATGCTCGTGGGCTTCATCGCGGCAGTGGTGGGTCTGCAGCAGGGGTGGCTCTCCACCGAGTGACCCCCGCACCCCACACACCCGGAGGGCGGTCCGTCACCGACGGGCCGCCCTCCGGCGCATCCATCAGTCCCCTGTGTCCCCGGTGACGACCTCGCGGGCCACCTCGGCCAGCCGCACGTTGGTGGTGCGGGAGCGCTGGCGCAGCAACTCAAAGGCCCCCTCGGGGCCGGCCCCAGTGCGCTCCATGAGCACACCCTTGGCCTGCCCGATGAGGTCCCGGCTGTCCAGGGCGCGGTGCAGGTGGCTGATGTGCTGGCGGTGGCTCAGCGCCAGCGAGGCGGGGGCCTCCACCAGGCGAGCCCGGTGCTCTGCGTCGTCGTCGAAACGGTGCGGGGCGTCGGCGTAGAAGTTCAGCGCCCCCAGGCCGGCGCCGCCGACCTCGTCGACCGCCCCCTCGAAGGTGTGCAGGCGCACGCCCATCATCGAGGCCACGCCGTGGTCGGCGGCCCAGCGGCTGAAGCGGGGCCAGGTGGTGTCGGTGGCCGTGTCGGGCAGGTGGGTCACCGGGGCCTCCCGGACGGCCGAGACGCACGGCCCCTCGCCGTACTGCTCCTGGAAGCGGTCCACCTCGAAGCAGACCGGTACCGTCGCGGCCACGGTGTCGATGCGGCCCCCGGCCCGCAGCAGCGTCACGGCCACCTCGCACCCCTCGCCCACGAGTTCGCGGGCCGCGCGGCAGATCTCCGCGGCGAGGTCCTCCACCTCCTCGGAGGCACGGAAGCGGTGGGTGATGGCGGCCAGGCGTGCGGCGAGGTCACCGGTGGGGGTCTGGGTCATGCCCACCATCGTCGCCCGCCGGCGGCACGAGTGCCACCGCAGTCAGCCGAGGACCTCCTCCGGGGAGCCGCGGCGCAGCACCCGGCCGGCGTCCATGAGCACCACGGCGTCGGCCAGCCGGGCCTCGTCGTGGTCGTGGGTCACCAGCAGCGCGGTGGTCGAGCTCTCGGCCACGAGGCGCCGCAGGTCCTGCCCCAGGGCCACGCGCAGGTCGCGGTCGAGGGCGCTGAGGGGCTCGTCGAGCAGGAGCACGTCCGGGTCCGCGGCCAGCCCCCGCGCCAGGGCCACACGCTGCCGCTGGCCGCCGGAGAGGGTGCGCGGGTCGCGGTCCTGGGTGCCGGGCAGGCCCACCTGCTCCAGCAGCTCGGCCGTGCGCTGCCGGCGGGCGGCGCGGGAGACGCCGCGCAGGCGCAGGGCGTAGCCCACGTTGTCGGCCACGGAGAGGTGGTCGAACAACTGGCCGTCCTGGAAGACGAGCACGAAGTTGCGGCGGTGCGGTGGCACGCCGGTGACCTCCCGTCCGCCGAAGCACACCGTGCCGGCTGCGACCTGCTCGAGGCCGGCCACCACACGCAGCAGCGTGCTCTTGCCGCACCCGGAGGGGCCGAGGACGGCGGTCATGGTGCCGCGGGGCAGGTCGAGGTCCACGGCGTCCAGGGCGCGGACGGAGCCACGGCGCGCGGGGAAGTCCACGGTGGCGCCGCGCACCTCCAGGCCAGCGGGGCGGTCGGTCTCGGCAGGGCGGTCGGTCTCGGCGGGGCGGGTGGGCTCGGCATCGGATGACGTCACCAGGAACCTCCGGCGGACGGGGCGAGGCGGTCGACCACGGCCATGACGGCCACGGTCACGGCGGCCAGCAGCACGCTGGCCGCCAGGGCGAGGCCGAAGCCGGAGCCGCCGGGACGGCCCACCAGCTCGGCGATGACGACGGGGACGGTCGGGGCGTCCGGTCGGGCCAGGAAGCTCGTGGCGCCGAACTCCCCCAGGCACACCGCGAGCGCGAAGCCAGCCGCAGCGGCAGCGGGGCGGGCGGCCAGGCGGGCGTCCACGGTGAGGAACTGCCGCCACGGCGGGGCCCCCAGGGAGGCGGCCACCTGCCGCTGCCGGTCGTCGATGCCCTGGAGCACCGGGGTCAGGGTGCGCACCACCAGCGGGGCGGCCACGAGCGCCTGCGCCAACGGGACGAGCAGCGGTGAGCTGCGCAGGTCCACCGGCGGGGAGTCCAGGGCGATGAGGAAGCCGAAGCCCACCGTCACCGCGGAGACCCCCAGCGGCACCATGAAGAGCAGGTCGAGCACGCGGACGGTGGCCGCCCGGGCCGGCGTGCGGGTGGGCCGCGAGAGCGCGATGGCGACGAGCACCCCCAGCACGAGCGCCACCATCGTGCCGTCCACCGCGGCGCGCCAGGAGTTCTCCAGCGCCTGGAGCACAGTGACCTGGAGGCCGGCGTCGGCGGCCGCCTCCGGGGAGGACAGAGCGCGGTAGTTGCGCAGCGACCAGGCAGTCCCCTCCGCGGTGCGCACCTGCAGCGAGCGCACCACCAAGGTGGCCACCGGTGCGGTGACGAAGGCCAGCACGGCCACAGCCACGGCCACCGCGGGCAGGTCGCCCCGGCGCACCGGGCGCGGCGCCGCCCCCGCCCCCGTGGCCCGCGCGGAGCCGCGCAGCCGGGCGGCCGTCCCCACGAGCAGGGCCACGGTCACCACCTGCAGCACCGAGAGCACGGCGGCGGCCCGCAGGTCCAGGTACTGGGTGGTCAGCAGGTAGATCTCGGTCTCCAGGGTGCGGTGGCGCAACCCGCCGAGGGTGAGCACCACCCCGAAGGCGGTGCTGCAGAACAGGAAGACCACCACCGCGGCGCTCGTGATGGCCGGGGCCAGGCGGGGCAGGGTGATGTCGCGCAGCACCTGCCAGGGCGCCGCACCCAGCGAGGCGGCGGCCTCCTCGGCGCGGCGGTCCAGCCCGGCCCAGGCCCCGCCCACGGTGCGCACCACCACGGCCAGGTTGAAGAACACGAACGCCGCCCCGATGGCCCACGGCGTGCCGTCCCAGCCCAGGAATCCCAGCGGCCCCTGCGGGCTGAGCAGGCTGCGGAACATCACGCCCACCACCACGGTGGGCATGACGAAGGGCATGACCACCCACGAGCGCAGCAGGCCCCGCAGCGGCAGGCGCAGCCGGTACAGGGCGAAGGCCGTGGGCACGCCGAGCAGCACGGTCACCGCGGTGCCGGCCAGCGCCATCGCCACGGTGAAGCCGAGCACGCGCAGGGTGCGGCTGCGGCCCAGCACCTCGGGCACCACCGAGAGGTCGAGCTGGCCGTGCGGGGCCAGGCCGCGTCCCACCATCGTGCCGACGGGCAGCACGAAGAAGACGGCCAGGAAGGCCAGGGGCAGGGCCGCCCAGAGCAGGGGGACCCACGCCCCTCCGCGGGAGCGCCTCACTGGCCGGTGGCCTCGCTCCAGCGCGTCAGCCACTCCTCGCGGTGCTCCTGGATGCGGGCGGCGTCCACCTCGATGGGCTCCTTGGCGGACGGGGCCCACTTCTCCCACTCGGCCGGGAGCTCCACGTCCGAGCGCACCGGGTAGACGTACATCGACTCCGGCAGCCCGGCCTGGAAGTCCTTGCCCAGCAGGTACTCCACCAGTTTCGCGCCCGCCTCGGGCTCCTCGGCGCCCTCGAGCACGCCGGCGTACTCCACCTGGCGGAAGCAGGTGTCCAGCAGGGCCGAGGTGGTGGGCTCCTTGCCCCCCTCGGGCACGGTGAAGGGCGGGCTGGAGGCGTAGCTGAGCACGATGGGCCGGTCCCCCTTGCCGCCGCCGGCGGTGAAGTCGACGGTGTACGCGTCCTCCCAGCCGGCGGTGATCTTGGCGTCGTTGGCCACGAGGTCCTTCCAGTACTGCTCCCAGCCGTCGTCGCCCTTGGCACCGATGGTGGCCAGCAGGAAGGCCAGACCGGGGCTCGACGTGGCGGCACCGGGGGTGACGAACAGGCCCTTGTACTCGGGCTTGGTGAGGTCGTCGAGACCCTGGGGCGGGTTGACGCCCTTCTTCTCGAACCACGTGTCGTCCACGTTGACGCAGACGTCGCCGTAGTCCACCGGGGCCAGGCGGGCGCCCCCGTCGGTCTCGATGGTGTGCCGGTCGACCCCCTGGGGCAGCGACACACCGTGCTCGGCCACCACGCCCTCGGCCAGGGCCCGGCCGCCGAACGTGTTGTCGATGCCGAAGACCACGTCGCCCAGCGGCTTCTCCTTGGTGAGCACCAGCTTGTTGGTGAGCGCCCCGGCATCGCCGGACTTCAGCACCTTGACCGTGATGCCGGTGTCCTTGGTGAACTCCTTGAGCGCACCCTTCGGCGGGTTGAACGAGTCGTGGGTCACGAGAGTGACGGTGCGGCCCTCCAGGTCACCGTCGGAGGCGCCGTCGCCGGAACCCTGCGAGGGCGACGAGGACTCCTGGTCGGACCCCTCACCCTGGCCGCCCAGGGAGCACCCCGCCAGCAGGCCGAGGGCGGTGACGGCGGCCAGACCCGTCGTGACCGCGCGACGGGGGGCCCGGACGGCCGTGGTGCTGCGGTGCGGGGAGGGGCGAGTGGGCTGTGCGGTGGTGGGCATGTGCGCTCCTGTGTCGACTTCCTCCGCCGGCGGTCCCGGCCAGGTTCCAAGGGTCTGCGGTCTCCCGCACTCTCAACGCTCCGGGCGCTCCCCTGTCGTGGCCCCGAACATACCCCCTGACCCGCGCGCCGGTCGGCCGACCCGGTGGCGGCCGCGCCATGCCACCCGGCGGAGGTCACACCGCACCACCGGGCGGGGGCGGGTGCGTCGTGACAGACTCGGGAACGATTGCACGACCGCCGCGCACACCGCGCCGGCGCCCAGCAGGCGAAGGAGAGTTGCATGAACCTCGCGTACAAGGCCCTCGCGACCGCGCTGCCGATCGTGGCCAGCGTCGTGGCCTCCAAGGTGGCCGACGGCACCTGGAAGATCACCACCGGCCGCTCGGCCCAGAACCCGGACGACCCGGAGGTGGGCATCAAGGAGGCCGCCGCCTTCGCGCTGCTCTCCGGCGCCGCGGTGGGTGTGGCCAAGATGCTGGCCAACCGTCAGGCCTCGCACTTCTACATGAAGAACAACGGCATGCTGCCGCCGGAGCTCACCAAGCGCCTGGGTCTCACCGAGGAGCAGTCCCGCGCCAAGGCCCAGGCCAAGCTGGCCTCCGAGGGCAACCGCAAGGACGCCAAGAAGGCCGCCGCCAAGGCCTGAGTCACAAGGCTCGGCCCAGCGCCCCGGCGCCCCGTCCACCCGATGCGGTGGGCGGGGCGCCGAGCGCTGTTCCGGGCCGGGCCGACGGGTGCAGGTCAGGTGGTGTGAGGGGCTGCCCCGCAGGTCAGAGGTCGCGTCGGAGGTCGCCCCCGGGGTCGCCCCCGAGGTCGCCCCCGGGGGCGCGCCGGAGACCGTGCCGGGGGCTCTGGGCCCATGCGGCGCCCGCCCATGCGAGGGCGGCCACGGCGAAGGCGACACCGAAGGTCACCCGTCCTGCCGGCGGCAGGTAGTACTGCGGCAGCACGAGCGCCACCAGACCGCCCAGTGGCCAGCCCGCCCACCGCAGGCCCCCGTGGGCTGCCCGCTGCCACGCCAGGGCCGCCAGCAGCCCGGCCGCAGCGAGCATCAGCAGACCGGCAGCGAACAGGGACACGCCCACGAAGTTGCCGCGGACCGCCTCGACCAGTGCCATGGCCTGATCCGGGGCGAGATCCTCTGCTGACACGGCACGACCCAGCTCGTGCAGGGCCAGCGCCTCGACCCCGTAGTAGGGCATCACCAGACCGGCATCCACCAGACCGCACCAACCGCACCAGCGCGCGATGCGGGAGGCCTTTCCGGGAACCAGCTCGGAGCAGCGCACCGCCACCCAACCCACCGAGGCGAGTGCCGCCATGCCTGCCAGGTGGGCCACCACCCAGAGTGGCTGGGCGAAGGCGGCCAAGGCCACGGCAGGGTCCTGTGAGTGGTCACCGTAGGGGCGCAGACCGAGGTAGACAGCCATTCCCAGACCAGCACCCACGAGAGGGACCATGAGCCGCGGCGAGGGCGCAGCACGGCCTGGGGAGGGGGTGCGGGGATCCGAGACGGGATCGGGACGACCGGCGGGATGAGTGGGCATGTGATCTTCCGGGAATGGCCAGCGGTCGGGCACTCCTGACCGTAGGACACTCATCTCTCCGCCCGACACTGTCGGAACGTGACCATGGGCCGCACAGCAGGTGCGCCACGGTGGCCGGTGGTCGGGGACCGACCTCGCCTCAGCCGCGAAGGAAGTCCGCCACGGCCCGGATGTAGCCGGGCCGGTCGGCGAAGTAGGCCCCGCAGTGGTCCACCCCGTCCACGATGCGCAGCTCGGCCCCCTGGCCGGCCGCAGCCGCCAGCCGGTGGGCGTGGGCCACGGGGATCACGGAGTCCTCGGTGCCGTGCACGAGCAGCAGCGGGCGCGGTGCGATGTCGGCCACCACTTCCACCGGCTCCACCTCGCTGAACCGGTACCCGTAGCGCCATCGCGTGACGCGGTCCACCAGGTGCACCAGCGGCACCGGGGGCAGCCGCATGCCGCGAGCCGCCGTCGCCACCACGTCGCGCATGTCGGCGAAGGACGAGTCCGCAACCACCCGTGCCACCCGCTGGTCCCGGGCGGCCACCTGCAGGACGACGGCGGCACCCATCGAGAACCCGACGAGGTCGATGCCGGCACCCGGGCGCCGGGCGGCCACCCAGTCGAGGGCGGCCTCGAGGTCGAGCTGCTCGTAGTGCGCCAGGGACTGCGGGCCGTCGGCGGAGTCCCCGTTGCCGCGGAAGTCGAGGAGCAGGACCGACCACCCCTCGCGCCACAGCCCCGGCCCGATGCCGAGCATGTCCGCCTTGGAACCGCGGTGGCCGTGGCACACCACCGCCACCCGGCCGGACTCCCCCTGCAGCCACCAGCCCGCCAGGCGCGTGCCGTCGGCCGCGTGAAGTTCCACGTCCTCCACCGCGTCGTCGGGCACCCGCACCTCGTAGGGCGTGAACCCGTAGGGCACGGGCGGGCGCTGCGGCCCGCTGATCTGCCGCGCACCCCACAGGGCCCCCACCGCGGCACCGGCCATCCCCACGGCGGCGGTGACGGGCAGGGCCAGCAGGGCGGTTCGACGCATGGCGCCACCCTACGAGGGCCTCATCCAGGCTCGGTGGACTCACCGGGCGGGTGCCACACCCACCGGTTCCCGGTGCGAGTGGCCGTCAGGCCGTCCCGGTGCACCACGGTGTGGTGCCGCGAACAGAGCAGCACCAGGTTGTCCAGGTCCGTCGGCCCGCCGTCGATCCAGTGGGTGATGTGGTGCGCGTGGCACCAGCCCGGTGGACGTCCACACCCCTCGAAGGAGCAGCCACCGTCGCGGCGCGCCAGGGCCATCCGTTGGGAACCGGTCGCGAACCGCTCCGCCTCCCCCACGTCCAGCGGCACCGAGTCCTTGCCGAGGACCACCGGGACCACCTGCGCGTCACAGGCAGCCTGCCTCACCTGCGCCGGGGTCATGACCTCTCCGTTGACCGTGGTGGCAAAACCTGCCGGTCCGGCGTCCTCCACCGTGTCGGCCAGTCCCCGCCCCCATCCCACCCCGCGGGGGCCACGAGGCCGCCGCGCCAGCTCGGAGACGAGCGCCTGGTGGTCCAGGGTCACCACGAGCGTGGTGGAGCCCGACAGGCCACAGCCCCCGGCCGTGCCGTCTCGGTCAGCCGCCTGCGCACGCTCCACCAGCTCCAGCAGGGCGTCCGCGCGGCGACGAGCCGGGGACCGAGGGTCCCGCACGACCTCCCCGTCCACGTCCCGCCCGGGCCGTGGAGCTGCCAGCCCGTCCACCGCCGCACGCACCCGCGCGGCGTCGGGCTGGTTGAGCTCCCACGTGAAGCGCACCAGCCCGGTGGACAGCGTCCGCTCGGTGAGCACCGAGCACTCCTTGGCGTGGTCGTCCTGCTCGTCGAGGGCGTGCTGGCCGAAGCGGGCGATGATCTCGCGCGACAGCTGCCGCAGCGCACGGTCACCCGCTGTGTGCCCCATGGCGGCCAGGTTCTCCGCGTGCGTGAGGTAGTGGCCCAGCACCTCCGCCCGGTCTGCCCCGGGCAGCACGGGCCGCACCTTCTCGGCCTCCCGCAGCATCACGTGCGCAGCACCGACCGAGACCCCGCCACCCCAGACCGCATCGGCCAGCGGACCTGTCCCCGGCTCCGTGGTGGCCTCGCCCACGGTGGCGATGGCGTGGGCCCGGCCCGCGTCCACGATGCCCGCCTGCTGACGCACCCAGGCCGTGGTGCCTGCTGCCCGGGACTCGTCGACCACGCCCCGGGTGTACGCCTCGGCCGTCAGTCCCGTCATCGCCGCCTCGGCCGCCCGCACGAGATCGCTCAGCATCCCCACCAGGGGCGCCAGGTCGTCGGACGCCACCCGCCACAGCTCCGGCCGCACGGTCTGCAGCCCTGCGATGACCCCCTCAGCCCGCGCGAACAGGCACGCCGCGTCGTCCGCCCTCCCGGCCGCTGGTCCCCCGGGATCCGTCCACGCACCACCGACCCCGCCGTCCTGCCGCTTCACACCGATCACCCCCGTGCCCCCTCGCGTCGGGAACGCACCACGGCGCCCCCACCTCCGATCGACACCCCCACCATACAACACACTTACGATTCAATGCAACATCTGTTCGACACACCATCCGCCCGGCGACGCCCGGCCCCGCCCCACCACACCCTGCACGCGACCTGAGCCATACTGCGTGGTGGCCCACGTCACACCACCCGGGAGGACCCATGCCCACCCCGCAGGACCTGCTGCCCAGCAGCGAACCGGTCCAGTTCATCGCCCCCGGCGGCGAGCTGACCGCCCAGACCCACCCCCGCGGCTACCGCCTCCCCGAGGCCGACCGCCTGCTCGCCCTGCACCGGGGCATGGTGCTGGGCCGTCGCTTCGACAAGCAGGCCACGGCCCTCACCAAGCAGGGCCGCCTGGCGGTGTACCCCTCCAGCCACGGCCAGGACGCCTGCCAGGTGGCCTGCGCCCAGGCGCTGCGCGAGGACGACTGGTTCTTCCCCACCTACCGCGACTCGATGGCGCTGGTGACCCGCGGCATCGACCCGGTGGAGGTGCTCACGCTCCTCAAGGGCGACTGGCACGCCGGCTACGACGTGGCCGCCACCCGCACCGCCCCGCAGTGCACGCCGCTGGCCACCCAGCTGGTGCACGCCGCCGGCACCGGCTCGGCCCTGGCCCGCAAGGGCTCCGATGCCGCGGTGCTCGCCTTCATCGGCGACGGCGCCACCTCCGAGGGCGACTTCCACGAGGGCCTCAACTTCGCCGCCGTGTTCAACGCCCCGGTGGTCTTCGTGGTGCAGAACAACACGTACGCCATCTCCGTGCCGCTCTCCAAGCAGACCAAGGCACCCTCGCTGGCGTACAAGGGCATCGGCTACGGCATCCCGTCCGAGCAGGTGGACGGCAACGACGCCGCCGCCGTGGCCGCGGTCATGGACGCCGCCCTGGAGCGCGCCCGCAGCGGCGGCGGTCCCACCCTGCTGGAGCTGCACACCTACCGCATGGACGCCCACACCAACGCCGACGACGCCACCCGCTACCGCGAGGACTCCGAGGTGGAGGGCTGGGTGGCCAAGGACCCGATCGTGCGTCTGGAGCGCTACCTGCTGTCCCAGGGCCTGCTCGACGAGGCCGCCGTCGAGGCGATCCACGCCGAGGGCGAGGAGCAGTCCGCCCGCCTGCGCGAGCGCATGAACGCCGACGTCCAGCACGACCCGCTGGAGCTGTTCGAGCACGTCTTCGCCGAGCCCACCCCGCAGCTGCTGGAGCAGCGGGCCGTCGTGGAGGCCGAGCTGGCCGCCGCCCGCGCCGACCAGGACCACACCGCCCAGGAGGCCACCCGATGACCGTGACCATGGCTCAGGCCCTCAACCAGGCCCTGCGCGACGCGATGACCGCCGACGAGAAGGTGCTCGTGTTCGGCGAGGACGTCGGCACCCTGGGCGGCGTCTTCCGCATCACCGACGGCCTCACCCGCGACTTCGGCGAGGAGCGCTGCTTCGACACCCCGCTGGCCGAGGCCGGCATCATGGGCTTCGCCGTCGGCCTGGCCATTGAGGGCTTCCGCCCCGTGGTCGAGATGCAGTTCGACGCGTTCGGCTACCCCGCCTTCGAGCAGGTGGTGAGCCACGTGGCCAAGATGCGCAACCGCACCCGCGGCTCGGTGCAGCTGCCGATGGTGATCCGCGTGCCCTACGCCGGCGGCATCGGCGGTGTGGAGCACCACTGCGACTCCTCCGAGGGCTACTACGCGCACACCCCGGGCCTCAAGGTGGTCACGCCGGCCACCCCCGCGGACGCCTACTCCCTGCTGCGCGAGGCGATCTCCAGCGACGACCCGGTGGTCTTCATGGAGCCCAAGGTGGGCTACTGGACCAAGGAGGAGGTCGAGCTGCCTGTGGAGCGCGAGCCCTTCGGCACCTCCGTGGTGCGCCGCGAGGGCTCCGACGTGACGCTGGTGACCTACGGCCCGCAGCTGCGGACCTGCCTGCAGGCCGCCGAGGCCGCCGCCGAGCTGGGCTACGACTGCGAGGTGGTGGACCTGCGCACCATCGTCCCGTTCGACGACGAGGGCGTGGCGCGCTCCGTGCGCAGGACGGGCCGGTGCGTCGTGGTGTCCGAGGCCCAGGGCTTCGGCGGCGTGGCCGCCGAGGTGGCCGCCCGCGTGCAGGAGCGCTGCTTCCACTCGCTGGCCGCTCCGGTGCTGCGCGTCACCGGCTTCGACATCCCCTACCCCGCACCGAAGCTCGAGCACACCCAGCTGCCGAACGTGGACCGCGTGCTCGACGCCATCGAGCGCCTGCAGTGGGACGACCAGCCGGACCTCACCCACGCGGGGGCGTCCGCCGACGCACAGGGAGGTGCCCGATGAGCGAGCAGGTGTTCATGCTGCCGGACCTCGGCGAGGGACTCACCGAGGCCGAGGTCGTGGAGTGGCTCGTGGCCGTGGGCGACGAGGTCACCATCGACCAGAACGTGGTGACCGTGGAGACCGCCAAGGCCACCGTGGAGGTGCCGATCCCGTTCGCGGGCACCGTCTCGGCGCTGCACGGCGAGGTCGGCCAGGTCATGGAGGTGGGCCGCCCGCTCATCTCCGTGGGCGGGGCCACCGGCGCCTCGGGCGGGGCCTCCACCGGGGCCACCTCCGATGCCGGCGGCGACCCCCGCGCGGGCCACGACCAGTACCGCACCGAGGAGCGCGCCGGGTCCACCGTGCCCACCGAGGGCGGCGAGACCACCGACGAGGGGTCCGGCGCCGTGCTCATCGGCTTCGGCACCGGCCACGGGGGCGGCGCGCGGCGCCGTCGCGTCGCCCGCGGGGCTGCCTCGCAACCGGCGGCACGGCCTGCCACCGAGCAGCCGTCCGAGCCGTCGACGACGCAGTCCGCACCCGCGCAGCCCACCCTGGGGGCGCCCAAGGTCATCTCCCCGCTGGTGCGCCGCCTGGCCGCGGAGAAGGGCCTCGACCTGACGGGCATCACCCCCTCGGCCCCCGATGGCGTGATCCGTCGCGCCGACGTGGAGGCCGCTGCCGCCCCGGGCGCCGCGGCCGCCGCGCAGGCCACCGCGCCCCAGCCGGCCACCTCGTCGCCCACCGCGCCGACCGCACCCGGCCGCGAGGCTGCCCCGGTCGACGACGCCCCGCGCCTGTCCGACGAGCGCACCCCGCTCACCGGCCTCATGCGCATGATGAGTGAGCGCCTCACGGCCAGCCGCTCGGAGATCCCCGACGCCACCACCTGGGTGGACGCCGACGCCACCGAGCTGCTGCGCACCAAGGACGCGCTCAAGGCGGCCCGTCCGGAGGCCGGCATCGGCGTGCTGCCGCTGGTGGCCCGCATCGTGGTGGCCGGCCTGCACCGCTTCCCGGCGCTCAACGCCTCCGTCGAGATGGTCGACGGCACCGCCGTGGCCGTCCAGCGCCACGCACGGGTCAACCTGGGCTTCGCCGCCCAGTCGCCCCGCGGCCTGGTGGTGCCGGTGGTGCACGACGCACAGGACATGTCCACCGCCGAGCTGGCCGCCGCCCTGCGCGAGCTGACCGGCCTGGCCCGCGAAGGGCGCCTCACCCCGGCGCAGCTCACCGGCGGCACGTTCACGCTCAACAACTACGGCGTGTTCGGCGTGGACGGCTCCACTCCGATCATCAACCACCCCGAGGCCGCGATGCTGGGCGTGGGCCGCATCATCGACCGGCCGTGGGCCGTGGACGGCGAGCTGGCGGTGCGCAAGGTGGCCCAGCTGGGCTTCACCTTCGACCACCGCGTGTGCGACGGCGGCACGGCCGGGGGCTTCCTGCGCTTCGTGGCCGACTGCGTGGAGAACCCGGCGGTGCTGCTCAGCGAGCTCTGACCCCTCCCCGCCCCCGGGCACGACAAAGGCGTTCCGCGACGTCCCCTCACCGGACCGCGGAACGCCTCTGTCGTTCCCCTCGCCCACGAGGCTACGAGGGCCGCATCGGGCGGGAAGTCCGTCGCCGGCAGGGCCGCCCGCGCCCTGCCGGCGGCTCCGTCATCCCCAGGGGGGAGGGTTTCCTCAGCGGCGGGGTGCCGCCGGACGGTCGTCGCCGCGCGTCGTCATCGATCGCAGCGCCTGACGGCCCGGGATGAGGATGACCAGGCCCAGCACGAGGGAGACCCAGCGGGCCACCTCGGGGCTCATCCCGAACCACTCGATGAGGGCGTAGCGGAGCCCTGTGAAGACGAGGACCGCCAGCACGATGCTGACGACCCAGGAGATGACGGACTGCATGGTGACTCGCTCTCGGTAGGGGGCCCGACCGTGCCGCCGGGCGCCCCCACCGTACGCGAGGAGGCTCAGGCGCCGGGGGTGCCCGGAGCCGGGCGGGTGCCGCCGGGCGGGCCCACGATGCCGGCCTCGTAGGCGGTGATGACCAGCTGCACGCGGTCGCGGCAGCCCAGCTTGAACAGCAGGCGGCCGATGTGGGTCTTGATGGTGGCCTCGGCCACGAAGAGCTCCTTGGCGATCTCCGTGTTGCTCAGGCCCGCGGCCACCAGCTCGAACACCTCGAACTCGCGCTCGGTGAGCACCTCGCGCAGGTACTCCTGCTGCTCGGCGGGGCTGGCCACCTCCTCGGCCTCGGCGCTCAGGGTGGGCACGAAGCGCTCCAGCAGGCGGCGCGTGGTGGAGGGCGCCACGACGGCGTCACCGGAGGCCACGGCACGGATGGCGGTGAGCAGCTCCTCGGGGCCGGCGTCCTTGAGCAGGAAGCCGGACGCGCCGGCCTCCAGAGCGGCGTAGGCGTACTCGTCCATGTCGAAGGTGGTGAGCACCACGACCTTGGGGTCGGCGTCGGCGGGGTGCTTGTCGCGGCCCAGCAGCACCCGCGTGGCCTCGATGCCGTCCATGCGGGGCATGCGGATGTCCATCAGCACCACGTCGGCGGCGATGGTCTTGAGCTGGTCCACGGCCGACTGCCCGTCGGGGGCCTCGCCGACGACGGTCATGTCCGGCTGGGCGTCCAGCACCATGCGGAAGCCGGCACGCACGAGGGACTGGTCGTCCACGAGGAAGATGCGCGAGGTCATGGGGTCTCCAGGGTGTGCTCGGGGGCGGGGGACGCGCCCGGGGCGGGTGGGTCGGTGTGGTGGGGGTCGGTGACGGCCATGGCCATCTCCTCCTCCACCGTGTCGGGGACGTAGTCAGTCTGCCTGCTGCGACGGCGGCGCACGGCCCCAGGATCCAGCGGGAACCGGGCCCGCACCAGGAACCCGCCGCCGCTGCGCATGCCGGTGAGCAGCTCGCCCCCCAGGGCGGCCACGCGCTCGTGCATGCCGAGGATGCCGTGCCCTCCCCCGGCGTCGCGGGCGGTCGGGCCCTCGCCGTCGTCGGCCACGCTCACGGTGAGGTCGGTGCCCTCCACCCGCACCCGGATGCGCAGCACGGTGATGGCGCCGGCATGCTTGATGACGTTGGTGGTGGCCTCCTGCACCACCCGGTAGGCGGCCGCCGAGAGCGATGTGCTGACCTCCGTCTGGGGCACGCCGCCCTCGGGCTCCAGGCCCATCGCCTCGGCGAGGGTGGGGTCGAGGATGGCCTGCACGGGCAGGTGCGAGTCCTCCAGCCGCCCGATGAGGGCCGGCAGGTCCCCCAGACCCTGGCCGGGGGTGTACTCGGCACCGCTGGCGGGGTCGCGCAGCACACCCACCAGGCGGCGAGTCTCCCCGAGGGCCTCACGGGCGGTGGTGGCGATCTGGTCGAGCGCGGTCTGCGCCCCCTCGAGCTGCCCGGCCTGAGCGGCGTACCGGCCGCCGTCGGCCTGGACGATCACCACCGAGAGCGAGTGGGCGATGATGTCGTGCATCTCGCGGGCGATGGCGGCCCGCTCGGAGGTGACGGCCAGCTGGGCGCGCTGCTCGCGGTCGCGGGCCAGGGCCTCGCGCTGGGCGGACTCCCGGGCCAGCAGCCCGCGGCGGTGACGCACCAGGTCGCCCAGCAGCCACGGCAGGAACAGCCCGATGGCGTAGATCACCACCATTGCGACGGCGGCCACGCCGGTGGGGGCGAAGTCGATGCCGGCCAGCAGGGCGGCCAGCAGCAGGAGCACCAGAGTGACCACCCGCACCCGGCGCCGGCCCCGGCTGGTGGCCTGGTAGACCGCCAGCGGCACGAGGAAGTTGCCCGGCACCACGATGTCGGTGAACGCCACCTGGGCCACGCCCAGCACGGACAGCGCCGCGAGCATGAGCGGCAGCCCCGCCGAGCGCAGCAGGTAGGCCCCCAGGTAGGCGGCCGACCACAGCAGGGCCCACCACGGCAGGGTCCAGGCGGTGGCCAGGGTGAAGACGGTGACCACGGCCACGCCGAGCACCGCGTCGGCGAGCACGGGGTGCCGCCGCGTGGAGTCGGTGAGCGTGTAGGCCCAGCGGAGGAGCTCGAGGTCCTCGGCGCGGGCGCGGGTCTGGTCAGGCATCGGGTCGAGGGTAGGGAGGCGTGGACGGCACCATCGTCCGCCCACGGTCGGGCGTCACGCACCCGGACCACCACCGGGCGGCCTATCGTGGGGAGACGCACTCGGCACCACGCCCTCCTGAGGGAAAGCACCATGCAGCACCTTGCCCGACGCACGCTCCTGACGGCTGCGGGGCGGCCGTCGTGGGCGGCGGCACCACGCTCACCACACCCGCCCTGGCCTGGGACGTCAGCCGGCTGGGCCCGTCCACCCTCCGCCCCGGCTCACGGGGTGGTTACGTCTCGCGCCTGCAGTGGGCCCTCAACAAGGTCGGCGGGGCATCGATCCGCATCGACGGCGTGTACGGCGCCAGCACCACCCGGGCGGTCCGTGCCTTCCAGCGCCGTCAGGGGCTGGCCGCCGACGGCATCGCCGGGGCGGCCACCAAGCGCCGGCTGGACGCCCTGCTGGACCGCATCTACCCGGACCCCACCGGCGGCAACGGCCCCGGCCTGCTGCAGCCGGTCGCCCGCATCGCGGCGGCGCCGCGCGGCACCACCATCCGCCCGGGCTACTGCGGCACCCGCGTCAAGCTGCTGCTGAAGCGCCTGCGCGTGCCCCACTCGGAGCTGCTGCACCGCATGACGCCCGAGGCGGTGGCCGCGGTGCGCACCTTCCAGAGGCGCCGCGGGCTGGCGGTGGACGGCCTCGTGGGCCCGGCCACCTGGCGCGCCCTGGGCTTCAACGCCGAGGGCTTCCGTCTGGACGGCTGGCAGCAGCAGCCGCGCCTGGGGCTGCAGGCCGGGCCGGCCCCCCGCATCGAGGCGATGATCCGGTTCGCCCGCGAGCAGTCCGGCGCCGACTACACGTGGGGTGGCGCCGGGCCGTACAAGTACGGCTTCGACTGCTCCGGACTGGTGCTGCAGGCCATGCACGCGGCCGGCGTGCAGCCGCTGCCCGTGACCGTGCACACCCACCAGCACCCCGGCACCCGCACCACGCGGACCCTCTACGCCAACCCGCGACTGCGCAGGGTGCCGCTGCGGCAGCGCACGCGGGGCGACCTCGTCTGGTACACCGACGCCCGGGGCGCCATCCAGCACGTGGCGGTCTACCTGGGCGGGGGCCAGGTGGTGGACTCGATGTACTCGGTGAAGGTGCGCCGCGACTCGGCCCGCCTGCACGGCTTCCACCGTCTGGGCACCGTGAGCCGCGTGTTCGCCTGAGGCACCGGGCTCCGCGCCCGCGCCTCAGCCCTCGGCCAGCACCTGCACACCGCCGAGGTAGCCGGCCACCAGCGTGCGCGCCATGGTGCCGATCACCTCGGCGGGCGGCAGGAAGCGCGCGTCGTGCAGGCCGGGGCCGCCCTCGCCGTCGAGGGGGCGCGTGCCCACGAAGGCCATGAGCCCGGGCATGCGGTCGGTGAAGAACGAGAAGTCGTCGGCCCCCATCGAGCGCATCGGCTCGGCGGCGCGGATGCCGGACTCCATGAGCCAGCGGTCGGTGAAGCCAACGAGCCGCTCGTCGTTGGCCAGCACCGGCATCCCCCGGGTGTGCGAGACCTCCGCGCGCACCCCGAATGCCTCGGCGATGCGCAGGGCGTGCAGGCGCACCGCGTCCTGCACGCGGGCGCGGTCGTCGGCGTCCACGGTGCGCAGCGTGCCGCGGATGCGCCCGTCCTCGGGCAATACGTTGTCCGCGTCCGGCCCGGCCTCGAGGTGACCGACGGTCAGCACCACGGGGCGCATGGGGTTCACCACCTTGCGCACCACGTCCTGCAGGCCCAGCGCGATGGTGGCCACGGCCGCCATCACGTCGTTGCCGGTGTGCGGGTAGGCGCCGTGCCCGCCGGACCCGTGCACCGTGATGTGGAAGCTGTCGGCGGCGGCGTTGACCACTCCCCCGCCGGTGGACACGCTGCCCAACGGCACGGCAGCGTGCACGTGGGCGCCCACCGAGACGCCCACCTGGTGCTCGTCGAGGACGCCGCTGCTCACCACGTCGTAGGCGCCGTGCGGCGGGGCCTCCTCGCGGGGCTGCAGCAGCGGCACCAGGCCCACCGGCAGGTCCAGGCCGCGGGCGGCGCGCACGCAGGCCACCAGGGCGGCCATGTGCACGTCGTGCCCGCAGGCGTGCATGGCCCCGTTGGTGGAGGCGTAGGGGGCGCCGGTGGCCTCCTCGACGGGCAGGGCGTCCATCTCCGCGCGGAGCATGACCGAGGGGCCGCCGGCGGGTCCGATGCGGCCGATGCGGCCGGTCTGGGCGATGCGCTCCATGCGCAGGTCGAGGGCGTCCTCCAGCAGCAGGGCCGTGGCCTCCTCGTCGCCGGAGAGGTGCGGGGCGGCGTGGATGCGCTCGCGGAGGTTGCGGGCGGCGGGCAGCTCTGCGGTGAGGTTGGTGAGCCACGCCTCGCGGAGGGCGGCCAGGTCGGCGAGGGGGAGGGCGGGCATGGTGCGCAGGATACGTGGGGCGCGGGGTACCGGGCAGGGCGCGCGGGCCGGGCCCGGTGAAGCGCCTCAGAGCGGCAGGGTGCTCAGACGTCGTCCTCGTACACGCCGTGCTCGTGCCCCAACCGCGCGATCTCGTCCAACGCCTCGCGGGTGGTCGCACGCTGCTTCTCGGCGAGCGCCGCCAGGTCAAGGACAGCTTGGTGTGCCACCGTGCCAGCGACGTACCGCTCCCCGATCTCGGGCAGGTACAGGTCCGGCAGGGACTCCGGCGGGGGCAGGAGCTCGGCGGCCGAGTCGACCAGTTGGTTCACCCGGGCAAGGTAGGCATCGTCCCGGGTCGCGTCTGCCGTCCACTGGGGTGGGGTGTCCGTCCACGCACCGATCCGCTCGTGAGCCGCGGACCTCCAGGCGTTCCACGCAACAGCCTGCCGCTTGTACCGGCGGTGTGCCTGCATCTCCCGGGCGCTGACCAACAACATGATCCCCCAGATCGCGGCGAGCAGGATCGCGATGCCCGGCAGGAAAAGAACACCCAACGAGAGGGCCCACGTCAGCGGGGTGAGCTCCTGCTCGTCGTTGGCGATGTACGGCGCGGCCGCTGCGATGCAGACGATCCACAGGACAAGGCACACCAAGGCCGGGATCCACAGACGTGGGACGCGTGGCCCCTGAGGCGTGCCGTGCACGTAGTGCTCCGGCGGCCTGACCGGTTTGGTTCGCTCCTCCTCCGCCCATGCACTGACAACCCGCCCACGCACGAAGGCATCACGCTCGCGAGCGACGTCCAACAGGGGCAGGGCAGCGTCCTGCCAGGCGAGATAGTGCTGACCGTCCGGGGTCTGCCTCCAGTGGGCAAAGTTCGCACGGGCCTGCAGATCACTTTGCCGTTGAGCCTCGAGCAGCTGTTCATGGGCCAGCTGGGCAGCCTGATGCTGGTTCACCGCCTGGTCGGCACGCAGTGCGTCGAGTTCCGCGTGCAGACCCCGCATGGCCTGCTGGCTCTCAGCGTGCCGCAGCGCGCCGCTCAGGAACAGAAAGGTGGTACCGCCGCGCCCCATCGCGCTCTCCTCGTATCCTCAGTTCGCAGTCTCCCGGCCATGATGCACATCACCACCGACTTCCCGCGTCACGGCATCCACATGCCGGCGCACACCTCAGAGCGGCAGGGTGCTCATCCCCACCAGGGCGGCCGCGGCGCCGGCCGACGGCGGGGGGCGTCCTTCAACACTCCGTCAAGATTCGCTCGCTCGGGTTTCCTCCGACCCCAGCGAGCGAGACGGTGGGGACACTCACGCAAGAAAGGCCCTGCGCCATCGATTCATGAGGGGAACCCGTGCACACAACACATCTCGTCCACGGTTCGGCGTGCCGGCGTCGAACGAGCCCGATCGGCTGACCGCCCGAGGAGTGAGGATGTCTGCGACCTACAAGTCCGTCTGGACGCTGGCGATCGTTGCCGCCACCGGTGCTCTGAGTTGGGCCTTGGCCTCCGCTGGCACGGCGTACGTGACCACCCTTTGCATACTCGCCGCCTTCTTGGTCGTCACCATGTGGCTGGCCGGTGCACCGCAGCGGGTTCTGGGGTGGCTCGTGGCCGGCGCCTCCGTTACGGCCGGGTTCGTCTGGGCCCTCCGCGGTGACGCGCTGGACGCGTGGCCGTTCCTCGCGCTGGCACTGGGAGCCGTGGAGATCGTCAACAGCGTCAGGAGTGGTGACCGATCCCATCACGAGGAAGCCGTCGGGTCGACTGCCTGAGGGGCCGACCAGCCTGTCAGAGCGGCAAGGTGCTCATGCCCACCAGTGCGGCCGCGGCGCCGGCCGAGATGCTGGCGACCGGCATGTTCCAGGACGGGCGGTCCGGCCCCCTGCCCAGCAGCCAGCGGGTGGCGGCGAACGCACCGCCGGCCAGCGCGAACGCCACACCCAGCGCGCTCGTCCAGACACCGGTGGTGGTGAGCAGGTGGGCGAGTCCGGCATCGCCGTGGAGGCTGCGGACCACGATCAGCAGCAAGGCGCTGAACCCCCACAGCGCCACGAAAGGCACCACGCCCAGCTCCTCCAGCTCGCGACGGCGGTCCGCCCGCCCCGGGCCGACCACGAGCGACACCCCGTGGGCGATGAGGGCGGCGAGCGCGAGCAGGACGACGGCGGTGGCGAGGGCGTTCACAGAACTCCTGGGCGGGTCTGGGTGCGGCTGGACGGCGTCAGTGTCTCAACCGGCCCACAGAAGCTGCACGGCACGGCCAGCCACGACGAACGGCCACAGCACCAACTCCACCACCATCTCCCCGAGCCAGAGCGCCAGCACCACCAGGAACGGGATGAGCGCCAGGAGCGAGAGGAAGTCCGCGATGGGGTTGTTGCCCACGGGCCCGTGGAACATGAGGTCCCACATCAACTTCAGCCAGTCGCCGGTCACCGGTTTCCACGGCAGCCGCCACACCGAGCGACGGGGACCCCCTCGCCCGGATGCCACGCCGCTGCCCGTCCTGCCGTCCCCTCCTGTGCTCACGTGACCAGCATGCCACTGTCATGACTCCCACGGATGGTGCGGACAGACCGCGCTGCCCCGCCCTCACACCTCCAGCGCGCGCACCGCCATGGCGATCATGAACGGCATCGAGCTGGAGTAGCAGGTGCCCGGGTCGGCAGTTGCTGGCCAGCGCCACCTTCGCCCCGGCGTCGATGCTCCTGAGCAGGTGGCCGATGCCGCCGCCACCAGAGAGGCCGCGGGTCACCAGCACCACCACGGCACAGGCCACCCACAGCGTCACGAAGGGGAACCACGCCCAGCTCCTCAAGCTCCCGGCGGCGCTCCGCCCGGCCGGGGCCGAGCACGAGCGAGAGCCCGTGGGAGAGGAGCGCGGCGAGTGCCAGCAGGACGACGGCGGTGGCGGGGGCGTTCACGGGGCTCCTGGGGTCGGACGGGTGTCAGAGGCCGAGTCTCTCAACCGGCCTTGAGGCGGGCGGAGACACTCGAATGGCCATGGCTCGCCCCGGACCCCGCAATGGAGCCTCTCCCCGGAGGGAGAGGTCACGTGTCGGCGGAGCCGGTGCGGAGGTTGAGGTAGCCGCGGCCGCAATGGAGCCTCTCCCCGGAGGGAGAGGTCACGGGGCGGACCTGCGATCGACGCTTTCGGTGGCGAGCCCGCAATGGAGCCTCTCCCCGGAGGGAGAGGTCACCCTGGTCGGCCGTGGCGCCGCCGCTGTGGTCACCAACCCGCAATGGAGCCTCTCCCCGGAGGGAGAGGTCACTGCCGCGCGTGCCCACCACCTTGCCCGCGAGGTCCAGCCCGCAATGGAGCCTCTCCCCGGAGGGAGAGGTCACAGGTGGCCGAGGCCAAGCGCCGGGTCACCGAGGCGCACCCTCAATGGAGCCTCTCCCCGGAGGGAGAGGTCACGCGCTCGCGCAGGCGTCCCGCGAGCAGATCAAGCAGATCCCGCAATGGAGCCTCTCCCCGGAGGGAGAGGTCACCCAGGGGCGCGGTGAGACTGACCGTCTCCCCCTCTGGCCCGCAATGGAGCCTCTCCCCGGAGGGAGAGGTCACCGTGTAGACGCCGCCGCGCGCTGTGAGCATCAGGCACCCGCAATGGAGCCTCTCCCCGGAGGGAGAGGTCACCCACGGCCGCCCCCGAACTGCTGCTGCGCGCCGGCGACCCGCAATGGAGCCTCTCCCCGGAGGGAGAGGTCACCTGTGCGGCGCGGAGGGCGTTCCACGTGTCGAGCCGCCCGCAATGGAGCCTCTCCCCGGAGGGAGAGGTCACCAGCCCGGACCTTCAAGAACTGGGCGACCTTCGCGGTCCCGCAATGGAGCCTCTCCCCGGAGGGAGAGGTCACTTGTGCCCGGCCTGCGAGCCCGCCACCCGGACGGCCCCCCGCAATGGAGCCTCTCCCCGGAGGGAGAGGTCACTTACAACCTGCTCTCCGAGATCGCCAAGGGCGGTCACCCGCAATGGAGCCTCTCCCCGGAGGGAGAGGTCACCCTCCGTGCGCCCACCAAGGAGAAACCTCATGCCAGCCCCGCAATGGAGCCTCTCCCCGGAGGGAGAGGTCACCTGCATCCGAGACGTGCGACAGCGGCGCCGCCGGGCGACCCCCGCAATGGAGCCTCTCCCCGGAGGGAGAGGTCACTCGGTGAGACTCGTCCGTCCCGTCCGTCTTCGCGGCCCCGCAATGGAGCCTCTCCCCGGAGGGAGAGGTCACCGATCCACCGGGTGGCGAGCTCGAAGGTGGGGACCTCCCCGCAATGGAGCCTCTCCCCGGAGGGAGAGGTCACGTGGACGCCGTGGTGGCCGTCGCGGGCGAGCTGCCGGGCCCGCAATGGAGCCTCTCCCCGGAGGGAGAGGTCACCCAAGGCACTGGATGACACCAGAAACCTCACCGCATGCCCGCAATGGAGCCTCTCCCCGGAGGGAGAGGTCACTGGTCAAGGCGTGGGACAACCTGGAGTCCGAGACGCTCCCGCAATGGAGCCTCTCCCCGGAGGGAGAGGTCACGCGGAAGCAGGTCGCAGACGTGGAGCGGCAGATCAAGCCCGCAATGGAGCCTCTCCCCGGAGGGAGAGGTCACTCCTGGACGAGGAGCCCACTGAGGACCCCATGGACGACCCGCAATGGAGCCTCTCCCCGGAGGGAGAGGTCACAGAACGCTGCCGCCCGGGCCGAGGCCATCGGCACGCCCGCAATGGAGCCTCTCCCCGGAGGGAGAGGTCACCGTCGGTGCCGTGAGGTTCAGCTCGGCGGCACGGCCCCCGCAATGGAGCCTCTCCCCGGAGGGAGAGGTCACCAGCGCGCCCTCAAGCGCCTCGAGTCCCTGGGACTCATCCCGCAATGGAGCCTCTCCCCGGAGGGAGAGGTCACCCGCCGGGCCGCCCGAGAGCGGTACCAGCGGGACATGCACCCGCAATGGAGCCTCTCCCCGGAGGGAGAGGTCACTGAGGCCATCGCCGCGACGGCGGAGACGGACCTGCCCCCGCAATGGAGCCTCTCCCCGGAGGGAGAGGTCACTCGAGCCGCAGCCCACGAAGGGCCGGAGCGATGGACTCACCCGCAATGGAGCCTCTCCCCGGAGGGAGAGGTCACTGGCCTTGAGCTGGACCGCCTGGGCGGCACCGGGGTTCCCGCAATGGAGCCTCTCCCCGGAGGGAGAGGTCACTACGCCTACACCAAGGAAGTCACCCTGTTCCGGGCCCCCGCAATGGAGCCTCTCCCCGGAGGGAGAGGTCACTGCGGCCCGTCTGGAGGAAGATGCCGCCCAGCTGGCGCCCGCAATGGAGCCTCTCCCCGGAGGGAGAGGTCACCCGAAGCCGGCTGCGACGCTGTGACCGTCGTCGTGCTCCCCGCAATGGAGCCTCTCCCCGGAGGGAGAGGTCACCCTGCTCGGTGCGCTCGCTCTTCATCTGGCCACCGACCCCGCAATGGAGCCTCTCCCCGGAGGGAGAGGTCACGGCTCGCGCGAAAGCGCTTACCGCGGAGGGGGGGAACCCCAAGGGTTCGAGAGCTGTTCCAATCTGTCCGGTCACATCGTGCACTGTGCGATTGAGAAGGATCTCAGGGCGCCACGTTGCGCGCTGCGAGACCTCCCCGGGTGGATCTGTCGTAAGTCAGGTCTCGCAATCACACGATCATGGCGCCGCTGCGGGGCAGCGTACGCGGCGCCCCAATGACCGTGAGATCTTCCTGACCCGGAGAACCGACGTCGATCACGACCACCGAGTCCACACTGAGGTCGATCACGTCCAGGATCTCCGAGCGCCAACGCGCCAGCCCTCCAGGGCTCATGTCACACAAGAAGACCGAGTACTGGAGTCGCTCTCCGTACGACTCCATGACCTTGACGACCCGGCGGAGCCGACGCTCGTCAGCGATGTCGTACGCGATCAGGTGCCGTCTCCTGGCCACCGCGTCACCTCGTCTCCATGGGCACGTACTCGCGGAGTTCCCCCAGGAAGACACCCGCCAACATCCGGACCTGGACATCGAGAACCCGCCGGTAGGAGATGCGGTACCCGAACACCGGGTGCGTCACCTCGCTCTCCAAGCGGCGCTCGAACGCGCGCAACACCGCTCTCCGACCGTCCTGAGTCAACGTGACTCCGAGGGGACCCCGCCGAACGGCGGTTTCACCAACCTCCCGGTTGTTGACCACCTGGAGCACAACGGAGTCCGCGATCAGGGGGCGAAACTCCTCGGCAAGGTCCAGCGCGAGGCTGGGCCTGCCGTACCGCGACCGGTGGAGCACTCCGAGGTAGGGATCGAGGCCCACGCCGAGGCACGCCACCGTCAGTTCCTTGGCCAAGAGCGAGTACGTGAAACCCAGCAGGGCGTTGATCGGGTCAGGAGCAGGACGGCGCTGCCGTCCGTTCTGTTCGAACTCCCCCGCCCACGGATGGTCGGGGACGACCATCCGAGCGAAGTGCTCGAAGTAGAGACGGGCGGCTGTCCCCTCGATGCCGAGCAACTCCTCGCGGGTCGTAGCGTCCAGAGCCGAGTCGGCCAGTGTCCGTAGCGCACGCAGGACCTCCGCGGGCGGGGCGGCCTTGGCACTGCGCCGCAGGAGGGTGCGCTGATTGCGCACCTTCCCGCGGATCATCCGGGCCGCCTCGGACACGCCCTGGGCATGGGCATGAACCTGCTTGCGCCGAAGCTCCACGTGCTTTCCCATGGGCGGCTGTGACCACCCGTTCAACCATCCGCCTCGCGAGAGCCACAGAATCACCTGACCGCGCTTCCACAGTGCGGTCATGGCCTGGGTGCTCACCTGGACGTTCCCGAACACGGCCACGTGGCTCACGTCCTCCAAGCGAGCTGAGGACAGCGGCTCACCGTTGAGGGTCACCACCAGGCGCCCACCCGAGACCCCGACGCGTGCGCCCGGGATCGTGACGTACAGAGGGCGCTGGTCGGGGGCGCGAGGAACGATCCGACGAGGCGGTAGGTCAGAACGCCCGAGGAGCGCATTCACCTCGTCAGGCATGCACAGACCGGCCAAGGAGCACCGGACGCACTTGGGGCTGTCCACCAGCGGCAGAGGTGCCTGCAGCTGTGAGGCGGTGGCGCGAGCTGCCTGCACCGCCGCGTGCAGCTCCTCCCGCTCGGCCTCACCCCAGAGCAGCGACACCACCCCGCCTCCCCCTCGGTAGGAGAGGCGTGCCTCGCGGACCGTGTACCCGGCGTGCTCGAGCAACGCGGCCTGGGCGAAGACCTGCACCCTGTCGGCGGGCCACGCATCCGCGTCGTCGGGAGCCCGCCCCTTCTTGACGTCCAACGGGGAGCACGAGCCATCGGCATGGTCCACCCGGTCGATGACAGCCGCCAGTCCGAGCTCCTCGGACTCCACCCTCACCTGGGCCGTCCGCTGAGGCGGCGCGGGGTCAGACGGCTCAGGCATCCTGCCCCCACGACGGTCCGTGGCGCGGTGTTCCGCATCGCCCAGGTCGGTGTCGTCGTTGCTCGCCCACTCCCGATTGACCCACTCGAGGTAGAAGAGGCGGGGGCAGTAGACGTGTTCGTTGAGCATGCGCGCAGGCAGGAGCTCCGGCTGGTCCTCCATGGCAGCCCCTAACGCTCCGGCCGGAAACGTCCGAAGCCGAAGTGGCTCAGCGCTCCCAGGGACAAGGGTCCGGGGAAGGGACGGGCCAGGTGCAGACGCACCGCGAACGCGTCCCGCCGGGACGCCGCAGACTGCGACCACCGGTACCGCCGGTGGAGACGAGCCGCCTCCTGATCCGCTGGAGTGACCCCGACCTCGACCGACACCACCTCCGGTGCCTGCACCCCCAGGACCTCCCACAGCCGGGAACGGTGGGCCAGTTCGCGGCGGACGTCATCTTCCACGTAGCGCTCCACGTCCGCGTCCCGCTTCTGCTTACGGTGGCGCACGGGCAGATAGGGCGTCTCCGCCACCCAGGTGTCCGCCGGCCCCGCAAGCTCGGGGATCACCTGGGACCAGTCCCCGACACCCATCACCTGCAGGGAACCGCTGACGAAACCCTCCGGGACGTAGCCGCTCGCGCCCGCCGAGGGGTAGCCGTTGTCGACCAGTCCCGCCAACGTCGCCGTGATGCCGTCCACGGTGGGCAGTCCCTCGGGGACCCACAGAGCCAGGTCGCGCACCACCGTCCGGCGAGGGTGGGCCAGACCCATCGGGGAGCGACTGGCGCCGTCAACACCCCAGAGGGGGTCCCCCAACCAGAACCACGACGCGTGCATGTGGTCCCGCACAGGGTCGTTCTCGACCGTCTTGCCGCGGAGCAGCTCCCGCTGTCGTTGGGCCCCCACGCCCCCGGCCAGGAGCTTCTCACGCTCCCGGGGCAGCGCCCGGCCAAGAGCCAGACGTCTCAACGCCTCAGTGGCCAGGACCCCGATGCCCCCTCGCATCTCCGGGGTGGTCGACAGCCTCCACCTGATGGCGGTCGGCGCAGTACGGGAGTTTTCCCCGGCCCGACTGGTGGCCACTGTCGGTGAACCCGGCTCCGCGTAGTCGACCCACCGCGCCCCCTGGGGGAGGGACAGCTTCGCCTTGCGGATGTCAGCGGGGGCCACCTCGAGCTGGGACCGCGTGACACCACCGTCACCGCACAGCACTCGAGTGGCCCCTCCTGCTCCGGGGCGCCACCACGAGGACAGGTCGGACCCCGGATCGACGTGCTCAGCGGTGCCCGGCAGGACGAGCCGTGCCTCCACCACGGACTCGGCACGTCCGAGGTAGGTGACCGCGGCGAACAGTTCCCTGGCCACCTCCACCTCCGCCTCGCCCAGGTCGGGCGAGGGCCAGTGGACCACCACCGGGGCGCTGGGGTCGATGCTCAGGTGCGGGTCCAGGGCCTTGGCTGTGCCGCCCGTCGCATCGCGACGGTGTGTCGAGAGCGGCAGGTAGTGACGCGTGTGGCCCTGCCGTGTCTCCGGGGTGAGGTACCACGCGGGCTCGGCAACGGCAGCCGCCACCCGCTCCACCAGTGCGGCGTCGAACCCCGGCCGGCGGAGGTGCCACACCGACAGGAGCGCCCGGGCGATCCTCCACGGGGACGGCGGCCACTCCACCTCGCCGGAGTTGAGAGCCACGTTCCACGGGGTGGCGCGGACCTGCCCGTGCAGATAGCGCACATGGACCTGGAGGCCTGCTCCCGGGACGTCACCAGTCATCGAGCCACCTTGCGCAGGGTGGTCACATCACCGAGGAGCCCAGCTCCCCGGGCAGCCTCGATGGCTGCCCGAACGCGCTTCTCGGCGGTGTCGACCTGCGGCAGCGCGCCCTCCTCACCGGACACCAGCACCTCCTCGGTGATGACCTGGAAGTCACAGGCCGTACGCAGGCGAAGACCACCGCTGAAGAGCACCGCGAGCTCGTACTCCACGAGGGACTCCAGCAGCTCCGTGCCCTCGTCTCCCAAGGCGTAGGAACGGATCTGCTCGTGGTCGACGGTGACGTACGCCGTGATCTTCTCCGCCGTGAACTCCAGGCGCTGGTGCGGCACCATGCCGTAGCCCTCCTTGGACCCGGCGCCCTCGGACGCCGTGGTGCGGACCACGTCGGTCTTCACGCCACCGCTGTGCGCGGGGCGTACGTTGGTGGCGTCGATGAAGCTCGTGACCGCCCGGGCCACCTTCGGCTGCCAGCCGAAGTCCTTCTGCGCAAAGAAGACACCGTGCACGAGCGACAGCGGGTCCATGCGGAGGACCGCACGATGCACTTGGTGGTACCTGTTGGCCGGGTCGTCCTTGCCAGCGCCCAGCTCTGCCATGAGCCAGTCGCGACCGGTCTCACCGGTCTCCGTCACGGCGTTCATCACGTATGCGCTGGCCAGACGGTGCGCCTCACGCCGAGAGCACGTCACGAAGGCGTCCTCCCCATCCCGCTCCTCGACGACCTGCACGTACGGCAATCCCTCGAGGACCGACGGCTGGACGTCCTCACCCTCCAGCCACGTGGTCGCCTCCAGCCGGTTGGCCATGGACTGGGGCGACTCCACGTGCAGCGCGTTGACCCAGTCCTTGCGGTCCGCGTCCCACCGGGAGAACTCCGCGGGCCCGAGGTCCGGAAAGCCGGTCGGCTGGAAGCGGTCCCCCGCAACCGGGGTCAACGGAATGGTGTACGTGGTGCGTGTTGCTCGCATGATGATCTCCTTCATCGGGTGGTGTCGGTGGACAGGGCATCGGAAACAGCCCAGCGGGTGACGGGGTGGGGACTGGACGGCCCGCACAACGCCGCCGCCAGGCGTCGCCCCGGGACAAGTGGCAAAGGCGCGTGGACAGCGACCCGTCGCGTTTCCACGTGGCTCCCCCGGGGCTGCCAGACACCAGAACGGTTCAGGACACCCGCTGCCGCTGCCACGGCGCGCGTGGTCGCCTCAGGGGTCCCGGCCACGAGTTGGGCGATCCATTGCGGTTCCACCCCGCGGGCCGCGCCCGCCGCGTCCTCGGCGTACCCGTCCCGCACACGGCCCGCGGCAAAGGCCTGGAGGATCGCCAATGACGGGTCGAACCACCCCTCCGCAGGCAGGCTCCGGCCTCGCGCCTCCCCGAAGTCCACCGCAAGGAAGGCCGTGAAGGCCATAGCCACCTCCCGGTCATCCAGTTCGCCACGCACCCAGGCGTGCAGATCCTCCTGAGCACAGACGAAGCCGTGATCCTCGGCAATCCTCACGCCTCGCGTCAGGTCGCCGCCCCCGTTCGGAGCGTGCGTCGCGACCCACTGGGCCACACCGGAGAGCAAGCGCTCCAGATCGCCTTCGGCCAGCCCTGAGGCGACCGGCGGGTGCCAGTGGTCCTCGTGGTCATGCCACCCGATCACCAGATCCCGCACGGGTCTGGTGGAACTCCTCACCCCACGCTGTGCGCCGGCGCGGGGCGCCCCAGTCCATGCGCCACCGCCCGGGACCGAGGCGCGACCGCTGGCCAGTGCTGCACCCACCCGCCACTCGGATGACTGCAACGTGCCCTCACCCCCTCGGAGCAGGTCCAGGGACAGCGCGGCATCGGGACGACGCACACCACGGGTCACCGCCTCGCGGCCGCGCGGGGTGCGCATGCCCACCGCTTCCACGTGGGTGAGCGCGGCGAGCGCACCCAGGAGGTTCCTCGCGGAAGGCTCTCGCGCGAACGCGAGCTGGGCCGACTCCGCCCGCCGGAGTGCGCGCTTGGACGCGAGCCCGGGCAGGCGACGGAACATGCCCAGGCGGCGCTCCAGCTGCAGGGCAACGTCCATCCCTGGCGCGGGCTGGTTCTGGACGACCTCCCGCAGCTCGGCCATGAAGGCCAAGCCGTTGCGCTGGGAGATCGCGAAGCGCATGAACCTGTCGATGCGCCGATCCACACCATGGGCGTGCACGGCGCCGTACATCTGCGATGCAGTCGTGGGTGTACGACCACCCCACTGTCCCTTGGCCTGTACGAAGAGGTGACTCCAACTCGAGTAGTCCAGAAGTTGCGGCGAGGCATCGACGACGGGTGCCCAGACCTCACCCCTAACCTCCTCGCCGCTGGCACCGGCACCTGGACCGTCAGGGCTGCTGGCCACGGTGAAGGGGAGACTCGCCCGCCCCACCCCGCCATGACCAAGACGCTTGGCTGCCGACCCGGCGAACATCATCGCGCCCTCGACGAGGAGGACGTAGGCCCACGGATTGCCCACGGACGGGGTGTCGTCCAAGGGCGAACCCCCGACACCACCTGCCGCAGCGGCGTCGAACTGCCCCAAGGACTTCGGGGCCAGTTTCTGCCCGCTTGTCCCGTTCAGCAGGTCGAGCGCCCACCCCTGAGTGACGGCACGGCTCGCACCCAGCTCAGGCATCACCAGCGCAAGGTTCTGGTGGAAGGTCGTGGAGAACTCCAGCCTCCCGTCATTCCCGCCTGTTCCGAGAAGTGGTGGGAACTGGAGCACGTCCTTGTCGTCCGTCGAGGTGAGGATGATGGCCGCGTCCAACCACGCAAGACCCTCGTCGGGGAGCCAGTTGCGCAGAGACCTGACGATCGCCTCCTTTTCCGACTCCCGCTCCCGCACCTCACGACTCAGCGCATCGATCTCACGGAATGCGCTAAAGCGCTCCCCCGGCGCGGCGACGATGCGGTCGACGAACTCCCGCGGCTTCTTGTCCTTGGGGCCGTATCCGGAACCGTTGTTCCAGGGGCTCAGGACGGGCGTGGGCCGGTATGCCTCGACCATCCAGGCCCCGAGGTCCTCCACGGACGTCTCGAGCACGAAGGTCAGGCCGTCCCACCCGAGACGCAACTCGGGGTCAGCCTGTTCGGCGACCACCCGCGCGAGACCCAGCGCGGCGAGGTACCGGGCGAAGTTCCGCGGTTCCAGCCCGCGAAGTTCGTGTCGCATGGTCAGATCTCCTCCACCGTGGGGTGCTCACTCGCCCGCCAGTCAGCCACGCGGACTACAGCTTCCATCCACGCCAGACGGAACGGACCGTGCAGACTCAACAGCGAGGTGGTCATCTCCGACCAGGTCTGCAGGGGCTCCTGGTCCGCGGACCCCGCCACCCGGGCGGCGCCTCGCACGAAATCGGCGTGACCCGCGTCAGCCAGCCGCTCACCTGTGCGGGGGTCGATCCATGGGACGGGCTCACCGTGCTGCAGCCCGAGCCAGTGGACAAGTTCCTTTCCAGAGCCGTCCCCCGTGGGGTTCGGCGGCATGATGCGGACGTACCCGTGGTGGGCCCCCACCAGGTAGCGCACCAACGCAGCATCGTCCACGGCCACGCCCTCGTCCGCGAGCCAGGCACGCCCCGCCTCGGTCTGGAGCGCGAGGGCCGACACGAACTCGTGGCGCAGCCCGTGCGGGAGACGGGCGCGGGAACGCCCGCCGGACTTGGCAAGGGGAACGCCCTCGGTTTCGACCGGACGCCCTGCCGCAGCGTGGATGAACTCCTGCCACTGCGGATGAACCTTCCCCACGTCGTGGGACCGAGCCGCGGCCACCAGGGCCTCGTGCAGTCCCGGTCGAAGATCGACGTCGAGTTCCCGGAGCAGGTCCTCAGCCGCACGGGCGGCATCCGCGAGGTGAGTGGTGAGAACCACCGGCACCTCAACCCCACCCCGCTGACCAGCATCCGCATCGCTCGCTTCCTGCTGCAGCGGGTCCGACGGGATGTCGTTCACACCTGGGAGGGGTTCCACCACGGCCTTGTGGGTCAGGGAGAAACCACGCTCCACCTCGTAGCCGCCACGCGACGCCCCAGCGACGAGCGCCATCCCGGGACGGATGTCCCGGATGGCCACAGGGCGCCAGCGGTTGGCCGTGGGGTCGAACGCGAAGAGCGCACCAGGGTGCTTCTCGGCCCACTTCCGCAGCCGCCGCAAGGGCACCGGGCAGCGCCACTCGTGGCTCGGTAGAGGAGAACGCGGCAGGTCCTCGACGCTGCCGCCCTGAGGTCCTTGCCCCGGCAGCCAGGCATCCGGAACCCACGCGACCGTCACCGTCGCATCCTCGGATGCCCGGATGTACCGAGAGACATCCAGGTCCTGACCGGAGAGGTCCGGAGCGGTGTCGACGAGCGCCAACAGGTCCTTCCGCCGCAGGAAGTGCAGCGTGGGCTCGGCCCACTCGACCTCCATGCTCAACAGCTGTGGACTCGTGACCTCCTGGCCCTCAAGCGTCTCCAGCACAGCAGCCGTGGAGGCAAGATCGGTCTTCTCGTAGGGGCCGGAGCCCAAAGCGGGGAACCACAGGACACGCGCCCCGTCAATCTCCCCCCGGCGATTGCAGCGCCCCACACGCTGGCAGAAGGACGGCCACGGGCTCGCCTCGGTCACGAGAGTGGCCGCGTCCAGGTCCACGCCCGCCTCGACGGCCTGCGTCGCCACCACGACCGTCCCCTCGGCCGGCCACTCCTGCTCACCCAGGCGCTCCATCAGGGCTTGGCGTTCGTGCGGGCGGAACTGGCTGTGGACCAGATGGAGCTCAGTGGATGCTCCCTGCTTGTTGAGCGCCTTGGCGAGCTTGGCGTGGACATCGGCGGCGGTGTCCACCGTGTTGAGCACCACCAGCGTGAGGGTCCCCAGCCGGTGAGCCGCCAGCACCTGGTCAGCCAACTGCGCGGTCTTGCCCGCAGGGATCTGGCGGATCTCCTTGGCGGCTTGGAGGCGCCGGGCGAGCGCTCCGTCGATGGGGCCCATCTCCATCACCTGAGACGCCTCGAAGCGGAAGTCGACCGTGTCGAGAGCCGCGGTCGAGGGAGTGGCCGACATGCAGGTCAGCCCCGCGGGCTCGGATGTACCACCCAAGGCCGTCGAGGCCTGGAATGCGGCCACCTGCCGCAGGGTGGCTGTCGCCTGCTCCGCCAACTGCATCTCGTCGACCACGAGATGCGCACCGTTGAGGACGAGCGCGGCCTCCATGGGGTAGGCCGGCCGCCGGGCGCCATATCCCCGGAACAAGGCGCGGCTCACCACCGCATCAACCGTGCCCACGACCACGGCATCCCGAGCCATGGACATCCGCCAGTCCCGTTGACGCTCGCGGGTGAACAGGCCCCCCATCAGCTCGTGAACGTCCACCTCATCCTGCAGCATCCCCGCGGCGGCGAGCGCCTCAAGCCAATGACGCACCGACCTCGCCGTCTGCTCCGTCAACGTGCGCATCGGCTGCGCGATGACCAGCCGTCGAGGAGTCGCACGCCGGGTCTCGAGGTCAGCGAACTGCCGACGGTAGAGCCACCCCAGCACGATCGCTGCAGTCTTCCCGGCCCCGGTCGCCGCCGTGAGCACCGGAGGCAGGCCCTCCTTGGCGATGCGGCACTGGTAGTCGTACGGCGCCGAGCCCGTCGCGGCCTCGAACACCTGCGTGAACGTGTGTGTCATCAACTGCCTCCCATACCCCCATCAAACCGCCTCCCACCGACAACATGGGTGGCGCGGCCCCTGCCGGACCCGCGCCACCCATGAGGTCACATCACACAGTCGTGCCGCTCCCATGCAGACCACTCGGGCTCCGCCGGAGACACCGGACGCCCGGAGCCCACAGACCACTGGCTCCAGAGATATCGGGCAGACGGACACCGCACCGGCTCGTGGACCACATGGTCGGACATGTCGAGCAAGTACGCCGGACACACAGTTGCCGTCATGGCAACTCCTCTCTGATATGTGCCCTCGGCGCTGATACGGTGAAGGTGTCTAATCTCGCGGATCAGCGCCTCGAGGGGCCGGGTGATCACCCGGCCCCTCGAGTGTATTCACCACTCGCCGACTCGCGCAAGGTTCACGCTATTTAGCGCTTGTTAGCTATCCTAGGAGCGCGGGGCGGGCTCCATTGCGGCACGCTCTTCAGGGCTTGCACCCGTTGCATGCCGTCAACCACCCGCCCCGCCGCCTCACACCTCCAGCGCGCGCACCACCGGCACCCCCATGCGGTACGGGATGTGCAGCCAACTCGGCCCGTCGATGCGCGCCAGGTCGGCCCGCATACCCACACGCACGGCGCCCACGTCCTCACGGCGCAGCGAGAGCGCCCCGCCCACGGTGGCTGCCTGCAGCGCCTCGGCCGGGGTCATGCCCATCTCGCGCACCGCCATGGCAATCATGAACGGCATCGAGGACGAGTAGCAGGTGCCCGGGTTGCAGTCGCTGGCCAGCGCCACCTTCGCCCCGGCGTCGATGAGGCGCCGCGCGTCGATGTACGGGTGCTTGGTGCTGAACTCCACACCCGGCAGCAGCCCCGCCACGGTGCCGTCCGCGCCATCGGCCCAGGACCCGGCCAGGGCCTCCACGTCGGCGTCGGAGAGGTACGTGCAGTGGTCCACCGCGGCCGCACCGAACTCCACCGCCAGCTGCGCACCGGGTCCCTCGCCCAGCTGGTTGCCGTGCAGGCGCAGGCCCATCCCCGCATCGCGGCCGGCCTCCAGCACGCGGCGCGACTCCTCCCCGGTGAACGAGTACGGGCTGTTGGGCTCGCAGAACACGTCCACCCAGCGCACGTGCGGCGTCACCTCGCGCAGCATCTCGCCGCACACCAGGTCCAGGTAGCCCTCGCGCGAACCGGCCTCGCCGTCGCGGTACTCCGGCGGCACCACGTGGGCGCCCAGGAAGGTCACCTCGTCGGTCACCTCGCGCAGGCGGCGCGCGGCCTCGGCCTCGGTCGCCACGTCGAGCCCGTAGCCGGTCTTGACCTCCACCGTGGTGGTGCCCTGCGCGCGCATCTCCGCCAGGCGGCGGCGCACCAGCTCGGCCACGTCCGCCGGGCGCGCGGCCCGCGTGGCCTCGATGGTGGTGGCGATGCCGCCACCGTCGTAGGCCTGGCCGGCCATGCGGGCGGCGAACTCCGCCGAGCGGTCGCCGGCGAACCACAGGTGGGAGTGGGAGTCCACGAACCCGGGGATGACGGCACTGCCCTCCACGGACACCGCCCAGTCGGCCTGGGGCGCGTCCGCGGCGCGCCCCACCCACTGGATGGTGGTCGGCTCGCCCTCGGCGTCCGAGCCGACCACCACGGCGGCGTCGCGGATGACGCCGAGCCCGGCGTGCATCGCGTCCGCCCCGGTGGCCCGGCCCAGCGCGTCCAGGCTGTCCGGGTGGGTGGGGTCGTTGGTGACCAGTTCAGCGATGTCGGTGATGAGCATGCCCATGCCCGGCATCGTCTCAGGCGCGGGACGCCTGCTCGCCACCGCCCGCGGCCTCCGTGTGGCGGTCACCGGTGCGCCCGGCCTCGATGCGGCGCTGACGCTCCCGCTGACCGTGGGTGATGCTGCGCACGTCCGTGCTGGAGTCGAAGGACGAGCCCAGCGCACCGGCAATCACCCCCGTGACCACGAGCCGCCACCACGAGAGCGCGTCGGACATCTGCCAGATGGAGCTGTAGAAGATGCCGAAGGCCCCGGTGGCCGCCGCGGCCGCCAGGACGCTGGAGAGCTGCGGGCGGTGCGCCACGGCACCTTCATGGCCACCACGCTCTCCACGATCGCGGTGGTGAGGTGCCGCCGCAGACCGACCAGCCCCAGCGACGGCAGGGACACCACCGACACGTCCGGCTCGGCGAACACGTCGGCCACCACCGGGGTGCCCTCGGCGTGGCGCGGCATCTCGGTGACCAGCACGACGGCGTCCACCCGGGTGTGCTCCCGTGCGATGTCCTCGGCGGCCTCGACGCCCAGGGTGTTGTCCTACGACACCTGGATGAACGACCGCTCCACCGCGAGGAATCCACGGTGCTCCGAGCTATGGGCCATGCCACGCCGCCAGCCCGCCGGTCTCAGGCGGGCACGGGGCTGTGCTCCGCCCACGCCTGGGCGGCCACCACCTCCGGGGTGACGCCCCGCAGCCCGGACTCGGCCAGCACCTGCAGGGAGCGCGAGCTGATGGTGCGCATGACGTACTGGTCCACCGCGGCCTGGTCGAGGGCGTCGTAGAGCTCACGGTCGCGCCACTCCAGCGCGTCGCACAGCACGGCCCCGGAGTTGGCCACGTAGTCCGGCAGGTAGTGGATGCCGCGCTCCTCGGCGGTGCGCTGCGCCTCCGGGGTGGCGAACGGCGCGTTGGCCGAGGCCACCACCCAGCGCGGGTTCATGGTGGCCGCCACCTCCTCGGTGACGATGCCGGACAGCGAGCAGAGCACCACCACGTCGTAGCCCCCGGTGAACAGCTCGTCGGAGTCCACAGCGCGCACGCCCAGGGCCTCGGCGGCCTCGGGGCGCACGTCGAAGCCAGCCACGTCGTAACCCGCGTTGCGCGCCAGCCGGGCCACCTGGCCACCCACCTTGCCCAGGCCGTGCACCGCGATGCGGGGGCGCTCACCCGGCAGCAGGGTGCTGGTCAAGGCGGCGAAGACACCGCTGCCGGTGGCCGTCGAGGTGCACACCGCGGGGTTGGTCAGCGAGTCCAGCACCGCCGGGTAGCGGGCAGCCACCTCACGCATGTCGGCACTCGTGGTGTTGAGGTCGCAGCCGGTGTACAGGGCACCGTCGTGCTGGCGCAGCACCTCGGCCAGGGCGTCGTGCACCAGGCTGCGGTCGGCCAGGTCCAGCGGGCCGTCGATGACGAGCTTGGTGCCGCAGAAGCCGGTCTCGTAGAGGGAGTGCTTGCGCGTCATGCACTGGGCCAGCACGAGCGCCTCGGCGGCCGCCGCCTCGGTGGAGGGGTACTGCAGCCAGCGGGTGCCCCCGTTGCCCGGCAGCTGGGCCGAGGCGCGGGTCTCGTGCGCCACCGAGACGGTGTGCTGCTCGGTGAATCGGTAGGTGGACACGGTGTAGGCACCGTGCTCCTCGCGGCGCATCAGCTCGATCATCCCCAGCCCCTTTCCGGCCTCGCCGCGACCCACGCGGCCTGTGACCCCCACCACATCGATGGGGTCGGCACACCGTGGCACGGGAGGCTGGGAGTGTCAATGGGTCAGGAAACCGGAGGATTTCCCTCCACACCCCGCATCGACCGGAAGATCTCCCCCAGACCGTCGAGCACCGCACGGACACTGGCCCGTTCGCGCTGGGCGTCGGTGGCCAGCGCCACCACGGTGCGGCGACCCGAGCGGGGCGCCGGGTGCACCTGGAGGTCGCGCGGGTGCACCCGCAGCATCAGGGGGGTCACGAGCGCCCGCCCCACCCCGGCCTCGGCGAGCGCCACCATGAGCGCGGTGTCGGTCACCACGTGCGCGGTACCGGTGTCCTCCCCCGCCCGCCGCAGCGCCGCCTGCACCGCCATGCCGAAGGTCTCGGTGACCGGCGGCACGATCCACGGGGCGTCGGCCACCAGGTCGGCGGCGCGCACCTCCACGAAGGGCTCGGTGAGCAGCTCGATGGCCACCACGCCGGGGGGCAGCGTGACCGGCACCAGCTCGTAGTGCACCGAGAGGGCCAGGTCCACGGTGCCGGCGCGCACCGCGTCCACCGCGCGCTCCACGTCGACCTCCTCGAAGACGACGTCCACCGGCGGCTCGGCCACGGCGGCGCGGCGCAGCACCTCGCGGCAGGAGACGGCGCCGGCGGTCTCGAAGATCCCCACCCGCACGGTGGCCCGCCCGGTACGCAGCTCGGCCAGGGCGCGGCGGGCGGCGCGGTCCTCCTCGAGCACCCGGCGCGCCAGCGGCAGGAACCCGTGGCCTGCGTCGGAGAGCACCACGCCCCGCCCCGAGCGCAGGAAGAGCTCCCCGCCCACGGCCCGGGAGAGGGCCGCCATCTGCTGGGAGACCGCCCCGGGGGTGTAGCCCAGGCGCTCGGCGGCGGCGTGCATCGAGCCACCCTCGGCCACGGCGCGGAAGGTCTCCAACTGGGTCAGGGTCCAGGCCACGGGGCGCCTCCTCCCGGTCCGGCCGGGCGGCCGCGACTCATCAGATGGGGTGAACGATTCAGGTGAGGACTTGTCGCTTGTGCTGATGATATGACCCACATCACGGTGTGCCTGACCGATCCCGTCCCCAGGAGGCACCCCGTGACCGTGGCCCAGCACGAGCTCCGCGCCCGCTTCGCCGCCCGTATGTCCCGCATGTACGGCCAGGAGGTGCCCGCCTACACCACGTTGGTGGAGGTCTCCGAGGGCGTGAACCGCGACCACATCGCGCAGTTGGGGGCCGAGGCCGAGCGCCTGGGCAGCATCGAGCGCGTCACGGCCGAGCGCCACGGCGCCATCCGCGTGGGCACGCCCGAGGAGCTGGGCCACGTGGCCCGGGTCTTCGCCGCGTTCGGCATGCACCCGGTGGGCTTCTACGACCTGCGCGACTCCGCCTCGGCCGTGCCGGTGGTGAGCACCGCCTTCCGCCCCGTGGACCGCGACGAGCTGGCCCGCAACCCCTTCCGCGTCTTCACCTCGATGCTGGTGACCACCGATCCGCGCTTCTTCGACGAGTCCCTGCAGCAGGAGTTGGCCGACTTCCTGGCCCGGCGCCGCCTGTTCGACGACGAGCTGCTGGCCCTGGCCGACCGCGCCGCCGCGCAGGGCGGCCTGCCCGAGGACGAGGCCGACGAGCTGGTGGAGCGCGCCACCGCCGTGTTCGAGCTCTCCGAGGAGCCCGTCGACGAGGAGTGGTACCGCCGGCTGGAGCAGATCTCCTCGGTGGCCGCAGACATCGGCGGCGTGCCCACCACGCACATCAACCACCTCACCCCGCGCGTGCTCGACATCGAGGCCCTCTACGAGCGGATGGAGGCGCGCGGCATCGAGATGATCGACCAGATCCAGGGCCCGCCCTCGTGGGACGGCCCGGACGTGCTGCTGCGCCAGACCTCCTTCCGCGCCCTGGACGAGGAGCGCCGCTTCCTCAAGGCCGACGGCACGGTGGGCCCCGGCACGCTGCGGGTGCGCTTCGGCGAGGTGGAGCAGCGCGGTGTGGCCCTCACCCAGGCCGGTCGCGACCTCTACGACCGGATGCTGGCCGAGGCCGACGAGTTGCTGGCGACCGAGGGCGGCGAGCGCCCCGACGTGCTGCGCCGCGTGTGGGCCACGCACCTGCCCAACACCGAGATGGGTCTGGCCGAGGCCGAGCTGGCCTTCTTCACCTACGCCCTGGCCGAGGGTGTGGCCGAGCTGCCGCAGGGCCGGCGCGCCCACGAACTGGTGGCCAGCGGGCACCTCGTGGCCACCCCCGTGGTCTACGAGGACTTCCTGCCCCGCTCCGCGGCCGGCATCTTCCAGTCCAACCTCACCACCGCCGGCAGCAAGGACGAGGCGCAGCAGGGCGTCGCCTTCGACATGGCCCGCCTCTCGCAGATCTGCGGCGTGGAGATCCGCGACCCGTACGCGCTGTACGCCGCGGAGCAGCAGGCCTCCCTCGATGCCGTGGAGACCGCCACCGGCGTGGCCGTGCGCCCCTGAACCACCCGACCGAACGACCACCACCCCGACGGACCCCAGGAGGGAACCGCAATGACCCACCCCATCCACGAGAAGGTGCGCCAGGCCCTCGAGGCGTGCGGCGCCACCGTGCCGCAGGGCACCGACCTGCAGGCCCGCACCCCCATCACCGGCGAGGACCTCATGGGCCTGGCGGCCACCACCGAGGCGGAGCTGGACACCGCCATCAGCACCGCCGCGGAGGTGTTCACCACCTGGCGTGACACCCCTGCCCCGGTGCGCGGCGCCCTCGTGAAGCGCTGGGGCGAGCTGCTCACCGAGCACAAGGACGACCTGGCCGTGCTGGTGACCGCCGAGGCGGGCAAGATCCCGTCCGAGGCCGCCGGCGAGGTGCAGGAGATGATCGACATCTGCGACCTGGCCGTGGGCCTGTCGCGCCAGCTGTTCGGCCGCACCATGCCCTCCGAGCGCCCCGGCCACCGCATGATGGAGACCTGGCACCCCCTGGGCGTGGTGGGCGTCATCAGCGCCTTCAACTTCCCCGTGGCCGTCTACGCGTGGAACACCGCCATCGCCCTGGTGTGCGGCAACACCGTGGTGTGGAAGCCGTCCGAGGCCACGCTGCTCAGCGCCCTGGCCACCGACGCCCTGTTGGCCCGTGCGGTCAAGGACGTGGGCGCCCCCGAGGGCCTGCACCACGTGCTGCTGGGCGACCGCACCCTCGGCGAGAAGATGGTGGACGACACCCGCATCCCGCTGGTCTCGGCCACCGGCTCCACCCGCATGGGCGCCGAGGTGGGGCCGCGCGTGGCGGCGCGCTTCGGCCGGAGCCTGCTGGAGCTCGGCGGCAACAACGCCGCCATCGTGGCCCCCTCGGCCGACTTGGACCTGGCCCTGCGTGGCGTCGCCTTCGCCGCCGTGGGCACCGCCGGCCAGCGCTGCACCACCATGCGCCGCCTCATCGTCCACGAGGACGTGGCCGCGGACTTCACCGACCGCCTCGTGAAGGCCTACGGGACCCTGACGATCGGCGACCCGAGCACCGGCAAGGACCTGGTGGGCCCGCTGGTGAACAAGGCCTCCTACGACGCCATGCAGAAGGCCCTGGAGGACGCGCGGGCACAGGGCGGCGAGGTGCTCTGCGGCGGCGGGCGCGTGCTGGCCGACGAGTTCCCGGACGCGTACTACGTGGAGCCGGCCATCGTGCGGATGCCCGCGCAGACCGAGGTCGTGCGGACCGAGACCTTCGCGCCGATCCTCTACGTGCTCACCTACCGCGAGCTCGACGAGGCCATCGCCCTGCAGAACGACGTGCCGCAGGGCCTCTCCTCGGCCATCTTCACCACCGACGTCCGCGAGGGCGAGCGCTTCGTGAGCGACGCCGGCTCGGACTGCGGCATCGCCAACGTGAACATCGGCACCTCCGGGGCGGAGATCGGCGGCGCCTTCGGCGGCGAGAAGCACACCGGCGGCGGCCGCGAGTCCGGCTCCGACGCGTGGCGCGCCTACATGCGGCGGGCCACCAACACCGTCAACTACTCCGACGAGCTGCCGCTGGCGCAGGGCGTCGAGTTCCTCTGAGGAGGCAGCCGTGTTCGAGCTCGTCGACGAGTGGGGACCGGAGAAGGTCGTCACCGTGAGCCACCCGCGCAGCGGGATGCAGGGGGTGCTCGTCATCGACAACACCTCCCGCGGCCCGGGCAAGGGCGGCACCCGCATGAGCCCCGACCTCACCGTGGAGGAGGTGGCCCGCCTGGCCCGCGTGATGACGTGGAAGTGGGCCGCCGTGGACCTGTACCAGGGCGGCGCCAAGGCCGGCATCCGGTTCGACCCGACCTCCCCCCGCAAGGAGGAGGCGCTGCGGGCGTTCGCGCGGATGCTGCGCAACGAGGTGCCGGCGGAGTACGTCTTCGGGCTGGACATGGGGCTCGACGAGACGGACGCGGCCATCCTCTGCGACGAGCTCGGTGACCGGGGTGCCGCCACCGGCACCCCGGCCGCCCTCGGCGGCGTGGCCTACGACGCCCTGGGCATCACCGGCCACGGGGTCGCCGAGGCGGTCGACGCCGCCGCGGCGCACACGGACCTGGACGACCGGCGCGTGGTGATCCAGGGCTTCGGCGCCGTCGGGCACGCCACCGCCCGGCGCCTGGTGGAGCTCGGGTACACCGTGGTGGCCGTCTCCACCGCGACCGGGGCCGTGCACGACCCCGACGGCCTGGACGTCGAGGAGCTGCTGGCCCTGCGCGCCGAGCACGGCGACGCCCTGGTGGACCACGCCGGCGGGCAGCGGCTCGACGCCGGGCAGGAGCTGCACCTGGACGCCGGCGTGCTGGTGCCGGCTGCGCGGCAGGGCGTCATCGACGCCGGCAACGCCGACGGCATCCGCGCCCGCCTGGTGGTGGAGGGGGCCAACCTGCCCACCGACGCCGCTGCCCAGCAGGCCCTGGCCGACCGCGGCGTCACCGTGGTGCCGGACTTCATCGCCAACGCCGGCGGCATCATCGCCGCGGCCTTCGGCATGCGCGACCGCTACTCCCCCTTCGGCGTGGACACCACGCAGATCGTGCCCACGGTCACCGAGCGGATGCGCACCAACACCACCACCGTGCTGCAGGCCGCCGCCGAGTCCGGGACCATCCCGCACGCGGCAGCCGGCCAGCTGGCCCGCGACCGGGTCCGCGAGGCGATGCGCCTGCGCGGGCAGCTGCCGTGCTGACCGCCGCGGAGAAGTCCGGCGTGGACGCCTGGATGGAGTCCTGGTTCGGCCCGGTGGTCGAGTGGCTGAGCTCGGTGGTCTTCGCCACCTTCCCGCTGGCCGACACCGAGATGCCCTACCTCGTCGTCTGGCTGCTGCTGGGCGGACTGGTGATGACGGCCCTCATCGGCCCCCAGTTCGCCTACGGCTACCGGCAGCTGCGCGGCATCGTGCAGGGGCGCCACAACCGGCGCACCGACCCCGGCGAGATCACCAGCTACCAGGCCATGGCTACCGAGCTCTCCGGCACCGTCGGCCTGGGCAACGTGGCCGGCGTGGCCGTGGCCATCACCATCGGTGGTCCCGGCGCCACGCTGTGGATCATCCTGGCCGGGTTCCTCGGCATGTCCCTCAAGGCCGCCGAGGCCACCCTGGGAGCGAAGTACCGCCGCATCAACGACGACGGCAGCGTCTCCGGCGGCCCGATGTACTACCTGCAGCGCGGGCTGGCGGAGAAGGGGATGGCGCCCCTCGGCATCGTGCTGGCCGGGCTCTACGCGGTGTCGATGATGATCGGCGCCCTGGGCGCCGGCAACATCTTCCAGGCCAACCAGGTGGCCGTGCAGCTGACCAACGTGACCGGCGGCGACTCCAGCGTCCTTGCCGGCCGCGGCTGGATCGTCGGCCTGGTGCTGGCCGTCCTCGCCGCGGTGGTCATCCTCGGCGGCATCACCTCCATCGCCCGCTGGACCTCACGGCTGACCCCGATCATGGCCGTCAGCTACGTGCTGTGCGTGCTGGTCATCCTGGCCGCCAACCTCGGCTCGCTGCCCGGTGCGGTGAGCGAGATCTTCTCCGGGGCGTTCACCGGCGAGGGCGTGGAGGGAGGCCTGGTCGGTGTGGCCATCATCGGCATCCAGCGGGCCCTGTTCTCCAACGCGGCCGGCGTCGGCTCGGCGGGCATCGCGCACTCGACCGTCCGCACCCGTCGTCCCGCCCAGGAGGGCATCGTCGCCTCCTTGGAGCCGTTCATCGACTCCGTGGTGATCTGCACGATGACCGCGCTGGCCATCGTCGTCACCGGACTGCACACCTCGTCCGAGGCCGACGGCGTGGCCCTGACCTCCGAGGCGTTCGCCACCGTCCACGCCGTGTTCCCGTGGCTGCTCACCGTGATCGTCCTGCTGCTCGCGTTCTCGACGGTCCTCAGCTACTCGTACTACGGCAAGAAGGCCGCCGGGTACCTCTTCGGCAACAGCCGGGCCGTGGAGCTCGCCTACGACGTGCTGTGGATCCTCATGATCGTCGTCGGTGCGGCGGTCTCGCTGGACACGGTCGTCGGCTTCTCGGACTCCATGTTCTTCCTCATGACCCTGCCCAACCTCATCGGCCTCTACCTGCTCTCCGGCGTCCTGCGCCGGGAGATGACCGACCACACCCGGGCCCTGGCGCGCGGCGAGTTGGAGGAGGTCCCGGAGGCCGAGCGCAGCGTCCCCGACCACGTCGCCGGCGCCTGACCGGCACGAACCGCAAGGAGTACCCATGTCGGACAAGACCTTCCCCACCCGCGCCGAGGTCGTCGTCATCGGCGGCGGCGTCATGGGCCTGTCCACCGCCTACCACCTGGCCAAGGGCGGCACCACGGACGTGGTGGTGCTCGAGAAGGACGAGCTGGGCTCCGGCTCCACCTGCAAGGCCGCCGGTGGCGTACGCGCGCAGTTCAGCGATGCCGTGAACGTAGAGCTGGGCATGCGCAGCCTGGAGGTGTTCCGGAACTTCCCCGAGCTGTTCGACCAGGAGATCGACTACCACGAGAGCGGCTACCTGTTCCTGCTCGAGCGCGAGGAGGACCTGCACACCTTCGAGCGCAACGTGGAGCTGCAGAACTCCCTGGGCCTGGCGAGCCGGATCATCGGGGTGGAGGAGGCGGCAGCGATGTCGCCGCTGGCCTCCACCGAGGGGCTCCTCGCGGGCGTCTGGTCGCCGGAGGCCGGGCACTGCACGCCGGAGTCCGTGGTGCAGGGCTACGCCCGGGCCGCCCGCGCGCTGGGTGTGCGCATCATCCGCCAGTGCGAGGTGACCGACGTGGTGCGCGACGGCGACACCCTCACCGGGGTGGTGACCAGCCAGGGCGACATCGCCACCGACACGGTGGTCTGCTGCGCCGGTGCGTGGTCGCGGAGGCTGGGCGAGATGGTGGGCGTGGACCTGCCCGTGGACCCGGTGCGCCGCGAGCTGCTGGTGACCGAGCCCATCGCGGACCTGCCCGACCGGGTGCCCTTCACCATCGACTTCTCCAGCACCCTGTACTTCCACCGCGAGGGCCCGGGGCTGCTGGTGGGCATGTCCAACCAGGACGAGGAGCCGGGCTGGTCGCTGGAGCACACCGACGCGTGGCTGGAGCAGGTCATCGAGGTGGCCGAGCGCCGCGTGCCGCTGCTGGAGGAGGTGGGCATGGCCTCCCGCTGGGCCGGCTACTACGAGGTGACACCGGACCACAACGCGCTCATCGGCGAGGCCGAGGGCGTCTCGCGGTTCCTGTACGCCACCGGGTTCTCCGGCCACGGGTTCCTGCAGGGCCCGGCGGTGGGCCAGGTGATGGCGGAGATGTACCGCGGCGAAGCGCTCTCGGTGGACGTGTCGGGCATGAGCACCGAGCGCTTCGCCGGGGCCGGGCTGCGGCGGGAGTTCAACATCGTCTGACGCCCCGGTGGCCGAGACCCGCACCGGTGCCGTTCTCGACTGCCACCCCCACCCAGGTCCGCACCGGTGCTGAACTCGACTGTCGAGTTCAGCACCGGTGCGGTTCTCGATGCGGTGTCAGGCCCAACTCAGCACCGGTGCGGTTCTCGGCCTGCCCACGCCCGGCGGACGCCCCGCCGGCGCACAAAGGTCCGGCTGCGGTCCAGAGGTACACCCCATAGGGCGGATCTACGGACCACAGCCGGACCTCTGCGCGCGCAGGTCCGGCCGACCGGCCCGTCAGAGCTCCACGGCCGTGCCCACCCCGGCCTCCCGGGCCCGGCGCAGCACCTCCTCGGCCACAGTGGCGTCCTGCGCGGCCACGCCCACGGAGTTGTAGAACACCACGTCGTCCTCGCGGGCCCGGCCCGGGTGCGCCCCGCAGGCCACCCGGCCCAGCGGCACCGGGTCCGCGGCGTCCACGGCACCGGCGTCCACCGCATCGATGATGCTCCCCGCCTGCGCGCACGCGGTGTCCACGTCGTCCACCACCACCAGGTCGGCCCGGCCCACGAGATCGGGGGCCACCTCGCTGCGGTCCGGGGCGAACGACCCCACGGACACCACCAGCGCCCCCGGCCGCACCGGCCCGGCGTCGAGCAGCGGCGTGGTGCTGGTGGTGCACAACGCCACCACGTCCGACTCCGGCGCCACGGCCGCCAGGTCCGTGGAGGCCTCCGCGGCCAGGCCCAGCTCGTCACGGGCGCGGGCGGCCAGTTCCTCGGCCGCCTCGGCCCGGCGCCCCACCACGTGCACCGTGGTGAAGGACCGCACACGCGTCAGCGCCCGCAGGTGCGCCCAGGCCTGCACACCGGTCCCCACCACCGTGAGCACGGCGGCGTCGCGGCGCGCCAGCAGGTCGGTGGCCACGGCGGACCCGGCCGCTGTGCGCGGGGTGGTGAGCGCCGGCCCGTCGAGCAGCGCGATGGGGCGGCCGATCGCCCCGTCGAGCACCAACACGGCGCCCTGCACCGGGTCGAGCCCCTGCTGCGGGTTGCCCGGGTGGAAGCCGATCACCTTCACCACGCCGGGCGCCTCCTGCGCGCTGCGGGCGGTGTAGGTCAGCAGCGAGGCGCCGTCGGCCCCGGGCACGGACACCTTGGGCGCCATGCAGGCCTCCCCCGTGCCCAGCCGCTCGAAGGCACGCATCTGCGAGGCGTGCACCCCCTCCAGGTCCAGCAGGTCCTCGATCTCGCGGGCGCTCAGCACCAGCATCTCGTGGCTCATCGTTCCTCCTCGTCGATGGGGTGGGGGCGGTCGTCGGGCGCGCCCCGCCCCTCGATGCGGGGCGCCTCGCCCAGGTGCTCGGCGAGCAGCTCGGCCAGGTGCCGGCCCTGCGCGCCACCCAGGTCGTCGGCCTGCAGGCGGCACGAGAAGCCGTCGGTGAGCACCACGTCGTGCCCGCCGCGCCGCAGCGCCGGCAGCAGGTGCTGCTCGGCCACGGCCACCGACACCTCGTAGTGCCCTGCCTCCACGCCGAAGTTTCCGGCCAGCCCGCAGCACCCGGCCAGCGCCTCCACCTGGGCGCCGGCCCCCTCCAGCAGTGCCCGGTCGGCCTCCCACCCCATGACGGCGTGGTGGTGGCAGTGCGGTTGGGCCAGCACGCGCAGCCCGTCCAGGCGGGGCGGTTCCCACCCGACCCGCGCGAGCACCTCGGCCAGCGTGAAGGTGCTGGCGGCCACCCGGCGGGCGGTGTCGTCGGCCAGCAGCTCGACGGCGTCCTTGCGCAGCACGCCGGTGCACGACGGCTCGATGCCGACCACCAGCACCCCGGCCTCCACGTACGGCAGCAGCTGGTCCACGGTGCGCCGCAGCAGCTGGCGGGCGGTGTCGAGCTGCCCGGTGGTGATCCAGGTCAGGCCGCAGCAGGTGCGCCGCGGCAGGAGCTCCACGGTGAGCCCAGCGGCCTCGAGCACGCGCACGGCGGCCGTGGCGGACTGCGGGGTGAACGCGTTGCTGAAGGTGTCCACGAAGAGCACCACCCGCCCGCTCGATGCCGCGTCCGCCGTCACCGGACGCGCCGCCCGGGCACGGTTCCCCGCATCGGACCAGAAGGGACGCCGCGCGAAGGTGGGCAGCCCCCGCCGCGGGTCGATGCCGGCCACCCGCATCGCCCCCGGCACCCGGCGGACCACCTGCATCGCTGCGTTGGCCACGCGGGGCATCCGGCTGGCGGCCACGGTCCACAGCGGCAGCCAGCCGAGCGAGTAGTGCGTCACCGGCCGCAGCCGGCGGCGGTAGGTCTGGTGCAGCACCTCGGACTTCAGCGTGGCCATGTCCACCCCGGTGGGGCAGTCCGACGAGCACCCCTTGCACGAGAGGCACAGGTCCAGCGCGTCGTGCACCGCTGGGGAGTCCACCGTGAGCTCACTGCTGCCGTTGACCACCTCCTGCAGCAGGCGCGCCCGCCCCCGGGTGGAGTGCTCCTCCTCGCGGGTGGCCAGCCAGGACGGACACATCACCGTCTGCGCGCCGTCGAGCACCCCGTCAGCGGTGCACTTGCCCACGCCCGTGCAGCGGTGCACGGCCGCGGAGAAGCTGCCGCCGTCCTCGGGGTAGGCGAACGCCGGGGTGGGCAGGTCGCAGGTGGCACCGGGCAGGCGCAGGTCGGCGTCGAGGGGCGCCGGGTCCACGAGCACCCCCGGGTTGAGCAGCCCGTCGGGGTCGCACGCGTGCTTCACCGCGCCGAAGAGCGCCAGCGCGCGTTCGGAGTACATGAGGGGCAGCAGCTCGCTGCGGGCGCGGCCGTCGCCGTGCTCACCGGAGCACGAGCCACCGAAGCCGGCCACGAGGCGCGCGGCGTCCTCGAGGAAGGCCCGGGACCGCGCCACACCACCCGGTGCGCCGAGCGGCAGGTCCAGGCGCACGTGCATGCACCCCTCACCGAAGTGCCCGTAGGGCGCCGCGGAGAGGTCGTACGCGGCAAGCAGGTCGTCGAACCCGCGGAGGTACTCCCCCAGCCGCTCCGGGGGCACGGCGGCGTCCTCCCAGCCCGCCCACGCAGGGCGTCCTGCCGGGGACCGCCCCGCCAGGCCCGCCCCGTCGGACCGGATGCGCCACAGCGCCGCCGCCTCGGTGGCTTTGGGCACGGCCCGCACGTCCACGGCCCCGGCATCGATGCGGGCGGTGGCCACGAGCGCGGTGGAGGCGGCCTCCAGCTCCCCGGCGGTCTCCGCTGCCACCTCGCAGAAGAGCCAGGCATCGCCGCGGGGCAGTTCCGGCACCGATGCCGGACCGCGCCGCTCCACGAGCACGTCCACGAGCCGGCGGTCCAGCCCCTCGCAGGCCGTGAGCCCCTGTGTCAGGAGCGTGGGGACGGCATCCGCAGCGGCGGGCATCGTGTCGAAGCCGATGACCACCAGGCGGGTGTGGGCCGGTGCCCTCACCAGGCGGACGGTGGCCTCCGTGAGGACGGCGAGCGTGCCCTCGGAGCCGACGAGGAAGCGCGCCAGGTCAACGCCCTTCTCCGGCAGCAGGTGCTCGAGGGCGTAACCGCTCGCCTGGCGCCCGAAGCGGGCGAACTCGGTGCGCACGGTGGCGAGGTCACTCGCCACCACCGACGCGAGCCGCTCCCGCAGGGCCGCGGTACCGGCGTCCACGGGCGACGTGTCCAGGGGGCTCCCGTCCGCCCAGACACCCCGGGCTCCCAGCACGTTGTCCGAGGTGCGTCCGTAGGCGAGGCTGCGGCTGCCGCACGCGTTGTTACCGATCATCCCCCCGATGGTGCAGCGCGTGGACGTCGACGGGTCAGGGCCGAACCGCAGGCCGTGCGGCCGCGCTGCGTCCTGCAGGCGGGCCTGGACCACACCGGGTTGCACGCGAGCCGTCCCGGCCTCGGGGTCGAGCTCGAGGACCTGTTGCATGTGCCGGCGGAAGTCGAGGACGATTCCCGGGCCGATGGCGTTGCCCGCAATGGACGTCCCTGCACCCCGAGCGGTGAGTGGCAGTCCCTCTGCCCGCGCGGTCTGGACCGCCAGGGTGACCTCGTCGGCGTGCCGGGGGAACACCACGGCCTGAGGCTCCACGCGGTAGAGCGAGGCGTCACTGGAGTGGGTGCCACGGATGGCTGCGTCGTCGCGGACGTCGGACAGGCCAACTGCCCTCAGGCGAGCCACCAGGCGGGACGAGGACACGACGGCCACAGAACCTCCAGAACACGGTGCGGACCGCCATGTCATCACACAAGTGTGACCCGCGCCACCCCTGGTGCGAACTGCCGGTCACGGCATCAGCGCCCCCCGCACCCACCCCCGCCTGGGCGTGCGATCCAGGCCCACCCATCCCCGATGGACACGAACCCTCTCCCTTCCCCATGGGGACGCGCACGGCCCACCCCCAACACAACCCCCGGGAATGGTTTCAGCCCCGCCCAACAACAGTTGGGCGGGGCTGAAACAAACGTTGAGTTCGGCGGTGTCCTACTCTCCCACAC
>NZ_PKIZ01000109.1 GCF_002847825.1 Kytococcus schroeteri | reverse complement strand
ATAACACGCTGATTAAGGGCGCCTCGATCCTGCTCTTCGCTCGTGGCCTGGCGAAACGGCGCTTCTTCACTGCCCGACAGCTGCTGGGCTTTATTTGGGTGCAGATGAAGTTCCGGATGCTTGGCAAGGAAAGCGCGGACGACATCTCCAGCGGCCGGGAGCAGGCGCTGGCGCTGGTGAAGGGGCGCAAGGAGTCCGAGGTTATCGAAATGGCCCAGGAGATCTGGGCGGCGACGATCGCGGAACGCATCTTCCCGGACACCAAGGAACTGGCCGACATGCACATTCAAGCGGGCCAGCAGGTGTGGCTGGTGACCGCCTCGCCGGTGCAGCTGGCGCAG
>NZ_PKIZ01000108.1 GCF_002847825.1 Kytococcus schroeteri | reverse complement strand
TTCTTGGCGCCGTCCTTGGCCAGGCGCTCGCCGGCACGCTCGCCGGCGACGGACTCGTCCTGGCCGAAGAAGGCGCTGACGTCGTACTTCTTGTAGTGCTCCATGCCGGAGTTCAGGCCGACCACGGGAATGTCCGCCTTCGCCGCTCGCTTCGCCACCGGCCCCAGGGCCTCCGGGGTGGGCATGGTCAGCGCCAGGCCATCGACGTTGGAATCGATGGCATTCTGTACCAGGTTCGCCTGGTCAGGTGCCTGCGGGGAGGAACTGTAGCGGAGCTCCAGGTTGTTCTTCTTGGCGGCATCCTCCGCGCCTGCGCGGACAAGATCCCAGAAGGTATCGCCC
>NZ_PKIZ01000107.1 GCF_002847825.1 Kytococcus schroeteri | reverse complement strand
ATTCTGGGCATCGGTGTGCGCGGACCTGGCCAACCGCGGTGTCCAAGACGTGTTCATCGTCTGCTGCGACGGGCTGAAAGGCCTGCCGGAAGCCGTGGAGGCAACCTGGCCGAATTCTATGGTGCAGACCTGCATCGTGCACCTGATTCGAGCTGCGAACCGGTGGGTGTCCTACCAGGACCGCAAACCCGTATCGAGAGCGCTTCGGGAGGTCTACACGGCCGCCAACGAGGACACCGCCCGTGCCGGATTAGATGCTTTCGAAGCCAGTGAATTGGGCCAAAAATACCCGCAATCGGTCAAAGTCTGGCGCGACGCCTGGGACCGGTTCATACCGTTTCT
>NZ_PKIZ01000106.1 GCF_002847825.1 Kytococcus schroeteri | reverse complement strand
ACGCCCCTACACCCCGTTCGTAATAAGCCTCAATACCCCACCAGCGCCACCCGCACCCCAGCCCCTCACGCGCAGCGCCAACCCCTCGCCGCGGGAAGGAACGCCACCGGAGGCGGCCAGGTACAGCGGCATGCCACGGAAGCGGCCAGCCTGAACGGTCGGGTCATTACGGAAGCGGCGCGGATCGACCGGGCTGCCCCACATATCCCAGATGTTTGCACCCTGGTCAGCGTCAGACATCGCGTACTGGATTCCGGCATACATACCCGGCCAGGTCGGGTTCAGGTAACCAGACAGGGAGGTCGCCTGCTTGAACTGGTTGCGGTGCCATGCGGCCAGGTT
>NZ_PKIZ01000105.1 GCF_002847825.1 Kytococcus schroeteri | reverse complement strand
AGCTGTGGCCTAGCCGAGGGTTCGTCGGCTGTGTATCGAATGCCCGGTAGTCGCTAGGCAGTGCTTGGCGCAGTACCAACCGATCCGCGACCAGCAGGTCCCGCGCCGCACGCTGTAGCTGTTCGTGCAGTTTCTCCAGCACGGTCGGGGATGCATCCCTGAGTGCTGCCAGGTCCGCCACGTATTCCACGTCTGCGCCGTCCGAGGTGAGGAAGACATTTATCGTCAGAGCCTCCGTCATCCGCCGGTCGTCGGATTCCAACACGCCGAAGCTCTCCTCCGGCTGTGCATCCAGAACATTAATCACCACACGACGGTTTGGAGGGCACGAAGCTGGATCCCA
>NZ_PKIZ01000104.1 GCF_002847825.1 Kytococcus schroeteri | reverse complement strand
CAGAATCCGCACCACGGGCCGGGGTTGAGTTCCCCCTCACCGGCGTCGGCGAGCTTCGCTGCCGGGACGAGCACCTCGTCCGCCCAGGTGTTGAGGTCGTCTACGAGCAACGTGGTCTCTGAGATGTTGTCGCGCCGTTTGGTCTTGCCAGTCAGAGGTTGGGCTGGTGACGTCGATCCCGAGGGCCTGTCGCAGCTTGTGCTCGGCGAGTTCGTGGGCTGCGGTGCCTTGGGCGGCGGCGTCGGACTCACTGTCGCTCTTTGTTTCCTCGATTCGAGCTGAGGGTGTGCAGTTGATCCAGCGATGGGCGCTCGATGCGGAGAGGACGGCGTGGTCGCGGCCTG
>NZ_PKIZ01000103.1 GCF_002847825.1 Kytococcus schroeteri | reverse complement strand
CTTCGACGGCCAGCCCTTAAGCGCTTACCGCGCCAAGCGCCCCCACATCGCCGGCGCGCTGCTGGAACCCACCTGGTACATGCCCGGCCACTCCGCCCGGGCGCACATCCGCTCCATCGCGCAGGCGGCCGGCGTCATCGGCAAGGGCTCCCTCATCGGCGAGTACACGATGGATGAGTTCTTGCGCTCGGGCGCCCAGCCCACCATCCGGATGCGCGTGGCCGATCCCGATTCTTTTGTGGACGCCACCTCGCGCCTGGAGGGCATCAACCTCACGCGGCGCCCCGACGGCTCCCTGGAGTTCGCCTCCGAGGCCCCCGACTTGGACCGGCGCCTCGGCGAACT
>NZ_PKIZ01000102.1 GCF_002847825.1 Kytococcus schroeteri | reverse complement strand
GGCCTTGTGGACGGTGAGGATCTGGACCGTATTGTCCTTGCGCTGCACCTCACCCGGATCCAGACCATCTTCTTCCGATTGAGCGGCTAGTAGGTACTCCACCAATGCCTTAGGGGTGGCGCTACCCGCGCGGGAAACGTCCCGCACAATCTGCGCGAACTTATCCAGGTGGCTGGTGCCGATCGCCTGCTCGGGGCGGCGGTGCCAGCGCGTCAAGACCTCCGTGCGCACCCCGAGCATCTTCTCAATGTCTGCCACCAGATCTGGAAGGTTCTTACCCAGGCTGTGACGGCGCAAGTATCCAAGCTCCCGGCCGAGTTGTGCCAGTCGGCGAGAGCCTTCGGCC
>NZ_PKIZ01000101.1 GCF_002847825.1 Kytococcus schroeteri | reverse complement strand
CCGGCCAACACCAACGCCGCGATCGTCGCAGCCCACGCCGAAGGCCTCGACCCGCGCCGCGTTACCGCTCTGACCCGTCTGGACCACAACCGTGGCCTGGCGCAAGTGGCGGACAAGCTGGGCGTGGCCGTGCGCGACCTGGAGAACATGACCGTCTGGGGCAACCACTCCGCCTCCCAGTTCCCGGACGTTGCGGAGCTGACGCTGAATGGTGAGAAGGTCGCCGACAAGCTGGATGCGGCGTGGGTAAACGACGAGTTCATTCCGCGCGTAGCCAAGCGTGGCGCGGAGATCATCGAGGTTCGCGGGCGCTCCTCGGCAGCGTCCGCAGCCAGCGCCGCGCTGG
>NZ_PKIZ01000100.1 GCF_002847825.1 Kytococcus schroeteri | reverse complement strand
GCGAGTGATGCAGGCAGGAGTTCAACTGCCGCAGCGCACCGGCCCGGTCCCGATCGGCGCGGCCGGCGATGTCCACGAGGTCGCGGCTGCGCAGGATAGCCTCCGGGGAGATGTCGCCGCGGCGAGCCATTTTGTCCTTGGGCACTTTGATGTCGAAGTAGGCCTCTAGCATTGCGGAAAGACCAATACGTTCGGCGCCCAGGATCTGTCCGGCAATCTGCGTATCGTGCAGCACGCGCGGGCGCCAACCCAAAGCCAACAGGCACGGCAGGTCGGTGTGAGCGGCATGAAGTACCCATTCGGCTTCATTCACGACTGTGGCCATGCGTCGGGTCGCTTGGGATTC
>NZ_PKIZ01000010.1:68741-106283 GCF_002847825.1 Kytococcus schroeteri | reverse complement strand
GGGTCGGTGTAGGAACCCCCATCATCAGGGGACCTCGACCCCTACCTCGACCCGGTCACACCACCACTGCTACACCCTCAGATCGGAAGAGCCCCTTTCGTGTGTGGTGATTGTCGCGCCGCATTCTTATCGCCCCCCCCTTGCCCAGGTCAAACCGACTCGTCCTCCACCCAGTCCAGGGTGCGCTGCACGGCCTTGGCCCAGGTGCGCACGTGGCGGTCCCGCACCGCGGGGTCCATTTGCGGCTCCCACCGGCGCGCCTCGTGCCAGTGGGCGGCCAGCTCGGCGGTGTCGCGCCAGAACCCGACCGCCAGACCCGCCGCGTAGGCCGCGCCCAGGGCGGTGGTCTCGGACACCTCGGGAACCACCACGGGCACGTCGAGCACGTCGGCCTGGAACTGCATGAGCATGTCGTTGACGGTCATGCCGCCGTCCACGCGCAGCTCGGTGACGTCCAGCTCCAGCGCGGCGGCGTCGGCCAGCATCGCGTCCACCACCTCGCGGGTCTGGAAGGCGGTGGCCTCCAGCACGGCCCGGGCGATGTGCCCCTTGTCGACGTACCGGGTGAGACCGACCAGCGCGCCCCGGGCGTCGGCGCGCCAGTGCGGGGCGAACAACCCGGAGAAGGCCGGCACGAAGTAGGCGCCGCCGTTGTCGTCCACGGTGGCCGCGAGCGTCTCCACGTCGTCGGAGCTACTGATGAGGCCGAGGTTGTCGCGCAGCCACTGCACCAGGGAGCCGGTGACGGCGATGGATCCCTCGAGGGCGTAGACCGGGTCGGCCTCCCCCAGCTTCCAGCACAGCGTGGTGAGCAGGCCGTGCTGCGAGCGCACCGGCTGGCTGCCGGTGTTGAGCAGCAGGAAGTTGCCCGTGCCGTAGGTGTTCTTGGCCGTGCCCGGCTCCAGGCAGGCCTGGCCCAGGGTGGCGGCGTGCTGGTCGCCCAGCGCCCCGGCGATGGGGACACCCGCCAGCACGGTGTGCTCGTGGGCGTGGCCGTAGACCTCCGAGGAGGAACGGATCTGCGGCAGCATCGCCATCGGGATGCCCAGGGCCGCGCAGGTGTCGGCGTCCCAGGCCAGGGTGCGCAGGTCCATGAGCAGGGTGCGCGAGGCGTTGGTGACGTCGGTGACGTGGACTCCCCCGTCCACGCCGCCGGTGAGGTTCCAGACCAACCAGGTGTCCACGGTGCCGAAGAGCAGGTCACCGGCCTCGGCGCGCTCCCGGGCGCCCTCCACGTGCTGCAGCACCCAGCGCAGCTTGGGCCCGGAGAAGTAGGTGGCCAGGGGCAGGCCGGTCACCTCACGGAAGCGGTCCTCCCCCAGCGGCTCGCCGTCCGGGCCGGGTTCGGCCGCCAGCTCCTCCACCATCGAGCGGGTGCGCGTGTCCTGCCAGACCAGGGCGTTGCACACCGGCTCGCCGGTGCGGCGGTCCCACACCACGGTGGTCTCGCGCTGGTTGGTCACGCCCACGGCGGCCAGGTGCGCGGCGCTGGTGTCCGCGGCCGCCAGCACACCGGCGACCACCTGCCGGGTGGTGCGCCAGATCTCCATCGGGTCGTGCTCCACCCACCCCGGGCGGGGCAACACCTGCCGGTGCTCCAGCTGGTCGGTGGCCACCGGGCGCCCGTCGCGGTCGAAGAGCATGGCGCGGGTGCTGGTGGTGCCCTGGTCGATGGCGAGCACGTAGCGGGGGCTGGACATGACAGGCACCCTGCCACGGGCGGGGCGGAGGAGACGGGTGGATGGGCCGGCGTGCACCAGACTGGCGCCATGCCCGACTCCCCCGTGATCCCCGACGTGATGCTGGCCAAGGCCGCCGCGAAGGTCCCTGCCGCCGACGCCCTGCCCGGTGGGTGCAGCTACGAGCCCAAGTGGGACGGCTTCCGCGTGCTCGTGGTGCGCGGCGCCGCGACCGACCCCGCCGCGGCCGTGGGTGAGGGCGACGACGCGGTGGACCTGCTGGGGCGCAGCGGCAAGTCCCTGGCGCGGTACTTCCCCGAGGTGGTGGAGAAGGTGCGTGCCGTGCCGGCCCCGGCGATCGTGGACGGCGAGCTCGTGGTGCGCAGCGGGGAGCCCGGCGCCGAGCGGCTGGACTGGGACGCCCTGGCCCAGCGCATCCACCCGGCGGCCTCCCGCATCGAGCGGCTGGCGGCCGAGACCCCCGGCGAGGTGATCTGCTTCGACCTGCTGGCCGATGCGGGCGGCTCGCTTCTGGAGCGGCCCTTCGCCGAGCGACGCGAGCGGCTGGCGGCGCTCGTGGGTGGGCTCCCGGCATCCGGCGGGGTGCACCTGACCCGGGCGACGACCGACCCCGGGGAGGCGGCCGACTGGTTCACGCGCTTCGAGGGCGCGGGGCTCGACGGGATCATGGCCAAGGGGCTCGACACCCCCTACGAGCCGGGGAAGCGCACCATGCTCAAGGTGAAGCACAAGCGCACCGCCGACGCCGTGGTGGTGGGCTACCGGGTGCACAAGAGCGGCACCGGGGTGGGCTCGCTGCTGCTGGGACTGTGGTCGGGTGACCAGCTGGTGCCGGTGGGCGGGGCCTCGGCGTTCACCACGGCGCGGCGGGCCGAGCTCGAGGCCGAGCTGCAGCCCTGGGTGGTGCGTGAGGCCGACGGGTCGGTGGCCAGCGCCGAGCGGGCGCGCAACCGGTTCACCTCCGGCAAGGACACCAGCTACGTGCCGCTGCGCCCCGAGCGCGTGGTGGAGGTGGCCTTCGACCAGCTGGAGGGCCACCGGTTCCGCCACGCGGTGCGCTTCCTACGCTGGCGCGACGACAAGGACGCCGCGCAGTGCACGCTGGAGCAGGTGGACGTGGCCTCCGGCTACGATCTGGACGCCGTGCTGGCCGCGGACTCCTGAGAGTCCCCACCGGAGCGCACGGCCACGAACACCTCGGGAGGACCCATGCACGCACTGCTCACCGCCGCCGGCGAGACGACCTCGTGGATCCCGGGCGCCGTGTGCGCCGGGCTGCTGGCCGTGGTGGCCGTGCTGATGCTGGGACGCTCCGGCTCCCTGCCGGTGCCGGTCAAGGGCATCGTGCGCGCGATGTCGCTCGTGGCCCTGCTGGTGGGGGCCGGCCTGTACCTCCTGGGCGCCAACGGCATGGGGTGGCTGCCGCTGGCCCTGGTGACCTTCGTGGCCCTGCTGCTGGTGCTGGGCACCACCGGGCTGCTGGCCACCCGCGCCGAGCGCACCGCGCGGGAGCGCCGCGCCGCGCGCGACTGAGGGCCGCCGGCCTCAGGCCTTCCGCGCCCGGCTCGGCTGCACACGGGGCGGCTCACCCGGCATTTTCGGGTGGTCCGGCGGGAACGGCTCCTCCCCCAGCCCGCGCTCGAGGTCGGCCTCCCACATCGCCATGACCGGGGAGAAGTCCCCGCGATGCTCGAGCATGTCGGCCCACGGGTCGGGCTCGGCCAGGTGCTCTGCCACGGTGTGCACGCTCACCGCGCCGGGCACCACGGCATCGAGGGCGGCCCACGCCACCGGCAGCGACACCGGCGCACCCGGCAGCGCACGGGGGCTCCACGCCCCGGCCAGCGTGCGGTCGCGGCAGTGCTGGTTGAAGTCGACGAAGCACTTGTCGCCCCGCTCCTCCTTCCACCAGCGCGTGGTCACCAGCTCCGGCAGGCGGCGCTCCAACTCGCGGGCCAGCGCGATAACACCGTGGCGCACGTCGAGGAACTCCCGCTCCGGGGCGATGGGGGCGAACACGTGCAGACCCCGGTTGCCGGAGGTCTTCACGTAGGCGGTGAGCCCCACCTCCTCGAGGAGCTCGCGGGCCGCCCGGGCGATGGTGACGACGTCGCCGAAGCCGCGCCCCGGCATCGGGTCGAGGTCCAGGCGTACCTGGTCCGGGCAGTCGTTGAGCAGCTCCCCGGAGTGGTCAGTGGTCCGCACGGGCCAGGGGTGGACGGTGAGCGTGGACATCTGCGCCGCCCAGACCACCGAGGCCACCTCGTCGAGGACGACCTGCTCGTGCGAGCGCCCGCTGGGGTAGGTGCAGGTCGTGGTGCGCAGGTACTCCGGGGCGCCCTTGGGCGGGTTCTTGGAGTAGAACTCCTCCCCCGTGATGCCGGTGGGGAAACGCTGCAGGGTCACCGGCCGGTCGGCGTTGGCGGTCAGGAAGCGTTCGCCGACGGCCACGAGGTACTCCGCGAGGTCGAGCTTCGTGACCTCGAGCGCCCCGGGCGCCTCGCCGGCGGGGCACATGACGCGGTCGGGGCTGGAGACCCGCACCTGCCGCACCGTGCCGTCCGGTCCGGGCACCTCCAGGGTGGTGGCCTTGCTCGCCATGCCGTGCTCCTGCCTCGAGGGGGTGCGCGGTGAGCCCGCGCACCGGCGAGCCTACGGCGCGGTCCGTGCGCTGCGGCCTCGTTCACCGGGCGTCCACGTGGGCGGCACCTTGTGCACACCGTGGTCTGTCAGGGTGCAGCGTCCTGTTCCCCCACCTGGGAGACCACGCACCATGCGACCCCTCACCCGCACCCCGCTGGCCCTGACGCTGGCCCTCCTGCTGCCGGCCGCCTCCCTGGCCGGCGCGGCCACCGCGCCCGCGCACGCCGTCTCGGAGGACCTCGTGATCTCCGAGGCCTACGGCGGCGGCGGCAACTCCGGCGCCCCGCTGCGCAACGACTTCGTGGAGCTGTTCAACCGTGGCGACCACGCCGTCGACCTCACCGGCTGGACCCTGGAGTACCGCTCCGCCACCGGCAGCTCCGCCCAGGTGACGAAGCTCTCCGGCTCCGTGGCCCCCGGCGCCCGGTTCCTGGTGCAGCAGGCCGCCGGGTCCAACACCTCCGCGGCCCCGCTGCCCACCCCGGACGCCACCGGCACCGTGCCGATGTCCTCCTCCGGCGCCAAGCTGCAGTTGGTGGGCCCGGACGGCTCCGTGGTGGACCTGCTGGGCTGGGGCGGCGCGAACGCCGCCGAGGGCCTGCCGGCCGGCGCCACCTCCAACACCACCTCGGTGGCCCGCACGCAGCCGTGCCACGACACCGACAGCAACGCCGCGGACTTCACCACCGGCGCCCCCACCCCGGAGAACAGCACCGAGGCCCCCGTGGACTGCTCCGCGGTGCCGGACCCCGACCCGGACCCCGAGCCGGGCGACGTCACCATCGCCGAGATCCAGGGCACCGCGCACCGCTCCCCGCTGGAGGGCCAGGGCGTGCGGGGCGTTCCCGGCGTGGTGACCACCACCGACCGCAACGGCTTCTGGATGCAGTCGACCACCCCGGACGAGGACGACGCCACCAGCGAGGGCGTGTACGTGTACACCCGCGGCAAGACCCGGGTGGCCGTGGGCGACGCGGTGCTCGTGGACGGCCTGGTGGCCGAGTACCGGCCCGGCGGTTCCGGCGGCCACGACAACCTCACCACCACCCAGCTCACCAACCCCACCGTGACCGTGACCGGCACCAGCGAGGTGCCCGCCCCGGTGGTGCTTGGCGAGGACGTGCAGGTGCCCGCGCAGACGGTGGAGTCCGGCGACCCGGGTTCGGTGGAGTACGCCGGCGTGCCCTTCCTGCCGCAGGTCGACGCCATCGATGCCTACGAGGCGCTGGAGGGCATGCGCGTGGGCGTCCGCGACGCGCAGGCGGTGGGCCCCACCGCCTCGTTCGACGAGGTGCCCGTGGTGCCTGCCGACGCCGGGGCGCAGCGCAGCGTCTTCGGCGGCGTGGTCTACGGCGGCTACGGCCAGCCGAACGCCCGTCGCGTGCAGCTGGCCGGCGACCTGCTGGGCTCCGAGGGGCTGCCGCAGGTGGACACCGGCGCGCGCTTCGACGGCCTGACCGCCGGCGTGCTCGACTACTCGTACGCCAACTTCAAGCTCAAGGTGACCGAGCTGGGCTCCGTGCAGGCCAGCCCGTTCAGCCGCGACGTGGCCGCGCCCAACCGCAAGGACGCCCTCGAGGTGGCCACCTTCAACGTGGAGAACCTCGACCCCACCGACGACGCCGCCAAGTTCGACGGCCTGGCCCGCCAGCTGGTGGACCACCTGGGCGCCCCCGACATCGTGGCCCTGGAGGAGGTGCAGGACGACAACGGCGTGCAGAACGACGGCACCGTGGACTCCTCCACCACCACCGACCAGCTCATCGCCGCCATCGAGGCCGCCGGCGGCCCCCGCTACGAGGCCCGCTGGGTGAACCCCGAGGACGGTCAGGACGGCGGCCAGCCGGGCGGCAACATCCGCAACGTGATGCTGCACCGCACCGACGTGGACGGCCTGAGGTTCGTGCACCGCCCCGGCGGCGACGCGACCACGGCCACCACCGTGGAGTCCCGTGGCCGCTGGGCGGCGCTCTCGGCCTCGCCCGGCCGCATCAACCCGCTGAGCAGCGCGTGGGAGAACTCCCGCAAGCCGGTGGTGGCCGAGTACTCCTTCCAGGGCCGCCCGGTGTTCGTCATCGGCGTGCACTTCAGCTCCAAGGGCGGTGACGACCCGATCTTCGGCCGCTGGCAGCAGCCGGTGCGCTCCTCGGAGACCCAGCGCATGGAGCAGGCCCGCGAGGTGCGCGGCTTCGTGGACTCGCTGCTGGCCAAGGACGCGCAGGCGAACGTCATCGTGGCCGGTGACGTGAACGACTTCGAGTTCTCGCCCGTGGCCGACACGCTCGTGGGCTCGGGTGCCACGGCGCTGCGGGACCTGCCGCGCGAGCTGCACCCGGCCGACCGGTACACGTACACCTACCAGGGCAACAGCCAGGTGCTGGACCACCTGCTGCTCTCCCCGGGCATGACCACGGCCTTCCAGGGCAAGCGTCCGGTGACGGCCTACCGCCACGACGTGGTGCACGTCAACGCCGACTTCCACGACCAGCTGAGCGACCACGACCCGCAGGTGGTCAGCGTGGACCGTCGCGCTCTGCGCTGACCGGCCACGCGCGCCCTGCGCTGACTCACCCGCGCGCCACCCCCGTCGACCCGATGGGGGTGGCGCGCAGCGTGCGGTGGGAGGATCTGCCCATGGACATCCCCCTGCTCAACTCCGCCAAGTACCCTCTGGGCCGCGACGACTCCGCGTGGCGCGAGGAGCTCTCCGCCGAGGAGTACGCCGTGCTGCGCCAGTCCGGCACCGAGCGACCCGGCACCGGGAAGTTCGAGTCCTTCGAGGGCGAGGGCGTCTACTCCTGCCGCGGGTGCGGCACCGAACTCTTCCGCAGCAGCACCAAGTTCGACGCACACTGCGGCTGGCCGGCCTTCTACGCCCCGCTCGCCGAGGACCGCGTGGAGTATCTCAAGGACAACTCCCTGCCGAACCGCCCCCGCATCGAGGCCCGGTGCGCGGCGTGCGGCTCCCACTTGGGCCACGTGTTCACCGGCGAGGGCTTCGACACCCCCACGGACACGCGCTACTGCATCAACTCCGTGTGCATGACCTTCACCCCCGACGACGGCGGCGAGACCGTCCGCGGCGGACGGGACTGACGCTCCCCTCGACGACGACGGCGGCCCGCTCCGGTGAAGGAGCTGGCCGTCGTCGTGCAGTCGGTCGGTGGGTGCCTCAGCCGGCCTGCACGGCCGGGTGGTGCGGCAGCTCACGCACGATGTCGGCCAGCGGGGTGCGCTTGCCGGTGTGGAAGGGCGTCTCCAGGGTCACGTGGCGGCGCGCGTCGGTCTCGCGCATGGTGCGCATGAGGTCCACGATCTGGCCCAGGTCGTCGGACTCGAAGGCCAGCACCCACTCGTAGTCGGCCAGGCCGAAGGCGGGGATGGTGTTGGCGCGCACCTCGGAGTAGTCACGGGCCTTCATGCCGTGCTCCACGAGCATGCGGCGGCGCTCGTCGGCCTCCATGAGGTACCACTCCGGGTCGCGTACGAAGGGGTACAGGCACAGGTACTCGCGTACACGACCACCGGCGAGGAAGGCCGGCACGTGGGACTTGTTGAACTCCGCCGGGCGGTGCAGGGCCGATGCGGTCCAGGTGCAGCGGGAGCGCGCGCCGAGCTCGGTGCGGCGGAAGGCACGGAAGGCGGCCTGCAGCTGGTCGTTGGACTCCGCGTGCCACCACACGAGGTAGTCCGCACCGGGGCGCATGCCCGCGATGTCGTACGTGCCGCGCAGCTCCACGCCCTGGGCGGACAGGCCGTCGAGGAACTCCTGGGCCTCGGTGGCGATCTGCTCCACGCGGTCGGCGGGCAGGACGTCCGGCACCTCGAAGACCGACCACATCGTGTAGCGGACGGACTCGTTGATCTCCCGGACCTTGGCGGGGCTGACGCGATCTGAGCTGCTCATGCGCCCATCCTCCCACCGGCCACGAGGCGGGCGGCGGCCGCCCTCGCGGTACCGATGCAGGCCGGGATGCCCACCCCGTCGTACACCGACCCGGCGAGCTCCAGGCCGGGCACGGCGGCCACGGCGTCGGCCACGCGGGCCATGCGCTCCAGGTGCCCCACTTCGTACTGGGGCAGGCCGTCGGGCCAGCGCTGCACCCGGACCTCCAGCGGCGCGGGAAGGTCGGCGCCAGTGTGCTCCGCGACGGCCTGCGCCACGTCGGCCAGGGCCAGGGCGCCCAGCTCGTCGTCCGTGCGGTCGGAGAGGTCGTCCCCGGCCCGGCCCAGGGAGGCGCGCACGAGGGTGACCTCGTCGTCGCCCACACCGGGCCACTTGGCACTGAGGAAGGTGGAGGCCTTGATGGCGCGGCCGTCCACCGGGGGCACGAGGAAGCCCGAGCGGTCCAGGGGCGGCATCGCGGCGGTGGGGAACGCGAAGGTCACCACCACCATCGAGGCGGTGGGCACGGCGGCCAGTTCGTCGGCCGCGGCGGGCAGCTCGGGCCGCAGCAGGGCGGCCGCGGCCGGGGCGGGCACGGCCAGGAGCACGGCGTCGGCGGGCAGCGCCTGGCCTGCGGCGCGGACCTCCCAGCCCCCGTCGGTGCGCGTCACGGCCTCGACCGGGGTGCCGGTGCGGACCCTCACACCCCGGGCCACCAGGTCGTCGGTGAGCGCCTCCACGAGGCGGGCCAGGCCCCCGGGCAGGGAGGCGAACGGCGGTGCGGGCCGGGCCTGCGTGCCTCCCCCGCTGCGGGCGGTGGCGGCCTGCACGGCCTCGGTGAGCGAGCGCCCCTCGGCCGCGGCCTCGGCGAGCGCCGGCAGGCAGGCCCGCACCGAGAGCCGGCGGGCGTGGCCGGCGTACACCCCGCCCAGGAGCGGCTCCACGAGGCGGTCCACCACCGCGTCGCCCATCCGCTCGGCCACGAGGTCGCCCAGCGAGACGTCCTCGACCAGCGGCGGGTGCTCGCGGCCGGAGTCGTCGGCGCGGTCCACCTCCTGCTCGGTGAGAAGCCCGGCGGCCTGCGCGGCGTCGCCGGGCACACCCATGAGGGTGCCGCGGGGCACCGGGTGGATGCCGCCACGCGACCAGACCGCGGCCGGCACCCCGGTGGGGTGCACGGCCTCCTCGGCCAGGCCCAGCTCGGCCAGCAGGTCCGTCGCCTCGGGGCGGGTGGTGAGCACCGATTCCGCACCGAGGTCCACGGTGCGGCCGGCCACCTCGCCGCGCAGCAGCACACCGCCAGCGCGCTCCCGCGCCTCGAGCACGGTCACGTCACCCGACGCGATGCCGTGGTGAACCACCAGCTCCCGGGCGGCCACCAGGCCGCTGAGTCCTCCACCGACGACGACCGCTCGCGTCATCGCGCGGAGACCTCGTGCACGCGCGCGGTGACGCGGGTGAGGACGTCGGGGTCGGTGGACGGCAGCACCCCGTGGCCGAGGTTGAAGATGTGGCCCGGCGCGGTGCGGCCGGCGGCGACGATCTCGTCGACGCGGGCCATGAGCGGCTCGGTGGGGGCGAACAGCAGGGCCGGGTCGAGATTGCCCTGCAGCGCGTGGCGGCCGCCGGTGCGGGCCAGGGCGTCGGCCAGGTCCACGCGGTAGTCCACGCCCACCACCTCGGCGCCGGCGTCACCCATGAGGTCGAGCAGCTCCCCGGTGCCCACGCCGAAGTGGATGCGGGGGACGCGGCCCTCCACGGCGGCGAGAACGGCCGCGGAGTGCGGGGCCACGAAGCGCTGGTAGTCGCGGCGGTTGAGATAGCCCACCCAGGAGTCGAAGAGCTGCACCGCATCGGAGCCGGCGTCCACCTGCACCTGCAGGAAGGCCCCGGCGATGGCGGCCAGGCGCTCGCACAGCGCGTTCCACAGCTCGGGGTCGCCGTGCATGAGGGCCTTGGTGTTCTCGTGGTTCTTCGACGGGCCCCCTTCCACCAGGTAGCTGGCCAGCGTGAACGGCGCGCCGGCGAAGCCGATGAGGGCCTGGTCGGGGCGCAGCTCGCGGCGCACGGCGGCGATGGCGGCGCTGATGTCCGGGACCATGTCGGGCGTGAGCTCCGGCAGCCGGTCCAGGTCGGCACGGGTGCGGAAGGGCTGCGGCACCACCGGGCCGGTGCCCGGCACGATGTCGAGATCCACCCCCACGGCCTGCAGCGGCACCACGATGTCGCTGAAGAAGATGGCGGCGTCCACGTCGTGGCGGCGCACCGGCTGCAGGGTGATCTCGGTGACCAGGTCGGTGTCGCGGCAGGCCTCGAGCATGGCGTTGCCCTCACGGACAGCGCGGTACTCCGGCAGCGAGCGACCGGCCTGGCGCATGAACCACACCGGCGTGTGCGGCACCTCCTGTCCCCGTGCGGCGGCGACAAGGGTGGGCACCGTGGCGGAGGGCGTGGGGGAACCGGTGGCGGCGTGCTCAGTCATGGCCGAATCGTCCCACGGCAGCAGCCGTGTCACCGGCCGGGGCGGGGCGGCACGGCGCGCCTGCGGGAGGTTGTCGGCGCCGCGCCATATCGTCCCCGGTGTGACCCCCCGTTTCCTGCCCGGGCGCCGTGCTGCGGACCCGGAGGCCGCCCTGGAGATGCTGCGGAGCGCCCCGCCGCGCGCCGGCGTGCTCTGCGAGGAGGTCCCCTCCCCCTCGCGTCTGGCCCCCACCTCGGTGGCCTTCACCGCCGAGGTGCCGGCCGCCGACCCGGAGGCCGAGCCGTTGGCCGCCGGCCGCTTCGTGCTGCTGCACGACCCGGACTCGCCGGAGGAGTGGGGCGGTGACTGGCGCGTGGTGACCTTCGCGAGCAGCCCGGTGGAGTCCGAGCTGGCGCACGACCCCTTGTTCGGCGAGGTGGGTCGAGCCTGGCTGCAGGAGTGCCTGGCCCAGCAGGGGTGCCACCTGGAGACGCTCAGCGGCACCAGCACGCGCGTCACCTCGGAGCCCTTCGGGGCCCGCGAGCACCTCGGGCCGGAGGTCACCCTGGAGGTGCGCGCCTCCTGGACACCCCTGGACGCAGACCTGCTGCGCCACTTCGACGCCTGGAGGGACCTGTTGTGCACGATCGCCGGGCTGCCGCCCGTCCCGGAGCTCCCGCAGGGCGTGGTGGCCCTGCACGGGGTGCGCTGATGCCCACCCCGCTGGACCGCCCTGCCGAGCCGCTGCCGGAGGTGGTGGCCGACGACGCCGCGCTGGCCGAGGCCGCCGCCCGGCTCGCCGCCGGCACCGGACCGGTGGCCGTGGACGCCGAGCGCGCCTCGGGCCACCGCTACGGCAACGACGCCTACCTGGTGCAGCTGCGCCGCGAGGGGGCCGGCACCGTGCTGCTGGACCCCACCGGCATCGACGACATGTCGCCCCTGTCCGCGGCACTGGACGGCCCGGAGTGGGTGCTGCACGCCGCCACCCAGGACCTGCCCTGCCTCACCGACCTGGGACTGGCACCCCGCGCCCTGTTCGACACCGAGCTGGGCGGGCGCCTCGTGGGACTGCCCCGGGTCGGCCTGGCCGCGGTGGTGGAGCACTACCTGGGGCTCACCCTGGCCAAGGAGCACTCGGCCGTGGACTGGTCCACCCGCCCGCTCCCCCACGACTGGCTGGTCTACGCCGCGCTGGACGTGGAGGTCCTCGTGGAGACCCGCGACGCGATGGAGCAGGACCTCGAGCGCCTGGGCCGTCTGGAGTGGGCGCGGCAGGAGTTCGAGGCCCTCACGCACTTCCGCGGCAAGGAGCACACCGAGGAGGCCTGGCGCCGCACGTCGGGCTCCCACCGGCTGCGCCGTCCGCGGCAGGCCGCCACGCTGCGCGAGCTGTGGCAGGTGCGCGACGCCATGGCCCGCGAGCGCGACGTGCCGCCCTCCAAGGTGATCCGCGACGAGGCGCTCGTGGCCCTGGCCACCGCCCCGATGGTGGAGCCGGCCGACATGGCCCCGGTGGTGAAGTTCGCCCTCGCCGGCCGCAGCGGCCGCGCCCGAGGCGGCCGGCCCTCGCGCACCGCGGGCACCACCGAGCGCCGCGTGCGCCGGGCCCTGGCCACGCTGCAGGGCCACCAGGAGCAGTGGTGGGGGGCCGTGCAGCGCGCCCGCGCCCTGCCCGAGGACCAGCTGCCCGCCGCCCGCCTGCCCGCCGTGGGGGCACCCCCGGCCAAGGCGTGGGCCGACAAGGACCCCCGCGCCGCCGCGCGCCTGGCCCGAGCACGGGCCGACCTCGGGGAGATCGCCGACGACCTGGGCGTGCCCGTGGAGAACCTCCTCACCCCCTCGCTGCTGCGCGACCTGCTCTGGGAGACCGCCGAGAGGGACCGGGTGGACGCCGACGAGGTGGAGCGCCATCTGGCGGACGGCGGGGCGCGTGAGTGGCAGCGTGGCCTGGCGGTGCCGGTGGTGGTGCGCGCCGTCGCCGAGGCGGCCGCCTGAGGCCGTCGGGCACCCGCAGGTGGGCCATGACACACGGCCTGTCGGAGCGTCGGCCGGTTGCGATATCTCATCCATGAGATACCGTCGAGGGCATGACTGATGAGTACTTGGCACGGATCGGGAACCTCATCCGCGACGCCCGACTGCACCGGGGCATGACCCAGCAGCAGGTCGCGGAGATCCTGAACACCAGCCAGAGCGCGGTCGCGCGCATGGAGCAGGGCAAGCAGAACCTCTCCCTGGACACCATCGCCCGCGTGAGCGAGGCCCTCGACCACGACATCGTCGTGCCGGCCTCCATGCCCCAGCACCTGCGCATCGAGGGCGGACGCAAGCTCTCCGGCAGCATCGAGGTGCGCACCTCCAAGAACGCCGCCGTGGCGCTGCTGTGCGCCTCCCTGCTCAACAAGGGCACCACCACGCTGCGCAACCTCGCCCGCATCGAGGAGGTCAACCGCCTCATCGAGGTGCTGAACTCCCTCGGCGTCGAGACCAAGTGGCTCGGTGACACCAACGACCTGCGCATCACCCCGCCGGAGCGCCTCAAGCTCGAGGAGATCGACGAGGCCGCGGCCCGCCGCACCCGCTCGATCATCATGTTCCTCGGCCCGCTGCTGCACCGGTACCCCGAGTTCCAGCTGCCCTACGCCGGCGGCTGCGACCTGGGCACCCGCACCGTGGGCCCGCACCTGAACTCGCTCAAGCCCTTCGGCCTGGAGGTGCTGGCCACCGAGGGCCAGTACAACGCCACGGTCACCAAGAAGGCCCCGGGCCGCGCGATCGTGCTCACCGAGCGCGGCGACACGGTCACCGAGAACGTCATCATGGCCGCCGCCATGGAGCCGACCACCACGGTCATCCGCAACGCCTCGAGCAACTACATGGTGCAGGACCTGTGCTTCTTCCTCGAGGCGCTGGGCGTGAGGATCGAGGGCGTGGGCACCACCACGCTCACCATCACCGGCGTGGAGGACATCGACACCGACGTCGAGTACTCCCCCAGCGAGGACCCCATCGAGGCGATGAGCCTGCTGACGGCCGGCATCGTCACCCAGTCCGAGATCACCATCGAGCGGGCGCCGATCGAGTTCCTCGAGATCGAGCTGGCCACCCTCGAGCACATGGGCATGAAGTACGAGCTCACCGAGGAGTACACCTCGGCCAACGGGCGCACCCGCCTGGCGGACATCACGTACAAGCCCGGCCCGCTGGTGGCACCGCAGGACAAGGTGCACTCGATGCCGTACCCCGGCCTCAACATCGACAACCTCCCGTTCTTCGTGATCATCGGCGCCATGGCCGAGGGCAAGACGCTGGTGCACGACTGGGTGTACGAGAACCGCGCCATCCACCTCACCGAGCTGTCCACCCTGGGCGCCCGCGTGCAGCTGCTCGACCCGCACCGCATCCAGGTGGAGGGCCCGACCCGCTGGCGCGCCGCCGAGATCATGTGCCCGCCGGCGCTGCGCCCGGGCGTGGTCATCCTGCTCGGCATGCTCGCCGCGCCGGGCACCTCGGTGCTGCGCAACGTGTACGTCATCAACCGCGGCTACGAAGCGCTGGCCACGCGCCTCAACGAGTTGGGCGCGAGCATCACGGTGTTCCGCGACATCTGATCTCCCACCGCACGGCCAACGGCCGGGTCCGCAGGCGCGGGCCCGGCCGTCGTGTGTGTGGCGTGGTGGACGGGGCGGGCCACCACAGGACAGATCCCGTTCACCGAGGTGGTGGAGGCTGCCCCCATGGCCGCCACGCGACACCTCTTCCCCGAGGACCCTGCCCCCGCCGCCCGCATCCCCTCCCCCGGCGGTGCCGACGCCGGGGACACGCGCACGCCCTACCTGGCGGGTGACGGCCCGCTCGTGCTGGCCCACCGCGGGTTCGCCCCGGACGGCAGCGAGAACTCGATGGCGGCCTTCGACGCCGCCGTGGCCCTGGGCTGCACGTACGTGGAGACCGACGTGCACGCCACCGCCGACGGCGTGGTGGTGGCCTTCCACGACGACACCCTGGACCGCGTCACCGACGCCACCGGCCGCATCGCCGACCTGCCGTGGGAGCAGGTGCGCCGGGCCCGCATCACCGGCGGCCACCCGGTGCCCACGCTGGAGGAACTGCTCACCCGGCATCCGGGACTGCGCCTCAACGTGGACCTCAAGTCCGACGGCGCGGTGGAGCCGACCGTGGCCCTCGTGGAGCGCCTCGGCGTGCACGACCGGGTGCTGCTCACCTCGTTCGACGACGCCCGCCGCCAGCGCGCGCTGGATCTGCTCTCGCGCCCCGTGGCCACCTCGGCCGGGCAGGCCCGCACGGCCGCGATGTGGGCCGCCAGCCGGCTGCTCGTGCTCGCCGCCGGCATCGGGGTGGGTACCGCCGAGCTGACCCGGGGGCGCCTGGCCGCACCGGGGCGGCGTCTGGCCACGGCGGCCGAGGAGTGGACCCACCGGCTCGTGCGGCGGGTGGCCCACGGCATCGACGCCTACCAGGTGCCCGAGCACTTCCGGGGGCTGCGCGTGGTGGACCACGCCTTCCTCGACGCGGCGCACCTCGCCGGCGCGCAGGTGCACGTGTGGACCGTCAACGAGGAGGCCGACATGCGGCGCCTGCTCGACCTGGGCGTCGACGGCCTGGTGACCGACCGCGCCGACCGCGCCCTGGCGGTGGTGGCCGGACGGTCCTGAGCCGACGGGTGTGCGTCGACCGGGTGTGAGTCGACCGTGCGGCACCTGTGAGTCGGGGGCGAGCCGCGCACGGGCCGGGGCTGGCACAGTGGGGGCATCCGGTCGAGGGCCGGGCCCACCACCGGGGCCACCCCGACGGCGAGCTCGTACACGACCACCGCCGACGTGGACGACGACGGCACGAAGGACCGCGTCACCATCACCTCCGGCAGCAAGACCACCCGGGTGACCGTCCGCCTGGCCACCGGGCGCACCGTCTCCACCGGCCACACCCACGGCCCCGTCCTCACCCGTGCCCGCACCCAGTACGTGGGCGCCGCCCACATCTCGGCGTGGTCGAGCCTGGGCTACCGCCGTGAGCGACTGTCCAACGGCACGATCCGGGCGCACACCTCCGTGGGCATCGCGCCCCGCCCCGGCGATGACTTCCGCCAGAGGCACTGCTGCACGGACGGGTGACAGGTCGGGTCAGGCTGCCTGAGCGGCCAGTGTGGTCATGATGGTCTCGTACTCGATGGGGGCCAACCGGCCGATAGCGTCCTGCCGCCGGCGGCGGTGGTAGGTGCGCTCGATCCAGGTGACGATCGCGATCCACAGGTCCTGTCGGGTCGTCCAGTGCCGACGGTCCAGGACGTTCTTCTGCACCAGAGGGAAGAAGGACTCCATCGCAGCGTTGTCGCCGGCCGCGCCGACCTTGCCCATGGAGCCGACCATGCCGTGACGGTGCAGAGCGCGGACGAACGTCCGGCTTCGGAACTGCGATGCCCTGTCGGTGTGCAGGGCATTGGCGCGGTAAGCGGCGGCCAGCTCGGCGTCAGTGACCGGGCTGGACAGCCACCGGTAGCAGGGCTGGCGAGCGATCTCGAGCACCCGGCACGTCACCATGACGGGGATCCCGTCACCGGCCAGCTCGCGGACGAGCGGGTACATCACTTTCCCGGCAGGTTCGCCTGAGACAGGTAAGCCGCAGCGCGGCGCAAGACCTCGTTCTCCTGCTCCAGCAACCGGATCCGCTTCGTGGCCTCCCTCAGCTCGACGTTCTCCGCTGTCATCCTCCCGGGCCGGGCGCCATCGGTCACCTCGGCCGCGCGCATCCAGTTGCGCAAGCACGACTCGGCGATCCCGAAGTCGGCTGCGATCTACTTGATCGTCTGTCCAGATTCACGGTTTCGGGCGACGTTGACCACGTCGTCACGGAACTCTTGGGGACAGGGCTTGGGCACGGTGCACATCCGTCCAGCGACGCCTCGTAGCGTCACAGACCAGATGTCACCTACCTGTGCAGCAGTCCCATGTCACTCAGACGAGGACGAGGCGGCGACGTGGAACACCGAGTCGCCCTCGCAGTCGCTCGTGGCGTTCTCACCGGGGTTCCCGCCGCCCAGCGCGATCTCGTCGCCCTCGCCGTAGTGGGTGCCCTGGTAGGTGAGGCCGTCGTCCTCCCAGACGACCTCGCCGGTCGGGAACACTGGAACGGTCGTGCCCTGGTGCTCGCCCTCCACGACCCAGCACCCTTCCCGCTGCGTCAGGGTTCCCTTGAGCTGCGCGGCCATCCCGCCAGGCCCCTTGGCCTCGTACTCCTGCGACGGGTTCTCCGATGCTGAAGCGCTCGGAGGGCTCGAGGCCCCCTCATCCGAGGGCTCGTCGCTATCGCCGTTGCTCGTGCATGCAGCCAACGCCAAGAGTGTGACTCCCGTGACCGTGCATCCCCGAACTGAACGCCAGAGTCTCGCGTTCCTCTTCACGGTGGTGAGCCTAAGGCGCACGCCTCGATGAGTCGAGAGGGACTGCGGCTTCGATCCCCGAGCGTGCTCGATCTGCACCTGATGCCTGAGACGGCGCGAGGTGCAGCTGTGCTTGGCGCTCCGATGCACAGCAAGTTCGCTGTACCTGGAAGAGGCGGCGATCGCGACATCTCTTCGCAAGGAAGGGCCACGATGTGCAAACTCTGATCGATCAAGCTCCCTGGATCACTCGGCGGAGCACGAGGGCCGGCCTCCGCGGTGGGTACCGGCCCTCGTGCTGCCCGGCGTGCCCCGGGGCGGCCGGACGCCCGCCCACTCAGCCCAGCAGCTCGGCGGCGATGCCGTCGGCGTCCAGCCCGATCTCGGTGAGGATCTGCCCACGCGAGGCGTGGTCGAGGAAGCGCTGCGGGATGCCGAAGGCGCGCACGGTGCGCTCGGGGAACTCGGCAGCCACGCGTGAGCCCAGGCCGCCGACCACGAGGGCGTCCTCGACCACCGAGACCCGGCCACCGGCGCGCTCCACCTCGGCCCGCAGTCCGTCGGAGAGCGGCAGCACCCACAGCGGGTCCACCACACGGACCGTGCGGCCCGCGGCGCGCAGGCGCTCGGCCAGGTCGAGGGCGACCGGCGCCATGGCCCCGATGGCCACCACCAGCTCGTCCACCGCGCCGTCACCGTCCTGCGTGAGCACGTCCACGCCGTCGCGGTGCGCCACCGCCTCCACCGGCTCGGGCACGCTGCCCTTGGGAAAGCGCAGCACGGTGGGCGCGTCGGTGACCTCCACGGCATCGCGCAGGGCCCGGCGTACGCGCACGCCGTCGCGCGGGGCGGCCAGGTGCAGCCCGGGCACGATGGACAGCAGCGAGTGGTCCCACATGCCGTTGTGGCTGGGCCCGTCCGAGCCGGTGACCCCCGCGCGGTCGAGCACGAAGGTGACGCCCTGGCGGTGCAGCGCGCAGTCCATGAGCAGCTGGTCGAAGGCACGGTTGAGGAAGGTGGAGTAGATGGCCACCACCGGGTGCAGCCCGGCGCGGGAGAGCCCTGCGGCCATGGTGACCGCGTGCTGCTCGGCGATGCCCACGTCGAAGACGCGCTCGGGGAAGCGCGCCTGCATCGGCTCCAGGCCCACCGGGATGAGCATGGCGGCCGTCAGCGCCACCACGTCCTCGCGCTCGGCGGCGATGTCGACGAGCTCCTCGGAGAACTCCTCGGTCCACGCCCGGCCGGCGATCTCCAGCGGCAGCCCGGTCTCGGGATTGATCTTGCCCACGGCGTGGAAGCGGTCGGCCTCGTCGTTGGTGGCCGGGTCGTAACCGCGCCCCTTCTGGGTGATGACGTGCACGATCACCGGGCCGCCGTAGCGCTTGGCCAGGCGCAGGGCGTTCTCCACGTCCGGCAGGTCGTGGCCGTCCACCGGGCCGATGTACTTGATGCCGAGGTCCTCGAAGAGGCCCTGCGGGGCCAGCACGTCCTTGACGCCCTTCTTGAGACCGTGCAGCGCCTCGAACACCGGACGCCCCACCACGGGGGTGCTCTGCACGCTCCTCTTGGTCCAGCTGAGGGCCTGCTCGTAGCGGCGCTGGGTGCGCAGGTGGGCCAGGTGCTCGGCCATGCCGCCCAGGGTGGGCGCGTAGGAACGCTCGTTGTCGTTGACCACCACCACCAGCGGCAGGGTCTTGTCCGCGGCGATGTTGTTGAGCGCCTCCCAGGCCATGCCACCGGTGAGCGCGCCGTCACCGATGACGGCCACGGTGGCGCCCTCCTCGCCGCGCAGGCGCCGCCCCACCGCGATGCCGTGCGCCCAGCTGAGCGAGGTGGAGGCGTGGGAGTTCTCCACCACGTCGTGCTCGGACTCGGCGCGGCTCGGGTAGCCACTCAGCCCGCCGGCCTGGCGCAGCGTGCTGAAGTCGGTGCGGCCGGTGAGCATCTTGTGCACGTAGCTCTGGTGGCCGGTGTCGAACACGATGGGCTCGGCCGGCGAGTCGAACACGCGGTGCAGGGCGATGGTCAGTTCCACCACGCCGAGATTCGGCCCCAGGTGCCCCCCGGCGCGCGAGACGCTCTGGATGAGGCGACTGCGGATCTCCGCAGCCAGACCCGGCAGCCGGTCGGCTGCCAGGGCCTTGAGGTCGTCGGGGTTGCCGATCTGGTCCAACGTGCTCACGCAAAGTCCGTTCCGTCGTGCGAAGGGCCCAGTCTAGAGGCGCGGCACCCAGCGTTCACCGCGGAGCGCCTCGCTGAGCAGCTCGGCGCCCCGGCGCGCCTCGGCCAGGCGGCGCCCCTCGGCGGCCATGTGCTCCATGAGCGAGGGCAGGGCCTCCGGCGGCACGTGCACCCCCACCTGCAGCCGCACGTCGCGCCACGCCTGGCGCAGCACCTCCACCTGCCCGGCCACGTGGCGCTCGGCGATCCACGCCAGCATCACCGGGTGGCGGCGCCAGCCGTCGTAGGCGCGGAAGTCCGCCGGGCAGAGGTCCAGCAGCCAGGCCACCGCGTCATCGCGCCACCCGGGGGCGTCCACGGGGCGCACTGGAGCCGGCCAGCCGGGCGGGCCGGAGCGCGGGTCGCGGGCAGGTGCCATACCCGCAGTCTATGGAACAGGCGTACCGATGCGCCAACCGCGCCTGCGACAGGAGTACTCATGCACCTGCCGTCCCGGTACCCGCCACCGCCGGTCAGTCGCCCGAGTCCTTCTCCCCCGCCTGCGCGGCGAAGGTGTCGCGCACCATCGCGCCGTAGGCGAAACCACCCTCGATGCCGGGGTGCACGCCATCGCTCTGCAGCCACTCGGGGTGCTGCGAGACCAGCGCGTGCCAGTCGGCCACGGCCACGTTGGGGTAGTCCTCGGCGATCTGCCGCAGGTTGTCGTTGGACTCGTCGATCCACGTGGACTTGCCGAAGAGGTTCACCAGCACCACCTGGCGCTCGGGGCCCAGGTCGTCGAGGGTGTCGCGCACCACCTTCTGGTCGCGCACGCCGGCGTTGGTGCCGAAGGCGATGACCACCGAGTCGCGCACGTCTCCGGCGCGCAGGTGGGCACGGATCACCGACTGCCCCTCGGGCCACTGGCGGTTGGACTTGGCGTCGACGGCCAGCCCGGGGAACTCCTCCTTGAACCCGTGGAGGCTGGTGACCACCAACGAGTCACCGAAGACCGAGACCTGGTTGCCCTTCGGGACGTACCAGTCGGAGCCCTTCCCCGTGGGCGCCGTGGACTCCCCCGGCTCGGGCGACGGGGTCGACGAGGGCGAGGCGGCGGGCGACGACGACGCGTCGGGCGAGGGCGAGGCGTCCGGCTCCCCGGTCGGCGAGGGCGAGGCACCCGGGGCCGGGGAGGTGTCCGGGCCGGTGGGGTCGCCGGGCACGACGACCTCGCCGTCGGGACCCACCTGGGCCCCGGGCATCTCGGCCAGCTCCTTCTCGCCGGCCTCGATGGCCAGCTGGGTCTCGGTCTTCTCCGGGGCCGTGGCCACCGCCACACCGCCCATGAGCAGGGCCACCACGGCCGCTCCTGCGGTCACGCGGGCCGGCACCGGTGGGCGCAGCGCGCCGCGGGCACGGACACCCGGGACGGCGCCGCGTCGCGCCGGGCGTGCCCCACGGGGCACCGGACGCCCCCGCTCGGCGGGGCCCCGCACGGCCTCCACCGCCTGCAGCGCCCAGGCCCGGAAGCCCATCCGCCGCACGGGGGTCTCCACCCAGCGGTAGCTGGCCTCGGTGGCTGCCACCGCCAGCGCCAGCGCCAGCAGCCGGGTCAGGAACGAACCCAGCGAGCCCGGGGTCTGCGCCGGCAGCGCGGCCTCGAGCAGCAGCAGCACCGGCCAGTGCCAGAGGTACAGGCCGTAGGAGCGCTCCCCCACCCACTCCATCGGGCGCAGCTCGAGCACCCGGTGCAGGGCGGTGCGGCCCGGCAGCAGGGCGGCGATGACCACCGCGGTGAGCAGGGACACCAGGAACAGCCCGCCGGTGTAGGTCACCGCACGGTCCTCCGGCATCGCCAGGGCCAGCAGCAGCACGCCCGCCAGCGAGCCCACGCCCGCCGGCCCGCGCCACCGGCGCCAAGCGGCCCCTCGCAGCACGCTGCGCCGCGACATCCACAGGAAGGACACCATCACCCCGGCCATGAGGCCGAAGAGGTGGGAGTCGGTGCCGTAGTAGGGGCGGGTCACGTCGGGGGCGGTGACGTACAGCACCGCCATCCACACCGCCGAGAGCACACCCACCACCGAGACCACGGCCATGCGCTCGCGCCAGCGGCCGGTGAGGGCGATGAGCAGCGCCAGAGCGGGTGGCCAGAACAGGTAGAACTGCTCCTCCACCGAGAGCGACCACAGCGGCTTGTAGAGCACGGGCTGGTTCTGGTCGAAGTACGAGGTGCCGTGGGAGATCTCCACCCAGTTGGTGCTGAAGGTCAGGCCGCCGAGCACCTGCCGGCCGAGCCCCACCCGCAGGTCCCCTCCCCGGGTGAGGTCCACCACCAGCACCAGTGCGGTGCACACCAGCAGCAGCAGCACCAGGGCCGGGACCAGCCGGCGGATGCGGCGCATCCAGAAGGTGGGCATGTTCATGTACCCGTTGCGCCGCACCTCGCGCAGCAGCAGCGTGGTGATGAGGAAGCCGGAGATCACGAAGAAGACGTCGACCCCGAGGAAGCCGCCCCGCACGGTGCCGGGCCACAGGTGGAAGAGCACGACCAGCCCCACGGCCAGGGCGCGCAGGCCGTCGAGGCCCTGGATGCGGCCGGAGTCGGCGGCGCCGGAGCCCATGCCGGCCACCGGACGGGTCTCCCCCTTGGGGGCGCCGCGCCGCGCCTGACCCTGCTGCCGGCCCACGGCCACCTCCTCCGGGGGCGCTGCACCCCACCGTTCCGCGGCGCCGGCCTCGTGCCGCGCGCCGGCGACACGATAACGCCCACCACCGACGACCTGCGGCACCGACGCACACCACGGCGCCCGCCCCCGGGTGCGGGGACGGGCGCCGTGGAACTCCTACCGCCTCAGCGGTTCACCGCCTCAGGCGGCGAGCTGGCGCAGCACGTACTGCAGGATGCCGTCGTTGCGGTAGTAGGACATCTCACCGGGGGTGTCGATGCGCACCACGGCGTCGAAGGAGACGGACTCGCCGCCCTCCTTCGTGGCGGTGACCTTCAGCGTCTTCGGGCGCTCACCGGCGTTGAACGCCTCGATGCCCTCGATGTCGAAGGTCTCCGTGCCGTCCAGGCCCAGGGACTCGGCGGACTCGCCCTCGGGGAACTGCAGCGGCAGCACGCCCATGCCGATGAGGTTGGAGCGGTGGATGCGCTCGTAGCTCTGGGCGATGACGGCCTTGACGCCCAGCAGGCGGGTGCCCTTGGCGGCCCAGTCGCGCGAGGAGCCGGAGCCGTACTCCTTGCCCGCCAGCACCACCAGCGGCACGCCGGCCTCCTGGTAGGCCTGCGAGGCCTCGAAGATGGTGGTCTGCTCGCCGCCGGCCAGGAAGTTGCGGGTGAAGCCGCCCTCCACGCCGTCCAGCAGCAGGTTCTTCAGGCGGATGTTGGCGAAGGTGCCGCGCACCATCACCTCGTGGTTGCCGCGGCGCGAGCCGTAGGAGTTGAAGTCCTTGCGCTCCACGCCGTGCTCGGCCAGGTACTTTCCGGCCGGGCTGTCGCCCTTGATGGAACCGGCCGGGCTGATGTGGTCGGTGGTCACCGAGTCACCCAGCAGGGCCAGCACGCGGGCGCCCTTGACGTCCGCCACGTCCGAGGGCTCCATGGACATGCCCTCGAAGTACGGGGGCTTGCGCACGTAGGTGGACTCGCCGTCCCACTCGAAGGTGCTGCCCTCGGGGGTCTCCAGGCCCTGCCAGCGCTCGTCACCGGCGAACACGTCGGCGTAGTCCTTGACGAACAGGTCCTTGGTGATGGCCTCCTTGATGGTGGCCTCCACCTCCTCGGGGGACGGCCAGATGTCCTTGAGGAAGACGTCCTTGCCCTCGGCGTCCTGGCCCAGCGGCTGGGACTCGAAGTCGAAGTCCATGGTGCCCGCGAGCGCGTACGCGATGACCAGCGGCGGGGAGGCCAGGTAGTTCATCTTCACGTCGGGGTTGATGCGGCCCTCGAAGTTGCGGTTGCCCGAGAGCACGGAGACGACGGCGAGGTCGTTCTCGGTGATGGCCTGGCTGATCTCCTCGGTCAGCGGACCGGAGTTGCCGATGCAGGTGGTGCAGCCGTAGCCGACCAGGTGGTAGCCCAGCTTCTCCAGGTAGGGCCACATGCCGGCGGCGTCGTAGTAGCCGGTGACGACCTGCGAGCCGGGGGCCATGGAGGTCTTCACCCACGGGGCCACCGAGAGGCCCTTCTCGACGGCGTTCTTGGCCAGCAGCGCGGCGGCCATCATCACCGACGGGTTGGAGGTGTTGGTGCACGAGGTGATCGAGGCGATGGCCACGGCGCCGTGGTCGATCTCGAAGGTCTCGCCGTCCACGGTCACGCGGACCGGCTTGGACGGGCGCTGGCCACCGTTGGTGGAGATGGCGCTGCGCACCGGCTTGCCGGCCTCGGTGGCTTCCTCGGAGGCGTCCTGGGCGGGGGCGTCGGAGGCCGGGAACGAGTCGGCGAGCTCCTTGTCGACGGCGGAGCCCTGGACCTCGTTGCCCTCGACCACGTAGTTCTGCAGGTCGGCGCGGAACTGCTCGGCGGCCTTGGTCAGCTCGATGCGGTCCTGCGGGCGCTTCGGGCCGGCGATGGAGGGCACCACGGTGGAGAGGTCCAGCTCGAGGCGCTCGGAGAAGCGGGGCTCCACCGAGGGGTCGTGCCAGAGGCCCTGCTCCTTGGCGTAGGCCTCCACGAGGGCGACCTGCTCGTCGGAGCGACCGGTCAGGCGCAGGTAGTCCAGGGTGATGTCGTCCACCGGGAAGATGGCGCAGGTGGAGCCGAACTCCGGCGACATGTTGCCGATGGTGGCGCGGTTGGCCAGCGGCACCGAGGCCACGCCCTCGCCGTAGAACTCCACGAACTTGCCGACCACACCGTGCTCGCGGAGCATCTCGGTGATGGTGAGCACCACGTCGGTGGCGGTGGCGCCGGCGGGGATCTCGCCGGTGAGCTTGAAGCCCACCACGCGCGGGATGAGCATGGAGATGGGCTGGCCCAGCATCGCGGCCTCGGCCTCGATGCCGCCGACGCCCCAGCCGAGCACGCCGATGCCGTTCTCCATGGTGGTGTGGGAGTCGGTGCCGACGCAGGTGTCCGGGTAGGCGGTGAGCTCGCCGTCGACCTCACGGGTCATGGCGACGCGGGCCAGGTGCTCGATGTTCACCTGGTGGACGATGCCGGTGCCCGGGGGAACGACCTTGAAGTCGTCGAAGGCGGTCTGGCCCCAGCGCAGGAACTGGTAGCGCTCCTGGTTGCGCTCGTACTCGATCTCGACGTTCTTCTCGAAGGCGTCGGGGCGGCCGAACACGTCGATGATGACGGAGTGGTCGATGACCATCTCGGCCGGGGCGAGCGGGTTGATGCGGTCGGCGTCACCACCGAGCTCGGCCACGGCCTCGCGCATGGTGGCGAGGTCGACGATGCAGGGCACACCGGTGAAGTCCTGCATGATCACGCGGGCCGGGGTGAACTGGATCTCGACGCTGGGCTCGGCGTTCTCGTCCCAGTCGGCGATGGCCTTGATGTGCTCGGCGGTGATGTTCTCACCGTCCTCGGTGCGCACGAGGTTCTCGAGCAGCACCTTGAGGCTGTAGGGCAGGGTCGCGGCGCCCTCGAGGCCCTCGACGTCCTTGATGCGGTGGATCGCGTACTCGTTGTCGCCGACCTTCAGGGTCGACTTGGCTCCGAAGCTGTCGCTCACAACCATTCCCTTCGTCGTGCCGCCCGCGCGCAGGGGCGCCGGGTGGCCGTGGTGGTGGTGCAGCGCGCCGCGAACCGGCGCCCTGCCGTCGTCATCCATTCTGTGACCTCCGGAACGCCCGGTCCACCGAGGTGGACCTGCGTGCAGCAGCGGGGGCGGATGACCTGGAACTTTTTTATCTTGACGTCAAGAGAATATCAGAGGCCCGCCCGTCGCCGATCCCGGCCCTCGGTGGGCCGGGTGCCGTGCCCGCCGCGAGTCAGGGGCGGCGGAGCGTGGCGATCGCCTCGACGTGGTGGGTGTTGCCGAAGGCGTCGAATCCGACCACCTTCTCCACCTGCAGCCCCAGGGTGCGGGCGGTGCCCAGGTCGCGCCCGAGCGCCGCCGGGTCGCACGCCACGTACGCGATGCGGGAGGCGCCGCTGGCGGCGACCGCGTCCATGACCGCCCTCCCGGCCCCGGCGCGCGGCGGGTCGAGCACCACGAGGTCGGGGGCCTGGCCCTCCCAGCCGGACAGCGAGCGCGCCACGTCCCCGACGAGCAGGTCGGCCGGGGTGCCCGGGGCGTGCTCCTCCAGGGCGGCCGCGCAGGCGTCGACGGCGGGCTCGTACCCCTCCACGCCGAGCACGGCACCGGCCTCGCCCACCGCCAGCGCGAGCGGCACGGTGAAGGCACCCGACCCGCAGTAGAGGTCCCAGGCCCGCTCCCCCGGCTGCGGGGCCAGCTCGGCCAGCACGTGCTCCACGAAGGTGGGCACCGCCGCCGGGTGCGCCTGCCAGAAGCCGCGCGCCCCCAGGCGCACCGGCAGCTCGCGGCCGTCGGGGGCGACGGTGCGTTCGGTGACCTCGGGTTCCTGCCCGAGCACGCGGCCGCGGTGCCCGAGCTCCACGGCGACCGGCTCCGAGAGGGCCGGGTCCACGGCATCGACGGCGCGGACGCCCCGCGGGCGCGGGGTGCCGAGTCCCGCTGCACCCACCACCCCGGAGGTCGCGATGAGGCAGTCGTCCACCGGCAGCACGTCGTGGCTGCGGTGGGCGCGCAGGCCCGGCACGCCCTCGGGGTCGGTGGCGAACTCCACCCGGGTGCGCCAGCGCGTGCCCGGGGCGACGCCCGGCACCGCCAGGGGACGCACCTCCACCGGCAGCTCCAGCCCGGCCAGGCGGCGCAGTTGCTCGGAGAGCACATGGGCCTTGAGCTGCAGCTGGGTGCCGGGGGTGGCGTGCTGCAGGTCGCAGCCACCGCACCCGCCGGGGCCGGCCCACCGGCACGGCGCCTCGCGACGGCCGGGGGCGGCGCGGAGCACCTCCACGGCGTCGGCACGCAGGAAGCGGCTGGTGCTGCCGCCCTCGGTGACGGTGAGGCGCACCTGCTCACCGGGCAGCGCGTGCCGCACGAAGACGACCTGTCCCTCGGCGGTGCGGGCCACGCAGTGGCCGCCGTGGGCGAACTCCCCCACCTCCACCACCGCACTCGTGCCGACGAGGTCCTGCGGCTCGGGGGACGTGCGGTTCCGGCGGCTCATGGGCCGGAGTCTAGGTGGGACGCCTCGACCCGGCCCGGCCCCGGGGCCGTGCCGGCGGGAGCGCTCAGCCCTCGCGGGCGAGCTGCTCGGCCTCGGCCTCCAACGGGGCGTCCACGGCGGTGCGGCCGGTGGCCAGCATCGCCACCATCGCCCCGACGGCCACGAGGTACAGCGGCCAGCCCATGACGATCTTGGCCACGCCCAGCGCCGCCACGTTCCCGGCCAGGTACATGGGCAGCATCACGGCCACGCGCACCGCGTAGAGCGCCACGAGCGCCCAGGTGAGTCGGGAGCACACCCTCACCATGGCGCGCGAGCGGCGCCAGCCGGTGGGGTCGGTCTCGAACTGCGGGTCGCCCAGGGCCACGAGGAAGCCGACCACCGGCCACCGCACCAGGACCGAGACCAGCGTGAGGACGCACCACGCGGCCGACATGAGGATGCCGGGCAGGAAGGCGTCCTGGGCCTCCCCCGAGCGGAGGGCGAAGAAGGCCGCCAGGGCCGTGGCGAAGACCGACGCCCCGAGGTAGCGCAGGGTGCCGCCTGCGGCGAACCGGGCCACGGCGAGCACGCCGAGCACCACCACCGAGGCGATGACGGCGCCGCGCACGTCGTGCCGCAGCAGCCACCAGGTCACGAAGGCCACGGTGGGCAGGGCGGCCTCGAGCGATCCGCGCCACCCGCCGAGGGCCTCGGCGAGCCGGTGGCGGATGACGTGCTCGACCGTCTCGGCGGCGGCCGCCTCGGAGCGCGGCGCGGAGGGTGCGCTGCCGTCGCCGGCCGCGCCGGCGGGGGTGGCCATCAGGCCGGACCGGTGCCCGGGCGGGGCTGGCTGCGCGCCGCCATCGAGCCGTTCTCCGGGTTGTCCGAGGGCAGGTGCAGGGGCAGCAGCGAGCGCGGCTCGCGCGGGACCTCGTCGCGGTGCACCACGGTGGCCTTGAGCAGGGCGTACATGAGGCCGGCCTTCTCGCGGTCCACCGCGGCCGGGCCGGAGATGACGCCGCGCAGGAACCAGCCGGGGCCGTCCACGCCCACGAAGCGCACCGGCGCGGTCCTGGCCTCCCCCTGGCCGTCACCGAGCTGGCCGGTGCGCGGCATGCGCGCGTGGATCTCCGGGCCCAGCGGGCCGTCCACCACGGCGCCGTGGCTGCCGGAGCGCTCCAGGCCCTCCACGAGGCCGGAGCGGATGTCCTCCCACAGCCCGCCGCTCAGCGGGGCGGCGTAGGCCTGGAGCTGCAGGTTGGAGTCGCCCACGAGGACGTTCACCGCCGTGACGGCGCCGGTGGCGCGGTCGGACTCCAGGCGCATCTGCATGCCGCCCACGCCGGGCACCCAGATCGAGCCCATGTCCACGCGGTTGCGGGGCGAGGGCACCTCGGTGGAGTCGTACGGGCCGGTGGCGCGCAGGCCCTCGGGGCGCGGCAGGCCCAGCGCGGCGGCCTCCTCGGACTCGGCGCGCAGCATGTCGCGCTGCTCGGGCTCCATCTCGGCGGCCTCGTCGGGGAGCTCCTCGGCCGCGGCGGTCTCGGACGCGGGCTCGACCGCGGCCACGATGCCCTCCAGGCCGCCCATCCGGTCCACCTCGTCGGCGGAGAGGCCGAGCTCCCGCAGCTCGTCGTCGGTCAGGTCGGAGCCACGCACGGACCCGGCCGGGGCCTGGTGGTCGGGCTGGGTGCGGGACCGCTTGAACAGTGCCATGCCTTAGGTGTCTCCTCGTCGGTGCGGCGGGTGGTGCCAGGTGCTCAGCGTCCGGTGGACCCGTGTCCGCCGGTGCCGCGCTCGGTGGTGCCCAACAGCGCCACGTCCTCGACCTCCTCGATGGCGGGGAGCTCCACCCGCTGCACGAGCAGCTGGGCGATGCGGTCCCCGACACCCACCGTAAAGGGTGCGGTCCGGTCGGTGTTCAGCAGGCACACGCGGACCTCCCCGCGGTAGCCGGCGTCGATGGTGCCCGGCGCGTTCACCACGGTGATGCCGTGGCGTGCGGCCAGCCCGGAACGGGGGTGGACCAGGCCCACCGTGCCCGGTTCCAGGGCCACCGCGATGCCGGTGCCCACGAGGGCCCGCTCGCCGGGGGCCAGGGTGACCTCCTCGCTGGCGTACAGGTCCGCACCCGCGTCGTCGGCGTGCGCCCGGGTGGGCAGCGTGGCCGACGGCGTGAGGCGGGCGACGCGCAGCGAGGGGGTCATCGTGCTCTCAGGCGCACTCCGAGCAGACCAGCTGGCCGTTCTTCTCGGCGGCCAGCTGGCTGCGGTGGTGCACCAGGAAGCAGGAGGAGCAGGTGAATTCGTCGGTCTGCGTGGGCAGCACGCGCACCGACAGCTCCTCGGAGGAGAGGTCGGCGCCGGGCAGCTCGAAGCCCTCGGCCTGCTCGGTCTCGTCGACGTCGACGTTGCCGGAGGTGGTGTCGCCGCGGCGGTTCTTCAACTCCTCGATCGAGTCGGCCTCGATGTCGTCGTCGTTCTTGCGCGGAGCGTCGTAATCGGTCGCCACAGCCATCTCCTGGAAGTAAGGGACACCGCGCCGGGCCGGCGCAGCACGCGCGGAGAGTGCACCATCCGCGGGGATTTTGCAACACCGTTGCCGGCGCGGTGATTCCCGCGCCGGATCACGCCTCCAGCCGCACCAGCTCGTCGTGCAGCCAGCGGCCCACCGACGGCCCGCCGGCCACCACCACGGGGTCCCCCAGCGGGGCACCTCCCAGGCCGCCGACGACGCCCCCGGCCTCGCTCACCACGAGCACCCCGGCGGCGTGGTCCCACACCTGCGTGCCCTTCTCGTAGTAGGCGTCCAGGCGGCCGGCGGCCACGCAGCACAGGTCGAGGGCGGCCGAGCCCATGCGGCGCAGGTCGCGCACCTGCGGCAGCAGCGCGGCGGCCACCCGACCCTGCTCGCGGCGGCGCCCGGCGTCGTACCCGAACCCGGTGCCCACCAGGGCGCGGCCCGGGTCCTCCAGAGAGGTGACCGCCAAGGACCGCTCGCGCCCGTCGGGGCCCTGCAGCACCGCCCCCTGCCCGAGGCCGGCGTGGAAGAGCTCGCCCCAGACCGGGGCGCCCACGGCACCGGCCACGGTGCGCCAGGCGCCCGGCGTGCGCGGGTCGCCCACCACGCACGCCACCGAGACCCCCCAGGCCGGCAGGCCGTAGAGGTAGTTCACGGTGCCGTCGACGGGGTCCACCACCCACGTGAGGCCCGACGCACCCGCTGCCCCCTCGGCGCCGTACTCCTCCCCCAGCACCGCGTCGTCCGGGCGCGCTGCGGCCAGCTGCTCGCGGAGCCACTGCTCACTGGCCCGGTCGGCCGCGGTCACCACGTCGGTGGCCGAGGACTTGGTGTCGGCCACCTCGACGGTGTCCGGCCTCCCGGCCAGCAGCCGTTCGCCGGCCTCGCGGGCCAGGCGGGCGGCCAGGGCGCGCAGCGAGGCGATCGTCCCGGCACCGGGCACCGGCAGGTCACCGGCACCGGCGGGCACGGCGCCGAAGGTGACGGTGGGCTGCTCAGCCATCGGCCTGCTCCCGGTACCAGGCGGGCTGCTCAGCCGGGTCGCCGCACAGCGCCGGCAGCGCCTCGCGCAGGTTGGGGCAGCACCCCGGCGCGCACTGCGAGGGCATGGCCGGCGAGGGCGGCCACTGGCGGTGCTCCACCGCCTCGCCGCGGGTCTCGGCGGCCCGCTCCAGCAGCAGGTCCACCAGCCCGGAGACGAACTGCCGGTCGGTGCCCACGGTGGGCACGCGCACCATCGACAGGCCGTGCTCGGCGGCGGTGGCAGTGGCCTCCACGTCGAGGTCGTAGACCACCTCCATGTGGTCGCTCACGAACCCGATGGGGGCCACCGCCACCGCGGTGAAGCCCTCGCCGGCGAGCGCCTCCAGGTGGTCGTTGACGTCCGGCTCCAGCCACGGGTGGTGCGGGGCGCCGGAGCGCGAGCAGTACACGAGGTCGGTGCGCAGCACGGCGCCGAAGGTGGCCTCCAGCTCGTCCTCGATCGCGCCGGTGAGCTGCTCGTGCTGGCGCTGGTACACCTCGCCGTCGCTGTCGCCCGGGCCGGAGGTCTCGTCCATGGCCACCGGGATGGAGTGGGTCACCATCACCACGGCCACCTGCTCGGGGCGGTGCTCGGCGAGCAGGCCTCGGACGGCCTCGGTCACCAGGTGGGCGTTGGTGGCCGAGAAGCCCGGGGCGTGGACGTAGGGGCGCACCTTGTCGATGCGCACCGGCGCTCCCCCGGCGTCGTGGTGGTCGACCACGGCCTGCGCGAGGTTCTCCCGGTACTGCCGGCAGCTGGAGTAGCTGGAGTAAGCGCTGGTGGTCAGCGCCAGCAGGCGGCGGTGGCCCGCGGCCGAGGCCTCGGCCACGACGTCGGACAGGAAGGGCGCGCTGTTGCGGTTGCCCCAGAGCACCGGCACCTCCACCTCGCGGCGGGCGAGCTCGGCCTCGAGGGCGGCCAGCAGGGCGCGGTTCTGGTCGTTGATGGGGCTGCGTCCGCCGAAGTGGTGGTAGTGCGCACCCACCTCCTCGAGGCGCTCGTCGGGGATGCCGCGGCCGGCGGTCACGCGGCGCAGGAAGGGCAGCACCTCCTCGGGGGCCTCCGGGCCACCGAAGCTGGTGAGCAGCACCGCGTCGTACGGCGCGAGGGGCGAGTCGGTCATCGGGCGTCTCCTGTCGTCAGGGCCTGGGGCAGGTGCCAGTCGAACACGATGCTGGCGATGCGGATTCCGAACACGACCCCGATGATGGGCCACACGGTCTGCGGGGACACCAGGCCGTGCTCGTGGGCCAGCGCCGTGAGCGTGGCGCCCAGCAGCGCGGGCAGGGCGTAGAGCTCGCGGCGCAGCAGCTCGGGCACCTGGCCGGCCACCACGTCGCGCAGCACCCCGCCGCCCACCGCCGAGACGGTGCCCACGATGACGGCGGTCACCGGGCCCACCTCCGCGCGCGTGGCCACGAGCGTCCCCGAGACGCAGAAGAAGGCCAGCCCCAGGGCGTCGAGCAGCCGGATGGGGCGCTGCACCCGGTGCATGCCGGTGTGCAGGGCGAAGGTGACCAGGCCGCCGAGCACGGCGGCGGTGATCATGCGCCAGTCCGAGACCCCCATCGGCGGGACGGCCCCGATGAGGACGTCGCGGATGGTGCCGCCCCCGAGCCCGGTGAGCCAGGCGAGCACGAGCACGCCCACGAGGTCGAGGCCGCGCCGCACCGCCACCAGCGCGCCGGAGACCGCGAACGCGAAGACCCCCACGAGGTCCAGCGCGAGCGCGAGGGCCGGTTCGAAGGGGGTCACCGCGTCATCCTAGGCCGCGGCGTGGTACCCGACGCGACGCCCGGGCCCGTGGCATGGTGCGATGGAGCCCCGCCGCACGTCGTGGCCGCGGGACACCGACGAGAGCCCACCGCCGCAGGTGGCGGGACCGATGCGAGGAGTTGCCGATGGACGAGCTCACCTTCCTCGGGGTCGATGACTCCGAGGACCACCTGCTGCTGCAGGACGCCGCGGGCACCCGGTACACGGTGGCCGTCACCCCGGCGCTCACCACCGCCCTGCGCCGCCGTCCCGAGCACGCCGTGTCGGCCGCCCCGGAGGTGGCCGTGACGCCGCGCGAGGTGCAGGCCATGATCCGCGCCGGTGCGAGCACCGAGGAGGTGGCCGAGGCCTCCGGGTGGAGCACGGACAAGATCGGCCGCTACGAGGCGCCCATCCTCGCCGAGCGCGGCCACGTGGCGGGTCTGGCCCGGGGGGCCTTCCTGCCCTCCTTCGGGCGGGGTTCCTCCCCCACCCTGGAGAAGCGCGTCAAGGAGCGTCTGGTGATGCGCGGCCTGCGCCCGGACGACGCGTGGTGGGACGCCTGGCGCCAGGACGGCACCCCGTGGGCCGTGAGCCTGTCCTTCGAGGCCGGCGGGCGCACCCGCACCGCGGTGTGGCACTTCGACCCCATGACCTCGGCCCTGACCCCGCAGGACGACGAGGCCCGGTGGCTGAGCACCGCCGAGGAGGACGGCTTCGAGGACGACGCCCCGGCCGCGGCCCAGGAGGCCCCGGCCGCGCCGGGCGTCGGGCACGAGCCGGTGAGCCACGCCCGCACCACCCGCGGCGAGGCGGGGGGCCCGCTGCCGACGGCCCCCGGCACGTCCCGTGGGCAGGAGGGCGAGCAGGCCGGCGACGAGCACGCCGATGAAGCCGACCAGGCGACCGACGTCTCCGGGGACCACCGCCGCGCCCAGTCGCCGGAGAGCGCCCCCGAGCACGACGCCGCCGACGAGCCGGCCCCGCAGGAGCCCACCCGCACCGGTGGGGCCGCGGTGCCCGAGCCGGTCGAGGAGCCGCAGGAGCGCGAGGCACCCCTGGCCCCGCGGCAGCGCTCGCAGAAGCGCCGTGGGCGCCCGTCGGTGCCCAGCTGGGACGACATCATGTTCGGCGGCTCCAAGGGCTGAGCCCCTCGCCCGCCCGTCGCGGTGCCCCCGTCCTGCTCAGCGAGGCGGGGGCACCGCGCACACGTCGAGGTCGAAGGGCAGCAGCTCCCCCTCGGGCGAGGAGACCCGTGCCACGTGCGAGGTCATACGCCGCATGAAGTGGCGACGGCAGAGCACCTCGTACTCCACCTGCGGCGTGGGCGCGTCCGAGCCGCCGACGTCGCCCACGGCCACCTGGTCGCCGTCGGTGACCATGTGCCCGTCCACCACGCGGGCGTTGTGCGTGGCGCGGCGGCCGCACCAGCACAGGGCCTCCACCTGCAGCAGGTGGGTGCGGTCGGCGAGCTCCAGCAGGCGCTTGCTGCCGGGGAACAGCTGGGCGCGGAAGTCGGCGGTGATGCCGAACGCGAAGACGTCCACCTCCAGCTCGTCCACGAGGCGCGCCAGCTGCTCCACCTGCGCGGCGCTGTAGAACTGCGCCTCGTCGCAGATGAGGTAGTGCACCGGGCGGCCCTTGGTGGCCTCGGCCACCACCATCGCGAAGAAGTCGAGCTGGTCGTGCACCTCGAGGGCCTCGCGCTGCAGGCCCAGACGGGAGCTGACGGTGGCCTCCCCGGCGCGGTCGTGGGAGGTGAACACCAGACCGTGGCGGCCACGGGCCCGGTGGTTGTGGTCCATCTGCAGCGCCAGGGTGGACTTGCCGCAGTCCATGGTGCCGGTGAAGAAGGCGAGCTCAGCCACGGGTCACCGAGCCGGCAGGAGCACGTCGGGCACCAGCAGCTCCTCGCGGTGCAGACCGCCGTGCCAGCCCTTGAGCGACATCTGGCCGGTGCTGTCCGGCCCCGGCACGAAGGCCAGGAAGCGGTCGTCCCGGGCCACCACGAGCACGTCGCCGATGCGGGACAGGTTCTCCGCGGTGGTGCCGGGGCCGAACCAGCCCGAGGCCACCGCCTCGGCACGGGTCACCACGAGCGCGCCGTCCCCGGCGGCCTCGCGCCAGGCGTCCACGAGCTCGGCCTGCTGGGCCCGGTCCGGCTCACCCTGGCGTCCCTCGGGGGACTCGTCGGCCCGGGGCAGGTACAGGAAGCGACAGCGCGGGTCACCGGCCACCGCGGCCACCCCCTCCACGAGGTGGGCGTGCTGCGGGTCGTCGGTGCGCAGGGCCCCGGCCGGGTCGATGCCGAGCATGCCGTGGTCGGCGGTCAGCGAGAAGTGGACCCCCGGCGGCAGGCCCTCCACGAGCTCGCGCAGGGCGGCGTCCACCTCCTCCAGGGCGCCGGTCCAGTCCACCGAGCCGGGCCCCTGGGCGTGGCCGATCTGGTCGAGCACCGGCCAGTACAGGTAGGCCGCCGTCGGCTCGCTGCGGCTGGAGCGGCGCGCGAGGTCGAGCCCGGCGGCGGTCCAGGCACCCAGCCCGTCCGCGGGCAGGTAGGTGCCCCCGCGCTGGGCGGCCCGGGTGAGGGCCGAGGTGGCGAACTTCTTCTGTCCCACGCGCACCACGCGCACCCCGGCATCGGCCAGGCGGCCGAAGAGGGTGGGCTGGGTCTGCCAGGCCAGCGGGTCCGGTCCGTCCTTCCACGAGAGGTGGTTGAACACCGTGGAGGTGCGCGGGTCGCGCACCGCGTAGCCCACGTGGCCGTGCACCGCCGGCGGCACGCCGGTGGCGTGCGTGGCCAGGGAGACGGCGGTGGTGCTGGGGAAGCCGCAGACCGCCGGGGTGCTCACCTGCGGGTCCTGCAGCAGCGAGCGCAGGAAGGGTGCGTGCCCGGCGTAGCGCTCCAGCGTGGTCCAGCCCAGGCCGTCCAGCAGCACGCTCACCACGCCGTGGGCCGGCGGCAGCTCGCGGACGGGCAGGTCCGGCAGGTCGACGCCCAGAGAGGCGCCGAGGCTCGCGAAGAGGGAGGCCAGGCCGCCCGGCGCGTAGCCCAGGGCGGGGTCGACGGACTCGATGTCCAGCAGCGGGTGCGTGCTCACGCCGGACCTCAGCGCCCCAGGTTGGCCTGCACGGCGCGGGCGAAGTCCAGCGCCTCCTGCACCGCCTGGGCCCCGGAGACCTCCCCGCTGACGCGCAGCGAGATGTCGTCACCGGCCACCGTGCCCTCGTAGCCGTGGTCGCCCTCGCACTGCGGGTCGGCGCAGCCGGCCGGCACGAGGTCCAGGCGGCTGATCGCACCCCATCCGAGGGTCAGCGTGACCTCCCGGCCCAGGCTGCCCGGCCGGTAGTCCTCCGGGTTGGCCATGACGTGCGAGAGCACCACGCCGCGCAGACGGCTCAGCGGCACCGTCTCGGTGGTGGCCATGGCCACCGGCGCGGACTCCACGTGCTCTGCCTCGCGGTCGTCGGCGTGCGCGATGACCAGCCGCCCGGGCGTGAGGACGAGCACCGTGAGGTGGCGCCGCACGGTGTCGGTGTCGAAGGTGGCCTCCTGGTGCACCAGGTGGGCCTGCACCTCCTGGCCCGCCACGGCGGTGGCCACCACGTCGGCCACGAGGGCCGGGTAGTAGCCGGCCGCCTCGATGTCGTCGGCCAGGTCCTGCGGCAGGGAGTCCGCGGGCACCTGGGGGTCGTGCGACTCGTGGAGGCGTCCAAGCATGGGGGTCATCCTGCCACCCGGCACCGACGACCTCCCGCTGGGCGGCCTCAACGGGAGATGCTGCGACGCCCCGCGTCCTGGCGCACCTTGGGGCGGCGCACCGTGGCCCGGGCGCCGTGCACCACCACCCCGTCGGCCCGCACCTCCACCGGGCTCAACTGCAGCTCGGCGAGCTCGGGTACCGCGTCGGCCAGCACGGCCACGCGCGCCAGCAGGTCCTCCAGGGCGGCCCGGTCCACGCCGCGCGCGGTGAGCAGGCGGCTGCCCTGCAGGGAGTCCACGAGGTCGTGCACGTCGGCGTCGGTGAGCGGCGGCACCCGGTAGGAGGGGGTGCCGAGCAGCTCGGCGGTGCGCCCGTGGAAGCGCAGCAAGACCACCGGACCGAAGAGCGGGTCCTCCACCGCCTCCACCACCAGCGGCACCACCTCGCCCGGCCAGCCCGCGGCCGGCTCCCCGGGGGCCGCCGGGTCGTGCTCGATGCCCACGGCGGACAGCAGGTCCTCGAGCTCCTCGGGGCGCAGCTCCCGGCCGGCCGGGGCCGAGCGCAGCGCGTCGCCGGCCACCTCCTGCGCGGCGTCCAGCGACTGCCAGGTGACCCCCTCGGGCTGCACCAGGGTGCCCCGCGAGGAGCGGCGCCAGGCGGCGTAGCGCTCCACGGCGTTGAGCGCCCGCACCGCGTCCTCGGGGGTCATGTACGCCGGCACCACCTCGGTGACGGGACCCTCCGGGGTGTCCTTGGTGGCCGAGAGGGTCTCGTCGACGCCGTCCATGCCCGTCATCGTGGTCAGGCAGGGCTTGTCCTGGTCGAGGGCCACCCGGCCCACCGTGCGGGCCAGGTCCGTGCCGTCGCCCACCAGCGGCGGGATGAACACCGCGAGCACCGCGTGCACGGACGGGTCGGCGAAGGCCTCCTCCAGCGCGGCGGCCACCTCCTCCATCGAGGCGTCGTGCGCGAGCGAGGCGGGCTCGCGGGCCATCTCCAGCCCCCAGCCCACGCACGCGTCGGCGGCCAGGGCGGCCAGCGAGCTGGAGTTGCCCACGATGGCCACGCCACGCCCCTCCGGCAGCGGCTGGTGCAGCGCCAGCTGGGCCACGTTGAACATCTGGTGCAGGTTGCTCACGCGGATCACGCCGCTCTGGCGCAGCATCGCGTCCAGCGCCTCCGGGCTGGCCTGGCTGCGGCGGATGAGGTGCCCCGGCGGCACGCCGTAGCCCGAGGTGCCGGACTTGATGACGATGACCGGCTTGCGCGCGGCCAGCCGCTGCGAGATGCGGAAGAACTTGCGGGCGTTGCCCAGGGTCTCCAGGTAGAGCCCCACCGCGGCGGTGTCCTCGTCGTCGATCCAGTACTGCATGAGGTCGTTGCCCGAGACGTCCGCACGGTTGCCCGCCGAGACGAAGGTGGACAGGCCCACGCCGCGCTGCCGCGCCATCTGCGTCACCGAGACGCCCAGCGCACCGGACTGGGCGAAGAGCCCGAACCGCCCCCGCACGGACGGCGCGCCCAGCGTGGCGTTGAGCGAGACTTCCTGCGCGGAGTTGCTCAGCCCGTAGGAGTTGGGGCCCACCAGACGCATGCCGTGCCAGTGCACCAGCCGCAGCAGCTCGCGCTGGCGCCGCGCCCCCTCCTCGCCGGCCTCGGCGAACCCGGCCGAGACCACGAGCACTGAGCGCACCCCGATGGCGGCGCAGTCGGCCACCACCTCGTGCACCTTCTCGGCCGGCAGGGCGACGATCGCCAGGTCCACCGGGCCCTCGACCTCTCGCACGCTGGGCGTGGTGGTGATGCCCAGCAGCTCGGGCACCTCGGGGTGCACCACCTCCAGGCGCCCGGTGTACCCGCCGGCCACGATCTCCTCGAGCACCTTGTGCCCGATGGTGCCCTCGCGCCGCGAGACGCCGATCATCACCACCGACTCCGGGCGCAGCACGCGGGCCACCGAGCGGGACTCGGCGCGCTGCTCGCGGGCCTCGCGGACGGTGCGGGAGGTCTCGTTGGGCTGGATCTCGAAGGACACCGCGATGACGCCGTCCTCGAAGCGGTGGGCCACCTCGTAACCGGCCTCGGTGAA
>NZ_PKIZ01000010.1:18819-68479 GCF_002847825.1 Kytococcus schroeteri | reverse complement strand
CCCCGCCGATCTCGGCCACCAGGGCCACCCGCTGGTCCTGGTCCACCTGGGTGAAGCGGTCCAGGTCGCGGGCCGAGAGCTCGGGGATGGTGGCGAAGAAGCGCAGGTAGCGCGAGCGCTCGGACTGGCGCCGGTGGAACGCGGCCACGGCCTCCCGGTCCCCCGGGCTGATGGGCCGCAGGTGGGCCACGGCGCCGTCACGCAGCACCACGTCCGTCACCCACGTGGCGGCACGGTCCGCCCTGATCTGCTCGGTGGTGGGGGCGACCTCGTCCATGGCCCCAGTGTGGCAGGCGCCCTCCGGGCGGCCGCCACCGCTCCGGACACCCCGGCCCCTGTCATGTGACGCCGGTCACCTGGCGGGTAGGTTGCCCCCATGAGCACTCCCACCGACACCTTCCGGGACGCCCGCGACGCCGTCCTGGCCCTGCACGACGCCGACGACGCGGCCGTGGACGCCTTTGCCGCGCCCCGTTTCACCGAGATCAACTGGGGCCTTCACCACATCGATGCCGTGGCCGCCGGACCCCGCGCCGACGAGCCGGCCCTGCGCATCGTGGACGTGGTGAAGGACGGCACCCGCACCCACCAGCTCACCTGGGCGGAGGTCTCCCGCACCTCCTCGCAGATGGCCAGCTGGCTGCGCGAGGTGGGCGTGGCCCAGGGCGACCGCGTGCTGGTGATGCTGGGCAACCAGACCGAGCTGTGGCAGGTGATGGTGGGCTGCATCAAGCTGGGCGCCCAGGTCATCCCGGCCACCACGCTGCTCACCCCCGAGGACCTCACCGACCGCGTGGCCCGCGGGAAGGTCAAGCACGTCATCACCACCGCCGGCGAGGCACACACCTTCGCCAAGGTGGACGGCGACTTCCAGCGCATCGCCGTCTGCGGCGAGGGCGACACGCCCGAGGGCTGGCTGCGCCTGGAGGACTTCCACGCCGCGAGCGCCGACTTCACCCCCGACGCGCCCACCATGGCCGACGACACGATGCTGCTGTACTTCACCTCCGGCACCACGAGCGCGCCCAAGCTCGTGGAGCACACCCACTCCAGCTACACGGTGGGCGCCCTGTCCACGATGTTCTGGGTGGGCCTGCGCCCCGGCGACGTGCACGTGAACATCTCCTCCCCCGGCTGGGCCAAGCACGCGTGGAGCTCGCTGTTCACCCCGTGGACCGCCGAGGCCACGATCCTCGTGGTCAACCAGCCGCGCTTCGACGCGAAGGCCCTGCTGGAGGTGCTGGCCGCCGAGGGCGCCACCACCTTCTGCGCCCCGCCCACGGTGTACCGCATGCTCATCCAGCAGGACCTCGCCGCCTGGCGCGAGAAGCTGGCCCTGCGCGAGATGGTGGGTGCCGGTGAGCCGCTCAACCCCGAGGTGATCCGCGCCGTGGAGAAGGGCCTGGGCATCACCATCCGCGACGGCTTCGGCCAGACCGAGACCACCGCGCAGATCGGCAACGCGCCGGGTCGCCCGCTCAAGCCGGGTTCCATGGGCCGCCCCCTGCCGGGCTACGACGTGGTGCTGCTCGACCAGGCCACCGGGGCCGAGGTGACCACCCCCGGCGAGGAGGGCGAGCTGTGCCTGCGCCTCGACGGCCCCAAGGGACGCCCCATCGGGCTGATGGTGGGCTACCACGGCGACGAGCAGAAGACCGCTGACGCGATGCGCGACGGGGCGTACCACACCGGTGACGTGGCGGTGCGCGACGAGGACGGCTACATCACCTACGTGGGCCGCGCCGACGACGTGTTCAAGGCCAGCGACTACCGCATCAGCCCGTTCGAGGTGGAGTCCGTGCTCATCGAGCACGAGCTGGTGGCCGAGGCGGCCGTGGTGCCCTCGCCGGACCCGACCCGCCTGTCGGTGCCCAAGGCCTACGTGGTGCTGGTCGAGGGCACCGAGCCGAGTCGCGAGATCGCCGAGTCGATCCTCGCCTACTGCCGCGCCAACCTGGCTCCGTACAAGCGCGTCCGCCGCCTGGAGTTCGGCGAGCTGCCGAAGACCGTCTCCGGCAAGATCCGCCGGGTGGAGCTCAAGGCACGGGAGAACGAGTTCCACCCCGTGGGCGACGACCCCGCCGAGCGCGCCAGCGAGTGGGAGTTCTGGGAGAGCGACTTCCCCGACCTCAAGGGCTGAGCAGGAGGCCGGTGACACCGACGGATGGGCTCCATGCGAGAATGCTTTCAATAACACTTCTCACAAGGAGCCCTTCGTCGTGTCCCTGCACCGCCGCCCCCACGCAGCTGGTCTGACCGCGCTCACCATCCTGTGCCTGACCGGCTCGATGGTGTCGCTGTCGCCCGCCGGCGCCGCCCCCACCGTCCCGCCGACCGCGCAGGACGACAGCCCCCCAAGCACCACCGCCCTGGAGGAGCTCACCACGCTCCCCCCGCAGCAGACGCCGGCTGACCGCAGCTGGTCCGACGGCCTGTACGTGGTGGTGACCGCCGACGAGCCGATCGCCACCTACACCGGGGGCGTGAAGGGCCTGTCCGCCACCGCTGGGAAGGCCGGGGACGCCCGCCCGTCAGCCGTGCGCGCCTATGCCCAGCACCTGACCAGCCAGCAGGACGCGGTGCTCTCTCGCGTGGACGCACCCCGCCCGGTGGAGCGCTACACCCACGCCCTCTCCGGGGTTGCCGTGGAGCTCACCGCGGAGCAGGCCCGGAAGCTGTCCGCCGACCCGCGCGTGCTGTCGGTGACCGAGAACCGTCTGGAGACCCTCCACACCGACCAGTCCCCCGAGATGCTGGGACTCACGGGCCCCGACGGCGTGTGGAAGCACGCCGGCGACACCCAGGGCCAGGGCGTCGTCGTCGGCGTGATCGACTCCGGCATCAACCCGGCCAACCCCTCCTTCGACGACGCCGGCATGACCGCGCCGCCGGCCGACTGGCGCGGAGCGTGCAAGAGCGAGACCCCCGCCGACTTCCCCGAGAGCACGTGCGACAACAAGATCATCGGTGCCAAGGTCTTCCGTGAGGGCCTGGGCGAGCACAAGCTCGCCGACCACGAGTCCCACTCGCCGCTGGACGTCCACGGCCACGGCTCGCACACCGCCAGCACCGCCACCGGTGCCGCCGGCACCAAGGTGTCGGTCAACGGCCTGCCGTCCGGCCCCATCTCCGGCATGGCACCGAAGGCGCACGTGGCGGCCTACAAGGCCTGCTGGGAGCTCGCCGAAGGCCGAGGTGTTTGTCCGACCGTGGACACCACCGCGGCCATCGACGCCGCCGTGGCCGACGGGGTCGACATCATCAACTACTCGATCTCCGGCACCGACCGCGACCTGCGCGACCCGGTCGAGGTGGCCTTCATGAACGCCGCCGCCAGCGGCGTGTTCGTCGCGGCCTCGTCGGGCAACGACGGCCCCAAGGAGGCCACCACCAACCACCCCTCCCCGTGGGTGACCACCGTGGCCGCCGGTGCACACGCCGAGCACCGCAAGACGCTGGTCACCGGCGACGGCCAGCGCTACGAAGGGTCCTCCATGACACCGCCCCTGCCGCAGGAGGCCCCGCTGGTGCTCGCCGACGAGGTGGCCCCCGAGAACGCCTCGCCCAGCACCGAGTGCCGCGCCGGCACGCTGGACCCGGCCAAGGTCAAGGGCACGATCGTGGTGTGCGACCGCAGCGAGGCCAACCCGATGGATCAGTCCCGGGCGGTGAAGGACGCCGGTGGCGTGGGCATGGTGCTGGTCAACACCGAGCCCGGGGACACCCTTACCCACGACCACTGGGTGCCCACCGTGCACCTGGACTCCTCCGCGCGCAAGGGCCTGCGGGCCTACGCCGGCGGCTCCGGGGCCACGGCCTCGCTGGTGGACGAGCACGGGGACTCCTCCACCGTGCCCAGTCTGGCCGACTTCTCCTCCCGCGGCCCGACGAACGCTGCGCAGGGCAATCTGCTCAAGCCCGACCTCACGGCCCCGGGTGTGGACGTCCTGGCCGCCTGGTCCTCCGCGGAGCGTGGCCGCCCCGTGGCCAGGCACGTCTCGGGCACGTCCATGTCCGCACCGCACGTGGCCGGCCTGGCCGCCCTGGTCAAGCAGGCCCACCCGGACTGGTCCCCGATGGCGATCAAGTCGGCCATGATGACCACCTCGCGGAAGATGACCGGCCCGGACGACAACCACCCCTTCGGGGGCGGCGCCGGCTTCGTCGAGCCGCGGGCCTTCCTGGACCCCGGTCTCGTCGTGGACTCCGACGCCTCGGACTGGGAGCGCCTCCTGGCCGGACAGGGTGCGCGGATGGGCCAGGACGTCGACCCCATCAAGCCGTGGCAGCTGAACACCCCGTCCATCGCGGTCGGCGGCCTCCTCGGCGAGCAGACCGTCACCCGCACGGTCACCAACACCACCGGCAGGACCACCACCTGGACCCCGAAGGTGTCCGGCCTGGACGGCGTGGAGACGTCCGTCTCCCCCCAGCGTCTCACTCTGGCCCCCGGTGAGTCCGGCACCGTGACCTTGACCTTCACCGACACCGGCATGCCGGCCCAGCAGTGGGTCACCGGCCGACTCGACCTGACCGCCAGCGGGGTGAACCCCTTCCACCTGCCCATCGCGCTGCGCTCCGAGGCGGTGCAGATGCCCAGTCATGTGCTGGGTCACGCCGGTCAGTCGACCGTGCCGGTGGAGCTGCGTTCCTCGCGCAAGCGCGACGTGGCCCTGCGGACCCACGGGATGGTCCCGGGACGTGAGTGGCGCGGCACCGTGCGCCAGGACAAGGGTGAGGAGTGGACGGGTCGCGAGAAGGAGGCCTACCGCGTGCCCTTCGAGGCGAAGATCGGTGACGTGTTCTGGGCCGAGATCGAGTCCGACGACCCGAACGTGAACCTGGACCTGACCATCACCTGGAAGGAGTTCCCCGGGTACCCGCTGGACCGCGGGCGCACCCCCGCCGCCAACGAGCGCCTCATCGTGCCGAGCATCGGCACCGACGCGGACTTCGAGCTGCACGTGACCGGTACCGACCTCAAGGGCAAGGAGTCCACCGACTTCACCCTGCGGCTGTTCGTCCTGTCGCCCGACGCGGCCGACGCGGGCAACCTCGCCTTCAAGAGCCCGGTGCACCTGCCCCGCATCGCGCCGCACACCGCCGAGGGCGCGGTGTCCGTCGACGACCCCACCAAGGCCTGGCTGGGGATGGTCGAGATGGAGCCGGCCGAGGGCGGTGAGCCGCTGGCCCGCACACTGGTGCACCTGGACCCCTCGAAGGCGGAGAAGGTCTCCCGCGTGGGCGGCGCCAACCGTTACGCCACCGCAGCCCGCCTGGCCCGCAGCATGAAGGGCGACCACGACACGGTGTACGTGGCCTCCGGCCAGGACCACCCTGACGCCCTGGCCGGCGCATCGGTGGCCTCCAGCAAGAATGCTCCGCTGCTACTCACCCGTCGCGACCGTCTGCCGGCCGAGACCCGCGAGGCACTGGCCCAGATCGGCCCCCGCAAGGTGGTCATCCTGGGCGGCGAGAAGGCCGTGAGCCGTGAGGTGGCCGGCCAGTTGGCGGCCGGTGGCAGGACGGTCGAGCGCGTCGCCGGCGCCAACCGCTACGCGACCGCGGCCCGTCTCACTGCCGGGCACGACGCCCCGGTGGACACCGTGTACCTCGCCTCCGGTCAGGACTACCCCGACGCCCTCACCGGTGCTGCCGTGGCCGGTGCCCAGGACGCGCCGCTGCTGCTCACCCGGGGCGACCGCCTGCCCACCGAGACCCGCAAGGCACTTCAGCGGATGCGTCCCGACCGGGTCGTCATCCTCGGTGGTCGCCAGGTGGTGAAGGGCTCGGTCTTCGCCGAGGCGGGCGAGTATGCCGACGCGGTGCGCCGCATCGGCGGCGCCGACCGCTACGAGACGGCCGATTTGGTGGCACGGTCGGTCAAGAAGGACCCCTACCAGGTGTTCGTCGCCTCCGGTGAGAACTACCCCGACGCCCTGACCGCCGCCGCCGTGGCCGGCACGCAGGACACCGCCGTGCTGCTGACGCGCAGTGACCGTCTGCCCGAGCCGACCTCGCGGGCCGTCACCCGCCTCTCGCCGTGGGTCTCCACGGTGGTCGGTGGCGCCACGGCCGTGGGCGACAAGGTCGTCCAGGCCCTGCGCGGCATCACCCGCCGCTGAGCCGATCCACTCCGGCGCCCGCCCCCGTCTTCCGGTGGTCCAGCAGACCACCGGAAGACGGGGGCGGCCTCGTGCCCGGGGCAGTGCGTGCCGGTCCCCCGGCGCGGCGGGCGGATGACGCATCATGTGGCCCGTGCCCAAGAAGTCCGACAAGCCCGCAGAGCCCACCCAGGTGGCCGACACGGTCATCGACATCGACGTCGCCGAGGAGATGAGCTCGGCCTTCCTCGAGTACGCCTACTCCGTCATCTACAGCCGCGCGCTGCCGGACGCGCGCGACGGCCTCAAGCCGGTGCAGCGCCGCATCCTCTTCGGCATGGACGAGCTCGGCCTGCGCCCGGACCGCGGCTACGTCAAGTCCTCCCGCGTCGTCGGCGAGGTGATGGGCAAGTACCACCCGCACGGCGACCAGGCCATCTACGACGCCCTCGTGCGCCTGGCCCAGCCGTTCACGATGCGCCTTCCCCTGGTGGACGGGCACGGCAACTTCGGCTCCCTGGACGACGGACCGGCCGCCAGCCGCTACACCGAGGCCCGCATGGCCCCGGCCGCACTCACCATGACGGCCACGCTGGACGAGGACACCGTGGACATGGTGCCCAACTACGACGACCAGCTCCTGCAGCCCGAGGTGCTGCCCGCGGCCTACCCCAACCTGCTGGTCAACGGGGCGTCGGGCATCGCGGTGGGCATGGCCACCAACATCGCCCCGCACAACCTGCGCGAGGTGGTGGCCGCCGCCCGCCACCTCCTGGACAACCCCGCCGCCACGGTGGAGGACCTCATGCGCTTCGTGCCCGGCCCGGACCTGCCCGGCGGCGGCCGCATCGTGGGGCTCGACGGCATCCGCGACGCCTACCGCACCGGCCGCGGCTCGTTCCGCACCCGGGCCAAGGCCACCATCGAGAACGTCACCCCGCGCCGCAAGGGCATCGTGGTCACCGAGCTGCCCTACCTGGTGGGGCCGGAGAAGGTCATCGCCAAGCTCAAGACGCAGGTGCAGGCCAAGAAGCTGCAGGGCATCGCCGACGTCAAGGACCTCACCGACCGCCACAACGGCCTGCAGCTGGTCATCGAGGTGAAGAACGGCTTCAACCCCGAGGCCGTGCTGGCGCAGCTGTACAAGCAGACGCCGATGGAGGAGTCCTTCGGCATCAACACCGTGGCGCTCGTGGACGGCCAGCCGCGCACCCTGGGGCTCAAGGAGGCCCTGCAGGTGTACGTGGACTTCCGGTGCGAGGTGGTACGGCGGCGCACCGCGTTCCGCCTGGGGAAGCGGCGCGACCGGCTGCACCTGGTGGAGGGGCTGCTGCTGGCCATCCTCGACATCGACGAGGTCATCCAGCTCGTCCGCTCCTCGGACGACGCCGCCGAGGCCCGCACGCGGCTCATGGAGGTCTTCGACCTCTCCGAGGCGCAGGCCTCCTACATCCTGGAGCTGCAGCTGCGGCGCCTGACGAAGTTCTCCCGCATCGAGCTGGAGACCGAGCGCGACGAGCTGCAGGCCGCCATCGCCGAGCTGGAGGCGATCCTGGCCGACGAGGCGCGCCTGCGCGGTGTGGTGAGCGACGAGCTGGCCGCCGTGGCCGCCGAGCACGGCACCCCGCGCCGCACCGTGCTGCTGGAGAGCGAGGCCGCCGCCGCGATGGTGCCCGCCGCCCCGCTGGAGGTGGCCGACGACCCCGTGACCGTGGCGCTCTCGGCCACCGGACTCATCGCCCGCGTGCCCCGCGAGGAGGACACCAGCGGCGCGCTGGTGCGCACCGACGTGCGCCCCGCCGACGCACCCCGGGTGGACCACGACGCCATCGCCTCGGTGGTGGCCGCCACCGCCCGTGGCCAGGTGGGCCTGGTGACCTCTGCCGGGCGCCTGGTGCGGCTGTCGGTGGTGGACCTGCCCGCCCTGCCGGCCGCCGGCTCGCTGGGGCTCACCGGTGGGGCTCCGGTGGCGGCCTTCGTGGACCTGGCCGGCGGCGAGCGCCCGCTGGCCCTGGTGCGCACCGACGACGTGGAGGGCACCGCCGGGCTGGCGCTGGGCACCGCCCGGGGCGTGGTCAAGCGGGTGCGCCCGGAGTACCCGGCGAGCAAGGACGCGATGGAGGTCATCAGCCTGGCCGAGGGCGACGAGCTGGTGGGCGCCGCCGAACTGTCCGACGGCAGCGAGGAGCTCGTGTTCGTCACCGACGCCGCCGCGCTGCTGCGCTACCCGGCCTCGCTGGTGCGCCCGCAGGGGCTGTCCGGAGGCGGTGTGGCCGGCATCAAGGTGCCCGAGGGCGGGCGCGTGGTGGCCTTCGCCGCGGTGCGGACGGGCGGCGAGGGTGAGACCGACGCCCCTGCCCCCGTGGTGGTCACCGTCGCCGGGTCGGCCGGGGCGCTGCCCGGCTCCGGCGGGTCGGTGAAGGTGACGCCGCTGGAGGCCTACCCGGGCAAGGGCCGGGCCACCGCGGGCGTGCGCTGCCACCGCTTCCTCAAGGGTGAGGACGCGCTCGTGCTGGCCTGGGTGGGCGCCGACCCGCGGGCGGTGGACGCGGGGGGCTCGGCGGTGGCCCTGCCGGAGCCCACCGACCGCCGCGACGGCTCGGGCACGCCCGCCCCGGCGGCGATCCTCGGCATCGGCTGAGGCGTCAGACGACGCACCCACGCCTCGAGAACCAAGGACTTGACCCTCCCCCCCGATGGTTCCATGATGTGGGTCGCACCGGGCGGCCGGAAAAGGGGAAAAACCATGCACCGCACTCGCATTCGACCACTGGCAGCCGCTGCACTGGCGGTCGTCGCCGCTGTGTCCGCGACGTCCGCCTACGCCGGTACGAGTTACCGGTCGTACAGCACCACGGTCGGCAAGTTCAACGGCAAGGCGTACACCGCCTCCCAGACCAAGAGCATCAACAGTCGTGCCGGTGATCTCACGTCACAGTCCGTGGGGGGCAACTACAAGGTGGATGCCCGGATGCTCCCCGGCGGCACCGGGGTCTCCGGTGTGACCGACAACCAGGAGTACAAGCTGAACAACTCGATCGGCTCCGGTGCCTCCACGCGTGTGGAGTTCAACAACGGTGTCTTCACGCGGGTGGACGTCCAGGTCAGCGGCACGTGGCGCAGCAACTGAGCACTGTGGCGAGGGGTGCCAGCGTCCGGCTGGTGCCCCTCGCTGTTGCCCTGCTCGTCCTCACCCTGGGCGGCCTCACGAGCTGGTTCGGCACTCAGGGAACGGCCTATGTGAGCCCGTTCCACAGTTATCTCGCCGCCTCCAGCGGACCCGTGGGACTCACACTGCCACTGGCCCTGGCACTCGTCGCCGGCTGGCACCTGCGGTCCTGCCTGACCGACGGGTTCCTCGAGGCGACCCGGACGCGTGCCCCTGTGACCGTCACCCTCCGTCGGCTCTGCTGGCCATGGGCGGTCGTCGCCGGCCTCGCCGCTGCGCTGCTGCCCGTGGTCTACGGACTGGTGACCCTGGAGTTGCTCCCGAGCACGGGCTTCCAGTACTACCCGGACGCCTACCACGTGGCCGAGCAGCACGTGGCGGACTGGAACGCCGATGCGGTGGCCGGCGGCGCCCTGACCCGTCGGACCCCATGGGCCTACGTTGCCGCCCACAGCGCATGGCTCGGCCTCTGGGGGCTGGTGCTCGCCGCGGCCACCCAGGCACTCCTGCTCCTGGTGAGGCGCCATGCGCTGGCGTTTTTCCTCCCCCTCGCGGGTGTCACCGTCGTCTCCGTGGTGCTCGCACTCGCCAAGCTGGAGACCTTCACCCCCACGGCCTCGCAGTTCCCACCCACCTTGGATGTCTTCCCGCTCTGGCACGCTGTGCCCTCGCTGGCCCTGGCCACGGGAGTGACGGCGCTCCTGTGGATGTGCGTGCTGGTGCGGCTGCCTGAACTCCCCCGGTGAGTACCGTGCTCCGACCGAGGACGCTCGGGATACTCGTCGTCGGTGTCGTCTGCGGCTGCCTCTACGGGCTCCACGCCCGCTCGGCCGCCGCGCCCACCGTTGCAGATCACCTCTGGATGCGGCTGACCGACCCCCGGCCCTGGGTGTCCGTGATCCTGCCGGCAAGTCTCGTGGTGGCCGTCTCCGACGGTGTCTGGCACGGCTCCCCGGCCGCGCGCATGCGGCACGGTACCGACCGCTCCCTCACGCGGGCGCTGTTCCTCGATGCCCTCACAGCCTCGTGTGCAGCTCTCGGCGGGTACCTCCTGGGGGCCGCAGCCAGCGCCACCGGCCTGCCGTGGGAGAGCCTGCCCCAGGCGGCACCGACCCTGGCGGCCTGTCTCATGACACTCGCTGCCGCGACGACGCTGCTGAGCACGGCCGTTGCAGGAGCCGCCGCGTGGCGTGCGGCGGCAGGCTGGGCGCTCTGCTGTGCCGTGGTGCTCTGGGCCGTCTGCCAGATCGGCCTGGGCATCCCCGCCCTGGGAGTGGGCCCCGTCGACCTGGCCCTGCCGGGCCCCGAGGCAGGCAGGGTGCGGTCCCTCGCCTCGCTGCTTGCCTGCGCGGCCCTGGCAGTGGCAGTGCAGCGGGGCCCCCTTCGACCCACCTCCGCCTTCTGGACCACCACGGCCGCTGCTGGGCTGTGGACCCTGGCAGCGCCCGCGCTCCAGGGCAACGGGTGGCACTCCTCGGGAGAGGTCCTTCTCCTCACCTGGTGGGGGCACGGCGGCGGGGCGTTCGATGCCCAGGTCTTCACGGTGCACTGGATGGTCACCAACCTCCCGGTGCTCATGGCCCTCCTGGCCCTCGACACCCCTGCCCTGCGCTCAGCGCCCCTGCGTGTCCTCGCCCATGGAAGGACCTGGCCCGTTCTGAAGCCCTCCGTCACGGCCCCTGCCGTTGCCGTGGTCGGCGCAACGGCGTGCACCACCGTGATCGCCACGGTCATGACCGGAGAGCAGCTCTCGTCGTCGCTCCTGCTCGGTGGCCACCTCCTTCTCGGGTGGCTCCTGCACGTGCTCGTCTGGGGCACGCTCACCGTCTCGGTCACGTGGGTCGCCGGTGACCAGAACTGGGGGCTGATAGTCCTCAGCAGCACGCTGCTCCTCGCCCCCCTCGCACCGTGGGAGTCCTCGCACCTCCCGCTCGGCCTCACCGCGCTGGCCCAGGACGCGGGAGCCTCTCCAGCCTGGCTGTGGCTCGCCGCTCCCGTGGCAGCGCTCGCCCTGACCATCCGATGTTCACCACTGCCCCGACAAGGACGTGACCTCTGACATGCACGCCATCTCCGCCCTTGGGCTCTCGAAGGCCTTCCGCGGCACCCCTGTTCTGCGAGACGTCGACCTCACTGTCGAGCACGGTGAGTCCATCGGCCTCAGCGGCCCCAACGGCTCCGGCAAGTCCGTGCTCTTCAAGTTGCTCGTAGGGTTCATGCGACCTGACGCCGGAGAAGTGACCATCGACCCAGCCCTCATGGGGCCCGGACGCAAGTACCCGGAGTCCTTCGGCGTCATGATCAATTCCCCCGGGTTCCTCGGCCATCTGAGTGCCGCGGACAACCTGCGCGAGCTGGCGCACATCCGCAGGGTCGCGGATGAGGCCCGCGTCCGAGAAACCCTCGAGGCCGTGGGGCTGGACCCCACGTCATCGACCAAGGCGAAGAACTTCTCCCTCGGGATGAAGCAGAAGCTGGGCATCGCCCAAGCAATCCTCGAACGACCGCGCGTGCTGCTGCTGGACGAACCCTTCAACGCACTCGACCAGTCGAGTGCCGAGCGCATCACCGGCCTCCTGAGGGACTTCTCCTCGGATGGTGGCACGTTGCTCATGACCAGCCATCGTTCGGAGGACCTCGAGGCCCTCACCCAACGGCGTCTGCGCATCGACGACGCACGGGTGGTCGAGGCCTGAATGACCGAACCCGGCATCGGCTGAGGTTCGACCGCCGGCGCGGCGGGACCCCCGTACCCGGTGTGACCGGGGTCACCCATAGCATCTGGGTGCCCTGTCCCCTCGCCTGGAGGTCCACCCGTGTCCAGCCCCGCGTCCACGGCCACCACCCGCCCCAGCCCGGACCGCCGCCGCGGCCAGGGGGTGATGGGGCCGATCAACCACCTGGTGGAGCGGTTCATCCCCTCCTCGCTGGTGTTCGCCATCGTGCTGACGCTCGTGGTGATGGTCGCCGCGCTGGCGCTCACCGACGCCGGCCCCCGCGAGGTGGTCACGGCCTGGGGTGACGGACTGGCCGGGCTGCTGGCGTTCATCACCCAGATGGCGCTGGTGCTCATGCTCGGCCACGTGCTGGCCCACACCGGCCCGGTGCGCACCCTGCTCACCGGCCTGGCCCGCGTGCCCCGTGGCCGCGTCATGCCCTACGTCTTCGTGGCCCTGGTGACCTGTCTGGCCACCCTCGTCACGTGGGGGCTGGGCCTGGTGGTCGGCGCCCTGCTGGCCAAGGAGGTGGCCGCCCAGGCCCGGCTGCGCGGCGAGAAGGTGCACTTCCCGCTGCTCGTGGCCACCGGCTACACCGGCATGAGCATCTGGCACATGGGCTACTCCGGCTCGGCGCCGCTCACGGCCGCCACCGAAGGCTCCTTCGTGGCCCAGCAGGTGGGCCACACCATCCCCATCACGCAGACCACCTTCAGCTGGTGGAACCTCACCGCGGCCGCGGTGGCGTTGCTGGTCATCCTCGCCACCGTGGCGCTCATGGCCCCGAAGTCCGGTGCGGACGTGGTGGAGATGCCCGAGCACCAGCTGGAGACCGCCCGGCCGGAGTGGACGGTGGAGACCCCGGCCGACGCGGTGGACGCCTCCCGGGTGACCACCACCGTGCTCGGCCTGCTGGTGGTGGCCTACCTGGGCCTGCACTTCGCCGACGGCGGCACGCTCACCCTGGACGTCGTCAACTGGAGCTTCCTGGGCCTGGTGCTGCTGCTGGTGCGCAATCCCTTCGAGCTGGTGGAGCTGGTCAAGGACGCCGCCTCCAACGTGGGCGAGATCCTGCTGCAGTTCCCGCTCTACGCCGGGATCATGGGCATCATGGCCGGCACCGGCCTCATCGCCGTGCTCTCGGACGCGGTGGTCGACACCTCCACGCCGCAGACCTTCGGGCTGCTGGCCTTCCTCTCGGCCGGCCTGGTGAACTTCTTCGTGCCGTCGGGCGGCGGGCAGATCGCCGTGCAGGGGCCGATCCTGCTCGATGCCGCCGAGCGCCTCGGCGTGGACCCGGCGGTGGCGATCATGGCCGTCTCCTACGGCGACCAGTGGACCAACATGGTGCAGCCCTTCTGGGCCCTGCCGCTGCTGGCCATCGCCGGCCTCCGCATCCGCGACGTGCTGGGCTACACCACGATGATCCTGGTCACCGTGGGCGTGGTCCTGGCCGCCACGATGCTGCTCGTGGGCACCGGGGCGTGACCCCACCACGCACGAGGGGTCCGGGCGCCTGCCCGGGCCCCTCGTGCGTGCCTCACACCTTGGCGGCGCGCCACCCGGCCTTGATCGCCTCGGCGGCGGAGCAGAACCACCGCTCCCCCTTGGCCGGCGAGATCTTGGTCTGCGTGTAGTGCCGCTGGCCCGGGGAGTGGAAGATCTTCTCCCCACTGCTGGAGATGTTGCCCTTGATGCGGCACGCGCCACCACCGGGCTCGGCCGGCGCCGGCGGGGTGTCCACCAGGCGGGCCGGCGGCGCGGTGGTGGCCGGAGCCGGGGCGGGCGTCGGGGTCGGGGCAGGGGCGGGGGCCGGAGCGGGGGCGGTGCAGCCGCTGCGCCCCCAGATGCCGAGCCGCTCGGCCTTGGCCGCCCGCTCGGCCGCCAGGTGGGCCGCACGGTTCTGGTACGGCTCGTCGTACAGGTACTCCGGAGCCAGGCCCTGGCGGATCATGCGCACGGCAGCGGAGTCTCCCCCGGCCATGCGGACGTGCCGCACCAGGCGTCCGTACCGGTCCCGGTTGTCCTGGGTGGGGTCGCGCTCCCGGGTGACGGTGGTGCCGGCGACCAGGTTCCGCAGGCCGGCGGACGCCTCGCGGAAGCCGCATTCGCCGATCTCCGGGGTGTCCAGGCCGATGACGCGCACCCGCTCCACCCCGGAGGCCAGACGCACGTCGAGGGTGTCACCGTCGACGACCTTGACCACCGGGCCCCGGGACGCCCCGGCAGCAGCGGGAGCAGCGGGAGCAGCGGCAGCGGCGGCCACCGGGGTGGAGACCGCCGCGGGCGCCGCGGTGCGGGTGGCCGACGGTGTCGTCGTGGGGTCCGCCGCCGTGGCGGACGCCCGCTCCGTGGCCGCGCTGCTGGGTGCTGCCACGGTGGCCGTGGGCGTCGTCGACCCCTCGCTGGCCGAGGAGGCTGAGGAACCATCCGCGCTGCGCGCGGCATTCGTGCGCGTCGGGGACGCGCTCGACGCCGACGCCGTCGTCTCCACCCCGGAGCCGGCCCCCTGCTCGGCCGCCGCGGCCTTCGAGACGTCCCCGGTCTCGGTGTAGCGACCCTCGCTGCCCAGCGAGCCGACGTCGCAGCCGGACAGCGTCACGGCCAGCAGGAGGCCGGGGAGCAGCAGCGACGTGCGGCGGGCCCACCGCCTCGGACGGGAACCGGTCGTCTGGGCATGGTGGGGGGGCGTCAGCGGGCACGGCGCGTCCTCGGCATCGTCGGTGATGGGTCAAGAACTTGTACCACGGGGGCACCGTCGCGGGCGGGCGCCACGCGCAGGCGACCCATGGCGAGGACGCCGACGGGGGCCGCCCCGGGTGGGCGGCCCCCGTCACTGCACCACCGCATCGGCAGAACAGGGTGGTCGGCCCACGTGGGCCGACCGGCCGATCAGGTGAGGTCCTCCGGGTGACGCAGACGGGTCGGCTTGGCGTACAGCGCCCGGTTGAGGAACCAGGTCAGCGCCCACGCCACCACGGCGATGACGACCAACCACCCGGCGATGACGTACTGCTCGGTGTCACGACCGGTCCACGGACCCACCATGTAGGCACACGCGATGGCGCCCACCCACGGGATCCAGGTGGGGGCCTTGAAGTAGTCGTGGTCGATCTCGTGGTCCCGCTTGCGCAGCACGATGCAGGCGACGTTCACCAGGGCGAACACGGCCAGCAGCAGCAGCGCGGTGGTCCCGCCCAGAGCGGAGACCTTGCCGACGAAGGTGATCAGGCCGACCGCGAGCAGGGTGGTCACGATGATGGCAACCCACGGCGAACGACGGCCGCTGTGAACCAGCGCCAGCGGGCGCGGGAGGACGTCCTGCTTGGCCATGCCGTACAGCAGGCGGGAGGCCATGAGCATGTTGATGACCGCGGTGTTGGCCACGGCGAACATGGCGATGAACGGGTAGAAGGTGTCGATCGGCAGGTTCGGGGCGCCGGCCTGGACCACCTTGAGCAGCGGGGTGTCCCCCTCGCCCAGCTCACCCACCGGCACCAGGGCCACGGCGGTGACCGAGACCAGCACGTAGATCGCCGCGGTGATGACCAGACCGGTGAACATGATGCGCGGGAAGGTCTTGATCGGGTCCTTGGTCTCCTCGGCCATGTTCACCGAGTCCTCGAAGCCGACCATGGCGAAGAAGGCCAACGACGTGCCGGCGGTGACGGCGAGGAACGCGTTCTTGTCGCCGCTGGTCTCGAACATCATCGCGCGGGAGAAGTCGACCGGGGCGTCCGAGCCGCCCATGACAGCCCACAGGCCCACGAAGATCACCAGCAGCAGACCTGACAGCTCGACGCAGGTGAGCACCACGTTGAGCATGACCGACTCGGCCACGCCCCGGAAGTTGATGAGGGCCACCAGCAGCATGAAGGCCACGGCCAGCAGGAGCACCGGCAGGGAGTCCGAGGCCCAGTCCGCACCGAGGCCGGCCGAGAGGTTGGACGCGAAGGCCTTGGCTGCGGTGGAGGCCGAGGTGATGCCCGAGGCCATCACCAGGAAGGTCACCATGAAGGTGAGGAACTGGATGCCGAAGGCCTGGTGGATGAAGTTGGCCGCACCACCGGCGTGCGGGTACTTGGTGATGAGCTCGAGGTAGGCGAAGGCGGTGATGATGGCGATCGCGAAGGCGATGACGAACGGCACCCAGACCGCGCCGCCCACCTCGTGGGCCACCTTGCCGGTGATGGCGTAGATGCCGGTGCCCAGGATGTCACCGATGATGAACAGCAGCAGGAGCTTGGGGCCCAGGACCCGCTTCAGCTCGGGTTCGCCCCCGGAAGGGGCTGCCGAGCCGTCCGGGACCGGGGACGTCTGCGAGGTGGCGGTACTCATGGACCATATGGTGCGGCATCGCGTGTGACTGGCACCACGCCGACACGCATTTCGTTGCCAGAGCGAGACCTCCGGCCACCACCGGCCACTCGACGCGAGGTGGCCGGCCCCTTCAGGCGTCGATGCGCTCGGCGTCCAGCTGCGCGGCGTTGCTCACGATGAACTCCTTGCGCGGGGCCACCTCGTTGCCCATGAGCAGGGTGAAGATGCGCTCGCCGGCCTCCACGTCCGCCATCGTCACGCGGCGCAGGGTGCGGTGGGCCGGGTCCATGGTGGTCTCGGCCAGCTGGTCGGCGTCCATCTCGCCCAGGCCCTTGTAGCGCTGCAGCGGGTCCTTGAGCGTGCGCCCGTTCTTGCGCAGGCGCGCCAGCTCCCTGTGGAGCTGGGCTTCGGAGTAGGTGTACACGTAGTCGTTGGCCCTGCCTCGGTTCACCACCTCGATGCGGTGCAGCGGCGGCACCGCGGCGTAGACCCGCCCGGCGTCGACCAGGGGCCGCATGTAGCGGAAGAACAGGGTGAGCAGCAGGGTGCGGATGTGGGCGCCGTCCACGTCGGCGTCGGTCATGATGATGACCTTGCCGTAGCGGGAGGCCTCGAGGTCGAAGCTGCGGCCCGAGCCGGCCCCGATGCTCTGGATGATGGCCGCGCACTCCTCGTTGTTCAGCATGTCGGCCACCGAGGCCTTCTGCGTGTTGAGGATCTTGCCGCGGATGGGCAGCAGGGCCTGGAAGTCGCTCTGGCGCGCCAGCTTGGCGGTGCCCAGGGCCGAGTCGCCCTCCACGATGAACAGCTCGCTGCCCTCGGTGTCGGTGGACCGGCAGTCCACCAGCTTGGTGGGCAGCGAGGAGGTCTCCAGCGCGTTCTTGCGGCGCTGCGTCTCCTTGTGCATGCGCGCCGAGACGCGGGACCTCATCTCCGCGACGATCTTCTCCAGCACGGCCGCGGACTGTTGCTTCTGCCCGCGGGCGGTGCTCGTGAGCAGCGCCGTGAGTTCGGTCTCCACCACCTTGGACACGATGCTGCGCACTGCCGAGGTGCCCAGCAACTCCTTGGTCTGCCCCTCGAACTGCGGCTCGGCCAGACGCACGGTCACCACCGCGGTGAGGCCCGCCAGCACGTCGTCCTTCTCGATCTTGTCCTTGCCCGGCTTGAGCTTGCGGGAGTTGGCCTCCACCTGCTTGCGCACCACCTTGAGCAGCGCGGCCTCGAAACCGGACACGTGGGTGCCGCCCTTGGGCGTGGCGATGATGTTGACGAACGAGCGCTCCACCGTGTCGTACCCGGTGCCCCAGCGCAGCGCGACGTCCACCTCGCAGTCGCGCTCCACCTCGGTGGGCACCATGTGGCCGGCGTCGTCGAGCACCGGCACGGTCTCGGTGAAGGTGCCGGTGCCCTGCAGGCGCCAGGTGTCGGTCACCGCCTCGTCGGCCGCCAGGTACTCGGCGAACTCGGTGATGCCCCCCTCGTGGAGGAAGGTCTCGGTGTGGGTGCCGTTCTCCCCCGGCGTGCCCGGGATGCGGCGCTTGTCGGTGATGCTGATGCGCAGGCCGGGCACCAGGAAGGAGGTCTGGCGGGCTCGGTCGGTGAGCTGCCGGTAGGAGAACTCCGCGTCGGCCAGGAAGATCTGCGGGTCGGCCCAGTAGCGCACGCGCGTGCCGGTGACGCCGCGCTTGACCGTGCCGACCTTCCGCAGCTCGCTGCCGGTGGTGAACGGTTCGAAGGTGCTGCTCGGCGAGGGGCCCGAGGCGTCGTCGGCGAAGACGCCCGGCTCACCGCGGCGGAAGCTCATGCCCCAGGTGGTGCCGGCGCGATCCACCTGCACGTCCAGGCGGGAACTCAGGGCGTTGACCACGCTGGCACCCACGCCGTGCAGACCACCGGATGCGGTGTACGAGCCGCCGCCGAACTTCCCGCCGGCGTGCAACTTGGTGTAGACGAGCTCCACGCCCGTCAGGCCGGTGCGGGGCTCCACGTCCACCGGCACGCCACGGCCGTCGTCGGCCACCTCCACCGAGCCGTCGGCGTGGAGGGTGACGTCCACGCCGGTGGCGAAGCCGCCGAGGGCCTCGTCCACGGAGTTGTCGATGATCTCCCACAGGCAGTGCATGAGGCCCCGGGAGTCGGTGGAGCCGATGTACATGCCGGGCCGCTTGCGCACCGCCTCGAGGCCCTCGAGCACCTGGAGGTGCCGGGCGTCGTAGCCGGTGCTGCTGGTGGTCGAGGCCTTGGCAGTGCGGGGATTCACGGGGCCAAACCTAGGTGACGCCACCGACAGCCTCGTGAGGCGGTGGGGCGTGTCCGCCTCAGAACAGGGCGGGCAGCACCAGGCTCGCCAGCCAGGTGCCGGCGATGAGCATGCCGGCAAGCAGCTCGATGAGGATGCTGGTGCCCACGGCCTTGAGCGCGTGCAGGGTGGCCTGCCAGGGGGTGAGCCCACCGGACGAGCCGCGCAGGGCCTGGGCGAGGAAGACACCGCCCACGAAGCCCACGAACAGGCCCACGACGGGGATCACGAAGAAGCCCACGATGCCGCCGAGCACGCCGACCAGCAGCGTGGAGGTGCGGATGCCGGCGGCCTTCATGCGGCGGCCGGGCACCAGGTACTGCACCACCGTGGCGGTGCCGGCCAGCACGGTGGCGATGCCGAGCACCCACCACGCGGCGGTGGACTGGACCGCCAGCGCCCACACCAGGGTGGAGGCCCACACCACCACCAGGCCGGGCAGCACGAGCAGCGCGCTGCCGACGAGGCCGACCAGCATGGCGGCGCCGACGAGGACGGCGAGCAGGACGGTCCAGTCCATGGGCGTCAGCCGTGCAGCAGGTGCGTCTCGTCGAGCACCTCGACGTCCGCGCGGTCCTGCAGGGCGGGCAGGTGCTCCTGGCCGTGGTGGGCGCAGAAGTGCAGCGGGGAGCCGGCGAGGGTGACGCGCACGTAGGCGCGGGCGCCGCAGCGGTCGCAGCGGTCGGCGGCGGTCAGGACGGGGGCGACGGCAGTCTCCACGAGTACCTCCTGGGTCATGGCTGCTGTGTCAGCAGGTCGTTCCGGGTCCCCGGGTGCGGGGTCCGTGCCCGTGCCAACAGGGGGCGGGGCCGGGACGTTCCGGGTTTCGCCGTGGGCGCAATCGGCCGGGTGCGTCAGCGGCCGCGCTCGTCGCGCCGGGCGTCCCAGCGGCGCTCGAGCCGCTGCATGAAGGACCCCTGGGTGGCCCGGGCACGGCCGGGAGTGCCGGCACGGCCGCTGACAACGGACCCCCCGGCGCGACCGGGGAGACCGTCCACCCGGGACCCGGTGACCCGTCGGCCGCCGTCCCAGACGCTGCCCGGGCGGTCCCGCCCGAAGGGGTCGCGCCCGAGGAGGCCACGCGGCGCGCCCGGGTCGGGCCGCGCAGGGGCCTGACGGTGCTCCCCCCACGAGGAGCGGGAGGAGTTGCCGGGCATGCGCATCCACAGCGCGGCCGCGATGACGAGCAGCGCAAAACCCCCGACCCCCACCCACGGCAGCCGGGCCCAGGCGGCCAGTGCGTACAGCCCGATGGCCACGGCCACCACGAGCAGGCCCACCACCAGGCGTCCGGCACGGGAACGGCGACCGGTGGGGCGGGCGGAGGGGCCGTCGAGGGGGCGGGCACCGGTCGGCGGGGCGTCCTCGTCCAAGGGCGGGGCCGCCGCGGTGGCGCGACCGGCGAACACGGCGAACAGGTCGGCCTCGTGGGAGTCCCGGCGAGCGGTTCGCTCGACCTCGGGCATGTGGGAGTGGTCGCCGTCCTCCACCAGCAGGGACTGCTCCAGGGCGTCCAGTCGGCTCTGCTCGTCTTCCGACAGGGCCATCGGCCACCTCCAGCTCCGGTCCACGACCTCACGGATCCGTCGACGGCTCCCGACGCACGCCGCGGTCCGTCCAGTCTACGAATGCGCACGGCTCACCGACCGGCCCCGGAGAGCAGGCTGGCCGGCCGCACGATGCCGGCCCCGAACCGGGCACTGGCCCGGTCCACCGCCACGTCGGCCTCGCGCCACCCGACCTCCGGCTCGTCCAGCATCGCCTGCCGGGGGGTGCTCTCGGCGGGGGTGAGCCCGGAGAGCACCACCCGCACCATGCGCACGCGGGCACGCTGCAGGCCCAGGGACCGGAAGGCGACCAGGGCCGCCTCGTGCACCTCCCGGCTCACGTCGGTGGGGCGGCGCAGGGTGGTGGAGCGCTGCACGGTGGTGAAGCCCGCGAAGCGCACCGTCACCTGCACGGTGCGGCCCACCGACCCGGCCGCACGCGCCCGGGCGGCCACCCGGTCGGAGAGCAGCAGCAGCCGGGTCTCCACCTGGCGGGGGTCGTCGACGTCGTGGTCGAAGGTCTGGCCGTTGCCGATGGTCTTCTCGGCCACCACCGGGCGCACCCGGGCCGGGTCACGGCCCCACGCCCGCTCGGCCAGGGCGGCCCCGGCGTGGTGGCCGACGATCCGCTGGAGGGTGGGCACCGGCGTGTGGGCCACCTGCCCCACCGTGGTCAGACCGAACCGGGCCAGTTGCTCGGCGGTGCGCTCCCCCACGCCCCACAGCACGCCCACGTCCAGCGGGTGGAGGAAGGGCACGACCTCGGCCGGGGTGACCTCGCGGACACCGTCCGGCTTGGCCTGGCCGGAGGCCACCTTGGCCACGAAGGGGTTGGGGCCGATGCCGACCGAGCAGGTGATCTGCTGCTCGGCGAGCACGGTGCGGCGGATCCACTCGGCCACCTGCTGGGGCGTCCCCCACCGACGGGCGGTGCCACCGAGGTCGAGGAAGGCCTCGTCCACCGAGGTGGGCTGCACCGTGTGGGTGACCTGGCGGAAGACCTCCATGACCGCCTCCGAGACCGCCGCGTACCGCTCGTGGTCGGGGCGCACCACGGTGGCCTGCGGGCACAGCCGCCGGGCCCGGGCCATGGGCATGGCCGAGCGGACCCCGAAGGCCCGCGCCTCGTAGGTGGCCGAGAGCACCACCGACCGGTGGCCGCCACCCACCACCACGGGGTGGCCCCGCAGCTCGGGGCGGTCCACCAGGGCCACCGAGGCGTAGAAGGCGTCCATGTCCACGTGCAGCACCGCGCTCACCATCCCGAGCTCCCCGGGGAGCTGTGCCAGAGCTTGCGCGAGGGCATCCCGCCCGTCCCCGGCGCACCGGCGCGACCGGTCCGACCCGCCCCGGGCGCTCCTGCGGCCAGGCCCCCGACCGCGGGCCCGGCGGCGCCGACGTCGGCATAGGGCGACTGCCGGTAGCCCGAGGCGTGCACGAGCACCCGCCGCCCCAACGGTCCCTGGGCGGCCGCGGCCTCCTGCCCGGCCCGTGCCCGCTCGTGCTGCACGCGGTCCTGCTCCTCCCACGCGGCGAAGAGCCCGTCGACCCCGCCGGAACGGTGTGCCCCGGTCAGCTCCGAGAGCTCCCACGCCCCGGTGGCCCGCAGCGAGACGCCACGGGGGCCGGTGCGGCGCACCACGCCCCGCACCAGCAGGAACCACGACTGGAAGAGCACCTGCGCGTAGGGGCCCTGCACGTCCTCGAAGAAGGTGGCGTCGCTGGCCCCGGTGGGGTCGTTGAGGGTCACGAAGACCACCCGGCGGCCCGACCGGACCGGCGGGGTCTGCGTGGCCACGCGTACCCCGGCCACCAGCACCTCGGTGCCCGACCGCAGCCCCAGCAGGTCCCGGGCCGGCCGCGCACCGAGTGCCCGCAGGGTGGGCAGGTGCGGCTCCAGCACGTGGGCGGTGACGTCCATGCCCAGCACCTCCAACTCGTGGGCCACCTGCTCCTCCCGGGCCATCGGGGGAAGCCCGGCGTCCCCCACACCGCGGGGTGCGGGCAGGTCGAGCATCGGCTGGGTGCCGCGCTCGGCCGCGCGGCGGTCCTGCTCGGCCCGGTCCAGTGCCAGGCGGGCCCGACGCCCCCGCGAGCGCGGCTCCCGCCACCGCTCCAGGTCCACCAGCTCCACCAGCAGGTCACGCCGCCGCTCGGGGGACGCGAAGGCGTCGAACGCCCCGGCCAGCACCATCCGCTCCACCAGCGGGCGGTCCACCCGGGCCCGGTGCCAGAAGTCGGCCAGCGAGGCGTACGGCTGCCCGGCCACGATCCGCCGCGCGTCGTCCTGCCCCAGGCCCTTCACCTCCGACAGGGCCACCCGCAGCCCCCACCGGCGGGCCCGGCGGCGCACCCGCTCCAGGGCCCGGTCGGGGTCCACCTCGGTGAGGGGGACGGACAGGTCGTCGTCGGGCTCCTCCTGCCCCACCGGCTCCACCCGGTAGCCCTCCCCGGAGGCGTTCACGTCGAGCCCCAGCACCGTCACGCCCAGCTCGCGGGCGTCGTCGAGGATGAGCCGCTTGGGGTACATGCCCGGGTCGTGGGTGAGCACCCCGGCCATGAAGTGCGCCGGGTAGTGGGTCTTCAGCCAGGCCGACTGGTAGGTGGGCAGCGCGAACGCCGCCGCGTGCGCCTTGCAGAAGCCGAACGAGGCGAAGGCCGCCAGCACCTCCCAGATGCGGTCGGCCACCTCCCCGGTGAACCCTCGGGCCGCGGCCGCCGGGCGCCACCAGCGCTCCACCGCCTCACGCCCCTCGGCGGTGCCCATCGCGCGGCGGGCCTCGTCGGAGTGCGCCAGGTCCACCCCGGTGGTGGCGGTGATGACCTGCAGCACCTGCTCGTGGAAGACCACCACCCCCTCGGTGCTGCGCAGGTGCTCCTGGAGCGCCGGGTGCATGAGCAACGGCTCGGCCCACCCCTGCCGGGCGGCCAGGAAGGGCGTGATCATGTCCGACTTCACCGGACCCGGCCGGAACAGCGAGATGTCGATGATGACGTCCTCGAAGGTCCGCGGCCCGAACTTGCCCACCAGCTCCCGCTGCCCCGGCGACTCGATCTGGAAGCACCCCAGGGTGCGGGTGGAGCCGATGAGTCCGAAGGTCTCGGCGTCGTCGTGCGGCACCTGGGCCTCGTCGTCGAGGTCGATCCGCACCCCGTCGGTGGCCTCCACGAGGTCCAGGGCGTGGGCCATGGCCGACTGCATGCGGATGCCCAGCACGTCGAGCTTGAGCAGCCCCATGTCCTCCACGTCGTCCTTGTCGAACTGGCTCATGGGGAAGCCCAGCCAGCTGGCCTCCACCGGGGTGCGGTCGCGCAGGCCCAGGTTGGAGAGCACCACGCCGCAGGGGTGCAGGGCGATGTGGCGCGGCAACCCGTCGAGCCGCTCCACGAGGTCGAGCATCCGCTGCAGGCGCGGAGCGTCCAGCCCGGCGGCCCGCAGCTCGGGCAGGTCCCGCACCGCCGCCCGCGCGTCCCGGGCCCGCACGTGCGGGAAGGCCTTGGCGATGGCGTCCACCTCCACCGGGGGCATGCCCAGCACGGCCCCCACGTCGCGCACGGCGTGGCGCACCCGGTAGGTCTCCATCATCGAGACGCAGGTGACCCGGCCGTCGCCGAAACGCTCCAGGACCCGCTCATAGATCTCGGTGCGCCGGTCGGACTCCACGTCGATGTCGATGTCCGGCAGCTCGGCCCGCAGCGGCGAGCAGAAGCGCTCCATGAGCAGGTCGTGCCGCAGCGGGTCCACCCCGCTGATGCCCAGCAGCCGGTTCACCAGCGACCCGGCACCCGACCCGCGGGCGGCCACCCGTCCCCCGGCCTCGCGGATGAGGTCGCACACCTGCGCCACGGTGAGGAAGTAGGTGGCGTACCCCAGCGCCCCGATGGTGGACAGCTCGTCCTCCAGCCGGTCGGCCGCCCGCCGCCGGGCCGCCCCCGGGTACAGCTCCTCCAGGGCCGTCCGGCAGCGTTGCACCAGTCCCGCCATGGCGTCCTGCGCGTCGGCGAAGCCCAGCACCTCCGGCTCGGGCAGGTGCACCGACCCGATGCCCAGGTCGTCGCGGGCCGAGAGCCCGCACTCGACGGCCACCTCGCAGGTGGTGGCCAGCAGCCGGTCGGCCGCCCGCTCCAGCGGCCCGGGCCACGCCGCCCGCTCGGCGAGCCACCGGGCCACCCGCACCATCGTCGGGGTGGAAGCCAGGTGGGCCGCCGAGGTGCGCTGCTCCAGGTGCCGGGGGTCGAGCAGCACGTGGCGCCGTGCGGCGTCGAGCACGTCGGCCACCACCACGTCACCGGGGTCGGCGTGCCGCACCGCGGCGGTGAGCACGGCCCGCACCCCCACCTCGGAGGCCAGGTGCCACAGGCCCACGGCCTGGTCGGTGCACCCGGGCTCCCCGGCCGGGGCACCGGAGCAGACCAGCTCCACCACCACCACGCGCCGCGCGGTGACGTGGTCGCCCACCCGGTGGGCCACCGCGTCCACCCAGCCCTCCAGCAGGCGTCGCGCCTCGGCCCGGCGGCGGGCCAGCACGGCCCGCCCCACGTCGGAGTCCGGCCCCAGCAGCACCCGCACCGCCGGGGCGGCACCGGCCACCAGACCGGTGGTGGTGCGCGGCTCCCCACGATCCCCCGCAGCGTGCGTGGCCGAGACGAGCCGGCACAACGCCGCCCAGCCCACACCGTGGCCTCCCCCGCCCTGCCCCCCGCAGGCCAGCACCCGCACCCGGTGGTGGCTCTCGTCCACCCACGCCCCGCCGCGCACCGGGGAGCGACGGGTGGGCGTGGCGGCCCCCGGCCCCTCGCCCTCGGCGTGGGCCAGGGCCAGGTCCACCCCGAGCACCGGCACCACACCCGCCTCGGTGCAGTCCCGGGCGAAGCGCACGGCGCCGTAGAGCCCGTCCCGGTCGGTGAGGGCCAGGTGGCCCTGGCCCCACGCCGCGGCCCGGTCCACGAGTTCCTGCGGGGTGGAGGTGCCGTACTGCAACGAGAAGCTCGAGGCCACGTGCAGGTGGGCGAAAGCGGCGAACATCAGCGGTCCCCGGTCGGCCAGCCGGCCACCAGCAGGGCCGTGGCGGCAGGCAGAACCGGCAGGCCCAGCAGTCCACGCACGCGCTGCTCGAAGTCGTCCACCTGCCGCACCAGGTCGTCGGCCTCGCGCTGCGAGCAGGCCTGCCCGCGGGCCAGGGCCGCCCGGCGGCGCGCGGACCCGTCGAAGAAGACCGCCCACTCGTGCAGCTCCGGCGCGGCCGTGGCCAGCAGGTCCCACACGCTGCGGGGCCGCGAGGCCCGGCCGGGCACGGTGCGTGCCGCCACCACGGCGGCCGCCGCCCGCAACGCCCCCAGGTGGGCCGCCTCGTAGCGCTCGGCGGGCACCGGGGAGGCGCACGCCTCGGCCAGGCTCGCCCGGGACCGCTCCATGAGGTCCAGCACCGTACCCGCGGGGGCACCGCCGCCCACCGGCACGACCGAGCTCGTCATCGTCGTCATCGTCGTTCCTCCTGCCGTCCTGTCGTCCGTCGTCGTCCCGCCGCAGTCGCCTCAGTCCACGACCCGGTCCAGCTGCCACGCCGCGGCCACACCGGCCGGCGGGGCCACCAGGTCGAAGACCCCGGCCGGACTGTGCCGCCCGGCGCGCGCCTCCACCCGCCACACCTCCTGGTCGCTACCGGCCTCCAGGGCCAGCCCCTCGGCCTCGGTCACGTAGCGCCACCACGGGTGCCGCTGCCGCCACCGGTCCAGCACCTCGCACACCACGTACAGGCGCCCCCGCCACACGAAGGCGTCCGGCTGCCCAGCCGCCTCGCAGGCACCCCGCAGGGTCCGCACCTCCACCGTCTCCGCACACCGCCGCATGCCGCTCTCCTCCCGTCGGGTCGTCATCTCACCGACCCGGACCAACCGTACTGGCGTACGACTTTCCGGATCAAGACCCATTCATCCATACGACACCGACAACCTCCCCCGACCCGCCCCAGGACGCGGCGGACGCCGCTGCGCCTCCCCCTCACCACCCACCCGGGACACCCCACCCGCGCCCACCACCGCGCACCCGCACACCTACGATGACGCCGTGAGCCCCAACCCCCTCGACGACGCCTTCCAGGCCGCGATCACCGCGAGCATCACCGAGCAGGTCGCCGACCACCGGGCCCAGCTCGCTCCCATCGACCCCGCGGCCGACGAGCTGGCCGACGCCATCGGGCTCCTCATGGCCCGCGGCAAGCGCCTGCGCGCCGGGTTCCTGCACTGGGGCCACCTCGCGGCCGGCGGCGAGGCCTCCCCCGCCACCCTGCGCGCCGCCACCGCCATGGAGTTCTTCCAGGCCGCCGCCCTGCTCCACGACGACGTCATGGACGACAGCGACACCCGCCGCGGCGCCCCCACCGCCCACCGCGCCTGGGCCGCCCGCCACCGCGAGCAGGGCTGGGACGGCTCACCGGAGGACCACGGCCTGGCCGGGGCCATCCTCGCCGGCGACCTCTGCCTGGTGTGGGCCGACGCCGCCTTCGCCGGCTGCGGCTGGTCCCCCGAGCAGATGCGCCGCGCCGTGCCCACCTGGAACCTCATGCGCACCCAGCTCATGGGCGGGCAGTTCCTCGACATCCTCAACGCCGCCCGCCCGTGGGACGACGAGGACGCCCCCGCGCGCACCGAGCGGGTGCGCCGGGTCATGACCTACAAGAGCGCCAAGTACTCCATCGAACACCCGCTGCTCATCGGCGCCGACGCCGCCGGGGTGGACCCCACCACCCGTGGGCACCTGAGCACCTACGGCCTCCACCTCGGCCTGGCCTTCCAGCTGCGCGACGACGTGCTCGGCGTGTTCGGCGACAGCGCCCTCACCGGCAAGCCCACCGGCGACGACCTGCGCGAGGGCAAGCGCACCGCCCTCGTGGTGGGCGTCCTCGACGCCGCCTCCCCTGCCGACGCCGCGCGCTTCGAGGCCCTGCTGGGCACTCCCGACCTGTCCCCGGACGACACCGAGTGGATGGCCGGGCTCATCACCTCCACCGGCGCCCTGGCGGCCGTGGAGGCCCAGGTCGATGCCGACCGCGACGCCGCCCTGCACGCGCTGGCGGCCGCCCGGGACTCCATCGACCCGGCGGCCGCCACCGCCCTCGAGCAGCTCGCGTACGTCACCACCGCGCGCAGCGCCTGAGGATCACCAGGCGGTCTCGGACGCCCTCCGGCGGATCTCCGTCTTGTGCCCGGCGTGCAGGTCCTCGATCGCCGAGCCCTCGCGCAGCGTCTCGTCCGGCTCGAACAGCCAGCGGATGACGTCCTCGTCGGACATCCCCCCGTCGGACAGCACCGTGATGGTGCCCGGCAGCGCCTTGAGCACGCCGCCACCGTCGAGGAAGCGCGCGGGCACCTGCAGGGTGTCGTTCTCCCCGCGACGCACCGCCAGCAGCTCGCGGTCCTTGACGAGCTGACGCACCTGGCTGACGCCCAGCCCCGTCCGCTCCACGACGTCCGGGATGGTCAGCCACTCGATGGTGTCGAACAGGTCCTGGGCCATCTCAGTCGCCTCCGAGGGTCGGGTCGTCGGTGATCATCTGCGCCACCCGCAGGGACAGCTCCAGGCTCTGGTTGCGGTTGAGGCGCGGGTCGCAGGGGCTCTCGTAGCGCTGCCCCAGGTCGTCCTCGAGCACCGGCACCACACCACCGATGCACTCGGTGACGTCGCTGCCGGAGAGCTCCACGTGGAGACCGCCGGGCACGGTGCCGGCCGCGCCGTGCACCTCGAAGAAGCCCTGCACCTCGCCGACGATGTCGTCGAAGCGGCGCGTCTTGTGCCCCGAGGCGCTGGTGAACGTGTTGCCGTGCATCGGGTCGGTGAGCCACAGCGGCTGGGCGCCCATGGCCTTCACGGCCTCGACGACCTCCGGCAGGACCTCGCGGATCCGGCCGGCCCCCATACGGGTGATGAAGGTCAGGCGACCGGGGGTCCGCTCCGGGTCGAGGCGGTCCACCAGGCGGCGCACGTCCTCGGCCGTGGTGGTGGGGCCGAGCTTGACGCCGACGGGGTTGCGCACCCGGGCCAGGAAGTCGATGTGCGCGCCCTCGGGGTCGCGGGTGCGCTCGCCGCACCACAAGAAGTGGCCGGAGGTCGCGTACGGGGTGCCGGTCCGCGAGTCGATGCGGGTGAGCGCCTTCTCGTAGTCCAGCACGAGCGCCTCGTGGCTGGCGAAGTACTCGGTGGAGCGGAAGGCCAGCAGGTCGGCTCCGGCGGCGCGAGTGAAGCGCAGCGCCTGCTCGATGCCGCGGCTCACCTCGGTGTACTCGCGCGTGGCCTCGGTGGTGGCCTCGGTGCCCCAGGTGCTGAGGTTCGACAGGTCCGCGTAGCCGCCGGTGGTCCAGGCGCGCACGAGGTTGAGCGTGGCCGCGCTCGCGTTGTAGGCGGCGAGCATGCGCTGCGGGTCGTGGCGGCGGGTCTCGGCGTCGAAGGCGAAGCCGTTGACCATGTCGCCGCGGTAGACGGGCAGCTCGACGCCGTCGCGGGTCTCGGTGTCGCTGGAGCGTGGCTTGCCGAACTGGCCGGCGATACGGCCGAGCTTCACCACGGGAACGCCCGCCTGGAAGGTCATCACGGCCGCCATCTGCAGCAGCACGCCCACCCGGTCGCGGATGAGGTTGGCGGTCACCTGGTCGAAGGTCTCGGCGCACTCGCCGGCCTGCAGCACGAAGCGCTCGCCGCGCGCGGCCGCACCGAGGTGCTCCAGGAGGGTGTCGCACTCCTCGGCGAACACCAACGGGGGCAGACGCCGCAGCGATGCGGTGACCTGCTCGGCCTCGGCCGGGTCGTCCCAGGTGGGCTGCTGCTTGGCCACCAGGTCGGGCCACTCCAGGGCCGGCTCACCGATGCCCACGGCGTTGAGGGGACGGGATGCGGGGACGAAGGGGGTGGTCATGCTCCGTGAGCTGCCTTCCTGCTCTTGACGACGCTGGAGTACTCGTCGACGTACTCCTGACCGGTGATGGACTGGATGCGCCGCATGATCTCGTCGGTGGCGGCGCGCAGGTCGTCGCGGCTGGGCCGCTGCACCGCGCGTGCCTGCTCCTCCGGGGTGGCGTCGGCGTGACGGGACTGCACGAACGCGGTGACGTCGAACGGCTCACCGAAGGTGGCAGTGAACGGGCGGACCTTCGGCACCGCGGCCTCGATGGGCTGGATCTCGGTGGTACCCACCAGGCCGACGGGGACCACCGGCGAACCGGTGGACAGCGCCAGGCGCACCACGCCGGTGCGGCCTCGGTAGAGACGCCCGTCGGGAGAACGCGTCCCCTCGGGGTAGATGCCCAGCAGGTTGCCGTCCTTGAGCACCTGCTCGGCCTCACCCAGAGCCGCGAGGCTGGCCCGGCCACCCGACCGGTCGGTGGGGATCTGCCCGACGCCCCGGAAGAAGGCGGCCATCGCACGCCCCTTGAGGCCGGGCTGCGTGAAGTACTCGGACTTGGCCGGGTAGCGCAGCTGGCGGGGGACCACCAGCGGCAGGGCGATGGAGTCGAAGAAGCTGCTGTGGTTGGCCGCGAGGATCGCCGGGCCGTTGGTCGGCACGTGGTGCAGACCGTGGACGGTGGGGCGGTACAGCGTCTTCAGCGCCGGCCCCAGGGCCACGTTCTTCAACGTCCAGTAGAGCACCTGATCTCCTGCGTCTCGACTCGATCGGTGGGCGGTCGCGACCGACCCACCGGGCGGCGTGGGGGCCGCTGCGCACGGGGCATCATTTCACGGGCCACCGCGCCCGAGCGTGTCAGGATGGCCACCATGCAGCCCTCCCCCAGCGCCCTCGTCTCGGTGCGTTCACCGCTGCCCGGCGGTGGGGCGCGCACCCTGCCCGGACCGGTGGGCGCGCCGCAGGCCGTGCTCCTCCACGGTTTCACCGGGTGCCCGCAGTCGCTCGGCCGGTGGCCGGACGCCCTGGCGGATGCCGGTGTGGCCGTGGACGTTCCGCGCCTCCCCGGGCACGGCCGCACGTGGCAGGCGGCCAACCGCACGGGGTGGGAGGACTGGTACCGCGTGGCCGAGCGCTCGCTGCTGCGCGCCAGCCGCAGCCGCCCCGCCGTGGTCGGCGGCCTGTCGATGGGGGGCGCGCTCGCCCTGGCCCTGGCCATCGCCCACCCGGCCCGGGTGGCCGGTGTGATGTTGGTCAACCCCGCGGTGGCGGCGGTCAACCCCTTCGTCCCGCTCACGCCGCTCGTGCGCCGGGTCCGCCCGGGCATGCCCGGCATCGCCGGCGACGTCGCGGACCCGGACTCCCCCGGTGAGTTGGCCTACGACACCGTGCCCATGCACGCCCTGGACTCCCAGCGGGCCCTGTGGCGGGGTGTGCGGCGCCGCGCGGCGGAGGTCACCTGCCCGGTGCTGCTGATGCGCTCCCGGGTGGACCACGTGGTGCCGGCCCGAAGCAGCGCCACGATCCTGCGCCGGATCTCCTCCCGCGACGTCACCGAGGTCGTGCTCGAGAACAGCTTCCACGTCGCGACGGTGGACCTCGACGCCGAGCGGGTCCACCAGGAGTCGGTGGACTTCGTCCGCCGCATCAGCGGCTGAGCCTCAACGTCCCCGGGCCCGGTCGCTCATGATGGTCGCGGCCCCGATGACCCCGGCGTCGTTGCCCAGGGAGGCCAGCAGCACGTCAGGCCACGGCCGGTGCCCCCGCCCGGTGAGCTGACGCCGGAAGGCGCGCTGCGCCGGCTGGACCAGCAGGTCGCCCGCAGCGCTCACCCCACCGCCGATGACGATGGCCCCGGGGTCGAGCACGGCCGCGAGGCTGGCCGCGCCCTCCCCGAGCCACACCCCCAGCTCGTGGAGCAGCTCCTCGGCTGCCGGGTCCCCCTCCTCGGCCAGGCGGGTCACGTCGGTGCCCTCGAGCCGCTCGGGGTCCCCTCCGCACGCCTCGACGAGGCGGCCGGCCATCGGCGTCCCGCTGCGCACCAGCTCGCGGGCCTCGCGCACCAGGGCGCTGCCGGAGGCGTACTGCTCCCAGCACCCCCGGTTGCCGCACCCGCAGCGCAGGCCGTCGCGCACCACACGCAGGTGACCGATCTCCGCGGCGATGCCGGACGAGCCGCGCAGCAGGTGCCCGTCGTCCACCACCCCACCGCCGATGCCGGTGCCCACCGTGATGAGCGTCATGGTGCGGTGCTCGCGGCCGGCACCGTGACGGAACTCGCCCCAGGCCGCGGCGTTGGCGTCGTTCTCCAGACGCACGGGCAGGTCGGTGCGCTCGGCGAGGCGGGCGCGCAACGGCTCGTCACGCCAGGCGAGGTTCGGGGAGAACAGGATGGTCTCGCCCTCGCGGTCCACGAACCCGGCGCAGGCGATCCCGGCACCGACCACCTCCTGGTCGCCGGCGGCACCTTGGAGCTGGTCGAGCACGTCGACCACGGCCTCGGCGATGGCGTCGACGTCCTCCGCGGGCGTCTCCACCCGCGCACGCTCGAGCACCACCCCCTCCCGGACGAGCGCGCCGGCGATCTTCGTTCCGCCGATGTCGACTCCGATGGCCAGGCTCATGGGGGTCTCCTCGAGGTGGGTCAGGTCGTGGTGGACGGGTGGCCGGTCCGCGGACGACCCGGCGCGTCAGGCGGGCTCGACAGGTGGATCAGCCCACGGCAGGCCAGTCTGCATCACGCACCCCTGCGACGAGCACCTCCCGCACCACCTGCCCCGGCACGCCCTGCCTGGTCAGGAAGTCGCGCAGGGAGCCCGGACCGGGCAGCTGGGAGGACCCCCAGGCGGCGTCGACACGGCGCACCAGGCGCCGGTCGTGGCGCGCCAGCAATTCCACCGACCGCCGCGCCGCGGCATACCGGGCCGCTCGCGCACCAGATCCCTGACCCTCGACACGAGGTTCACTGGGGCGCACCTCGACGTCCACTGCACGGTCACCAACCTGGGAACCCCCGATCGCACCGTGGGCGACCCACTCCGCCACACCCTCTCGCCACCACAGCGGCTCGGCGCGGGACACCACCTGGTCGAAGCGCGCGTGCACGAGCTCGTGCCGCAGCACCAGACCCCGGTCCGCCGAGCCCAGGGCGGTGACGTGCGGGTGCAGCACCACCTCCACCACCCCCTCGCCCTCGGCGGACGCGGACGCGACGCCCCCGCCGCCCGACCGGCCCCGACGGTCCACAGGCGCCAGGCTGGCCCGCCCCGGCACCACGCGGAGACCCCGGGTGATGCCCGGCACCTCGTCCGAGCCCCCGGCGGCCGCGAACTCCCGCCGCCCTGCAGCCAGGCGTACCACCACCGGACGGTCTCCCGGACGCGAGCGCCACACCTCACGGACCGCGTCGTCCGCACGGTGCACCTCCTGGCCCCAGGGCGTGCCCGTGGCGTCCAGCGCAGGCACCTCACCCGATCCACCGTCGCGCACGGCCCCCTCACCCTGTCCCGCCCCGCGGCACCCCGCGACGACCAGGGGAGCCGCCGCGGCCACACCGAGGGCCAGCACACCCCGCCGGGTCGGTCCGTCGTGTCGCATGGGCACAGTCTGGCCCCCGGCCCTAGCCCCGGGAGCCTGCCCCGACGAGCCCGGTCAGGGGCAGGACCTCCGCCCGGGCGCCCAGCGCCGTGCCGAGACCCACGAGTCCGGACCGCACGAGGGCTGCGACCGCCTCCTGCTCACGGGCATCCAGAGCCGCCCCCGCAGTCCCCGGACCCCCGGTTCCCGCACCACACCCGACGCACGGCGCGGCCGTCGACAGCGCCGCACCCACACACTCCGCCTGTCGGACCCCAGCGGTCCGGTCCACCTCGTCCATGGTCACCTCCTGCGAGCCCCAAGGGCCCGTTCGCATCCGACGCCCGGGCGGAACCGCCCTGACACCGACGAGACTAGAACAGGTGACCGACAACATCCGTCCACCTGTCCGCAACCTGTGGACGAGAGGCGCCGGTGGCGCGCCGGACACCGCACGAAGGCACCCCCGCGAGCACAGCAGGTGCTGAGGTTGTCGGTGCCGCCACCTACCGTGCCGGCATGTCCAGCTCCCCCGCCCTCACCGACGGGGTCCAGGCCACCTTCGAGGACCTCGGGACCCCGCTGGCAGACGTCACCTTCGTGGTGTTCGACCTGGAGACCACGGGCACCAACTCGACCGAGAGCGAGATCACGGAGTTCGGTGCCGTCAAGGTCCGCGGCGGCGAGGTGCTCGGCGAGTTCCAGACCCTCGTACGCCCGGCCCGGGGCATCCCGCCGTACATCCAGGTGCTCACCGGCATCACCACGGCGATGGTGGCCCGGGCCCCTTCCATCGAGGAGGTGCTCCCCACCTTCCTGGAGTTCGCCGGGGACGCGGTGCTCGTGGCCCACAACGCCCGCTTCGACACCGGCTTCGTGCGCCACGCCTGCGGGCGGCAGGGACGCCGGGCCCCCACCAACCCGGTGCTCGACACGGTCCACCTGGCCCGGCAGCTCCTGCCCCGCTCGGAGGTGCGCAACCACAAGCTGTCCACGCTCGCCCAGCACCTCGGGGCCCGCACCACACCCACCCACCGTGCCCTGGACGACGCCCGCGCCACGGTCGACGTCCTCCACGGCCTCATCGAGCGCGTGGGGCCGCTGGGCGTCCACTCCCTCGAGGAGCTGCTGGCCTACACCCGCCGCGTCCCGGAGGCACGGCGCCGCAAGCGCTCCCTCGCCGCAGACCTCCCGGAGGCACCGGGGGTCTACCGCTTCCTCGACGCGCAGGGCGAGGTGCTCTACGTGGGCACGGCCGTCAACATCCGCCGCCGCGTGGGCCAGTACTTCACCGCCTCGGAGACCCGCCGCCGCATGGAGGACATGGTGCGGCTGGCCGAGAAGGTGGTGCCCATCGTCTGCCCCACGGCCCTGGAGGCATCGGTCCGCGAGCTGCGCCTCATCCACGAGCACCAGCCGCGCTACAACCGCGCCGGTCGGAAGGCGGGCTCGCTGCCCTACGTGCGCCTCACCGACGAGCCGTTCCCCCGCCTCTCGGTGGTGCGCGCGGTGTCCACCGACGGCGCGACGCACATCGGCCCCTTCCCCAGCACCTCCGCCGCCCGCGAGGCGGTGGCCGCCCTGCACTGCGCCCTGCCGCTGCGGCAGTGCACGCAGCGCATCACCGAGGCCTCCGCGGCCCGGTCCACCACCGCCTGCGCCCTGGCCGACCTGGGCCGCTGCGGAGCCCCCTGCACGGGCGCCACCTCGCGCGCGGAGTACGCGCTGGTCGCCGAGGAGGCACGCCACGCCCTGCGCGACGACCACCGGGCCGCCTGGCGGCACCTCAGCGACCGGATGGAGTCCCTCGCCGCCAGTGAGCGGTTCGAGGAAGCCCGCGCACTGCGCGACGGAGCGCGGTCCTACCTGCGCGCAGCAGCACGGAGGCAACGCCACGAGGCGCTCGCGGACCTCGAGGAGCTGGTCGCCGCCGCCCCCATGACCGCCGGGGGCTGGGAGCTCGTGTGCATCCGCCACGGCCGACTCGCCGGCACGGCCCTGGCGCCCCGCGGCACCGACCCGATGCCGGTGGTGGACTCGCTGCGCGCCACCGCCGAGGTGGTGGCGCCGCGGCCCGACGGCTCCCCGGCCGCCCTGCCGGGCGAGGCCGACCTCGTCCTGGGCTGGCTGGAGCGCGAGGGCGTCCGCCTGGTGACCTCCAGCGGAGGGTGGGCCTCCCCCATCCACTCGGCGGCCGCGGTGACCGGCGTCCTCGACGCCGCGGTGTCGGCGGATCTGCCTGCCCCGGGCCGGCGGGGCCGGGGCTAGGGTGGCGGCATGATCTCCGCCATCGTCCTGATCCACGCAGAGTCCGCCCGCATCCCCCAGGTGGCCACGAGCATCGTGGAGATCCCGGGTGTCGAGAAGGTCTACTCCACCGCCGGCGCGGTCGACCTCATCGCGGTGGTCAAGGTGGAGAAGCACGAGGAGTTCGCCGACGTGATCGCCGATCGTCTCAACAAGGTCGAGGGCATCACCGACACCGAGACGCACATCGCGTTCCGCACCTACTCGGCCCAGGACGAGGCCGAGGCCTTCGCCATCGGCCTCGACGACTGACCGTCGGGCGGGGCGCCGCCCCTCAGGCGGCTCCCGGCCGGGTCGCCCGGACCCACTCCGCGAGAACGCCAGCGGCCGCACCGGAGCCGATGGTCTCCCGGGCCACCTCCACGTGGCGGGCCACGAGCCGCTCGAAGCCGTCCTGGTCCAGCTCCTGCGGGGCCTCGGTGGCCGTCGCCAGGGCCACCCCGGCGTTGAGCACCACGGCCTCGGTGGCCGGACCGTCGGCACCGGCGAGCACCCGGCGCGCCACCTCGGCGTTGTGGGCGGCGTCCCCGCCCCGGAGTTCCTCGATGGTGTGACGCCGCACCCCCACGGCCTCCGGCTCGAGCACGAAGGAAGTGATCTGCCCCCCTCGCACCCACCGCACGTCGGTGGGACCGGCCGGGCTGGCCTCGTCCAGGCCCTCCCGCCCGCGCATCACCGTCGCGGTGGTGCCCCGGTCGGCGAACACGCCCGACAGGATCTCCATGGCCCGCTCCTGCGCGCACCCCACCACGGACACCTGCGGGCGGGCCGGGTTGGTGATGGGCCCCAGGATGTTGAAGGCGGTCGGGATGCCCAACCCGCGCCGGGCCGTCGCCGCGAAGCGCATCGAGGGGTGGAAGGTCTGGGCGAAGGCGAACGAGATGCCGGCCTGCCCGGCCACGCGCGCCACGTCCTCGGGCTCCATCGTGAGGTCCACCCCGAGGGCCTCGAGCACGTCCGCCGCCCCGGACTTCGAGGACGCCGCCCGGTTGCCGTGCTTGACCACCGTCACGCCGGCCGCGGCCGCGACGACGCACGCCATCGTGGAGATGTTCACGGTGTCGTACCCGTCGCCGCCGGTCCCGACGATGTCCACCAGCGGGCGCCCACCGGACTCGACCGGCAGCGGTACCGCGTGCCCCACCATCACGTCGGCCAGCGCGCGCACCTCCTCCACGGTCTCCCCCTTGGCCCGCAGGGCCACCAGGAAGCCCGCCACCTCCACGTCCGTGGCGCGGCCGGACATCACCTCGTCCATGGCCCAGGAGGCGGTGGCACGATCGAGGTCCCGACCGGCCAGGAGGTCGGTCAGGACGGTCCGCCAGGTCCGGTCACCGGGTGCGCTCGCCATGGGCGCACTCTATGGCCACCCCACGGCCGTCACCGACGTCGCACCCCAAGGCCCGGCACGGTCACCCAGGGGCCTTCCCGACCGTGCGTGTCGCGCGCGGTGGCGCGGCAGGAGGCGGCAAATCTGCGACGCGCCGTCGTAGTGGACCAGCCCCTCCCCGCAACGGCTGGGGCCATGGTCCATAATGCTCGCGTGGCGACTGTGAACTATTCCCCTGCGCAAGCCGAGATCCGCTCGAACGCTCTCGGCCCGGTGACGCGTCCGAACATGGCCGCGGTCGGAACGATCGTGTGGCTCGGCTCCGAGCTCATGTTCTTCGCCGGTCTCTTCGCGATCTACTTCACGCTCCGTGCGGTTGCTCCCCACCTGTGGGACCTGCACACCCCGGAGCTGAACGTGCCCTTCGCGCTGGGCAACACGATGATCCTGGTCATCTCCTCGGTGTGGTGCCAGATCGGCGTGATGAAGGCCGAGCACGGCCAGTCCTCGCGCACCGGCGGCCTGTTCGAGATCGGCAAGTGGGGCATGCGCGAGTGGTACGTGCTGACCTACGTCTTCGGCTCCATCTTCATCGCCGGTCAGGTGCTGGAGTACGCCGAGCTCGTGCACGAGGGCTTCACCCTGCAGACCGACTCGTACACGTCGATCTTCTACCTGGCCACCGGCTTCCACGGCATCCACGTGCTGGGCGGTCTGATCGCCTTCCTGCTGATCATCGGCCGCACGTTCACCACCCGCCACTACTCGCACTCGCAGGCCACGGGCGCCATCGTCACCAGCTACTACTGGCACTTCGTCGATGTCGTGTGGATCGTCCTGTTCGCGTCGATCTACCTGCTGAAGTGACGCCCTCGGTGTCCACCCCCCGTTCCGCCCCCGAGTCCCTCGACGATTGGTCCGACCGATGAACTCCCTCCTCGATCTCCGGCGCCACCCGGCTGCCATCCTGGTGCTGCTGCTCGCGGCACTGGCCGTGATGGGTGGCCTCTACACCGCGCTGAAGCCCACCGACGTCCAGGCCGAGGCCCCCGCCGCTGCCTCCGCCGACGACGTCAAGGAGGGCGACAAGCTCTTCCAGGCCAACTGCGCCACCTGCCACGGCAAGAACGGCGAGGGCATCACCGATGCCGGCCCGTCCCTCGTGGGCGTCGGCGCCGCCGCGGTCGACTTCCAGGTCGCCACCGGCCGCATGCCGCTGAGCGGCCCGGGCGTGCAGGCCAAGCGCAAGGCCCCCCAGTTCGACCAGAAGCAGATCGACCAGATGGCCGCCTTCGTCGCGAGCCTCGGCAACGGACCCTCCACCCCCGAGGCCGAGTACACCGACCTCAAGGGCGCCGACCCCGCCCACGGTGGTGAGCTCTACCGCGTCAACTGCGCCATGTGCCACAACTTCAACGGCTCCGGTGGCGCCCTGACGCGCGGCAAGTTCGCCCCCACGCTGGAGGGCGTCGAGCCGAAGCACATCTACGAGGCCATGGAGACCGGCCCTCAGAACATGCCGGTGTTCAACGACCAGAACCTCTCGCCCCAGGACAAGGAGGACATCGCCGCCTACCTGGACGAGATGCACTCCTCGCCCAACCAAGGCGGTAACGACCTCGGCAACCTCGGCCCGGTGGCCGACGGTGTGTTCATCTGGACCCTCGGCATCGGCCTGTTCCTGGGTGCCGCCTACTGGCTGACCCGGAAGTCCAGCTGATGCCCCCCGCCCACATCCCTGCCCACGGAGAGGACGCCATGTCGCACGGCTCCCACCCCCTGGCCCGCCACGAGGGTGACTCCCACCACGACGTGGTGCCCGACCACTTCGAGAACCCCGGCCACCCGCCGCACGTGCTGCGCTGGGCCGACGTCGACCCTGCCGCCGCGCGCCGCGCGGAGCGCCAGGTCGCCGGCTTCTTCCTGCTGTCCATCATCGGCACGCTGGCCTTCATCGTCGCGTACTTCTGGATGGACCAGGACGCCGTCGGCACCGTGCCCGGCATCGGCGCGCAGAACCTGTACCACCTGGTGCTCGGCGTGACGATGGCCCTGTCCCTGCTCGGCATCGGCCTGGGTGTCGTCCACTGGTCCAAGACCCTCATGGACGACCACGAGGTCACCGAGGAGCGCCACGTGCTGGCCTCCGACGCCGAGACCCGCCGGGGCTTCGGCGACACGATCGCCGAGGGCCTGGAGTCCTCGCAGATCATGCGTCGCCCGCTCATCAAGTACACGCTCGGCGGCGCGCTGGGCCTGTTCGCCCTCCCGCTGGGCATCCAGCTGGTCGGCTCGATGGGCCCGCTCCCCCGCAACGACCTCGAGGAGACGTTCTGGGACAAGGGCATGCGTCTGGTCACCGACCCCGACGGCATCCCGATCAAGGCCGCCGACGTGAGCAAGGGATCGGTCTTCCACGTGCTGCCCGAGGGCATCAACGAGGCCGAGCACCCGCTGGACGAGAAGGCCAAGGCCTCCGTCCTGCTGATGCGCCTGAACCCGGACGACATCCAGTCCGACAAGCAGCGCGAGTGGGGTTACGAGGGCATCGTGGCCTACTCCAAGATCTGCACCCACGTGGGTTGCCCCGTTGCTCTGTACGAGCAGCAGACCCACCACCTGCTGTGCCCCTGCCACCAGTCGACCTTCGACGTGACGCAGGACTGCAAGGTCATCTTCGGCCCGGCCAAGCGCCCGCTGCCGCAGCTGAAGATCTCCGTCGACGAAGAGGGTTACCTCACCGCCGACCAGGGCTTCACCGAGCCGGTCGGCCCGAGCTACTGGGAGCGTGAGCTGTGAGCACCGCTGCAGAGTCCCGCACGGCGCGTACGACGCGCCCCGCACCGGTCGTCGCGCCGACGCAGCGCGGCCCGATCCAGAACGTCGCCACCTGGGTGGACGCCCGCACCGGTGGTGCCGGCTTCACCCGGTACCTGATGCGCAAGGTGTTCCCGGACCACTGGTCGTTCATGATCGGTGAGATCGCCATGTACTCGATGGTGGTCTGCCTGGTCTCGGGTGTCTTCCTCACGATGTGGTTCGTCCCCTCCATGGCGCACACCGTCTACGAGGGCGACTACGAGCCGCTGCGCGGCATCGGCATCTCCGAGGCGTACAACTCCTCGCTGGCCATCAGCTTCGACATCAAGGGTGGTCTGCTCATGCGGCAGATCCACCACTGGGCCGCGCTGATCTTCATCGTCGCCATCATGCTGCACGCCCTGCGCGTGTTCTTCACCGGCGCGTTCCGCAAGCCGCGTGAGATCAACTGGGTGATCGGCTGCATGCTGTCGATGATCGCCATCTTCGAGGGCTTCATGGGCTACTCGCTGCCGGACGACCTCCTGTCGGGTACCGGTGTGCGCGCCATGCAGGGCTTCCTGATGTCGGCCCCGATCGTGGGCACCTACCTGTCGTACATGCTGTTCGGCGGTGGCTTCCCGGGCGAGATGATCATCCCCCGCTTCTACGCCTTCCACGTGCTGATCATCCCGGCCATCCTGGTGGGTGTGTTCGCGGCCCACATCATCCTGGTGGCCGTGCACAAGCACACCCAGTACCCCGGACCGGGCCGGACCAACGACAACGTCGTCGGTTTCCGCGTGATGCCGGTGTACGCCGCGAAGGCCGGTGGCTTCTTCTTCATCGTCTTCGGCCTCATCGTGCTGATCTCGGCCCTGGTCACGATCAACCCGATCTGGGCGTACGGCCCCTACGAGCCCACCCAGGTGACGGCCGGTTCTCAGCCCGACTGGTACATGGGCTTCGCCGACGGCGCCCTGCGCCTGCTGCCGGGAAGCTTCGAGTTCGTGCTGTTCGACCGCACCTTCTCGATGAACATCTTCCCGGGCTCGCTGTTCCTCATCCCGTTCATGTACGGCATCGCGATGGTCTACCCCTTCCTCGAGGCGTGGGTCACCGGTGACGACCGTGAGCACCACCTGCTGCAGTACCCGTACAACGCGCCGGTGCGTGCCGGTCTGGGTGCCGCCTTCTTCACCGTCTACCTGGTGCTGTGGGCCGCGGCCGGCAACGACATCATGGCCATCAAGCTGGGGCTGTCGATCAACGACGTCACCAACGTGCTGCGCGCGCTGTTCTTCATCGGGCCGGTGGTCGTGTTCTTCGTCGTGAAGCGCATCTGCCTCTCGCTGCAGCGTCGCGACCGCGACAAGGTGCTGCACGGCCGTGAGTCGGGTCGCATCGTCCGCACCCCGGAGGGTCGCTTCTTCGAGGCGCACGAGGAGCTCTCGGACTACGAGCGCTGGAACCTCGTGCAGCACCCGGACTACCGGGCGCTCACGGCCGAGGAGATCGCCGGCACCGACGAGAACGGCGTGCAGCGCGACCCGTCCTTCATGGACAAGGCCCGCGCCCGCATGACCTCGTTCTTCTTCGAGGACCGCATCCCCGCGGTGACCCCGGCCGAGCTGGCCGAGGCGCACGCCGACGAGCACCACGCCCACGACCACCACCTGGCCGTCCAGGCCCAGAACGAGGTCGCCGTCGTGGAGGAGTCGCTGCAGGGCCAGAAGCGCCACTGACGCGACACCACCCCTGAACGGGCCGCTCTCCCACCGGGAGGGCGGCCCGTTCCGCGTCCCCGCCCTCCTCCCTCGTGGTCCGGGCGCTGCCGGCGCCTCATCCGGGCGCTGCCGGGACAGGCTCGCCTGCCCGGCGCGACGGTGCCCACCTTGAGATACTCCGACCATGGACAGCCGCCGGTACGCCCTCTCCCGCGAGGAGTTCGAGGAGGCCGTCGGCGACGGCCTGGACCGCCTCCCGGAGCGCCTCGTCGACCGCATGGACAACGTGGTGATCCTCGTGGAGGAGGAGCCCACGCCAGAGCAGCTCGCCAGCATCCGCGAGCCGGGCGCCCACGGCCAGGGCACGTCCCTGTTCGGCCTGTACGAGGGGGTGCCGCTCCCCCAGCGCAGCGGCTTCCACCCGCCCCACGTGCCGGACCGCGTGTTCATCTTCCGCGGCCCCCTCTCCCGGGCCTTCCGCACGCCCCACGCGCTGCGCGAGCAGGTCGCCGTCACCGTCCTGCACGAGGTGGGGCACCACTTCGGCATCGACGACGACCGGCTGCACGAACTCGGCTGGGGCTGACGAGTCACGCAAGCGGCGGGCCCCACCCCACGACCCCGGGCCACCAGCGCTCGATGAGGACACCACCAGGAGGAACCATGGACACTCCCGCAGCGCGGCACCCCGAACGCACCGACCCACCCACCGGGCACCCCGGGGAGCCCCACGCCGCCAGCGCCGCCTCCCGGCTCAACTGGCTCCGCGCAGGGGTGCTCGGCGCCAACGACGGCGTCGTGTCCACCTCTGGCCTTGTCATCGGCGTGGCGGCTGCCTCGGCCTCCGACTCGGCGATCCTCGCCGCCGGCATGGCCGGACTGGCCGCCGGTGCCCTCTCCATGGGGGTCGGTGAGTACGTGTCGGTGTCCACGCAGCGCGACACCGAGACCGCGCTGCTGGCCAAGGAACGCCACGAGCTGGCCACCATGCCCGAGGAGGAGCTGGAGGAGCTGGCCGCCCTCTACGCCGCCAAGGGCCTCGACCCCGAGCTGGCACGCGAGGTGGCCGTCCAGCTGACCGCCCACGACGCCCTGGGCGCCCACGCGGAGGTCGAGCTGGGCCTCGACGAGGACGAGCTCACCAACCCCTGGCAGGCGGCCGCTGCCTCGATGCTGGCCTTCACCCTCGGGGCGCTCATCCCCCTGCTCACGATCCTGCTCCTGCCTCCCTCCGTGCGCGTGGCGGGCACCGCCGTCGCGGCGGCCGCGGCCCTCGCGCTCGCCGGCTGGTCCAGCGCCGTGCTGGGCGGCGCGGCCATCGGCCGGGCGGTGGCACGCAACGTCGGCGGCGGCATCCTGGCCATGGCCATCACCTACGGCGTCGGCGCGCTCGTGGGCACCTCGGTGGGCTGAGCCCCCTCCGATCCTCCTCCGGCACACACGAAGGAGCCCGCCCCCTGTCCAGGGGGCGGGCTCCTTCGTGTGTGCGGCGCTGGGCCTCAGACGTGGTGCGGACCGGAGAAGTACTCGTAGGTCCAGCCGATCACGGAGAAGATCAGCATGGCCATGCCGAGCACCACCATCCACCAGCCGATGGCCACGCCCATGAAGACGACGGCACCGGACAGGGCGAGCCACAGCGGCTGCCAGGAGTACGGCGCGAAGTTGCCGTAGTGACCGGCGACCTGGTCGATGTGGCCGTAGCGGTCGTCCTCCGGGCGGGTGGCCGGGAGGGTCTTGGCGGTGACGCCGATGTACCAGCCGATCATGCCCACCATGCCGGCGCAGAGCAGCAGGCCGACCCAGCCGACCGGCTCGTTCCAGCCACTCCAGAAGCCGTACAGCAGCCAGAAGGCCAGGAACGGAGGAACCAGGTACCAGAAGAGCTTGCCTTCAACCTTCATGGGCGTTCCTCACTTGTCCGTGGTGCGAACGGTGGCGCGGGCGTCACCGTAGTCGGCGTTGTCGTGGCGACCGTCCTCCTTGACGCCGCCCTCGTCCGGGGCGTCGGCCAGCTGGCCCATGACACCGGAGTCGGGGGTCGGGGCGTCCAGCGCGGCGACCTCGGGGTGGTTGAGGTCGAACACCGGGCGCTCGGAGCGGATGCGCGGGATGGCGTTGAAGTTGTGGCGCGGCGGCGGGCAGCTGGTGGCCCACTCGAGGGAGGAGCCCCAGCCCCACGGGTCGTCCACGTCGACCTTCTCGCCCTTCTTGGCGGTGATGTAGACGTTCCAGAAGAACGGCAGCATCGAGACGGCGAGCATGAACGCACCGACCGTGGAGATCTGGTTCAGGAAGGTGAACCCGTCCTCGACCATGTAGTCGGCGTAACGACGCGGCATGCCCTCGACACCCAGCACGTGCTGCACCAGGAAGGTGATGTGGAAGCCGAAGAACAGGATCCAGAAGTGGATCTTGCCCAGGGTCTCGTTGAGCATCTTGCCGGTGAACTTGGGCCACCAGAAGTAGAAGCCCGCGAACATCGCGAACACCACGGTTCCGAAGATCACGTAGTGGAAGTGGGCCACCACGAAGTAGGAGTCCGTCAGGTGCAGGTCCACCGCGGGGGCGGACAGGACGATGCCGGTCAGACCACCGAAGAGGAAGGTCACGAGGAAGCCGAGCGACCACAGCATCGGGGTCTCGAAGCTCAGCGAGCCGCCCCACATGGTGCCGATCCAGTTGAAGAACTTCACGCCGGTGGGCACCGCGATGAGCATGGTCATCACGGAGAAGAAGGGCAGCAGCACCTGGCCGGTGCCGAACATGTGGTGGGCCCACACGGACATCGACAGCGCGGCGATGGTGATCGTCGCCATGATCAGGGTCTTGTAGCCGAAGATCGGCTTGCGGCTGAACACCGGGACGATCTCGCTGATGATGCCGAAGAACGGCAGGGCGATGATGTACACCTCGGGGTGGCCGAAGAACCAGAACAGGTGCTGCCACAGCATGGCGCCACCGTTGGAGACGTCGTAGATGTGCGTGCCGACGATGCGGTCGGCGGCCATGCCGAACATGGCGGCGGTCAGCACCGGGAAGACCAGCAGCACCAGGATCGAGGTCACCAGGACGGTCCAGGTGAAGATCGGCATACGGAACATGGTCATGCCCGGCGCACGCATGCAGATGATCGTGACGATGAAGTTCACCGAACCAAGGATGGTTCCGAAACCACTCAGACCCAGACCCATGACCCAGAGGTCACCACCCAGCCCGGGGCTGTAGGTGGGGCCGGCCAGCGGCTGGTAGGCGAACCAGCCGAAGGAGGCAGCGCCGTCCGGGGACAGGAAGCTGGCGGCGGCGATGAGGCCACCGAACAGGTAGAGCCAGTAGGCGAACATGTTCAGACGCGGGAAGGCCACGTCCGGGGCGCCGATCTGCAGCGGCATGAGCGCGTTCGCGAAGCCCGCGAAGAGCGGCGTCGCGAAGAGCAGCAGCATGATCGTGCCGTGCATGGTGAACAGCGCGTTGAACTGGTCCTTGGACTGCAGGACCTGCATGCCCGGGTCGAACAGCTCGGCGCGGATGAACAGCGCCATGAGCCCGCCGAGGCAGAACCACGCCACGGTGGTGATGAAGTAGAGGTTTCCGATCACCTTGTGGTCGGTGGTCGTCAGGTACTTGACCGCCAGGGCACCGGCCCGCGTTTGCGGACGAGCCACGCTGTGCGCCTCGTCAGCCACGCGGGGGGCGACCCCGGGGTGAGAGATGGTAGCCATCAGTTGTCCTTCCCGCCCTTGCTGATCCACTCGTTGTGCTTCGGGTCGCGCTCGTGCACGCCCTTCTCACCCTGGATCAGCTCCTTGCGGTCGTAGCCGGTGTCCAGGAAGCCCTGCTTGCCGTCGTCGGCCAGCTTCTTCATCTGCTTGTCGTACTCGTCGCGCTCGACCACCTTCACCTGGAAGAGCATCTCCGAGTGGTAGGTGCCGCAGAGCTCGGCACACTTGCCCTGGTAGGTGCCCACCTTGGTGGGGGTCACCTGAAAGCGGTTCACCACACCCGGGATCATGTCCAGCTTCTGGAGGAACTGGGGCACCCAGAAGGAGTGGATGACGTCGCGCGAGGTGAGCACGAACTCGGTGCGCTCGTTGACCGGCAGGTACAGGGTGGGCAGCTTGTCGGCCACACCGTCCTTGCCCGTGAGCACGGCCTGCTGGCCGGAGTCGTGCACGTCGTCGCTCAGGTAGTTGAAGTCCCAGCTCCACTGCTTGCCGGCGACGTTGACGATGTTCTGCGGCTCCTGCTCGACGCTCATGAGCGCGTCCTCGGTCTTCACGTTCTGCACGAAGAGCGCGGCGACCATGACGATCGGCACGACCGTGTAGAGGATCTCGATCGGCACGTTGTACCGGAACTGCTTGGGGACCTCGGCGTCGTTCTTGCGGCGGTAGGCCAGCACGCACCAGAGCATCAGGCCCCACACCAGGATGCCGACCGCCAGGGCGGCGATCCACATGCCCACCCAGAACGAGATGACGCCGTCGGCATTCTCGCTGGCGCCCTCGGGGAGGTACCCGCGGGCGATCTGGTCCGAGCTCCCGCAGGCGCTCAGGACCATCGCACCGATGGTGGCCGCTCCGGCCAGGACCGCGGGGCGCTTCCAGCGCCGTGTGTGATCGGGGTGCCTGTGCACTCGATGCCACCTTCCGTGAAGCTGTGTCGTCAGTGCACGCGGTTCAGGGGCATGCACTGCAGTTGCCCCATCATCCTACCCAACGTCGGAGTTCGCCACGGGGGCGGCTCGCCGCCACGGATCATCCTCGTCGGTGGCGGCGTCCAGGCGCCGCAGGTACTCCGCGCGCGGCAGCGTGGTCACCCCCATCGAGGCGAGGTGGTCGGTGCGCCACTGCACGTCGACCAGCCCCCGCTCCCCCACCACGTCCATGACGCGCGCCATGCCCACCATCGCCGCCTTCGAGGCGTCCGTGACGTGATGGAACATCGACTCCCCCGCGAAGAAGCCCCCGATCCCCACCCCGTAGAGGCCGCCCACCAGCCGGCTCTCCTGCCACACCTCCACGCTGTGGGCGTGGCCCAGCCGGTGCAACCGGCCGTAGGCCCGCCGAACCGTCGGGGTGATCCACGCGCCCTCGCGCCGGGGGTCGGCGCAGGCGGCGACCACGTCGTCGAAGGCGGCGTCGGTGGTCAGGGTGAACGCCCGCATCGACCGGCGCAGGGACCGGCTCACGTGCAGCCCCCCGGGCAGGAGCACCCCCCGCTCCTCGGGGAACCACCAGCCGACCGGCCCGCTGCCGCCTCCCCCGACCCCCATCGGGAACACGCCGTGCGTGTAGGCCGACAGGAGCGTCTCCGGGGCCAGGTCGCCCCCGACGCCGACGAGGTCGTCCCCCGGCACGGCGCTGGCGACCGCGGCCGCGAAGTCCAGACGGCACCGCAGACGCACGGCTCACCCCCTCCGGTGGGGGTGAGCCGTGCGGTGCCCGGACTCAGCTGAAGGAGTCACCACAGGCGCAGGAGCTGCCCGCGTTCGGGTTGTCGATGGTGAAGCCCTGCTTCTCGATGGTGTCGGCGAAGTCGATGGACGCGCCGTCGAGGTAGGGGGCGCTCATGCGGTCCACGACCACCTCGACGCCGTCGAAGTCACGGGTCAGGTCACCGTCGAGCGTGCGCTCGTCGAAGTACAGCTGGTAGATCAGGCCGGAGCACCCACCGGGCTGCACACCGATGCGCAGGCGCAGGTCGTCGCGGCCCTCCTGGGCGAGCAGGCTCTTGACCTTGTCGGCGGCGACCGGGGTCAGGGTGACGCCGTGGGTGGCCTCGGAGGTGGTCTGGTCCTGGACGGTCATGTCTGTCCTCACTCGGGGTGCGGCTTGATGGGTCCTCAAGGGTACGCCTCGTCCCCGCCGGGCATTCCCGACGGGGACGAGGCGGCGGGGGCGCCGGTCAGTCGGCGAGGCTCGAGAGCAGGAGCGCCTCGGCGACGCAGACCTTCTCGAACTCCCCCAGGTGCAGGCTCTCGTTGGCGCCGTGGGCGCGGGTGTCGGGGTCCTCCACGCCGGTCACGAGGATGGACGCCTCGGGGAACTTCTCGGCGAACATCGCGATGAACGGGATGGAGCCGCCCAGACCGATGTCGACGGCGTCGGTGCCCCAGGCAGCGCCGAAGGCGCTGCGCGCCGCGTCGTAGGCCGGGCCGGAGGCGTCGGCGCGGAAGCCGCTGCCGGCGTCCTGCAGGGTCACCTCGAGGGTGGCACCCCAGGGCGCGTACTCGCGGAGGTGCGCCTCGATGGCCTCGAAGGCGGCCTGCGGGTCCTGCGAGGGCGCCAGGCGGAAGGACAGCAGACCGGTGGTGCTGGCCAGTAGGGTGTTGGAGGCCTCGGAGACCCGCGGGGCGTCCACGCCGATGACGCTGGCGGTCGGCTTGGCCCACAGGCGCTCGGTGAGGCTGCCGGTGCCGACGAGCCGGCTGTCGGGGAGCATCCCGGACTCGCTGCGGAAGTCGGCCTCGTCCATCTCCAGGTCCCCCACCGGGTCGACGGCCAGGCCCTTGACGGCCACGTCGCCGGCCTCGTCGTGCAGGCTGGCGGCCAGGCGGGAGAAAGCGGTGAGCGAGTCCATGGCCGGGCCGCCGTACATACCCGAGTGCACCGCGTGGGAGAGCGTGGAGACCGTCACCTGCACGCGCACCATGCCGCGCAGGGAGGTGGTCAGGGCCGGCACGCCGACCTTCCAGTTGGCCGAGTCGGCCAGGACGATGGCATCGCAGGCCAGCTTGTCGCCGTGCTTCTCGAGGATGTCCGGGAGGCTCTCGGAGCCGTACTCCTCCTCCCCCTCCACGAAGACGGTGACACCCACCGGCGGGCGTCCGTCGTGGGCCCGCAGGGCGGCGACGTGGGCCATGACGCCCGCCTTGTCGTCGGCGCACCCGCGGCCGAAGAGGCGGTCCCCCTTGCGGGTGGGCTCGAAGGGCGGGGTGTCCCAGTCGGCCTCGTCCCCGGGCGGCTGCACGTCGTGGTGGGCGTAGAGCAGCACCGTGGGGGCGCCCTCCGGCGCCGGGAGCGTGCCGATGACCGCCGGCGCCCCACCCTCGGTGACGATCTCCACCTCGAGGCCGGCGCCCTCCAGCAGGCGGGCGGTGGCCTCGGCGGAGGCCTGCACGTGGGACTGGTCGAAGGACGGCATCGACACGCTGGGGATGCGGGCGAGCTCCACCAGCTCGTCGATCACCTGCGGCATGCCGTCCAGGACGGCCTGGCGCAGGGCGGCGTCGTCGCGCCGGGGTGCGGGGGCGGGTGTGTTCTGGGTCATGTCCCCGACCCTATGCGGTGCCCGCGGGCGCTCAGCGCAGGGCGCGGGGCTTCTCGCCGCGGCCCACGGCCGGGCGCGGGGTGCGGGCGCCGCGCATCTGGAAGGAGCGCAGGATGACGTAGGTGGCCAGGCCCTTGCCCTCCTCGGCCCGGCGCGGGAACACGCGGGCGACCTCGCCCCTGAGGCGGCGGGCCAGCAGCCAACCGTCCACGAGCCCGGCGACGAGCATCCCGTAGACGAGCACGAAGATCGGCAGGCGGAAGGTGGCGGCCAGCTCCGGGCGGGCGATCATCACGACGGTGAGCAGCAGGGTCACCAGCAGGATCGGCAGCATGACCTGCCCGACGGTGAAGCGAGAGTCCACGCGGTCACGCACGTAGGCACGCACCGGACCACGGTCGCGCGCCGGCAGGTAGGCGTCGTCCCCGTCGAGCATCCCCTGGCGGGCACGGGCCCGCTCCTCGGCGCGCTCGCGACGCTCGGCCTCCTTGGCGGCCTTGCGGTCGGTCACCACCAGCGGCTTGCGGCGGGCGGCCTGCGCCTCGCGTCGCTTGGGGGTGGGGCGCCCCTTCTTCCGCTGGCCCTCGGGGCGGGTGTCCACCTCCTCCACGGGCTGGGGTTCCTCGGTCTGCACGGTGTCTCGGTGGGCCATGGGCGAAGGGTACGTGGTGACATACTGCGCGACGCAGACCAGCCGGCACCGAACGCACCCACCGAGGGGGAGGGACCACGATGGACCGCACGACGGACCGAGGACGCCGGGACGCTCCCGGGCCCCGCCGCCCCCGCACGGCGCTGGCCCTGGCCCTCACGGTCACCGCCGCCCTCTCGGCGGCCTCCCCCGCCCACGCCGAGCCCGCCCACCGGTACTGGTCGACCTGGACGCTGCAGGGCACCAGCTGGCAGGTGCCCGAGCGCAGCGCCACCGAGGAGGTCCCCGCCGACGGATCCGTCGTCGGGCTGCGCTTCGCCCTGCTCCCGGCGTCGGCCACCAACGGTCGCTCCCCGCGCGCGACGCCGTCGTTCGAGGAGGTGTGCGGCCGGACCGCGCCGGAGGCCGGCACCAAGCGGGTCGGCGTGGTGGTGGACCACGGTCGCCCCGAGGAGTCCGCCTCCCGCCCGCAGGACGCCCCGCAGGTGGAGACGGCCTGCGCCGTGGCCCCGGTGGACGCGACCCTGGTCGCCACCGTGCGCCACGCGCTCGACGTGCAGGGCACCCCGCCGATGGTGTGCGCCGTCGACGGTCACCCGGCCGAGGGCTGCTCGGCCAACCGCGTGGCCGACGCGGACCCGGCCGTGCTGGAGGCCACCGAGGAGCCGGTGGAGCCCGTGCGGCGCACGGCCCCCGAGCCCACCGACCCGGACACGGCGCCCGCGGCGACCCCCTCCCCCGAGGCCTCCCCGTCCCCCTCCGGCGGCGAGGAGTCCGCCGGGGAGGGCCCGGCACCGACCGCCGGCGAGGACGCCCCGGCCGCCCCCGAGCGACGGGAGGCACCGGACGGCGCCCTCGTGCCCTGGTACGTGACGGCCCTGGCCCTGGCCCTGCTCGCCGGCGGGCTCTGGATGCTGCTGCGCCCGCTCCCCGCCGGACGGGGC
>NZ_PKIZ01000010.1:0-18644 GCF_002847825.1 Kytococcus schroeteri | reverse complement strand
CCGAGCAGCTGCGCACGCGCCGCGGCACCGGCGGATCCGCACCCGAGGACGCCGCCGACGCCCCCGGAGCGGAGGCGGAACCCGACCCGGTGGACGACGCCCCGGACTCCCCCGACCACCGCGCCTGAGCCCCATCGCACGGCGGCTTCACGAGCTCGCCGGCCACCTCACGGCCGCGCACGTCGATGACGACCTCGTCACCGAAGGTGTGGGAGCGGTCCACCAGCGCGATGGCGATGCCGTGGCCCAGGGTGGGCGAGAAGGTGCCGGAGGTGACCACCCCGATGACCGTGCCGTCGGTGGCCCTCACCTCGTTGCCCTCACGCGGGATGCCGCGACCGGTCACCTTGATGCCGCGGTTCAGGCGGCCGGACTTCTCCGCGCGCTGGGCCGCCAGGGCCTCCTTGCCCCAGAAGGCCTCCTTGTCCCAGCCGACGGCCCAGGCGTTGCGGGCCATCACCGGGGAGATGTCCACCGAGAGCTCGTGGCCGTGCAGCGGGTAGCCCATCTCGGTGCGCAGCGTGTCGCGGGCACCCAGGCCGGCGGGCAGGCCGCCCACCTCGGCGGCAGCGGCCACGAGGGCCTCCCACAGCTCGGCGGTGGCGTCCCAGGGGCAGACCAGCTCGTAGCCCTTCTCACCGGTGTAGCCGGAGCGGCAGACGACCACCTCGTGGCCCTTCCACTGCGCGTCGAGGAAGGACATGAAGTCCGGGTGGTCCACCGGCAGGCCGAGGGCGGTCATGACCTCGTCGGCCTTCGGGCCCTGCACGGCGACGATGCCGTGCTGGGTGTGCTCGTCGGAGACGGTCACCTCCGGGGCGCGCTCGGCCGCGGCCTCGGTGAGCAGGCGGGCCACCTGGGTGGCGTTGGCGGCGTTGGGCACGAGGAACACGTCGTCCTCGGAGCGCAGGTACTGGATCAGATCGTCGACGACACCACCGGACTCGTTGCAGCACATCGTGTACTGCGCCTTGCCCGGCTCGATGCGGGTGAGGTCGTTGGTGAAGCAGGAGTTGACGAAGGCCGCCGCACCGGGACCGGAGACGCGGACCTTGCCCATGTGCGAGACGTCGAAGAGCCCGACGGCCTCGCGGGTGGCGTTGTGCTCGGCCTTGACGCCGCCGCCGGGGAACTCGATGGGCATGTCCCAGCCACCGAAGTCGGCCATCTTGGCGCCGCGGGCGACGTGGGCCTCGTGGAGGGGGGAGTGACGGAGGGAGGAGTCGGTCATGTGCGCACCGTACCCGCCCGGACGTGACGTGGATCGCACCGCGCGTACGATCGGTGCCACTGTGGCCCGGCGGCCGAGTCGCCGGGCCGTCTGGAGCGCGAACCGATCCCGATCCGAGGAGACCTGATGACGAGCGTGCCCTTCGAGCTGTCCCCCTTCGACCTCGAGCTCACGACGGCCACCGAGGCCCCGGCCGAGGCCACCGCCGACGCCCTGGTGCTGGGCGCCTGGCAGGTGGACGGCAAGGCCGAGCTGGCCGCCGCCGACCTGCCCGCCGAGGCCACCGAGGCCCTGGCCGCCGCCCTGACCACGCTCAAGGCCACCGGCGCCGTGGACTCCACGACCGTGCTCGCCGGTGCCCCCGGCGTGTCCGCCACCCTCGTCGTGGTGGCAGGTCTGGGCAAGCAGGCCGACGCGACCACCGACCGCCTGCGCCGCGCCGCCGGTGCCGCCGTGCGCGCCACCGCCGGCGCCACCCGTGTGGTGCTGGCGCTGCCGGCCACCGACGCCACCGGCACCGTCGCCGCCGCCGAGGGCGCCGTGCTGGGCGCCTACGCCGACACCCGCTTCAAGAGCTCGGTGGAGGCCACCGACGAGGTGGAGGCCGAGGCCCCCGAGGTGCGCAGCATCGCCGTGGTGCCCGCCGGGGACTCCGCCGAGGTGGAGACCGGGCTGCAGCGCGCTCTGGTGCTGGGCCGCCAGATGGCCTACGCCCGCGACCTGGTGAACACCCCCGCCAACTTCCTCTACCCCGAGTCCTTCGCCGCCTCGGTGACCGAGCGCGCGCCGCAGGGCGTGGAGGTCGAGGTCATCGATGACGCACAGCTGGAGTCCATGGGCGCCGGCGCCATCCACGGCGTGGGCAAGGGCTCGGCGCGCGGTCCCCGCATCGCGGTGCTGCGCTACCGCCCGGCCGGTGCCCAGAAGCACGTGGCGATGGTGGGCAAGGGCATCACCTTCGACACCGGTGGCCTCTCCCTCAAGCCGCCGCAGGGCATGACCACCATGAAGTGCGACATGGGTGGCGCGGCCGCCGTGGCCGGCGCCGTGTTCGCCGCCGCCGAGCTGGGCGTGCAGACGGCCGTCACCGGCATCCTCTGCCTGGCCGAGAACATGCCCTCGCGCGACGCCCAGCGCCCCGGTGACGTGGTGACCGCCCTCAACGGCCTGACCGTGGAGGTGCTCAACACCGACGCCGAGGGCCGTCTGGCCATGTGCGACGGCCTCGTGCTGGCCACCCGCGAGAAGCCCGATCTGGTGCTCGACATCGCCACCCTCACCGGTGCCGCGGTGATGGCCCTGGGCGACCGCACCGCCGGCGTCGTGGCCAACGACGACGCCCTGCGCGAGCGCGTGGTGGGTCTGGCCGAGCGCACCGGCGAGCCGCTGGTGGGCCTGCCCATCCCCGAGGAGGTGCACGAGGGCCTCGTCTCCCCCGTGGCCGACCTGCGCAACATCATCGGCTACGGCAAGCCGGCCGGCATGCAGACCGCCGCGGCCTACCTGATGCGCTTCGTGGGCTCCACGCAGGGTGAGGACCACGTCACGGGCGACGCCCAGCAGCTGCCGTGGGCCCACATCGACATCGCCGGCCCGGCCTTCCACGAGGGCAGCCCGTGGGGCTACACCCCCGCCGGCGGCACCGGCTCCGGCCTGCGCACCCTGCTGGCCGCCGTCGAGGACGTGCCGCTGGCCTGACGCGCCCACCCGGGCCCGCTCCCCGCCCGCCCCGGGCCGGGGAGCGAGGGGTCCGGACACGACGGAGCCCCCACCCGGTGCCGTGCACCGGGTGGGGGCTCCTCGCACGCGCGCGGACGGCGCTGCGGGTGCTCAGACGCTCTTGCGCCGGAACATCTGCTGGGCGCCCGAGGTCTCGGGCCCGTGGGGGTGCTCCACCTTGCCGTGGCCCCCCTCGGCCGACACGTCGGTGCCGCCGTGGGCCTTCTTGGCCGCGAGGGCCTCCTCGAACTTGCGCCTGGTCTCGTCGGTGACGTGCTCGTTCGTCATGACGTGACCTCCTTCCCGCCGATGCCAGGGCCGCGGCCGGTCCGCGGTGCTCGACTGCGCCCAGCGTGACACCCCACCAAGGGGGCGTCCACCGTTTTTCCCACGGCCGACGGGCCGCGGCCCGACCGACCCGGGAGCCCACCTGACGTGGCCTGCGCCACATGGCACGATGACCCCGACCTCTCCCGGGCCACACCGCCCGGTCCCCCGACATCCACCCCAGGAGCGTCCATGTCGAGCAGCCAGCCCACCCACGACCTCGTCATCCTCGGTGGCGGAAGCGGCGGCTACGCGGCCGCCCTGCGCGCGGCCGAGCTGGGCCTCACCGTGGCCCTGGTGGAGAAGGGCAAGCTGGGCGGCACCTGCCTGCACCAGGGTTGCGTGCCCACCAAGGCGCTGCTGCACGCCGCCGAGGTGGCCGACAGCACCCGCGAGAGCGCCAGCTTCGGCGTGAACGCGACCTTCGAGGGCATCGACATGGGCCGCGTGAACGCCTACAAGGACGGCGTCATCGGCCGGCTGCACAAGGGTCTGCAGGGCCTGGTGAAGGCGCGCAAGGTGGAGTACGTGGAGGGCGAGGGCCGCCTCACCGCACCCAACACCGTCACCGTGGACGGCCGCGAGCTCGTGGGCAAGGACGTGGTGCTGGCCACCGGGTCGCGCCCGCGGTCCATCCCGGGTCTGGAGATCGGTGGTCGGGTGATGACCTCCGAGCAGGCCCTGCAGCTCGACTTCGTGCCGCAGTCCGTGGTGGTGCTCGGTGGCGGCGTCATCGGCGTGGAGTTCGCCAGCGTGTTCACCAGCTTCGGGGCCCAGGTCACCGTGGTGGAGGGCCTGGACCGCATCGTGCCCGCTGAGGACGAGGCCGTGAGCAAGACGCTGCTGCGCGCCTTCCGCAAGCGCAAGATCGACGTCCGCACCGGCGTCATGTTCGAGTCCGTGGACAACCGCGAGGACGGCGTCACCGTGAGGCTGCAGGACGGCACCACGCTGGAGGCCGACCTGCTGCTCGTGGCCATCGGTCGCGGCCCGGTCACCGAGGGGATGGGCTTCGAGGAGGCCGGCGTCAACCTCGACCGCGGCTTCGTGGTCACCGACGCCGACCTGCGCACCGGCGTGGACCACCTGTGGGCCGTCGGCGACATCGTGCCCGGCCTGCAGCTGGCCCACCGCGGCTTCGCCCAGGGCATCTTCGTGGCCGAGAAGATCGCCGGCCTGGAGCCCGCCCCGATCGACGAGGCCGGCATCCCCCGCGTCACCTACTGCGACCCCGAGATCGCGTCGGTGGGCCTCACCGAGGCCAAGGCCAAGGAGCAGTACGGCGAGGACGCCGTGGAGGCCCTGGAGTACAACCTCGGCGGCAACGGCAAGAGCCAGATCCTGGCCACGCAGGGCTTCGTCAAGCTGGTGCGCCGCAAGGACGGCCCAGTGGTGGGCATCCACATGGTCGGCGCCCGCATGGGTGAGCAGGTGGGTGAGGCCCAGCTCATCTACAACTGGGAGGCCCTGCCCGAGGAGGTCGCCGCCCTCGTCCACGCCCACCCCACCCAGAACGAGGCCCTCGGCGAGGCCCACCTGGCGCTGGCCGGCAAGCCGTTGCACGCCCACGCGTGACGTACACGGCACGCCCCGGGTGGTGCGCGGCACCGCCCAGTGTGGAGAATGGCTGCGCAAGGGCAGTACAGACCGCTCAACGAACGACCGAGGAGACAGGGAATGTCTGAGAAGGTGACGATGCCGGAGCTCGGCGAGTCCGTGACCGAGGGCACGGTGACGCGCTGGTTGAAGGCCGTGGGTGACGAGGTGGCGGTCGACGAGCCGCTGCTCGAGGTCTCCACCGACAAGGTGGACACCGAGATCCCCTCCCCGGTGGCGGGTGTGCTGCAGGAGATCCTTGCCGAGGAGGACGACACCGTCGAGGTCGGCGGCGACCTGGCCGTCATCGGCGACGGCGAGGCCTCCGGCGGGTCCGACGACTCCTCCGACGAGAAGGACGAGGAGCCCGCCGAGGAGAAGGCGGAGGAGCCGAAGAAGGCCGAGGAGAAGACGGAGGAGAAGGCCGAGAAGCCGGCCAAGAAGTCCTCCGGCGGCGGCGAGGGCCAGACCGTGACGATGCCGGAGCTCGGCGAGTCCGTGACCGAGGGCACCGTGACCCGCTGGCTGAAGGCCGAGGGTGACGAGGTCGAGGTCGACGAGCCGCTGCTCGAGGTCTCCACCGACAAGGTGGACACCGAGATCCCCTCCCCCTACGCGGGCGTGCTCTCCAAGATCATCGCCGGTGAGGACGAGACCGTCGAGGTCGGCGGCGAGCTGGGTGTCATCGGCGGCGAGGCCGGTGGCGACGACTCCTCCGAGGACGAGGCCGACCAGGACGCCGACGCCGAGCCGATGGACGCCGGGTCCGCCGAGGAGGTGGCTGCCGAGGGCGAGACCGAGGACCCGCAGGCCGCTGCGAAGGCCGACGAGAAGAAGGCCGCGGACAAGAAGGACCAGGAGCCCGCCCCGGCGAAGGAGGCCCCGAAGAAGGCCGAATCCTCCGACAAGGGCTCCGACTCCGAGACCTACGTGACCCCGCTGGTGCGCAAGCTGGCCAAGCAGCACGGCGTGGACCTCTCCACCCTGGAGGGTTCCGGCGTGGGTGGCCGCATCCGCAAGCAGGACGTGCTGGCCGCCGCCGAGGGCAAGGGGGCCGAGGCGCCCGCCAAGGGCAAGGGGGCCGAGGCGCCCGCCAAGGGCAAGGGGGCCGAGGCGCCCGCCGAAGCCCCGGCCGAGCAGCCGAAGGCCGAGCAGGAGCCGGCCGAGCAGCCCGCGCAGAAGCCCGCGGCGCAGTCCTCGGGTTCCGCGCAGAAGTCCTCCGGCGCCCTGGGCGACCTGCAGGCCAAGCGCGGCACCACCGAGAAGATGACCCGCCTGCGCAAGGTGATCGCCCAGCGCATGCTGGAGTCGCTGCAGGTCTCCGCGCAGCTGACCACCGTGGTCGAGGTGGACGTCACCAAGATCGCCCGCCTGCGTGACCGCGAGAAGAAGGCCTTCCAGGCCCGCGAGGGCGTCAAGCTCTCGTTCCTGCCCTTCTTCGCGCAGGCCGCCATCGAGGCGCTCAAGGAGCACCCGACGGTGAACGCCTCGGTGGAGGACGACCAGATCGTCTACCACGCCCAGGAGAACCTGGGCATGGCCGTGGACACCGACAAGGGCCTGCTGGTGCCGGTCATCAAGGACGCCGGGTCGCTGAACATCGCCGGCATCGCCCGCAAGATCGACGACCTGGCCAGCCGCACCCGCGACAACAAGGTGGGCCCGGACGAGCTGAGCGGTGCGACCTTCACGCTCACCAACACCGGTTCGCGCGGCGCCCTGTTCGACACGCCGATCATCAACCAGCCGAACGTGGCGATCCTCGGCACCGGTGCCGTGGTGAAGCGCCCGGTCGTGGTGAGCGACGAGGACGGTCTGGAGACCATCGCCATCCGCTCGATGGTGTACCTGGCCCTGTCCTACGACCACCGCATCGTGGACGGCGCCGACGCCGCCCGCTTCCTGGGCACCATGAAGGAGCGCCTGGAGGCCGGCCAGTTCGAGGTCTGACCCGCTGACGCCGGTCCGGCCCGCCCGGCCGGCACAGCCCTTGCACACGACGGGGCCCCGCACCACACGGTGTGGGGCCCCGTCCGCGCACCCGCTCCCGGTCAGGCGGCCAGCACCCGCCAGTCGGCCAGCCGCCAGGAGATCGGGCCGCCGTCCTTCCCCGAGGGCTCGAGCTCGAGCCGGACCGTCCGCGGGTCCCCTCCCTGGGCGGCCACCTTGGCGGTGAGCACCACCCGGCCCGCGCCGCTCCCTCCGTCTGCCCGGACCGGCCGCACGTCGCTCACGCGGTAGCGGGCCGCCACCGAGTGGCCCTCGGGCGCGGGGTGCCCGGTGTCGCGGCGCCAGGCGGGGCTGTCGCGCACCACCACCCGGGCCAGGGCCTCCCGGTCCCCTGCCACCCACGCGACCGCCCGGGTCGTGAGCAGATCGTCGACCTCCTCGGCGGTGGGCAGGGCCACGGGCGCGCCCGCCTCCGGCGCGGTGCGCGTGCGTGCAGGGGCAGGCGTGGGCGAGGCGGTACCACCGGCCGGGCGGTCCGACACGGCGGAGGGATCGGCCGGCGCCCCGGAGGGACCGGGCGCCGCCACCGGGGTCTCGGCCACGGCCGGGTCGGCCCCCTGCGAACCCACCGCCCAGAGGCCGCCGAGGGCCAGCACCGCCACGGCGCCGAGCACCAGCGGGCGCGTGCCCACCGGGTGCAGGCGCGACCGCAGACCGGACCGCTCCGGTTCCTGGGCGGCAGCGGCGAAGGCCTCGCGGAGGGCGGCCATCCGGTCCTGGTCGCCGCTGGCCGAGCCGTGGACCACCATGTCCGGCCAGGAGGTGCCCGGCCGGTCCGCGGGGTCCGCGTCCTCCGCGCCTTCGTCCCCGAGGGCGAACGGTGGCGCCTCCACACGCTCGGCAGCCGGGCTGGACGGGAGGGGGCTGGACGGGGCCGCACTCGCCGCCTCCGGCTCGTCCGGCCCGGGCGGAAGGTCGACCGGGCCGTCGGGCGGCGTGCTGGCCCCGGCCACCTCCTCGAGGGCGCCGGCGGCACAGACCACCAGGGCCGTGACCGTGGGACGTCCCGACGGGTCGTCGCGCAGGCCGCGCTCCACGGCCACCACGAGCTCCTCCGGCAGCTCCCACGTCACCACGTCGAGCAGGTCCCGGACCACCGCGGCCAGTTCGTAGGTGTCGCTCGCCGGGGTGGGCGCGTCGCCGTCCACCACCTCCGGCGGCTCCCGCAGCCAGGGGTCGTCCCCGGCCGGGACCGGCGGCCCCAGGTGGAAGCCGTGGTCGGCCCCCACCCCCACCACCGCGGTGCTCACGCCACCGTGCACCGCGCCACCCTCGTGGAGCCGCACCAGGTCGGCCCCCACCTCCCGCAGGAGCCGGGCCACCTCCTGCGGCGACGGCTCCCACCCTTCCTGCACCAGTTCCTGCACTCGAACCATGGGTGCAGCCTGCCGCGGATCCGGGTGGGCGTGTCGGGCGTCGTCCACAGGCGTACCCTCGGCGTATGCGCTTCGAGCACGTGGGCCTGGTTCCGGACACCGTCGACTACATGGAGGGCTGGGACCTGCAGAAGCAGGTGCACCAGCGCGTCGTCGAGGGTGGTGAGGACACCGTGCTGCTGCTGGAGCACACGGCCGTCTACACCGCCGGCAAGCGCACCGAGCCCCACGAGCGCCCCCTGGACGGCACCCCCGTGGTCGACGTGGACCGCGGCGGCAAGATCACCTGGCACGGCCCCGGCCAGCTCACCGGCTACCCGATCGTGCGGTTGCCGGACCCGGTGGACGTGGTGGCGCACGTGCGCCGCCTCGAGGAGGTGCTCATCCGCACCGTGGCCGAGTACGGCATCGAGGCCACGCGGGTGGACGGGCGCAGCGGTGCCTGGGTGCTCGGCGACCCCGCCGCGCAGGACGAGTTCGGACGTCAGGACCGCAAGATCGGCGCCATCGGCATCCGCGTGAGCCGCGACGTGGCCATGCACGGCTTCGCCCTCAACGTGGACTGCCCGCTCACCTGGGCCGAGGGCATCGTGCCGTGCGGCATCTCCGACGCGGGCGTGACCAGCATCGCCGCCGAGCTGCGCCGCCGCGGCGAGGACGCCGCCGGCGCGACCGTGGCCGACGCCCTGCCGCGCGTGGAGGCGCACCTGCGCGACGTACTCGGCGCGGTCGAGGTGGCGCGCCCGGCCGCCACCACCGCCGGGCACGACGCCGCCTGAACCCACCCGCCGGCACCCCGCCCCACCCGGCGTATCCTGTGGTGCTGCGTGCGGCGTCCACCGCCGCCCACCAGGCCCCGGCAGGCACCGCCGGGACGCCACGTCGAGTGCAGGGAGTCAATCCGTGACCATCGCCCCCGAAGGTCGCCGTCTGCTGCGCGTGGAGGCGCGCAACGCCGAGACGCCGATCGAGCGCAAGCCCTCCTGGATCCGCACCACCGCCAAGATGGGCCCGGAGTACCGCGAGGTGAACTCCATGGTCAAGGGGCAGGGCCTGCACACGGTGTGCCAGGAGGCCGGCTGCCCCAACATCTTCGAGTGCTGGGAGGACCGCGAGGCCACCTTCCTCATCGGTGGCGACACGTGCACGCGCCGCTGCGACTTCTGCGACATCGCCACCGGCAAGCCGATGCCGCTCGACCCGGCCGAGCCGATGAAGGTGGCCAACTCCGTGGCCCAGATGGGCCTGCGCTACGCCACCGTCACCGGTGTGGCCCGCGACGACATGCCCGACGGCGCCGCCAGCCTCTACGCCGACACCGTCCGCGCCATCCACGAGCGCAACCCGAACACCGGCGTGGAGATCCTGCCCCCGGACTTCGGCGCCAAGCCCGAGCTGGTGCAGCAGGTCTTCGACGCCCGCCCCGAGGTGTTCGCCCACAACCTGGAGACCGTGCCGCGCATCTTCCGCCAGATCCGCCCGGCGTTCACCTACGAGAAGTCGCTCAAGGTGATCTCCATGGCCAAGGAGGACGGGCTGCTCACCAAGTCCAACCTCATCCTGGGCATGGGCGAGAACGACGAGGAGATCAAGCAGGCGATGGTGGACCTGCGCGACGCCGGCTGCGACATCCTCACCATCACCCAGTACCTGCGCCCCTCCAAGCTGCACCACCCCATCGACCGGTGGGTGAAGCCGGAGGAGTTCGTGGCCCTCAGCGAGTACGGCGAGGAGCTGGGCATGAGCATCATGGCCGGCCCGCTGGTGCGCTCGTCCTACCGCGCCGGCCGCCTGTGGGCGCAGACCATGCGCAAGCTCGGCCGCGAGATCCCCGAGCACCTGGCCCACCTCGGCGAGGCCGTCGACGACGGGGCCCGCCAGGAGGCCCGTACCCTCGTGGAGAAGCGCCTCGGCGCCACCGGCTGACGCCGCCCCACTCCCCCGCCCTGACACAGAGGAACCCCAGCCCCATGGCACAGAAGGACACCCCGCGCGGCGCCCGCCGCGACGGCACCGGCAAGCGGACGCTCGGCCAGCGCGTGAAGGCCTACGGCTCGCAGGTCGGCGAGGTCTACCGCATGACCCGGCGCGCCAACCCCAACACGCCGCTGGTCCTGCTGGCCGTGTTCCTGGGCGTGCTCGTGCTGTTCGGCCTGCTGGGCCTGCTGTTCGACATGTTCGTCTACTTCGTGCTGCTGGGGCTGCTCGTGGCCATCCTGGCCACCACCTTCACGCTGGGCCGCCTGGCGCAGAAGGCCGCCTACGCGCAGGTGGAGGGCCAGCCCGGGCAGGGCGGGGCCGCACTGCAGGCGCTGGGGCGCACCTGGTACTACGAGCAGGAGCCGGTGGCCGCCGAGATGCCGCGCCGTGCCCGGGGCGTGCAGGACATGGACAAGGCCGCGATGGTGTTCCGCGGCGTCTCCCGGCGGGGCGTCGTGCTGCTGGGCGAGGGTCCCAAGGGGGGCGCGCAGCGGCTGCTGGCCTCGCAGGAGAAGTTCGTGCACCGCATCGCCGGTCCGGAGGTGCCCGTGACCACCTACCTGCTCGGCGAGGGCGAGGACCGCACGCCCATGACCGACGTGATCCGCGAGGCCAAGAAGCTGCCCAAGCAGATGACCGACGCGGAGGCCGAGGCCGTGCACAAGCGCCTCACGGCGATGGGCGGCATGGCCCAGCAGGCCGGCATGCCCAAGGGCATCGACCCGCGCCGTGCACGGACGGCGAAGCGCTCCACCATCCGCTGAGACCCGCCGTGGTGGCGCCCTCCCGTCGGCGATTCGTGCTGGGCGTCGCCCTCGCCGGACTGGTGCCGGTGGCCGGGTGCGGGCACGCCGGCACGCTCGTGGTGGTGAGCCCCCACCCCGACGACGAGACGCTGCGTCTGTCGGGCTACGTGCTGCACGCGCGCGACCGGGGCGACCACTTGGTGCTCGTGGCGGTGACCCGGGGCGCCGCGAGCGGGGCCGCCCCCGCCTCGTGGAGCGCCGAGCGCCTCGAGGCGGTGCGCTCGGCGGAGCTGGAGGACGCCTGGGCCGCGCTGACCGGCGAACGGGGCACCATCACCCACCTGGAGCTGCCCGACGGTGGTCTCACCGAGTCCGCGGTGGCCGAGGCCCTCTCCCCCGTCCTGGAGGAACACCCCGACGCCGTGGTGGCCGCCGCCTGCGCCACCGACGACGACCATCCCGACCACCGCGTCGTGGCCCGGGTGGTGCGCCGGCTCGCCGGCGACCGCAGCCGCACCGCGCTGCCGCCGGGAGCACAGGGCGGACGGATCTGGGACTGCCCGGACCTGCCGGCCGCCCGCCGGGCCGACGCCGCCTACGCACCGTTCGGGCACCGGTCGGTGAGCGGGCTGTTCGACGACCTGCGCGCGGCGGACCACCGGTCGGCGGTGCTCGGGTGAGCAGCATCGGGCCCGGTGCGCGGCGCCGCCTGGTCTCCCTCGACTGGTCGCGCGGCGCCGCGGTGGTCTTCAACCTGCTGATGATCGCGGTGCTGCCCCCGCTGCCGACCGCGCTGGTGCACGCCCACTGGGAGGGCATCCACCTGGTGGACCTGGTCTTCCCCACCTTCGTGGTGCTCTCGGGCGCCGGCATGGCCTTCGCCTACGCCCGCACGCCTTCGTGGTGGGTGGTCCTGCGCCGCTCGGTGGTGCTGTGGGCAGCCGGGCTGCTCTACAACGCGGTGGTGCTGGACTGGCCGGCCCCCGCGGAGTTCCGCCTCATGGGCCCCCTCCAGGTTTACGCGGTGCTGGTGCCGGTGGTGGCCGTGGCGAGCACCCGCCTACGCAGCCCCCGGGCGTGGGCGGTCGCGGTGGCCGTGCTGACGGTGGCGCTCACCGCGCTGCACCTGGCCTGGGGTGCGCACTGCGGCGGCGTGACCCCGACCTGCAATCCCTCGCGCACGCTCGACCTGCCGTGGATGGGGGCGCACGCCTACCGGGGTGGTGCGCGAGGCCACGACCCGGAGGGGGTGGTGACGCTCGCCGGTGCCCTGGTGACCGTGGGAGTGGGCCTGGTGGCGGGCGCCACCGTGCGCACCCTGCACGGCACCCCCGGGGCGCGGGGGCGGATCATCACCCTCATCCTGCTGCTGGTGGGCGCCTGCCTGGCCGCAGGGCTGGTGCTGCACCTGCTGGGCGTGCCCGTGGTCAAGCGGTTGTGGACCCCGTCCTTCGCCCTGCTCACGGCCGTGCCCGGGTTGCTCGTGCTGCTGGGTGCGTACTTGCTCCTCGACGCCGACGGGGCCCCTCCGGCGTCATCGCTGGTGCGACCGGTGCCCGAGGCACTCGGCCGCAACGCCCTGCTCGGTTACTTCGGCTCGCACCTCGTGCTGCACCAGCTCACCGCCGGCGACCCCTCGGTGGCCGACCGGGTGGTGCGGCTGATGGGTCCAGACGCCGGCCGGTGGGTCTTCGGCATCGCGTTCCTGGCCTTCTGGGTGGCCCTCGCCCTCGTGCTGGCGCGGTACCGCGTGTACGTGCGGCCCTGAGGCACCCGCGTCGTCACCGGGCCCGTCAGGCCCTGACCCGCCTCAGCGCCCGCGGACGATGGCGGTGCGACGCACCCAGTCGTGTGCGCCGCGCTGGTCGCGGTCCCAGATCAGGGCCGGCAGGGCCAGGCAGAGCAGGACCGCGCGCACCGCGGAGTCCACGAGCGTGACCGGTCGGTCGTCGAGGCGGATCACCTGCAGGCCCATGATGCGGTGGCCGAGGGTGCCGCCGGCCGCGGCGACGAGCACGAGGTTCTCCAGCAGGAAGATCCCGTGCGTCACCAGCTGGCCGGACCCGCCGGGTCCCAGGTGGCCCCACGTGGCGGCCGTGATGGCCAGGCAGGCGAACCAGTCGATGAACAGGGCGACCAGGCGCGGGCCGAGGCGGGCGATGGACCCGGGGCCGGTGGCCGGCAGGCCGAGGCGTTGACCCGGGTGGTCCTGGGGGCTGGGGTGCTCGTCGTCGGGGAGCGCCGCCCGGGGTCCGCTGAGCCAGGAGCCGATCTCACGTCTGTCCACGCGCACAGGGTACGGACCGGGCGGAGCGCGGGCGGGCCGGTGGGTGGCGCGTGTCCGAGACCACCGACGACACGTGGCCACCCGGTGACGTGGGAGTGACTCCACGGCAGGGGCCAGTCGATAGGCTGGGTCCGTTCCGCGACACCGCCGACCCGGCGGTGCCGGCCACCACTCCCGCTCCCAGGAGGGCACAGCAGTGTTCAGCAGCCCGCAAGAGGTCATCGACTACATCCGCGACGAGGAGGTGGAGTTCCTCGACATCCGGTTCTGCGACCTTCCGGGCGTCATGCAGCACTTCAACGTGCCCGCCTCCACGGTGGACGCCGAGGCGCTGGCCACCGGCCAGATGTTCGACGGCTCGTCCATCCGCGGCTTCGTCGCCATCCACGAGTCCGACATGAAGCTGCTGCCCGACCTGGCCACCGCGTTCATCGACCCCTTCCGGGACGCCAAGACGCTGGTCATGAACTACTCCATCGTCGACCCCTTCACCGACGAGCCCTACGGCCGCGACCCGCGCACCATCGCCCGCCGCGCCGAGGAGTACCTGAGGACGACCGGCATCGCCGACACCGTCTTCATCGGCGCCGAGGCCGAGTTCCACGTGTTCGACGAGGTCCGCTACGAGACCACCCCGGGCAGCGCGTTCTACAGCATCGACGCCGAGGCCGCGGCTTGGAACACCGGCCGCGAGGAGGTGGGCGGCAACCAGGGCTACAAGGTGAGCACCAAGGGCGGGTACTTCCCGGTGTTCCCCACCGACCACTACACCGACCTGCGCGACCAGATCTGCCGCAACATGGAGAAGGTCGGCCTCGAGGTCGAGCGCAGCCACCACGAGGTGGGCTCCGCCGGCCAGCAGGAGATCAACTACAAGTTCAACACGCTGCTGCACGCCGGCGACGACATGATGAAGTTCAAGTACGTCGTCAAGGGCACCGCGTGGGAGGACGGCCGCTCGGCCACCTTCATGCCCAAGCCGGTCATGGGTGACAACGGCTCCGGCATGCACACCCACCAGAGCCTGTGGAAGGACGGCGAGCCGCTGTTCCACGACGAGAACGGTTACGGCCAGCTCTCCGACACCGCGCGGTGGTACATCGGTGGCCTGCTCAAGCACGCCCCGGCGCTGCTGGCCTTCACCAACCCGACGATCAACTCGTTCCGCCGCCTGGTGCCGGGCTTCGAGGCGCCGGTCAACCTCGTGTACTCGGCCCGCAACCGCTCGGCGTGCATCCGCATCCCGATCACGGGCACCTCGCCGAAGGCCAAGCGCGTGGAGTTCCGCGTGCCGGACCCGTCGGCCAACCCGTACCTGTGCTTCGCGGCGCAGCTGATGGCCGGCATCGACGGCATCCGCAACCGCATCGAGCCGCCGGAGCCGGTGGACAAGGACCTGTACGAGCTGCCGCCGGAGGAGCAGGCGAACATCGAGCAGCTGCCGTTCTCGCTCGACGCCGCCCTGGAGGCGCTGGAGGCCGACCACGACTTCCTCACCGAGGGCGACGTGTTCACCGACGACCTCATTGCGGCCTGGGTGGACTACAAGCGCACGCACGAGATCGCGCCGATGCGCCTGCGCCCCAACCCCTTCGAGTACGAGCTCTACTACCACATCTGAGTCGCCGACCACGGTGTGACGACGGGGCCGGTCCTGCGGGACCGGCCCCGTCGGCGTCCCCGGGCGTACGCGTTCCTGTGCCTGGGCGGCTCAGGCGGGGCGGACCAGCCCGACCCGGTAGAGGGCCGCGACCGCCTCGGCAGCCAGGCGCTCGGCGTCGGGGTGGGGGCCGAAGGTCTCGACGAGGAGCGCGGTGAGCTCACCGACGGTCCGCGGCGAGTCCGCGAGCTCCTGCCAGAGGGTCGCGCCGAGCTGGCCGAGCTGCAGCACGGACGACCCGACCATGAGCACCACGTCCCCCTCACCGCACACCACGGCCCAGGAGAACGGGGCCTGCTCCCAGCGGGCTCCCGGCGTCGTGTCCGGGTCGTCCAACGGCTTGGGAGGGACGGCGTCCCACGGCGCGTCCCCCTGGAGCGCGGTGAGCTCCTCGGCCGGGGACGGGGCCCCCTGCGCGGCGAGGTCGGCGAGCAGGTCGGTGGTCTCGGTGATCTCGGAGTACACCAGGCGCTGCACCCCGAGGTCGGTGACCGCACGGGCCAGGGTGGACAGGCCGCCGGGGGTGCGGCTCAGCGCGGAGGTCTGCGGCGCGAGCAGCGGCAGGGCCTCGACGGCCGGCACCGGCTCCAGGCGGGGCAGCGGGCCCGGGTCAACCTCCCGCTGCTCCTCGGTGCGCAGGCGGTGGAGGAGCACCAGTCCGGTGAGCCGGGCCCCCTCGGGCGCACGGGCCATGCCCAGCTGGTCGGGTCCCAGCTGGTGCTTGTGGTGCGGGTTGCCCCGGGGGTCGGTGACCACCGAGAGGGGCTTCTCCAGGGGCATCACCCGGTAGCCGTCGTCGACGGCGACGCACTCGTCGGTGAGGTAGCCCCACCCCGCCTGGGCCAACACGCGGCTGGCCGTCGTCTTGCCCGTCCCCGACGCGGCCACGAGGCACAGGGCCCGGTCGGTCCCGGGGGCGGTGAGCGCCGCGGCGTGCACCATGAGCGACTGCCCGATGTGGCGCCCGATCGAGGCGGCGATCAACCACGAGGCCAGGCTGTACCCGCCCTGCTCCCCGGCGACCACGACCGCCTCCCCTGCGGGTGGCGCCTCCCCCACGGCCACGAGGTGCAGCGGCACGTCGGGCTCCTCGTCGGTGATACAGCGGGACCACAGCGCGGGCACGTCGTCCTGGATGCCGGAGGCGTGGTCACGGACGGACCAGACCGTGTCCAGCACGCGCAGGCGTGCGATCTCCGTGCCGCTCCAGTCCACCGCCCGGGCCTCCGCCTCCGTGGCGCCCGTACCGGTGCCCGTCCTGTCGGTCATGCCTCCACCCCCAGTGCGTCGAGCAGGAACGCCAGCTCGAGGGCGCGGTCGCCCCACACGTCGTACCGGCCGGAACGGCCACCGTGGCCGGCGACCATCTCGGTGCGCAGCAGCACGGGACGCTCGACCGGGTCGTTGGTGGCCCGCTCGCGCACCGCCTGCACCCACTTGGCGGGCTCCCCGCACCCGACCCGGGTGTCGTTGAGGCTGGTGGTCGCCAGCATCGCGGGGTACTGCGCGGTCCGCACGTTCTCGTAGGGCGAGTACGCGGCCATGAGCTCGTAGGCCGCCGGGTCGTGCAGGGGGTTGCCCCACTCGGTCCACTCGCCCACCGTGAGCGGCAGGGAGGGGTCGAGGATGGTGGTCAGCGCGTCCACGAACGGCACCGCGAGGTGCGCCGCCCGGTAGAGGCCGGGCTCGAGGTTGATGGCCGCTCCCAGCAGCAGGCCGCCGGCGGAGCCGCCCTCCACGGCGAGGCGGTCGGGGTGCACCCACCCGGCGTCGACGAGGTGGTGCGCGGCGGCGTTCAGGTCGGTGAAGGAGTTCTGCTTCTGCGCCAGACGGCCGGCCTCGTACCAGTGGCGCCCCATCTCGCCGCCGCCGCGCACGTGGGCGATCGCGAAGACGACGCCGCGATCCAGCAGCGAGAGACGGCTGGTACGGAAGTCGGGCTCGGTGGACACCTCGTAGGCGCCGTACCCGTACAGCAGCCCGGGGGCCGTCCCGTCGGGCCGAGCGTCCACGTGGTGCACCAGGGACACCGGGATGCGCGTCCCGTCGGCCGCCGTGGCCCACAGGCGCTCCTGCACGTACTGGGCCGGGTCGTACCCGCCGAGGACGGGCTGCTGCCGCAGCACGGTGGGCGGCGCGAGCTCGCCCCCCTCGAGCACCGGCCCCAGGTCGTACTCGCTCGTGGTGGGCGGGGTCACGAGCGACTCGGTGACCACCTGCAGCGTCGTCGTGGCGTGGTCGGGGTTGGTCCCCAGACCGATCGTCCACAGCGGCTCGTCGGGGACGAGGTCGAGCGGCGCACCCAGGCCCAACGGCACGTCCGGGCCCGCGGTGCGCGGGTACACCCGCAGGGCCGTGAGACCGTCCCGCCGGAGGGAGACCACGGCGAAGCGCTCGTAGAGGTCCACCCCCAGGAGGCGCTCGTCCTCGGCCGGGGGCTGCACCGCACGCCAGTGCTCCCGGCCGGACGCCGCGACGGTGGCCGTGGCCAACTCCCCCTCGGGAGTGTTCGCGGTGTGCACGAGGAGCAGCTCGTCGCCGTCCACGTCGACGTCGTACTCGAGGCCGTCGACGCGCGCCTGCACCACCTGCGGACGGGCAGCCGGGTCGGTGGTGTCGAGCACCCACCACTCGCTGGAGTCGCTGGAGGCCTTACCGATGAGCAGCCAGCGGTCGTCGCCGGAGGTGTCGATGCCCATCCACCAGGCCTCGTCCTCCTCGGTGTGCACGAGCTCGTCGGTGGCCGGGTCCGCCCCGATGGCGTGGCGCCAGACCTGGTGGGGCCGCCACGCCTCGTCCACGCGGACGTAGTAGAGGTGGGTGGCGTCGTGGTCGAAGCACAGGCCGTACCCGACGCCGCTGATCGACTCGTCGATCCGCTCGCCGGTGGCCAGGTCCACGACCGTGACGTTGAACCGCTCGTCCCCCGAGGTGTCGGTGGCGAAGGCCAGGCGCTGGTCGTCCCGGCTGGTGGTGAAGCCGCCCACCGAGAAGAAGGTCGCGTCGCCGGCCTCAGCGTTGCCGTCGAGCAGCACCTGCTCCCCGGCCGGCACCTGTCCCGGTTCCAGGACGGGGCGCTGCACCGCGTACTCCCCCCGCGCCGCCACCCGGGCGTGGACCGGGTACTGCTCCCCCTCGACGGTGCGCGTGTAGTACCACCAGTCCCCGTGCCGGGCCGCGACGGACACGTCGGTCAGCTGCGTGCGGGCGACGATCTCGTCGAAGACGCGCTTCCGGAGCCCCTCCTGCCCGGCGAGCCGCTCCTCGGTCCAGGCGTTCTCCGCCTCGAGGTGTGCGACGACCTGCGGGTCCTCCGGGTCTCGCAGCCACTGCCACGGATCGTCCACGACGTGCCCGTGGTGCTCACGGCGATGGGGGCGGCGGGCCGCGATCGGCGGGGTGCTGCGGGACATGCGGGCCACCCTACGCGGCAGCCGGGGCTCTCCCCCGCCCTGTCGGTGGCTGGTCATGGGTGTGCTGTGTGGAAGTGGACGGTCGTGGCGCCGTCGGGTCCGGTCGTGGTGGTGTGCGTGTACCGGGGGTCGTCCAGGCGGCGGTGGTGTCGTCCGCACAACGGGATGGCATTGGCCAGGTCGGTCCCGCCACCGCGGTCACCGCGGTCACCGCGGTCTTCGGGGTGATCGGGGTGATCGGGGTCGTTCCTGGGTGGTGCCGTACCGGCCCCGGTGCCCGGTGGCGGCCCCTCGGCTGC
>NZ_PKIZ01000001.1:187157-237810 GCF_002847825.1 Kytococcus schroeteri | reverse complement strand
GGAGTCTCGACAGTCCAGTCGGCCGGGTCGGGGTCCTCGTGGGGTGCCCGCCCACTCCCCGCACCCCCAGCCGCACCCGCGCTCGGGGGCGGGACCGGGGTCGTGTTGGCGCCGGTGTTGGGGTGGTCGGGGAGCTGGCCGACCAACAGCAGGTCCAGGTGCAGGTCCGAGCGGAGCTGGCCCAGGGTACGGGCGTCGCCGGCGGCCTTCGCGCGGCGGGCCGCGTTGTCCAACCGGGACCAGGCACCGGCCACCCGGGTGGCCTCACCGACCACCGTGAGCGACCCGGTCCCGTCCTGACCGGCCCGGGCCCAGCTGCCCCGGCCTGCGATCGCCGTGGTCCGCCTGGCACGGGCCGCGGCCCGGTCAGCGGTCTCGGCCTGCCGCACCCTGCGGCCCAGCAACCGTCGGAACGACGACCCGCTGCGCGGGGACCCGTCCGACCCCCGGGTCAACACCTCCTGGCCGATCGTGACGGCCACGTCCTGGGGCAGGTGGTCGGTGGCGGCGTGCCAGTCCAGCACCCTGCGCAACGACGCCCGGCCCTGGATGACCGGTGACCTGCCGCAGTCCAGCCGGGCGGGGTCGCTGGTGACCAGGTCGACCACCGCGCGCACGAACAGGCCCGACTCGCCGGTGGCACACACCAGCTCGTCAGCCACCGTGGCGTCCACGTCCACACGGCGCCACGCGGCCCCCAACCCGCCATCGGTGATCTGCCCGCACGCCCGGGTGACCTCGGCGTGGACCCGGCCGACCGCGTCGAGGAAGGCCACCTCCGCGGCCCGCATCGCCTCCAGGGCGGCCACCGCCGCACCCAACGCGCCCACCGCGGTGGGCACCACCCCACCGCCACCGACCGGGCCATCGGACTCCCGCCGCACGACCACCACCCCCTGCCCGGATGCACACCACGACATCGAACACACCCACCCACCGGGTCGTTCACATGTTCCAATCATGGCAGCACCACACCCGCCCCGCAACCCCCATCATCGAACATGTGGACGAAACGACACCCGCCCGACCGCGACCCACCCCACCTGTGGACACCCACCACACCGGCCCCATGCCCACCCCGACCGAGCCTCCTAGCATGGCCGCCATGCACCGCATCGCGCTCACCGGGGGCATCGCCGCCGGAAAGTCCACCGTCGCCCGCCGCCTCGCGGAGCTGGGCGCGGTCGTCATCGACTCCGACCGGCTGAGCCGCGAGGTCGTCGAGCCGGGCACGCCGGGGCTCGCCGAGGTCACCGCCCGCTTCGGCGAGTCCGTCCTGGCCCCCGACGGCTCCCTGGATCGCCCCGCCCTGGGCGCCGTCGTCTTCTCCGACGACGCCGCCCGCCGCGACCTCGAGGCGATCATCCACCCCCGCGTCCGCGCCCGCGCCGCCGAGCTCGAGGCGCAGGCCCCCGCCGGCACCCCAGTGGTGCACGACATCCCGCTCCTCGTGGAGACCGGTCAGGCGGACGACTTCGACCTCGTCCTCGTCGTGGAGACACCCCAGGAGCTGCGCGTCGAGCGCATGGTCCGCGACCGCGGCATGACCCCCGAGGAGGCCCGCTCCCGCATCGCCGCCCAGGCCACCGACGCCCAGCGCCGCGCCGTCGCCGACGTGCTCCTGGACAACTCCGGTGACCGGGCCGCCCTCCTGGGCCAGGTGGACCGCGCCTGGTCCGAGCGCGTGCTGCCGCTGGTCCAGGGCGGCTGAGGCGCCCGGCACCGACCGTCCGGCTCCGTCTGCCCGATGCCGGGCGCACGACGAGGCCCCCGGCACCAGCAGGTGCCGGGGGCCTCGTGCGACCGGGGGAGGTCAGGCGCCCGTCGCGCCGTCCCCGCGGTCCTCGCGCGTCACCCGCCAGGGACCGCCCCGGCCCACCAGGGACGCCTCGGTGCGCGGCCGCGGCTCGCCGCTGGCCAGGGTCTCCACGGTGGCCTCCACGGAGTCGCGCACCAGCGCCTCGTGGAGCAGCTGGTGCTCAAGGCGACGGTCGCGGTGGTATTCGGCCGAGAGGGCCCGGGTCACCGCCCACGCGATGGCCATGAGCAGGAAGACCACCGGCAGGGCGCTGAGGATGGACAGCGTCTGCAAGGCGGTCAGCGCGTCGGCCGGGACCGCCGTGGACAGGATGAGGATGGCGGCGATGGCGCCGGTGGCCACCGACCAGAACACGCGGCTCCACACCGGCGGGGTGGCCGAACCACCCGTGGCCAGCATGTCCATGACGAAGGAGCCCGAGTCAGAGCTGGTCACGAAGAAGATGACCACCATGAGGAGGGCGATACCCGCCAGGATCGCGCCGCCGGGCAGGGCCTCCAGCATCTGGAACAGCGCGGTGTTGGTGTCCACCGCCCCCTCCTTGCCGATGAGGCCGCCGGCGCCGAAGATCTCGCGGTGCAGTGCCGTGCCACCCATGACCGAGAACCAGAAGAAGCTCAGGAGGGCAGGCACCAGCAGCACGCCGGCCATGAACTCCGAGACGGTGCGGCCGCGGGAGATGCGGGCGATGAAGATGCCCACGAAGGGCGACCAGCTGATCCACCAGCCCCAGTAGAAGAGGGTCCAGGAGCCGAGCCAGGTGTCGGTGGCCTCGCCGCGGAAGGGCATGGTCAGCGTCGACAGGTGGAAGAAGTCGTTGAGGTACTGCCCGATGGAGAACACGAAGTCCCGCATGATGAACAGCGTCGGGCCGAGGAAGAGCACGCAGAAGAGCAGCAGCACGGCCAGGCCGAGGTTGAGATTGCTCAGATAGCGGATGCCCTTGCCGATGCCGGAGGCCACCGAGAGTGTGGCCAGGGCGGTCACCACGGCGATGATGCCGACCTGCAGCGCCTTGTCGTCGGCGTCGTCCACCAGGCCCAGGTGCTCCATGCCGGCGGCGACCTGCGCCACGCCCAGACCCAGCGAGGTGGCCACACCGAACAGCGTGCCGATGATGGCCACCATGTCGATGAGGTCGCCGGCCGAGCCCTTGACCTTGTCGCCCAGCAGCGGCTCCAGCGCCCAGCGGACGGACACCGGGCGGTTGCGGCGGTGGATGGCGTAGGCGATGCCCAGACCCATCACCGCGTAGACGGCCCAGGGGTGCAGGCCCCAGTGCAGGAAGGTCGTGGTCATGGCCTCACGGGCGGCCTCGGCGGTCTCCGGGGCCACCGCGCCACCGTGCTCACCGAGGTCCGGCGGGGCCACCTCGGGGCGCGGGGTCGCGAAGTGGAAGAGCGGCTCGGCCACGCCGAAGAACATCAGGCCGATGCCCATGCCGGCACTGAACAGCATCGCGAACCAGGAGACGAGGCTGAACTCGGGCTCCTCGTCGTCCGGGCCCAGGGTGGTGGATCCGAGGCGCGAGACGCTGATCCAGATGGCGAAGAAGACCAGGGCGGTGGCCGACAGGATGTAGAACCAGCCGAAGCTGCCCGTCACCCAGGTGTTGGCCTTCGAGATGGTCTCGCTGACGGTGTCGGGGAAGAGGGCGGTGGCGGCCACGAAGCCGACGGCGAGCAGGGCGGCGGGCCAGAACACGCCCTTGTCCATCGACCCGTCGGGCTCGGGGACGTCGCTGGCGGTCTTGATGTGCTCGCGCCGTCGCTGCTTCTCGGCGCTCACACCGGGCGGTGCGAAGGTCATGGGTGTCCTCTCGACGGGGTGTGCGATCGGTGGCCGATGGGGGGGGGCGGGGCCGGGGCTCGACGCCGGCCCATGGCCGCTCCCGACCGTATCGGCAGCCCTCGAGGGAAACACACGGTGATGGACCAGCCAAATCCTCGGGGCGTCGGGTGATGGGTCTCACGGCTCGGCGGGAGGTTGTCGGTGGCCCCGTCTACCGTTGAACCATGCGCCCCGTCACGGACCTCCAACGCAGCGTCGCCCCCTTCGAGGTGGTCTCGGAGTACCAGCCCGCCGGCGACCAGCCGACCGCCATCGCGGACCTCACGCGCCGCATCCAGGCGGGGGAGAAGGACGTGGTGCTCCTGGGTGCCACCGGTACCGGCAAGTCGGCCACCACCGCGTGGATGATCGAGAAGCTGCAGCGGCCCACGCTGGTGATGGCGCCCAACAAGACGCTCGCCGCGCAGCTGGCCAACGAGTTCCGCGAGCTGCTCCCGCACAACGCGGTGGAGTACTTCGTCTCCTACTACGACTACTACCAGCCGGAGGCGTACGTCCCGCAGACGGACACCTACATCGAGAAGGACTCCTCCATCAACGAGGAGGTGGAGCGGCTGCGCCACAGCGCCACCAACTCGCTGCTCACCCGGCGTGACGTGGTGGTGGTGGCCTCGGTGTCCTGCATCTACGGCCTGGGCACGCCGCAGGAGTACGTGGACCGCATGGTGCGCCTCACGGTGGGCCAGGAGATGGACCGCGAGGAGCTGCTGCGCAAGTTCGTCACCATGCAGTACTCGCGCAACGACATGGCCTTCCAGCGCGGCACCTTCCGGGTGCGGGGGGACACGGTGGAGATCATCCCGATGTACGAGGAGCTCGCCGTGCGCATCGAGTTCTTCGGTGACGAGATCGACGCCATCGCCACCCTCAACCCGCTCACCGGCGAGGTGGTGCGCGACGAGGAGGAGATGTACATCTTCCCGGCCACCCACTACGTGGCCGGGCCGGAGCGCATGGAGCGGGCCATCTCCGGCATCGAGCACGAGCTGGAGGGGCAGCTGGCGCGCTTCGAGCAGCAGGGCAAGCTCCTGGAGGCCCAGCGCCTGCGCATGCGCACCACCTACGACGTCGAGATGATGCGCGAGATGGGCAGCTGCAACGGCATCGAGAACTACTCGCTGCACATCGACGGCCGCGAGCCCGGATCGGCGCCGAACTGCCTGCTCGACTACTTCCCGGAGGACTTCCTCCTGGTGCTCGACGAGTCCCACGTGACCGTGCCGCAGATCGGCGCCATGTTCGAGGGGGACATGTCGCGCAAGCGCACGCTGGTGGACCACGGCTTCCGCCTGCCCAGCGCCATGGACAACCGCCCGCTGAAGTGGGAGGAGTTCCTCGAGCGCATCGGGCAGACGGTGTACCTCTCGGCGACGCCGGGCGACTACGAGCTCGCCAAGTCCGACGGCTACGTGGAGCAGATCATCCGCCCCACCGGTCTGGTGGACCCGGAGATCGTGGTGAAGCCCACCAAGGGGCAGATCGACGACCTGCTGGCCGAGATCCGCGAGCGGGCCGAGCGCGACGAGCGCGTCCTGGTCACGACCCTCACCAAGAAGATGGCCGAGGACCTCACCGACTACCTGCTGGAGCGCCAGGTGCGGGTGCGCTACCTGCACAGCGAAGTGGACACGCTGCGGCGCATCGAGCTGCTCAAGGAGCTGCGCCTGGGCGAGTACGACGTCCTGGTGGGTATCAACCTGCTGCGCGAGGGCCTCGACCTCCCCGAGGTGTCTCTCGTGAGCATCCTCGATGCCGACAAGCAGGGCTTCCTGCGGTCCAACCGGTCGCTCATCCAGACCATCGGCCGTGCGGCCCGCAACGTGTCGGGCCAGGTGCACATGTACGCCGACACCATCACCGAGTCGATGCAGTACGCCATCGACGAGACCAACCGGCGCCGCGCCAAGCAGATCGCGCACAACACCGAGCACGGCATCGACCCCACCCCGCTGCGCAAGAAGATCGGCGACATCACCGAGATGCTCGCCGAGATGCAGGGCGTGGCCAGCACCTACGAGGGCGTCACCGATCCCGGCCGCCCCACGGGCCGGCGGGGTGCCGCGGCCGACGCCGACGTGACCGCGGACCTCTCGGTGGCCACCGGGGAGCGCCCCACGGACATGCCCAAGGCCGAACTGGCCGAACTCATCGCCCAGCTCACCGACCAGATGCACTCGGCGGCCGAGCAGCTGCAGTTCGAGCTGGCAGGGCGGCTGCGTGACGAGATCGCCGAGCTGCGCAAGGAGCTGCGGCAGATGGAGCGCGCCACCGGCTGACCTCACCCCCACCGAGGCGGCCACCCCGTAAGATGACCCCTCGACGGAGGGGAGTATCCCCGCGTGAGCTCTCGTCATCACGAAGCCCGGGTGCGGCCGCCAGGCCCCAACGACCGGCGCTTCCGGGAGTTCGGCCCACCCGAGGTGGGAGAGACCTCCGGCCCGTGACCACGTGCCACCCCGGTGGCCGCAACGGAAGGTTCCCCTCCCATGACAGTTCCCCTCTGGGTCTGGATCGTCAGCCTCGTCGTCACCCTGGGCGTCCTCGCCTTCGACGTCTGGTGGGCGATGCGCAACCCCCACGTGCCCTCCCGCAAGGAGACCACCGGGTTCCTGACCGTCTACGTCAGCGCCGCCGTCCTCTTCGGCATCGGCGTCTGGGTGCTCGCCGGCCACCAGTACGGCACCGAGTTCTTCGCCGGCTGGCTCACCGAGTACTCGCTGAGCATCGACAACCTCTTCATCTTCCTCATCATCATGAGCAAGTTTGGGGTGCCGCGGAAGTACCAGCAGGACGCCCTGCTGTGGGGCATCATCATCGCCCTGGTGCTGCGCGCGATCTTCATCGCCGTGGGGGCCACCGCGATCAACGCGTTCTCGTGGATCTTCTACCTCTTCGGTGCCTTCCTCATCTACACCGCCGTCAAGCTCTTCCTGGAGTCGATCAACGACGAGGACGAGGACGAGTTCGAGGAGAACGCGTTCATCACCTTCGTCAAGAACCGTTTCCCGGCCACCGACTCGTGGGAGCACGGCACCCACTTCCTCGCCCGGATCGACGGCAAGAAGCTCATCACGCCGATGTTCATCACCGTCATCGCGCTGGGCTCCACCGACCTGCTGTTCGCGCTGGACTCCATCCCGGCCATCTTCGGCCTCACCCAGGAGCCCTACCTGGTGCTCATGGCCAACATCTTCGCGCTGATGGGTCTGCGCCAGCTGTTCTTCCTGCTCGGTGACCTGCTGCAGCGCCTGGTCTACCTGGGCATCGGCCTCTCGGTGCTGCTGGCCTTCATCGGTGTCAAGCTCATCCTCCACGCGATGCACGAGAACGAGCTGCCCTTCATCAACGGTGGGGAGCACATCGCCTGGGCCCCGGACATCCCGATCCTCGTGTCGCTGGGCGCCATCGTGCTCATCCTCGGCGTGACGACGATCGCCAGCCTCATCAAGTCCAGCAAGGACCGCCGCAAGGCGGAGGAACCGGATCAGGAGTACATGATCCTGGACGGCAAGAAGGTGCCGATCAACCGCGACAACTGATCCGCTGGTCGCCTCAGGCGCCCGGTTCCGCTCCGGCGGGCCGGGCGCCTCGTCGTGGCCGGGACATCACGATGATGCTGGCCGCCACCACCAGCGCGATGCCGAGCAGCTGCGGCCCGCGGAGCCCCTGGCCGAGCACGACCGCACCGGCTGCGGCCGCGGCGGCCGGCTCCAGGCTCAGGAGCACGCCGAACACGCCGGGGGCCAACCGGCGCAGGGCCACCAGCTCGAGGCTGTAGGGGACGGCCGAGGATGCCAGCGACACCCCCAGCCCCACGAGGAGCACGTGGGGGTCGAGCAGGGTGCTCCCGGCGGTCGCGATGCCGGCCGGGGCGAGCACCAGGGCGCCCAGCACCATCGCCAGGGCGACCCCGTCGAGCCCGGTGAAGTGTCGGCCCACGCGCGCGCTGGTGAGGATGTAGCCGCACCAGCAGGCGCCGGCCAGCGCCGCCAGCAGGGCACCGAGGGGGTCCACCCCCTGCCCACCTGCGACGACCGCCCACGCGCCGCTCACGAGGACAACGCCCGTGGCCGCGGCGGCGACGGCGAGCAGGTCCCGGCGGGTGCGGGAGAGCACGGCGGACATCACCAGCGGACCGGTGAACTCGATGGTGACGGCCACGCCGATGGGCAGGCGGTCCAGCGAGGCGTAGAAGAAGAGGTTCATCGCCGTCATGGCCACGGCGAAGGCGGCCACGGCCCGCCAGTCCGCGGCCGAGCGGCCACGCAGCGTGGGACGGGCCGCGGCCACGAGCAGCAACCCGGCGAGGGTGAGCCGCAGGGCGGTGGTGCCGACGACGCCGACGGTGGGCAGCAGGGTGGCCGCGAACGCCCCACCGACCTGCACGCTCACCACGGCCGCCAGCACCATCCCCACCGGGCCGAGGTCGGACCCGGTGCGGGCCGTACGGGGGAGGGACATGGCGGGAGTCTAGGGAGCGCCAGGGGAATGGTGGCGCGCGTGGGGAGGTTGTCGGTGGTCGTTCCTAGACTGGCGGCCGTGACCGGCGGCGCCGGTCGTGCGCCCCACCGACCCCTGCGGTGCGCGGCGCCCCCAGACCCCGTGTCGACCGAGTGAGGACCAGCGCGTGAGCACCGAGAAGGCACCGGCCCGAGACCGCATCGTGGTGCGGGGGGCCCAGGAGAACAACCTCAAGGACGTCTCCGTGGACTTCCCGCGCGACGCCCTCGTGGCGTTCACCGGCCTGTCCGGCTCCGGCAAGTCGTCCCTGGCCTTCGACACGATCTTCGCCGAGGGCCAGCGCCGCTACATGGAGTCCCTCAGCTCCTACGCCCGCCAGTTCCTGGGGCAGATGGACAAGCCGCAGGTGGAGTTCATCGAGGGTCTCTCCCCGGCCGTGGCCATCGACCAGAAGTCCACCAGCCGCAACCCGCGCTCCACGGTGGGCACCATCACCGAGGTGCACGACTACCTGCGCCTGCTCTTCGCCCGAGCCGGCGTTCTGCACTGCCCGGTGTGCGGCGAGGAGGTCTCGCAGCAGACCCCGCAGCAGATCGTCGACCAGGTGGCCGCGGCCCCGGAGGGCACGCGCTTCCAGGTGCTGGCCCCGGTGGTGCGGGAGCGCAAGGGCGAGCACGTGGAGCTCTTCAAGGAGCTGCAGACCAGCGGATACGCCCGCGCCCGCGTGGACGGCGAGACCGTGCAGCTGAGCAGCCCGCCCCAGCTGGCCAAGACGCGCAAGCACACCATCGAGGTGGTCGTGGACCGACTGCGCGCCAAGCACGTCGAGGGGGAGCCCGAGCGCTCCTTCGTCACCCGCCTCACCGACTCGGTGGAGACCGCGCTCCGCCTGGCCGAGGGACGCGTCGTCATCGACTACGTGGACGTCTCCGAGGAGGGCGACCCCAGCGGCCTGCCGCCGGAGCGCGTGCTCTCCGAGCACCTCGCGTGCCCCAACGAGCACCCCATCGGCATCGAGGAGATCGAGCCGCGGACCTTCTCGTTCAACGCCCCCTTCGGCGCCTGCCCCACCTGCCACGGCATCGGCACCGAGCTCGAGGTCGACCCCGACCTGCTCGTGCCCGACGAGGAGCTCAGCCTCAACCAGGGCGCGGTGACCCTGTGGGCGCAGGGCAAGAAGATGGCCGACTACCACCGGCGCCTCGTGGAGGCCCTCGCCCAGGAGCTGTCCTTCGACATGGACACCCCGTGGCGCGCGCTGCCGCAGCGTGCCCGCAAGGCCGTGCTGTACGGCCACGAACACAAGGTGCACGTGCGCTACCGCAACCGCTTCGGCCGGGAGCGCTCGTACTCCACCGGGTTCGAGGGGGCCGTCACCCAGGTCAAGCGCCTGCACGCCGACACCGAGTCCGACCAGATGCGGGAGCGCTACCAGCAGCTCATGCGACAGATCCCGTGCCCGTCCTGCAAGGGCGCCCGCCTGCGCCCGGAGGTGCTCGCGGTGCGCATCGACGGCATCAACATCGCCGAGCTCTCGCGCCTGTCCATCGCCGAGGCGTCCGCCTTCCTCGAGGGGATGACGCTCAGCACCCAGCAGGCACGCATCGCCCAGCAGGTGCTCAAGGAGATCCAGGCCCGTCTGGGCTTCCTCCTCGACGTGGGGCTCGACTACCTCACGCTCGACCGCGCCGCCGGCTCGCTCTCCGGTGGAGAGGCGCAGCGCATTCGCCTGGCCACGCAGATCGGTGCGGGCCTGGTGGGCGTGCTCTACGTGCTCGACGAGCCCTCCATCGGCCTGCACCAGCGGGACAACCAGCGCCTCATCGACACGCTGACCCGCCTGCGGGACCTCGGCAACACGCTCGTGGTGGTGGAGCACGACGAGGACACCATCCGCACCGCCGACTGGGTCATCGACATCGGCCCCGGGGCCGGCGAGCACGGGGGAGAGGTCGTCTACTCCGGCGAGGTCGACGGCCTGCTGTCCAGCGACTCGATCACCGGCGACTACCTGGCCGGGCGCCGATCCATCCCCACGCCGACGGAGCGCCGACCGGGCAACGGCAACGCCCTGGAGGTCAAAGGCGCCTCGGAGAACAACCTGCAGAAGGTGGACGTCACCTTCCCGCTGGGCACGTTCACCTGCGTCACCGGCGTCTCCGGCTCCGGCAAGTCCACCCTGGTCAACGACATCCTGTACACGACCCTGGCCAACCGCCTCAACGGGGCGCGCCGCATCCCGGGCCGCCACCGCACCGTCAAGGGGCTGGAGCATCTCGACAAGGTGGTCCACGTCGACCAGAGCCCCATCGGGCGCACGCCCCGGTCCAACCCGGCCACCTACACCGGCGTGTTCGACAAGGTGCGCAAGCTCTTCGCCGAGACCGAGGACGCCCGCGTGCGCGGCTACGGCCCGGGGCGCTTCAGCTTCAACGTCAAAGGCGGTCGCTGCGAGGCCTGCTCCGGCGACGGCACCCTGCGCATCGAGATGAACTTCCTGCCGGACGTCTACGTGCCGTGCGAGGTGTGCAAGGGCAAGCGCTACAACCGCGACACCCTCGAGGTGAAGTTCAAGGGCCGCACCATCGCCGAGGTGCTGGAGATGTCCATCGAGGAGGGGCTGGAGTTCTTCGGCGCCATCGGGTCCATCTCCCGCCACCTGCAGACGCTCGTGGACGTGGGCCTGGGCTACGTGCGCCTCGGCCAGCCGGCCACCACCCTCTCCGGTGGTGAGGCCCAGCGCGTCAAGCTGGCCGCCGAGCTGCAGAAGCGCTCCAGCGGTCGCACCGTCTACGTGCTCGACGAGCCGACTACGGGCCTGCACTTCGAGGACGTGCGCAAGCTGTTGGGGGTGCTGCAGTCGCTGGCGGACAAGGGCAACACGGTGCTGGTCATCGAGCACAACCTCGACGTCATCCGCAGCGCCGACCACGTCATCGACATGGGGCCCGAGGGCGGCGACGGCGGCGGCACCGTGGTGGCCACCGGCACCCCCGAGGAGGTGGCTCAGGTGGAGGCCAGCCACACCGGCCGATACCTCGCCGAGGCCCTGCAGGCCGCCGCGCACTGATGGCGGACCCCGCCAGCTACCGTCCCCGCCCCGGGGAGATCCCCACCTCCCCGGGGGTGTACCGCTTCCGCGACGTCCACGGGCGGGTCATCTACGTGGGCAAGGCCAAGTCGCTGCGCCCGCGGCTCAGCTCGTACTTCCAGAACCCAGCCCAGCTCCACCCCCGCACCCGGCAGATGGTGCGCACCGGCGCGTCGGTCGAGTGGACGGTGGTGAACACCGAGGTCGAGGCGCTCCAGCTGGAGTACGCCTGGATCAAGGAGTTCGACCCGCGCTTCAACGTCAAGTACCGCGACGACAAGTCGTACCCCTACCTGGCGGTCACCTGGTCCGAGGAGGTGCCGCGCGCCATGGTGATGCGCGGCGCCAAGCGGAAGGGCAACCGCTACTACGGCCCGTTCGCGCAGGCCTGGGCCATCCGCGAGGTGCTGGACCTGGCCACCCGTGTGTTCCCCATCCGCACCTGCAGCAAGGGCGTCTACCACCGGGCGCAGGTGTCGGGGCGCCCCTGCCTCCTCGGCTACATCGACAAGTGCTCGGCGCCGTGCACCGGGGCCATCAGCCCCGAGGACCACCGTGCCCTCGTGGACGACTTCTGCCGCTTCATGAACGGCGAGACCGCCGGCTTCGTCCGGCAGATCACCGAGCGCATGCAGCAGGCCGCCGCCGACCTGGACTTCGAGAACGCCGCCCGGCTCCGCGACGACCTCGGCGCCCTGGAGAAGGTGCTCGAGAAGTCCGCGGTGGTCTTCAACGAGTCCGTGGACGCCGACCTGTTCGGCATCGCCGACGACGAGCTCGAGGCCGCCGTCCAGGTCTTCCACGTGCGCGGCGGGCGCATCCGGGGCCAGCGCGGGTGGGTCGTGGACAAGGAGGAGCACCCCACCGCCGAGGCCATCGAGCACCTGCTGCGCCAGTTCTACGGCACGGGCGAGGAGGACATCCCCCGGGAGGTGCTCGTCTCCACCGACCCGACCGACCACGAGGTGCTCACCGAGTGGCTGTCAGGCATGCGGGGGTCCGCGGTCACCATCCGCACCCCCGAACGGGGCGACAAGGCCACTCTGCTGCGCACCGTCATCCGCAACGCCGAGGAGTCCCTGGCCCGCCACAAGATGACCCGCGCCGGGGACCTCACGGCCCGGTCGGCGGCGCTGGCGGAGCTCGAGGAGGCCCTCGGCCTGCCCGAGGCCCCGCTGCGCATCGAGTGCTACGACATCTCCCACACGCAGGGGGAGAACTCCGTGGGCTCGATGGTGGTCTTCGAGGACGGCCTGCCGCGCAAGGCCGAGTACCGCCGCTTCATCGTCCGCGAGCCGGCCGACGACACCCGCGCGATGGGGGAGGTGCTCACCCGCCGCTTCCGCCACGGCACCGCCACCCCCGAGGGGGACGCGCTGGCCGACTCCCCGGACGCCCGGAGCAGCGGCAGCCAGTCCGGCACCAGCCGCCCCGGCCGACCCGCCAAGCGCTTCGCCTACCCGCCGCAGCTGGTCGTCGTGGACGGCGGCCTGCCGCAGGTGAACGCGGCCCGGGCGGCCCTGGACGCCGCGGGGGCCGGGGACGTGGCCGTCGTGGGGCTGGCCAAGCGCCTCGAGGAGGTGTGGGTGCCGGGCGACGAGTTCCCCCTCGTGCTGCCCCGCGGCGGGGACGCGCTCTTCCTCCTCCAACGCCTGCGCGACGAGGCGCACCGCTTCGCCATCACCTTCCACCGCCAGCGCCGCTCCAAGGCCATGACCGCCAGTGAGCTCGACACCGTCCCCGGCCTCGGCCCGGCCCGCCGCAAGGCGCTCCTGGAGGCCTTCGGCACCGTCCGCGGGATCCGCGCCGCCACCGTCGAGGAGCTGGGGGAGGTGCCCGGCATCGGGCCCGCCCTGGCGCGCACCGTGCACGAGCACCTGGCCGGGTCGCAGGCCGCCCCGGCGGTCAACGTCACCACCGGCGAGGTGCTGGACTGAACCCTGCGAGGATGGCCCCATGACGACCTCCTCGACCGGCGGGGTGTGGCAGGCCCCCCGCACCGCCGTGGTGACCGAGCTCCTGCGCCAGGCCGAGCAGTCCCCCTCCGGACCCCACCTCGGGGAGGCGGGGGAGATCGCGGTGGTGACGGGCCTCTCCGGGGCCGGGCGCACCACCGTCACCAACGTGCTGGAGGACACCGGCTGGTACGTGGTGGACAACCTGCCGCCCTCCCTCATCGGGAACCTCGCCGCGATGTCCGACCGCCTTCGCGTGGAGGCCGACCGTGCGCCCCGCCTCGCGGTGGCCTGCACGGTGCCGTCCGAAGCCGTGGTGGAGGACCTGGCCGAGGCGCTCAAGGAGCTGCGGGCCGCCGGCTGGAAGCCGTGGGTGCTCTACCTGGACGCCAGCGAGGCCGAGCTCGTGCGCCGCTACGAGGCGGTGCGCCGCCCGCACCCGCTGCAGGGCCAGGGGCGCCTGCTCGACGGCATCCGCGCCGAGCGCCGCCTGCTGGGCAGCCTGCGCGCCACCGCCGACGTGGTGGTGGACACCAGCGGCCTCAACGTGCACCAGCTCTCCGCACAGATCGGCCGCATGGTCGAGCCCGGCGAGGACCTGCCCCGGGTGTCGGTGATGAGCTTCGGCTTCAAGTACGGCCTGCCACTGGACGCCGACATCGTGCTGGACCTGCGCTTCCTGCCCAACCCCTACTGGGTGCCCGAGCTGCGCGCCCACAACGGCACCGAGGCCCCGGTGCGCGACTTCGTCCTGGCCCAGGAGGGTGCGCTGGACTTCGTGGAGCGCGCGCTGGACATGCTGGAGCCGATGGTGGCGGGCTATCGCCGCGAGCACCGCCGCTTCGTCACGCTGGCCGTGGGCTGCACCGGCGGCAAGCACCGCTCGGTGGCGATCACCGAGGAGCTGGCGCGGCGTCTGGCCGAGCGCGAGGTGGCCGTGCGCTCCCTGCACCGGGACCTGGGGCGCGAGTGAGCGCCGTGGGTGTTTGTGCGGCGGCCCGCGGCAGGGGAAACTGAGCGAATGGCCGAACTCAGCTCCGGACGCCAGCCGGCCCTCACCGGGTCGTTGCAGCTGCCCCCACGCGTCGTCGCGATGGGGGGCGGCCACGGGCTCTACGCGTCCCTCACTGCCCTGCGCCACCTGACCCGTGACCTCACGGCAGTGGTCACGGTGGCCGACAACGGCGGCTCCAGCGGCCGGCTGCGCGACGACTACGACACCATCCCGCCCGGCGACCTGCGCATGGCGCTGGCGGCCCTGTGCGACGACACCGAGAAGGGCCAGGCCTGGCGCGAGCTGCTGCAGCACCGCTTCCCGCGCTCCCGCCGCCACGGGGACGGCGAGGTGGGGCCCGAGAAGCTCGTCGGCGAGCTCGAGGGCCACGCCATGGGCAACCTCATGATCCTCACCGCGTGGAGCCGCCTCGGCGGCCCGGTGGAGGGGCTCGCCGCCCTGGGCCGCCTCATCGGTGCCCGCGGCCGCGTGCTGCCGATGTGCTCCCGCCCGCTGGGCATCGAGGCCACCGTCCGTGGTGCCGACCCCGCCGACCCGCACCGTCGGGACGTGGTGGTGGGCCAGAAGGAGGTGGCCCGCAGCGCCGGCTACGTGGAGCAGGTGCGCCTCTCCCCGCAGGACGCCAGCGCCGAGCCGCAGGCTGTCCAGGAGGTGATGGCCGCCGACTGGGTCGTGCTGGGCCCGGGCTCCTGGTACACCTCGGTGATGCCGCACCTGCTCGTGCCGGACCTGCGCGACGCCATCGTGGCCACCCCGGCCCGGCGCGTGCTCACCATGAACATCGACAGCACCGGGGAGAACCAGGGCCGCTCGCCGGCCGAGCAGCTGGCCGCCGTGCTGGAGAACGCCCCGGGCTTCGTGCCCAATGTGGTGCTCGTGGACCACCACCAGGTGGCCGACCCCGAGGACCGGTCCGCCCTGGAGGCCCTCGTGCGGGAGTCCGACGGCGACCTCCACGTGGCCGACCTCGTGAGCCGCACCCGCCCCGGCGTGCACGACGTGATGCGCCTGGCCACCGCCTACCAGGACGTGCTGCACCTGGGCTGACCCACGGTGTGGGACGGGTCACGTCAGGCTGCGTGGGATCATGGCGGTCATGGCCATGACCTCATCCCTCAAGGACGAACTGTCGCGCGTCGCCGTGCCGACCGCCGAGGCGCGCAAGGCAGAGGTCTCCTCGCTGCTGCGCTTCGCCGGTGCCCTGCACCTGGTGGGTGGCCGCATCGTCATCGAGGCCGAGGTCGACACCGCCAGCGCCGCCCGGCGCACGCGCGCCACCATCAGCGAGCTCTACGGGCACGACAGCGAGCTGCTCGTGCTCACCGCCGGGGGGCTGCGCAAGACCAACCGCTACGTGGTCCGGGTGGTCGAGGGGGGCCAGTCGCTCGCCCGCCAGACCGGCCTGCTCGACACCCAGGGTCGGCCCGTGCGCGGCCTGCCGGCCCGGGTGGTTCGTGGCCCCATCAGCTCGGCCGAGGCCGCCTGGCGGGGCGCCTTCCTGGCGCGCGGCTCCCTCGTGGGCCCCGGGCGTTCCTCCAGCCTCGAGGTCACCTGCCCCGGCCCGGAGGCGGCCCTGGCCCTGGTGGGCGCCGCCCGCCGCCTGGACATCACGGCCAAGTCGCGCGAGGTGCGCGGCGTGGACCGGGTGGTGGTGCGCGACGGCGACGGCATCAGCGCGCTGCTGACGCGCATGGGGGCGCACGACGCGGTGCTGGCCTGGGAGGAGGGCCGCCTGCGCCGCGAGGTGCGCGGCACTGCCAACCGCCTGGCCAACTTCGACGACGCCAACCTGCGCCGCTCGGCCCGCGCCGCGGTGGCCGCCAGCGCCCGCGTGGCCCGGGCGATGGAGCTGCTCGGCGAGGAGGTGCCCGACCACCTGCGCGTGGCCGGCCAGCTGCGCATGCAGCACAAGCAGGCCTCGCTGGAGGAGCTCGGCCAGCTGGCGGACCCGCCACTCACCAAGGACGCGGTGGCCGGGCGCATCCGCCGCCTGCTGGCGATGGCCGACCGCCGGGCCGCCGAGCTGGGCGTGGACGACACCCGCGTGACGGTGAGCGAGGCAGAGGTGGACGCCCTGCTCACCGAGCACCCGCCCGCCGCCGCCACCGCGGCCGGGCCCGAGGCGTCCCGCGAGACCTGACCCGCACGGGGTACCGTGCCCTGCGGCGGCACCGACCGCTGACCTCCGACGACCCCGGAAAGGCCTCATCGTGCGCACCATCGACGACCTGGGCGACCTGCGCGGCAAGCGCGTCCTCGTCCGCTCCGACCTCAACGTCCCGCTGGACGGCACCACCATCACCGACGACGGTCGCCTGGTGGCGTCGGCGCCCACGCTGAAGAAGCTCTCCGAGGCCGGCGCCAGGGTCGTCGTCGTGGCGCACCTGGGCCGCCCCAAGGGCGAGCCGGACCCGCAGTACTCCCTGCAGCCGGTCGTCGGCCGCCTCTCGGAGCTGGTCGGCCGTGAGGTCGCCTTCGCCACCGACACGGTCGGCGAGTCCGCGCAGGCCACCGTCGACGGCCTGGGCGAGGGCGACATCGCCCTGCTGGAGAACCTGCGCTTCAACGCCGGCGAGACGAGCAAGGACGTCGCCGAGCGTGGGGCCTTCGCCGGCCAGCTGGCCCAGTTCGCCGACGCCTACGTCTCCGACGGTTTTGGTGTGGTGCACCGTGCCCAGGCCTCCGTGCACGAGATCGCCCAGCAGCTCCCCTCCGCCGCCGGCGGCCTGGTGCAGGCCGAGGTGGAGGTCGCCCAGCGCCTCACCACCGACCCCGAGCGTCCCTACGCCGTCGTGCTCGGTGGCGCCAAGGTGAGCGACAAGCTCGGCGTCATCGACAATCTCATCAAGACCGCGGACCGCCTGCTCATCGGTGGCGGCATGGTGTTCACCTTCCTCAAGGCCCAGGGCCACGAGGTGGGCAGGAGCCTGCTCGAGGCCGACCAGGTGGAGACCTGCAAGGGCTACCTGGAGCAGGCCCGCGAGAAGGGCGTGGAGATCGTGCTGCCCACCGACGTGGTGGCCGCCACCGAGTTCTCCGCCGAGGCCGACCACGAGGTCGTGGCCGCCGACGCCATCCCGGCCGACCGCATGGGCCTGGACATCGGTCCGGAGTCCGCGCGCCTGTTCGCCGAGAAGCTCGCCGACTGTCGCACCGTGTTCTGGAACGGCCCCATGGGCGCCTTCGAGATGGAGCCCTACGCCGCCGGCACGAAGGCCGTCGCGCAGGCCCTGGCCGACATCACGAAGGACGGCGCGCTCACCGTCGTCGGCGGTGGCGACTCCGCCGCGGCCGTGCGCCAGCTGGGCTTCGCCGACGAGGACTTCGGCCACATCTCCACCGGTGGCGGCGCCTCGCTGGAGTACCTGGAGGGCAAGGAGCTCCCGGGCCTCACGGTGCTCGCATGACCGACCGCCTGCCGTTCATCGCCGGCAACTGGAAGATGAACACCGACCACCTGCAGGGCACCCACCTGGTGCAGAAGCTGGACTGGGTGCTCAAGGACGCGCGGCACGACCACGAGTCCGTGGAGGTGGCGCTCTTCCCGCCGTTCACCCACCTGCGCAGCGTGGACACCCTCATCCAGGCCGACCGCATGGACCTGCGCCTGGGCGCCCAGGACCTCTCCCAGCACGCCTCGGGCGCGCACACCGGTGACGTCTCGGGCTCGATGCTGGCCAAGCTCGGCTGCACCTACGTCATCGTGGGCCACTCCGAGCGCCGCGCCGACCACGGCGAGACCGACGAGATCGTGCGCGCCAAGGTCGGTGCCGCGCTCGAGGCCGGGCTGTCGCCGGTGGTGTGCGTGGGGGAGTCCTCCGAGGTCCGCGCCGCCGGGGAGCACCTGCCCTTCGTCACCGCGCAGGTGGCCGCCGCGCTGGACGGCCTGACCGCCGAGGAGCTGGCCACCACGGTCATCGCCTACGAGCCGGTGTGGGCCATCGGAACCGGGGAGGTCGCCTCCAGCGAGGACGCCCAGGAGGTCTGCGCCGCGGTGCGCGCGCAGGTGGCCTCCACCCACGGCGACGCGCTGGCCGCCTCGATGCGGGTGCTCTACGGCGGGTCGGTGAAGGCCGCCACCATCGCCGAGCTCATGGAGCAGCCGGACGTGGACGGCGCCCTGGTGGGCGGCGCCTCCCTCGACGCCGAGGAGTTCGCCGCCATCGTGCGCTACCGGTCCCACCACGGGCGCTGACGGCACCGGTTGTTACCCTTCGCCCCATGGACATCATCCGCTGGATCCTCGATGCGGTGCTCGTGCTGACGAGCCTCTTCCTGGTGCTGCTCATCCTCATGCACAAGGGCAAGGGCGGCGGTCTGTCCGACATGTTCGGCGGAGGGGTCTCGGCCACCGGTGGGTCGTCCACGGTGGCCGAGCGCAACCTCAACCGCATCACCATCGGCATGGCGCTCACGTGGTTCGCCGCCATCGTGGCGCTGGGCGTCATCAAGTAAGGCAGGTCGCCCGGCGGCCCTGACCGCCCGGGCCGGACGACAGGAGCTGGGCATGGTCACCGGAGGACAGGCGATCCGCGGCACGCGCGTCGGGTCGGGGCCGATGGGGGAGATGGAGCGCGGCGAGGACGCCGCCTCCACCGAGGTGCTCTACCACTGCTGCAACGGGCACACCACGACCGTGCCCTTCTCCGCCGAGGCGGCCGAGGAGCTCCCCGAGGAGTGGGACTGCGTGCGCTGCGGCGTGCCGGCTGGTCGCGACCCGGAGAACCCGCCGCCCCCGCCCAGCATCCAGCCGTACAAGACGCATCTGGCCTACGTGCAGGAGCGTCGTGACGAGAAGGCCGGGGCGGCCCTGCTCGACGAGGCGCTGGCCCGCCTGCGGGAGCAGCGCGGCACCGTCTGAGGGGCGCGCCCCGGCGCTCAGCCCTCCAGTCGGGAGGCCGCCGCGCGGTCCAGGAACCAGCGCGTGCCGTGCCGCCCCACGGCCCACGCGGCCGGCACCTCCAGCGGTGCCCCGTCGCCCGGCAGGGGGACCTCCGGCCCGGCGAAGGCCTCGGACGCACTCGCCAGGGCCGCGGCCTTGCCCTCGCCGGTGGCCACGAGCCACACCTCGTCGGCGGCGCGGAGCACCGGCATCGTGAACGACACACGCAGCGGCGGGGGCTTGGGGGAGTCCTCCACGGCGGTGGTCCACCGGTCGGTGTGGCCGGAGTCCGGGTGGCCGGGGAACAGGGAGGCCACGTGGGCGTCCGGGCCCACACCCAGCACCAGCAGGTCGAACACCGGCAACCCGTCGGCCTGGGGCACCTCCTCCATGGCCACGGCGTACTCCTGGGCGGCGTCCTCGGCCCCCAGGCGGTCGGGCTCGGCGTCCGGGGCGACCGCGCCCACCACGTGCAGGCGGTCGTCAGCCAACGGGGCGTCACCCAGGGCGCGGCGCACCTGCAGGGCATTGCGCTCGGCATCGCCGGCGGGCAGGAAGCGCTCGTCGCTGAACCACCAGTCCACGCCGGAGAAGTCGGCCTCGCCGGTGGTCCAGCGGCGGCCCACCTCCTGGGCCACGGCCACGCCCATGGAGCCACCGGTGAGGCCCACGTGCGCGGCGGGGCGCTCGGCCAGCAGCGCCACGAGGGCATCCACGAGCGCGGACGCGGTCTGCTCGGGGGTCTGCGAGACGGTCAGCTGCGGAGTGGTCATGCGTCCTCCTTCTGCGGGGCGAGGGCCGCGGCCTCTGCGGCCAGGGCCGATGCGGTGTCCAGGGCCTTCCGCGCGCGGTAGGCCTCGCTGGCGGTGGTGCTGTCCACGTGCACCCGGCCCACGGCGCGCAGCACGCGCTCGTACACAGAGTCCACGTCCAGGCGGTGCAGCTCGGCGGCCAGGCTCTGCGCCATCGTGCTGTGGGGCAGGGTCACCCGGCGGGGCAGCTTGCCGGGCGCCAGCAGCACGGCGGTGTCGCCGTCCACGCGCACCAGGTCGATGGGGCCGGACTCCCGCTGCAGACGTACCGACATCACGCCCTCACCGGGGCGCGAGCGGGCGCGCGTCACCGGGCAGTCCAGGCTCATGCCGAGCCACAGGCCCAGCAGGTCCACCCGGGGGCTGTCCGAGCCGCCGGTGACCGTCACCGAGATCACCTGCTCGAAGGGCGGCTCGTCCAGCGCGGCGGCCAGCAACGCCCGCCACCGGGTGATGCGCGTCCACGCGATGTCGGTGTCGCCCGGGGCGTAGCTGGCGGCCATGCGGGCCAGCGTGGGGCCGGGGTCCCCGGCCTCGGCCATGGTGGTGATGCGCCGGCTGGCCACCTGGGCCACGGGGGAGTCGTGGAAGGAGGCCGGCGGGGCACCGGGCCACCAGGCCACCACGGGGGAGTCCGGCAGCAGCAGCGGCAGCAGCACCGCGTGCTCGTGATCCACCAGCTCGCCGTGCAGGTGCAGCACCACGATCTCGCTGGCGCCGGCGTCGCCGCCCAGGCGCACCTGGGCGTCCAGCCGCGCGGCGCCCTCGGGGGAGCTCTTCACCAGCACGATGATGCGGCTCGGGTGCTGGCGGGTGGCGGCGGTGGCGATCTCCAGCACCTCGTCGATCCGGTCGGAGTGCGTCACGACGGCCAGGCTGAGCACGCGGCCCAGCGCCATCGCGCCCTGGTCGGTGCGGATCCGCACCAGCTCACGGGCCAGGGTGCGGGCCGAGACGTCGGGGTAGTCGAGGATCACGGGAGCCTCCAGGCGCGTCCGTCGGCGGCCATCATCGCGTCGCTGGACCGGGGACCCCAGGTGCCGGCCGGGTACTGGTCGGGGGCCGGGGCCTCGGGGGAGTCCCAGTGGGCGGTCACGGGGTCGAGGATGCGCCAGGACAGCTCGACCTCCTCGTGGCGGGGGAAGAGCGGCGGCTCGCCGAGCAGCACGTCCAGGATGAGCCGCTCGTAGGCCTCGGGGGAGGACTCGGTGAACGCGTTGCCGTAGCCGAAGTCCATGGTCACGTCGCGCACCTCCATCTGCGGCCCGGGCACCTTGGAGCCGAAGCGCATGGTGACACCCTCGTCCGGCTGCACGCGCACGACGATGGCGTTCTGCCCCAGCTCCTCGGTGGCGGTGTCCGTGAACGGCAGGTGCGGGGCCCGCTTGAACACCACGGCGATCTCGCTGACCCGCTTGCCCAGGCGCTTGCCGGCGCGCAGGTAGAACGGCACGCCGGCCCAGCGACGGGTGTCCACGGCCAGCTTGAGCGCGGCGTAGGTCTCGGTCACCGAGCCGCGCGCCACGCCCTCCTCCTGCAGGTAGCCGCCCACCTTCTCGTTGCCCTGCCAGCCCGCGGAGTACTGGCCGCGCACAGCGGACTCCTCCACCGGCCCGGCCAGGGAGGTGGAGGCCAGCACCTTCTCCTTCTCGGTGCGCAGGTCCTTGGCCTCGAAGCTCACCGGCTCCTCCATGGCCGTGAGGGCCATGAGCTGCAGCAGGTGGTTCTGGATGACGTCGCGGGCGGCGCCGACGCCGTCGTAGTAGCCGGCGCGTCCGGCGATGCCGATGTCCTCGGCCATCGTGATCTGCACGTGGTCCACGTAGTGGGAGTTCCAGATCGGCTCGAACATCTGGTTGGCGAAGCGCAGCGCCAGGATGTTCTGCACCGTCTCCTTGCCCAGGTAGTGGTCGATGCGGAAGATCGCGTCGGCGGGGAACACCTCCTCCACGATCGCGTTGAGCTCTCGGGCCGACTCCTCGTCGTGGCCGAAGGGCTTCTCGATGACGACGCGGCGCCAGGAGCCCTCGTGCGGGGTGGAGAGCCCGGCGGCCTGCAGCTGCTGGCACACCTCGGCGAAGAAGCGGGGCGGGATGGAGAGGTAGAAAGCCCGGTTGCCCCCGGTGCCGCGCAGGGCGTCGAGCTCCTCGAGAACGGTGGCCAGCTCGGCGTAGGCGTCGGGGTCGTCGAAGGTCCCGGCCACGAAGCGGGTGCCCTGGGCCAGGGTGTTCCACACGTCCTCGTCGAAGGGGGTGCGGGAGTGCTCCTTGACCGCGGCCTTCACCTCGGCGGCGAAGTCCTGCCCGTCCCAGTCGCGGCGGGCGAAGCCTACCAGGGAGAAGCCCGAGGGGAGCAGGCCGCGGTTGGCGAGGTCGTAGATCGCCGGCAGCAGCTTCTTGCGGGCCAGGTCGCCGGTGACGCCGAAGAGCACCAACGCGCTCGGCCCGGCGATGCGGGGCAGGCGCTTGTCGTCGTCGACCCGCAGCGGGTTGTGGTCGGCGGCCACGCGCGCAGGGCTCATGCCTCGTTCCCCCGGCGCCCGTCCTGCCCGCAGCCTGCGGTGAGGGCCTGCAGCACGGCGGTGTACCCGGCATCGGACAGGGCGTGCAGGCGCAGCACGGGCCGGCCGTGCTCGGCGAGCACCTGTGCGTCGCCGGCCGCCTGGGCGGCGATGAGCTCACCGAAGGTGAAGTCCCGGCCGGGGACCTCCAGGTCGGCGCCCTCGGGGACGGCCCGGGTGACCTGCAGGTACACCCCGTCGGCGGGGCCGCCCTTGTGGAACTGGCCGGTGGAGTGCAGGAAGCGCGGGCCGAACCCGACGGTCACCGGACGCCCCGTGGCCGCGGTGAGGGCGGCCTGCACCGCGGCCGCCTCGTCCCCGTGCTGCCAGCGGTCCACGTAGGCCATCACCGCGAGGTAGCCCGAGGGCCCCACCTGTGCCAGCAGGGCGTCGACCGCCTGCTGCACCGAGGCGGCGTCCCCGAGGAAACCGCCCTCGGCGCGGACCTCCACCTCCGAGGCGACGAGAGCGGGCTCGGAGGAGCCGCCGGCCCCACCGGACATCTGCTGGCGGGCGGCCTTCTTGGCACTCTCCACGTCCGGCTGGTCGAAGGGGTTGATGCCCAGGAGGTACCCGGCCACGGCCGTGGCGGTCTCCCAGAGCAGGAACTGCCCGCCGAGCGAGCCGCCCACGTTCACCACGGCGGCGGGGTTCTCGGCGTCCACCGGCTGCAGGTCGTCGCCGGCGAACCAGTCGTCGCGCTCGTCCACCTCGTCGCCGATGACGCGCGCCACGGTCACGTCCGGCAGATCGGCCAGGCGGTGGGAGAGGGGCTCGCCACCCTGCGTGGAGAGAAGGTCCACCACCGGCAGCACGCCGGTGCCCTGCTTGCCGGTGGACTCGGCGACGAGCTGCTCGGCCCAGTCACCCAGCCCACGGATGGACGTGCCGGCGTCGCTCACCACGAGCACGTCCCGGCGTGTGCCCTCGAGGCCGGCGAGCACCGCCCCCAGGCGCAGCGCGGGGTTGCCTGCCTCGTCCTCGGCCAGCACGTCGGCCACGGCCTCGGCCTCGTCGAGCAGGGCCTCCACGTCCACGCCGGCCAGCCCGCTGGGCACCAGCCCGAAGGCGGTGAGCGCGCTGTAGCGACCACCCACCTCGGGGTCGGCGTTCACCACGGCCCACCCCGAGGCCCGTGCCTCCTCGTCGAGGGGGGAACCGGGGTCGGTCACGACCACCACGTGGTCGGCGGGGTCGAGCCCGGCGGCCTCGAGGGCGGCCACGAAGGCCCGGCGCTGCGAGTCGGTCTCGGCGGTGGAGCCGCTCTTGGAGCTCACCACCACCACGGTGCGGGCGAGATCCTCCGGCGTGCCCAGGGCCGTGCGCACCATCTGCGGGTCGGAGGAGTCGCACACCACGAGCTCCCGGCCGGCGGTGGCGGTGACCACCTCCGGTGCCAGCGAGGAGCCGCCCATGCCGCACAGCACCACCCGGTCGTGCCCGCGGTGGCGGTCGGCGAGGGTCTCCACCTCGCCCACCAGCGACCGGCTGGTGCGGTGCAGGTCCACCCATCCGAGCCGCTGGGCGGCCTCCTCGCGCGCGGCCTCGCCCCACACGGTGGCGTCCTGCGCGGCGATGCGGCTGGCCACCTTCTCGGTCACCAGGCGCTCCACGTGCGCGGCGATGGCGTCCGCGGCCGGTCCGGTGGCGTCGACGATGATCTCGCTGGAGCGTTCCAACACGGGTGGTTCCCCTTCTCGGGCGGGTGGCTGCAGGTGGGTCAGGACGTCGCGGCGTCGAGCTGTTGCTGCACCGAGCCGAGCAGCTCGTCCCAGGCGTCGGCGAACTTCTGCACGCCCTCGCGCTCCAGCTGGTCCACCACCTCCTGGTAGCGGATGCCCAGGGCCTCGAGGCGGTCCAGCACCGCGGAGGACTCCGCGTAGGTGGACTGCACCGTGTCACCGGTGACCTCCGCGTGGTCAGCGGTGGCCTCCAGGGTGGCGGCCGGCATCGTGTTGACGGTGTTGGGGGCCACCAGGCCGGTGACGTACAGCGTGTCCGGCAGGGACTCGTCCTTCACCGAGGTGGAGGCCCACAGCGGGCGCTGCACGGTCGCGCCGTCGTCGGCGAGGGTCTGCCAGCGCGGGGTGGAGAACACCTCGTCGAAGGCCTGGTAGGCCAGGCGGGCGTTGGCCAGGGCGGCCCTCCCCCTGAGATCGGCCGCGGCCGGGTCGCCCAGGGCGGCCAGGCGCTTGTCCACCTCGGCGTCCACGCGGGAGACGAAGAAGCTCGCCACCGAGTGGATGGTGGACAGGTCGCGGCCGGCCTCGCGGGCCTGCTCCAGGCCGGTGAGGTAGGCGTTCATCACACCGCGGTAGCGGTCGAGGGAGAAGATGAGCGTCACGTTGACGCTGATGCCCTCGGCGATCACGTGGGTGATGGCCGGCAGGCCCTCCACCGTGGCCGGGATCTTGATGAGCAGGTTCGGCCGGTCGATGGTCTGCCACAGGCGGCGGGCCATCTCCACGGTGCCCTGGGTGTCGGCGGCCAGGCGCGGGTCAACCTCGATGGAGACGCGGCCGTCCTGCCCGCCGGTCCGTTCGTACAGGGGGAGGAGCACGTCGCAGGCGTCGGCCACGTCGGTGGTGGTGAGGCGGTACACGGCCTCGTCCACGTCCACGCCCTCGGCGGCGATCTCGCGCACCTGCTCGTCGTAGTCGGCGGCCTCGGCCAGCGCCTTGGCGAAGATGGACGGGTTGGTGGTCACGCCGACGACGGCGCGGGTGTCCACGTACTCCTGCAGCCGGCCCTCGCGGACCATAGGGCGGGAGAGGTCGTCCAGCCAGATGGAGACGCCCTGCGCGGAGAGGTCCCGCACCGGCTGTGGGGCGTCGGGGAACTCCAGGCGGGTGACGGCGCTGGCCTCGGGGGTGGTGTGCGACATGCTCACTGGCCTTCCACGATCGACAGGGACTTCCGGGCCGCGGCCACGGTGGCCTCGGCGGTGATGCCGAACTCCTCGAACAGCACCTCGGCGGGGGCGGAGGCCCCGAAGTGCTCCAGGGAGACGGCCTGACCGGCGTCGCCCAGCAGGTCCCACCAGGACATCGCCAGGCCGGCCTCCACGCTCACGCGTGCGCGCACCGACGGCGGGAGCACCTCGTCGCGGTAGGCCTGGTCCTGGGCGTCGAACCACTCGCGGCACGGCATCGAGACGACGCGGGTGCCGATGCCCTCGGCCTGCAGCGTCCTGCGGGCCTCCAGCGCGAGCTGCACCTCCGACCCGGTGGCGATGAGGAGCACCCGGAGCTCGCCCTCGGCGTCGGCCAGCACGTAGCCGCCCTTGGCCACGCCCTCGGCCGAGGCGTACTGCTCGCGGTCCAGGTGCGGCACCGCCTGCCGGGTCAGGATCAGCGCGGCCGGGTGGTCCACGTGGCCCAGCACCGTGCGCCAGGCCACGGCGGTCTCGTTGGCGTCGGCGGGGCGCACCACGTCCAGGCCGGGGATGGCACGCAGCGAGGCCAGGTGCTCCACCGGCTGGTGCGTGGGGCCGTCCTCGCCCAGGCCGATGGAGTCGTGCGTCCACACGTAGGTCACCGGTGCCTGCTGGATGGCGGCCAGGCGCACCGCGGGGCGCATGTAGTCGCTGAAGGTCAGGAAGGTGCCGCCGTAGGGGCGGGTGAGGCCCTCCAGCGCGATGCCGGTGAGCGCCATGCCCATGGCGTTCTCCCGGATGCCGAAGTGCAGGGTGCGGCCGTAGCGGTGGCCGCTGAACATCGTGGTGGCCTTGGACTCCGGCACGAAGCTCGGCACGCCGTCCATGGTGGTGTTGTTGGAGCCGGCGAGGTCGGCGGAGCCACCCCACAGCTCCGGCATCACCTCGGCCAGGGCGTTGAGCACCTGGCCGGAGGCGGCACGCGTGGCCAGCGGCTTGTCGTCGGCGGTCCAGGTCGGGAAGGCCTCGGCGAACCCCTCGGGCAGCTGCTGGGCGACCAGGCGGTCCAGCAGGGCCGCGTTCTCGGGGTTGGCCTCGCGCCAGGCGGCCAGCCGGGTGTCCCACTCGGCGTGGGCGGCGGCGCCGCGGTCGGCCACCTGGCGGACGTGCGCCAGAACCTCGTCGTCCATGGGGAAGGCGACCTCGGGGTCGAAGCCGAGCAGCTCCTTGGTGCCGGCGATCTCCTCGGCCCCCAGGGCCGCACCGTGCGCCGAGCCGGTGTCGCGCTTGGTGGGCGCCGGCCAGCCGATGACGGTGCGCAGCTTGATGAGGGTGGGGCGCCCGTCGGCCTTCTTCGACTCCTCGAGCGCACGCCACAGGGCGTCCACGTCCTCGGTGTAGGGGTCGGTGGCGCGCCAGTCGACGGTCACGGTGTTCCAGCCGTAGGCCTCGTAGCGCTTCGCCACGTCCTCGGAGAACGAGATGTCGGTGTCGTCCTCGATGGAGATCTCGTTGTCGTCGTAGATGACCGTGAGGTTGTCGAGCTCCTGGTGCCCGGCCAACGAGGAGGCCTCGGCGGTGACGCCCTCCATGATGTCGCCGTCGGAGGCGATGACCCACACGTGGTGGTCGAAGGGGGACTCCCCGGGGGCGGCGTCGGGGTCGAGCAACCCGCGCTGGCGGCGCTGCGCCATCGCCATGCCCACTGCGGTGGCCAGGCCGGAGCCGAGCGGGCCGGTGGTGGCCTCCACGCCGGTGGTGTGGTGCACCTCCGGGTGGCCGGGGGTCTGCGAGCCCCAGGTGCGCAGGGCCTTGAGGTCGTCCATCTCCAGGCCGTAGCCGGAGTAGTAGAGCTGCACGTACTGCGTCAGGCAGGAGTGCCCCGCCGAGAGCACGAAGCGGTCACGGCCCAGCCAGTGCGCGTCGTTCGGGTCGTGGCGCATGACCTTCTGGAACAGCAGGTAGGCCGCGGGCGCCAGCGACATCGCCGTGCCCGGGTGGCCGCTGCCGCACTTCTCCACGGCGTCGGCGGCCAGGAGGCGGGCGGTGTCCACGGCGCGCAGGTCGGTGTCGGTCCACCCCACCTGCTGCGCCACGGGGTCGGCGAGCTGGCTGTCGCGGGTGGGCTTGCTGGACTCGGTCACGCTGCACTCCTTGGGATGGGGGAAACGCACGGACGGGCGGGTCTCCACCCTATGCGTCCCGGGGTGGAGGGGGCACCCCGCGGGGTCCGCCCACGGAAGGGCGGCCGTCGCCGGGAGGGCGCGGCGGGAGGTCAACGACGCTGCGTCGCAGATCGTCGGGGGCGACGGATACGATGGGCCACCGCACTCACGGGCCGGGACGGCTCGGTGTGCGTGCACCCAGCACCGACGCTCGAGAGGACACCGTGACTTCAGGGGCAGATCAGGTGGCGGCGACCCCCGCCAGCCCGTCGGACTCCGGCGCGTGGTCCACCGTCCGGGCGTACGTCTCCCTCTGCAAGCCCCGCATCATCGAGCTGCTGCTCATCACCACCTTCCCGGTGATGTTCCTGGCCGAGCGGGGCGTGCCGAGCTGGTGGCTGGTGGTGGCCACGCTCATCGGCGGCACCCTGTCGGCCTCGAGCGCGAACGTCCTGAACTGCTACCTGGACCGCGACATCGACGCCAAGATGCACCGCACCAGCAACCGGCCGCTGGTCACCGGGCAGATCAGCCCCCGGGCGGCCCTTGTGTTCGGCGCCGTGCTCGGCATCGCGTCCGTGCTGTGGCTGGGGCTGCTGGTCAACTGGCTCTCGGCCGCGCTGTCCTTCGCCGCCATCGTGCTGTACGCGTGGTTCTACACGATCGTGCTCAAGCGCCGGACCAGCCAGAACATTGTCTGGGGCGGGGTGGCCGGCTGCATCCCGGTGCTCATCGGCTGGTCGGCCGTCACCAACTCGCTGGCCTGGGCGCCCTTCGTGCTCTTCCTGTTCGTCTTCTTCTGGACCCCGCCGCACTACTGGCCGCTGTCCATGAAGTTCCGCGACGACTACGCCAACGCCGGCGTGCCCATGCTGCCCGTCATCGAGGACAACGTGGCGGTCGGCAAGAAGATCGTGCTCTACGCCTGGGCCACCGTGCTCACCTCGCTGGTGCTCATCCCCGTGGCGCCGATGGGGTGGCTCTACACCGTGGTGGCGGTGCTCTCCGGCGGCCTGTTCCTCATGGAGTCGCACACCCTGCTGCGTGGGGCGCGCGCCGGTCTGAGCGAGGCCGAGATCAAGCCGATGCGGCTCTTCCACTACTCCATCAGCTACGTGAGCGTGCTGTTCATGGCCGTGGCCGTGGACCCGCTCCTCTACTGGGCGCTGCCCGGCCTGGGCTGAGCTGGCTCCGGGGCCGCGTGACGGCCCAGGCGCCGATGGGCCATGACGTCCACTGGCCACGGCTGACTCGGGCGAGCCTCGGCGGCCGGCCCGCACGGGAGGTGTCACTGGGCACGCGAAAGGTGCTGGTCGCCCGCGATGGTGCGCGTGGGGCCAGCACCTTTCCCGTGCGGCGTGGGCTTTCCGCGTGCCCGGGGGCCGGGACCCCCTGTCGCTCGTAGAGGCCCCCGCGACGAGGGGCGTCACGACGGCTCCGCCCGGCTCCTGACAGGCTCAACTGCTCCTGACCCACGCAACAGCTGCCTGACCGTCCCCCCGAGGGTGGGTCGACCAAGCACGTCGGCAGGTCAGGAGGATGGGAGGGCGCCTGACAGGCCCAGCACGGACCCGGTCAGCCCCAGGCTCGGCGCCCCGAACAGGGGCCAGAGGGCGCCCGGCGGCCCACCGCACGGCCAGTGTCACCAAGCACCGGAAAGGTGCTGGTCGCACGCGATGGTCCGCGTGCCGCCAGCACCTTTCCCGTGCGGCATGGGCTTTCCCGTGCGCGGAGGCCCGGACCCCCCCTCGGCTGGGAGAGGCTCGGCCCGCTCAGCGGCGGACGGCCAGCACGCCCCAGGTGAGCGCCCAGACCAGCAGGCAGGCGCCGAGCATGTGCAGCGCCACCAGGGGCGCTGGCACGGCCAGCGCGTACTGCACGTAGCCCAGCAGGCCCTGGGCCAGGGTCACCGCGAGCACCGCCCACCACACGCGCTTGGCGTGGGTGGTCGCCTGCGGCAGCAGGTGCAGGCCCAGCAGCATGGCAGCGACCAGGCCGCAGAAGAGCATCACCGAGTCCGCGTGGAGCCAGCTCATGGTCTTCACGTCGAGCAGGTAGCGCGCAGGGGCGTCGGCGTCACCGGAGTGCGGGCCCGAGCCGGTCACCACGGTGCCGAGGGTGAGCACCACGGCCGCGGTGACGGCGGCCAGCCCGGCCACCAGGTGCAGGGGGCGGGGGAGCGGCGGGTGCTGCACCTCGTCGGCCGAGCGGTCGAACCACAGCACGGCGGCCGAGGCGGTGACCAGCAGCATCGAGACGAGGAAGTGCGCGCTCACAGTGACCGGGTTGAGGTGGGTGCGCACCGTGATGCCCCCGAGCACGATCTGCGCCACGATGCCGCCCACGACGGCCAGCGCCCATGGCAGCTGCTTGCGGCGACGCTCCCCGCCCCGGGCCACCACGGCCAGCACGAGCAGCATCGCCACGATGCCCACCACACCGGTGAGCGTGCGGTTGCCGAACTCGATGTACGGGTGGATGCCGTCGGCCTCCTCGATCACCGGGGTGAACGAGCCGGGGTCGCAGTGCGGCCAGGTGGGGCAGCCCAGCCCGGACCCGGTGAGCCGCACCAGGCCGCCGGTGAGCACGATGCCGATCTCCACGGCCAGGTTGAGCCACAGCAGCGGACGCACCCACCGTCCGATGCGGCGCCAGCCGGTGAGGGCCGGGGTGCCGGTGTCCAGGGAGTCCTCGGCCGACGGAGGAGTGGTGCGGGGGGCTGCGGGTGCGGGGGTGTTCACGGGGGCAAATCCTACGATGCGTCGTGGATCGCGCCGCGGCAGGCGTCGCGTGGTGCCGGCGACTGCGCCCGGCACCGGGGCCCGCCTCAGTCCGACCAGCGGAACACGCGCGTGGCCAGCAGCCCACCCAGCACGGTCCAGGCCAGCAGCACGAGGACGGCCACCCCGTCCAGGTGCCCGTCACCCAGCGCCGCGCGCAGCCCGTCACCGAGGGCACCCGACGGGGTGAGCCGCACGAGCATCTCCCACGGGGCACCGAAGCGGTGCGAGGGGAGCAGGCTGCCCAGCGCGAGGAAGACCACCCACAGCAGGTTGGCCACGGCCAGCACGGCCTCGGCCCGCAGGCGCCCGCCCACGAGCACCGCCAGCACCACGAAGGCCGCGGCGCCGAGCACCCCCACCAGCAGCGCCGCGGGCACGCCGGACCAGGTGGGCTGCCAGCCGAGCGTCAGGCCCATTCCACCGAGCACCGCCACCTGCAGCGCGATGACGCCGAGCACGGCCACGATGCGTCCCCACACCAGCCCGCTGGCCCCCAGCGGTGTGGTGCCGAAGAGGCGCAGCACCCCGTACCGGCGGTCGAAGGCCAGCGCGATGGCCTGCCCGGTGAAGGCCGTGGACATGATCGCCAGCGCCAGCACGCCGGGCACGGCCAGGTCGATGCGGCGCCCCTCGCCGAGGGAGGGGGAGCTCGTGAGGTGCAGCGTCACCAGGGCCAGCAGCGGCAGCACGATCGAGACGAGCAGCTGCTCGCCGTTGCGCAGCAGCACGCCCGCCTCGTAGCGGGCCTGCGCCAGCACGCGTCGGGCGGCCGGGACCGCGCGCGCGGAGGCCGCCTCACCGCCGGTCGCGCCGGCAGGGGTCGTCGCGTCGTGGGCGCTCATGCGGCCTCCGTCTCCGTGCGTCCGGTGAGCGCGAAGAAGCGCTCCTCCAGCGTGCTGCCGTCCGCGACCTCGGCCACGGGTCCCTGCGCCACGCACCGCCCGGCGTCGATGACGACGACGCGGTCGGCCAGGCGCTCGGCCTCCTCGAAGGAGTGCGTGGTCACCACCACGGCCACCCCCTCCTGGGCGATGCGGCGCACCACGTCCCAGACGTCGAGCCGGCTGTGCGGGTCGAGGCCGGCGGTCGGCTCGTCGAGGAAGGTCACCTGCGGGCGGCCCACGAGCGCCGCGGCGAGGGCAACGCGCTGGCGCTGCCCGCCGGAGAGGCGGCGGATGATCCGCCTGTCGTAGCCGTGGATGCCGAGTCGGCGCCACAGGTCCTGCCACGGACGCGGGTCGGGGTAGAGGCGCGAGAGGTGGGCCAGCAGCACCGAGGGCCGCACACCCGTGGGCAGCCCACCGTCCTGCAGGGCCACCGAGACCCGACCGCGGTGCTCCGGGGTGGCACCCCACGGGTCGGTGCCGAGCACCCGCACGACGCCGGAGTCCGCCCGGAGCAGCCCGGTGGCGGTCTGCACCATGGTGGACTTGCCCGCACCGTTGCGTCCGAGCACGCAGGTCACCGCGCCCGCGGGGGCGGTGAAGGACAGGCCTTCCAGCGCCCGCACGCCCTCCCGGGTGAGGGCGACGTCGTCGAACAGCACGGCGGCGGGGGAGGTGGTCGGCACGGGGAGAACCCTACGTCGCGGCCGCGCTGGAGCACCGGGTGAGGTTCACCTCTCTTGGAGGGGAACAAAGATTTAGCGCACACTGTTGTTGTGTTTATGAGCGAGCCGGCGACGAGCACCCGTGAGCGGGTCCGTGCTGCCGTCTCCCAGGATGGCCCCATCACCGCCCGCGAGCTCTCCGACCAGCTCGACCTCACCGCCGCCGCGGTGCGCCGCCACCTCGACGCACTGGCCGCCGAGGGCGTCATCGCCGAGCACGAGCACGAGCTGGCCGCCGCGGGCACGCGTGGCCGCGGACGCCCCGCCCGCGCCTGGGTGCTCTCCGACGCGGGTCACACAACCCTGCCCACCGCCTACGACGAGATGGCCGTGGAGCTGCTGGAGTTCCTGCAGGCCACCGGCGGCACCGAGGCGGTGGCCGAGTACGCTCGCCGCCGCGCCGAGCAGCTCGTCTCGCGCTACGCCGATGCCGTGCGCGAGGCGGGGGAGGACCCGGTCGACCGCGCCCATGCCCTCTCGGCCGAGCTCGCCGGGGACGGCTACGCCCCCTCGGTGCGGCAGGTGCCGCAGGTCCACGGCGTCCAGCTCTGCCAGGGCCACTGCCCCGTGCAGCAGGCCGCCGAGGCCTTCCCCGCCCTGTGCGAGGCCGAGGCCGAGGCGTTCTCCGAGCTGCTGGGCGTGCACGTCCAGCGCCTGCAGACGCTGCCGGTCGGCGGCCACGTCTGCACCACCTTCGTCCCGGCCTCCGCGGTCACCGTGCGGCCGGGTCCCGACACGTCCACCACCCACCACCACGAGGAGAGGTCACGATGACCACGACGGCCGATGGCACCCCCAGCGGCGCCTCCCACATCGAGGAGCTGAACCCCGGTCTCAAGGACCTGGGCCGCTACGAGTACGGATGGCGCGACAGCGACGCCGCCGGTGAGGCCGCCCAGCGCGGCCTGTCCGAGGCCGTGGTGGAGGACATCACCACGCGCAAGGGTGAGCCGGAGTGGATGCGCACCATGCGTCTCAAGGCCCTGCGCCTGTTCGACCGCAAGCCGATGCCGCACTGGGGCTCGGACCTCTCGGACATCGACTTCCAGAACATCAAGTACTTCGTGAAGTCCACCGAGAAGCAGGCCACCACCTGGGACGAGCTGCCCGAGGACATCAAGAAGACCTACGACAAGCTCGGCATCCCGGAGGCGGAGAAGCAGCGCCTCATCGCCGGTGTGGCCGCCCAGTACGAGTCCGAGGTGGTGTACCACCAGATCCGCGAGGACCTGGAGGAGAAGGGCGTCATCTTCGTCGACACCGACACCGCCCTGCGCGAGCACGAGGACCTGTTCCGCGAGCACTTCGCCAGCGTCATCCCCGCCGGTGACAACAAGTTCTCCGCGCTGAACACCGCCGTGTGGTCCGGTGGCTCCTTCATCTACGTGCCGCCGGGCGTGCACGTGGACATCCCGCTGCAGGCCTACTTCCGCATCAACACCGAGAACATGGGCCAGTTCGAGCGGACGCTGATCATCGCCGACGAGGGCTCCTCGGTGCACTACGTGGAGGGCTGCACGGCGCCGATCTACCAGTCCGACTCGCTGCACAGCGCGGTGGTGGAGATCATCGTCAAGAAGAACGCCAAGGTGCGCTACACGACCATCCAGAACTGGTCGAACAACGTGTACAACCTGGTCACCAAGCGCGCCACCTGCGCCGAGGGCGCCACCATGGAGTGGATCGACGGCAACATCGGCTCCAAGGTGACGATGAAGTACCCGGCCGTCTTCCTCATGGGCGAGCACGCTAACGGCGAGACCCTGTCCGTGGCCTTCGCCGGCGAGGGCCAGCACCAGGACGCCGGCGCCAAGATGGTGCACAACGCCCCGCACACCACCAGCTCCATCGTGAGCAAGTCGGTGGCCCGCGGTGGTGGCCGCACCTCCTACCGCGGCCTGGTGCAGGTGGCCGAGGGCGCGTACGGCTCGAAGTCGTCCGTGGTCTGCGACGCCCTGCTGGTGGACCAGATCTCCCGGTCCGACACCTACCCCTACGTCGACATCCGCGAGGACGACGTGCAGATGGGCCACGAGGCCACCGTCTCCAAGGTGTCCGAGGACCAGATGTTCTACCTGATGTCCCGCGGTGTCTCCGAGACCGAGGCCATGGCCATGATCGTGCGCGGCTTCGTGGAGCCGATCGCCCGTGAGCTGCCGATGGAGTACGCCCTCGAGCTGAACCGCCTGATCGAGCTGCAGATGGAAGGAGCCGTCGGCTGATGTCGCTGCTCAGCGAGACGAAGAACGACCAGGCCGCCGGCGGACTCACCCCGGCCGCCACGCACACCGACCCGGCCGCCCAGCTGGGCACCCCGGCCGCCGACGAGTCGCGCGCCAAGCGCCGCCGCTCGCACGAGCCGGCGGACTTCCCGGTGCCCACCGGGCGCGAGGAGGAGTGGCGCTTCACGCCGCTGGACCGCCTGGGCTCCCTGCTGCAGGAGAAGGCCACCGACACCAACGGCACCCCGGCCACCACCTGGGAGGTCAGCGGCGAGACCCACGTGGCCTCCCCGCTGGCCCCGGGCCAGGCGCCCCGCGGCACCGTGCTGGTGCCAGAGGACCGCGCCGCGGTCGTGGCCTCCGCCGGCAGCGAGCAGGCGCTGCACGTGGCCGTCCCGGCCGACACCGAGCTCACCGAGCCGATCGTGGTCCGCGTGACCGGCCAGGGCGCCGGCCGCCGCTCGAACGGGCACGTCGTCATCGACGCCGGGCGCCACAGCAAGGCCATGGTGATCCTCCACCACACCGGTGCGGCCGAGCACGGCGAGAACGTCGAGGTCGTGGCCGGCGACGGCTCGCAGCTCACCGTGGTGAGCCTGCAGGAGTGGGACGACGAGGCCGTGCACACCGGCCAGCACGAGGCCCGCATCGGTCGCGACGCCACCTTCCGCCACATCGTGGTGACCCTGGGCGGCGACCTGGTGCGCCTCAACACCAACGTGTCCTACGAGGGCCCCGGCGGCTCGGCCAACCTGTACGGCGTGTACTTCGCCGACTCCGGCCAGCACCAGGAGCACCGCGTGTTCGTGGACCACAACGCCCCGAGGTGCCACTCCGACGTGCTCTACAAGGGCGCCCTGCAGGGCGAGACCGCGCGCACCGTGTGGGTGGGTGACGTGCTCATCCGCGCCGAGGCCGAGGGCACCGACACCTACGAGATGAACCGTAACCTGGTGCTCACCGACGGGGCGCGCGCCGACTCGGTGCCCAACCTGGAGATCGAGACCGGCGAGATCGAGGGGGCCGGCCACGCCAGCGCCACCGGCCGCTTCGACGACGAGCAGCTCTTCTACCTCATGGCACGCGGCATCCCCGAGGCCGAGGCCCGCCGCCTGGTGGTGCGGGGCTTCTTCGCCGACATCGTGGGCCGCATCGGTGTGCCCGAGGTGACCGAGCGCATCATGCGCGCCATCGAGGTGGAGCTCGGGTTCGCCCCCACCGAGGCCGACGAGCTGCTCGACGACGACGCGGAGGCGACCGCCTGATGGCCGCCCGCGACGAGGGTCCGCACACCGGCGCGCTGCCGGTCGGCCAGGTCGAGGAGTACCTGGTGGGCACCCTGGACGAGCTGCCCGAGGTCGGCGGCGCCGTGGTGGAGCTCGGCGGACGCCGGGTGGCCGTGGTGCGCGACTCGAAGGGCGCCGTCCACGCCATCGACGACACGTGCAGCCACGCCAACGTCTCCCTCGCCGAGGGAGAGGTGCACGGCGACACCATCGAGTGCTGGCTGCACGGCTCGGAGTTCGACCTCAACGACGGGCACCCGCTGAGCCTGCCGGCCACCCAGCCGGTGGCCGTGCACACCGTGCGCATCGACGGCAGCTCGATCTACGTGGCGATCGCCTCCTGAAGGCCGCCGCACCCCCGACACCGGAACCGCTGGTTCCCCCTGGCACCACCTGCGACGAAAGAGGACACATGAGCACCCTGGAGATCAAGGACCTGCACGTCTCGGTCAGCACGGACGACGGCGAGGACAAGGAGATCCTCAAGGGCGTCACCCTGACCATCAACTCCGGCGAGACCCACGCCATCATGGGCCCGAACGGCTCCGGCAAGTCCACGCTGGCCTACTCCATCGCCGGTCACCCCAAGTACACGGTGACCTCCGGCTCCATCACCCTGGACGGCGAGGACGTGCTGGCGATGAGCGTGGACGAGCGCGCCCGCGCCGGTCTCTTCCTGGCGATGCAGTACCCCGTCGAGGTGCCCGGCGTGACGGTGAGCAACTTCCTGCGCACCGCCAAGACCGCCGTGGACGGCGAGGCCCCGAAGCTGCGCCACTGGGTCAAGGACGTCAAGAACACGATGGCCGACCTGCGCATGAAGCCCGAGTTCGCCGAGCGCGACGTCAACGCCGGCTTCTCCGGCGGCGAGAAGAAGCGCCACGAGATCCTGCAGCTCGAGCTGCTGCAGCCGAAGATCGCCGTGCTCGACGAGACGGACTCCGGCCTCGACGTGGACGCGCTGCGCATCGTCTCCGAGGGCGTGAACCGGTCCAAGGAGAAGACCGGCATGGGCGTGCTCCTCATCACGCACTACACGCGCATCCTCAACTACATCAAGCCCGACTTCGTGCACGTCTTCGTGGACGGCACGGTGGCCGAGGAGGGCGGTCCGGAGCTGGCCGACCGCCTCGAGGCCGAGGGCTACGACCGTTTCACCCAGGCGGCGGTCTGAGCGTGAGCGCCTTCACCGAGGACGAGCTCCGGGAGCTGCGTGCGCAGTTCCCGGTGCTCGCACGCACCGTCCGCGACGAGCGGCCGCTGGTGTACCTCGACTCCGGCGCCACCAGCCAGCAGCCGCTGGCCGTGCTGGAGGCCGAGCGCGAGTACCTCACCCAGCACCGCTCCGCCGTGCACCGCGGCGCCCACCAGCTGGCCGAGGAGGCCACGGACGCCTTCGAGGGGGCGCGCGAGAGGATCGCCCGCTTCATGGGTGCCCCGCGCACCGAGGAGGTGGTGTTCACCAAGAACGCCACCGAGGCGCTGAACCTCGTGGCCTACGCGTTCTCGAACGCCGGCGCCGCCGGGGCGATGGACGGGGCCGACCCGGCCGTCGCCGAGCGCTTCCGGCTGGGCCCGGGCGACAGCATCGTGGTCACCGAGGCCGAGCACCACGCGAACCTCGTGCCGTGGCAGGAGCTGGCCCGCCGCACCGGCGCCACCCTGCGCTGGCTGCCGCTGCAGGCCGACGGCCGGGTCGACCTCTCCGGCCTCGGCGAGGTCGTGGACGACACCACCAAGGTGCTGGCCTTCAGCCACGTCTCCAACGTGACCGGGGCCGTGGCCGACGTGCCGGCGCTGGTGGCCCGTGCCCGCGAGGTGGGTGCGCTCACCGTGGTGGACGGCGCGCAGTCCGTGCCGCACCTGCCGGTGGACGTCGCTGCCCTGGGCGTGGACTTCCTCGCCTTCACCGGCCACAAGGTGCTGGGCCCGTCCGGCATCGGTGTGCTCTGGGGCCGCCACGAGCTGCTGGCCGCGATGCCGCCGTTCATCACCGGTGGCTCCATGATCGAGCTGGTGCGCATGGAGGGCTCCACCTACGCCCCTCCACCGGCCCGCTTCGAGGCCGGGGTGCCCATGACCAGCCAGGCCGTGGGCCTGGGCGCGGCCGTGGAGTTCCTCGACGAGATCGGCATGGAGCGGGTGGCCGCCCACGACCGTGAGCTGGTGCAGTACGCGCTCGACGGCCTGGTGCAGCGCCCGTGGGTCACCGTCATCGGGCCCACCTCCACCGGCGTCGGCCCCGTGGCCGAGCGGGTGGGGGCGGTGTCCTTCACCGTCGAGGGCGTGCACCCGCACGACGTGGGGCAGGTGCTGGACGACTCCGGCGTCGCCGTGCGCACCGGGCACCACTGCGCGTGGCCGCTGCACCGCGCGCTGCGCGTGCCCGCCACCACGCGGGCCAGCTTCGCGGTGTACTCCACGCGGGCCGACGTGGACGCCTTCCTCGAGGCGCTGGACCGCGTGCCGGGCGTCTTCGGCATCGACGTGGGGACCCCCACCGGCGGCACCCCCGCGGGCCGCACCGACCAGGAGGCAGGAGCCTGATGGACCTGTACCAGGAGATCATCCTCGACCACTCCAAGAACCCGCAGAACGCCGGGCTGAGGGAGCCGTACGAGGCCGAGGTGCACCACGTGAACACCTCCTGCGGCGACGAGGTCACCGTGCGGGTGCACGTGGACACCTCCGTGGAGCCGCCCCGCATCGTGGACGTCTCCTACGACGCGATGGGGTGCAGCATCTCCACCGCGTCGACCTCGGTGATGACCGAGGAGACCATCGGCCACGACGCCGACGAGGTGGCCGCCTCGCTGGCGGAGATGAAGAAGATGCTCACCTCGCGCGGCCAGTACGAGGGCGACGAGGAGCTCATCGGCGACGGCGTGGCCTTCGCCGGCGTCTCGCAGTACCCGGCGCGCGTGAAGTGCGCGCTGCTGGGCTGGACCGCCCTCACCGACGCCCTGGCCCGCGCCGGGGTGGACGTGACCGGCGAGCACGACACCGACGCACCGACGAACGGAGCACAGGCATGACCGAGCAGCAGACCGCAGCAGCAGCCAGCACCGAGGACGTCACCGAGGCGCTGCGCGACGTGGTGGACCCCGAGCTGGGCATCAACGTCGTGGACCTCGGCCTCGTCTACGGGGTCACCGTGGAGGAGACGCACGCCGTCATCGACATGACGCTGACCTCCCCGGCGTGCCCGCTGACCGACGTCATCGAGGACCAGGTGGCCGGCGTGCTGGAGGGCCTCGTGTCCACGCACGTCATCAACTGGGTCTGGATGCCGCCGTGGGGCCCGGACAAGATCACCGACGACGGCCGCGAGCAGCTGCGCGCCCTGGGCTTCAACATCTGAGGCGGACTGCCGGGCGGACGCGAGGCCGCGCTGCCTGGCCGTCCAGGTGGGCACGCGCCACCCTCGCCGCAGGACCCCCGCGTGAGGTCAGCATCCCCGTGCTCTGACACGGGCGTCCTGATCCCGCGCGGGGGTCCTGCGCGTTCGTGGCGGCGCGCACGCGAAACCTCGCCGCGCACGCGACGCGTGCTCTCCGCACGCGCACCATCCCGTGCGGCGAGCGCCTTTGCCGTGCGGCCACCACCCATCCAGTGCGGCCAACACCTTTCCCGTGCCGCGCCGCCCTTCCCGTGCGCCGAGTGCCGGGCGCGGCGTTGACAGATCCCGAACTGCTGCCCGACGCCCGGCTTGCTTCTCGACGGAGGGCCCTCCCGGCAGGAGCGCCGCCCGGGGGGGGCGCGGGCGAAAGGGGCGCGGGCGGAAGGGGCGCGGGCGGAAGGGGTGTCCTATCGCGCGATAGGTCGACCGATACGCAGGCGGGTGACTGCGATTCGGTCGACCTATCAGGTGATAGGACACCCCTCCCGCGAGCACCCTGTTCCCCATACGCCGTTGCTGGCCCTGCCGGGCGCGCCGTGGATGCCCTAACGGGCGCGCGTGGCTGGCCGGCCCGACCCACGTACACCGTCGGGGGTGGCCACGCCCGGAAGCGGCCTCGCCGGCTCGGGCTCTGAAGACGCCGACGCCCACGGCCCCTGGTGGGGACGCGGGCGTCAGGACGTGCGCAGCAGCGCAGGGGAGCGGGCCTCAGACGGGCACGAGCTCGTCGGCGCGGCGGGCGGAGTCGTGCCTCAGGCGGGCACGAGCTCGTCCGCGCGACGGGCGCCGCCGTCCGAGAGGACCTCGGCCGGCGCGGCCTCGGCACCGGCCTCGTCGTGCTCGGGCACGTAGGCCTCACCGGTGCGCTCGGCGTCGTAGAGGTCGCGGTCCAGCAGCCCCTCGCGCAGGGCCACGATGGCGGCCACCACGGTCTGGCCGGCCACGTTGGTGGCGGTGCGGCCCATGTCGATGATCGGGTCGATGGCCAGCAGCAGGCCCACGCCCTCCAGCGGCAGGCCCAGGGTGGAGAGGGTCAGCGTGAGCATCACCGTGGCGCCGGTGAGGCCCGCGGTGGCCGCGGAGCCCAGCACGGAGACCACGACGATGAGCAGGTAGTCCGTCAGCCCGAGCTCCACCCCGAAGAACTGGGCCACGAAGATCGCCGCGACCGCCGGGTAGACCGAGGCGCAGCCGTCCATCTTGGTGGTGGCGCCGAACGGGATGGCGAACGAGGCGTAGCTGGGGGAGACACCCAGGTTGCGCTCGGTGACGCGCTGGGTGAGCGGCATCGTGCCCAGCGAGGAGCGGGAGACGAAGCCGAGCTGGATGGCCGGCCACGCCCCGGAGAACCACTGGCGCACCGAGAGCCCGTGGGCCTTGAGCAGCAGCGGGTACAGGCCGAAGGTCACGAGCGCCAGGCCCACGTAGAGGGTGGCCACGAAGATGCCCAGGCTGCCCATGGTCTCCCAGCCGTAGGTGGCCACGGCCTTGCCGATGAGGCCGGCGGTGCCGATGGGCGCGAGCAGGATGACCCACCAGAGGATCTTCTGCACGATGGCCAGGGCCGAGCGGGCGAAGCCGAGAAAGGGCTCGGCCTCCTCGCCCACCTTCACCGCGGCGATGCCGACGGCCAGCGCGATGACCACGATCTGCAGGGCGTTGAAGCCCATGGTGATCTCGCCGGCCTCGCCCGCCTTGGCGGAGATGCCCAGGAAGTTGGTGGGCACGATACCGGTGAGGAAGTCCAGCCACGAGCCGCTGCTGTCAGGGGCGGCCGCGGCGTCACGCGAGACGGTGGTGTGGGCGCCGGGGCGGGTGACCAGCGAGAGCACGATGCCGATGGTCACCGAGGCCAGCGCGGTGATGCCGAACCACAGCAGGGTCTGACCGGCCAGGCGGGCGGCGTTGCCCACGGCGCGCAGGTTGGCCACCGAGGCGACGACGGCCAGGAAGATCAGCGGCGGCACGAGGGTCTTGAGCAGGGTCACGAAGGTGGACCCCACGATGGTGAGGGTCTCGGTGAGCCAGTTGGGGTTCTCGGCGGTGCCGCCCATGCTCTTGGCGAGGGCGCCGAGCACCAGGCCGGCGAGCAGGCCCAGCAGGATCTGCTGGCCGAAGGAGGGGCGCCAGCCGCGGCGGGCGGGCGCTGCCGCGGTGGCGGCGGGGGAGGAGGTGGACACGAGGGATCCTTTCGAGGGCGCGCACACGGCATCGGCCCGGACCCCGACGGACGGGGACGGGCGATGGGGGAGTGCACAGGGGGAGCCGGGCGGACCGGCGGGGTCGACGGAGCTCAGCGGCTCAACATCGGAACGCCGGGGAACGCCCCAGGTCCACGTGCAGACGACGTGTCAGGGGGAGTGGCATGACGTCATCTTATCAGTGACCAAAGGTGGGGAACGCCTTCAGCCGGGTGACCGTGGGCACACGACGGCGGCCCGTCCCCCCCTCTGGAACGGGCCGCCGGATACGGGGTGGCTCAGAGGTTCTCGGCCTTGAAGGTGTTGCACGAGTTGGCCGTGCCACCGTCGTAGCCGGCCATGAACCAGCGCTGGCGCTGCTCGGAGGTGCCGTGCGTGAAGCCCTCCGGGTTCACACCGCGGCCGCTGCGCTGCTGGATGTTGTCGTCACCCACGGCCGCCGCCGCCTCCAGGGCCTGGTTGATCTGCTCCTGGGTCACCTTCTGGATGAGGGTGTTGCCCTCGGCGTCCTGGGTGCTGTCGGCGTTCTTCACCCACACGCCGGCCAGGCAGTCGGCCATGAGCTCCACCTTCACGGCTCCGGACTCGGCACCCTTCGCATCCTTCTGCGCCTCGCCCAGCAGGCCCAGAATGTTCTGCACGTGGTGGCCGTACTCGTGGGCCACGATGTACATCTGCGCCAGGTTCTTGTTCTCCGGGTTCTCCAGGCCGAACTTGTCGAGCTCGGAGAAGAAGGCCGGGTCGATGTAGATCTTCTCGTCCACCGGGCAGTAGAACGGGCCCACCTCGTTGGAGGCGGTGCCGCACTGGCTCTGCGTGCGGCCGTTGTAGATCACCGTGGTGGCCTTGCGGTATTGCTCGTTGACATCCTGCGGCAGGGCCTTGGACCAGTAGTCCTGCACGGAGTTCACCGTGCCGATGACGCGGCAGTCGGTGTGGTCGTTGGCGTCCTTGCCCGTCTTGCAGTGCGAGAAGTCGCCCGTGCCCTTGCCGAACGACCCCGTGTCCTGCTGGGCCTGCACCGACCCGCCGCCGAAGTTCCAGTTGCCACCCTGGCTCTGGGAGCCACCCCCACCGCCGCCACCGAGCATGTCGCCACCGCCCAGGAAGTACACCAGCAGCAGCAGGACGAGACCGCCGATGCCGCCACCACCGCCGATGACGGCGCCGCGGCCGAAGCCACCGCCGCCCCCTCCGCCGGAGACCTGCGAGGTGTCCAGGTTCGCGTTGTCGTTGAAGGTCATGTGGGGGTCCTGCCTGTGTGCCGGTGAGGTGTCGGTTCAGCGTAGCCCGGGTGCGGCCCACCCGCCCGGCTCCACGGCATCGACCCCACGGCGTGAGCCGTGTCACCATGGGCCACCCTCGCGGGCCGTCGCACGCCCGTCCCCTCTGCCCCCAGGAGTTCCCCTGGCCTTCCTCGGCAAGGCCGAGTCCGTCGCCGGACCCGGCTACAGCAAGTGGCTCATCCCGCCCGCCGCACTGGCGGTGCACCTGTCCATCGGGCAGGTCTACGCCTTCTCGGTCTTCAAGTCCTCGCTCGTGCACCACTTCGGCTCCAGCCAGACGGCCGTCGCGTGGGTGTTCAGCATCGCCATCGTGGTGCTGGGCCTCTCCGCGGCCGCTTTCGGCACCTGGGTGGAGCGCAACGGCCCACGCCGCGCCATGTTCGTGGCGGCGCTGTGCTGGGCCACCGGCTTCGTGGTCGGGTCGTTCGGCATCTCCACCGGCCAGCTGTGGCTGCTGTACCTGGGCTACGGCGTCATCGGCGGCATCGGCCTGGGCTTCGGGTACATCTCGCCGGTGTCCACGCTCATGAAGTGGTTCCCCGACCGGCCGGGCCTGGCCACCGGCATGGCCATCATGGGCTTCGGCGGTGGTGCGCTGCTCGCCTCGCCGCTGTCCAACCGCCTGCTCTCGGCCTTCGACCCGGCCTACAGCCCCACCACGCCGGGTTCCTTCGCCAGCGGGCACGCGCTGAGCTCCACCTTCCTCACCCTGGGCGCCGGCTACCTCGTGCTCATGATGGTGGGCGTGGCCCTCATGCGCCTGCCGCAGGGCTTCGGCGACGACGACGCCGCCCACCACGTGCCGGCCACCAACGGCGTGCTCGTGCGCGCCGGCACCGCCATCCGCACGCCGCAGTTCTGGCTGCTGTGGGTGGTGCTGTTCACCAACGTGACCGCCGGCATCGGCATCCTCGAGCAGGCGGCGCCCATGATCCAGGACTTCTTCCGCACCGAGGGCGGGTCGTCCACCGTCACCGCGGCCGCGGCCGGCGGGTTCGTGGGTCTGCTGTCCCTGGCCAACATGGGCGGGCGGTTCGTGTGGTCCACCACGAGCGACCACATCGGCCGCCGCGCCACGTACACGATGTACCTCGGCGTGGGCCTCGCGGCGTTCGCACTGCTGGCGCTCTTCGGGGGGACGAGCCCGGTGGTGTTCGTGGCCCTGGCCGCGCTCATCATCAGCTTCTACGGCGGCGGGTTCGCCACCGTCCCGGCCTACCTCAAGGACCTCTTCGGCACCCTCGAGGTCGGCGCCATCCACGGCCGTCTGCTCACCGCGTGGGCTGCTGCCGGCGTGGCCGGGCCGCTGATCGTCAACTCCGTGCTCGACCGCGCCGGCGAGCCGGGCACCATGACCGCCTCGGACTACCGCCCGGCCCTCTTCACGATGGTGGGCGTGCTCGCCGTCGGCTTCGTGGCCAACCTGCTGGTGCGCCCGGTGGCCGAGCGCCACGCCGACGAGGTGGCCGGCCCGCGCCACGGGGAGCGGACTGCCGCCGAGCAGGCCGGTGCGGCGGCGGGCGGCCCCGTCGACGCCGGGGCGCGCACCACCACCTCGCCGCTGCTGGTGGCCGTGGCCTGGGCGCTGGTGGTGCTGCCGCTGGCCTATGGGCTGTGGTTCACCGTGGAGAAGGCGAGCAAGCTCTTCCTCGGCTGAACGCCACCACCGCCCACTCCGGCGCGAGGCCCCGTCCACCATCGGACGGGGCCTCCGCTCATGCCCAGCGCAGGCGGTCCAGGAGCATCTGCAGCGGCTCGGGCACCTCGTCGGCGTCCAGTGCGCCTGCCAGCACCCCGGCCGCCTGGGCCTTGCGCCCCGAGGCGGCGCCGCAGAAGCGGTGGAGCTGGTCGGCCAGGGTGCGCTCGCCCCAGTCGCCCTGGCTCTGGAAGGCCTCGAACTTGCCGCCGAGGCCGGCCGCCTCCAGCGCGGCGCGGGCACCCTCGGGGCCCAGGGCGCGGATCAGCTCGTCCTCCAGGTCGGCCTCGCAGACGAAGACCCCGTAGACGGGGAGGTCGGTGGCGTCCTGCACCGGCAGACCGTCGTCGGTGAGGGCCCGGACGGCGGGGTGGGCCTCGTTCTGGTCCACCAGGCCGAGCACGTCCACGTCGCCGCGCAGCAGGCGCAGCTCCTTGAGCACGCGGTTCCAGTTGGTCGCCCCGTCGAGCGAGACCAGCTGCACCGCGGCACCGTCGATGCCCTGGGCCTCCATGAGGGCGCGGACGGCGGCGACGTCGCTCACCCCCTCGAGCAGCACGACGGTGCGGGCATCCGATGCGGTGAGGTCGACCATGCGCGCATCGTAGGCACCCGGGGCCCGGCGTCCCCGCCGCGACCTCCGCACCGGTGCGGTTCTCGACCTGACACCCCAGCCCAGTTCAGCACCGGTGCCGGTTTCGGACTGACACGTGCAGTGAGGTCCGCACCGGTGCGGTTCTCGACAGTCGAGTTCAGCACCGGTGCCGAAGTCGGCCCGTGCCATACCGAGTTCAGCACCGGTGCGGAAGTCGCCCCGGCCGCGAAGGAGCCCGCAGTCTCCACGAAAACCGGTCGGCCCCATCCGCCGCGGCCCGTAGACTGGCGCGCTGCCGCACCGCCCACCACCCCCAGGAGCACCCCCGTGATCACCGTGTCCGGCCTCGAGCTGCGCGCCGGCCCCCGTCTGCTGCTCGAGCCCACCAACTTCCGCGTGGGCGCCGGGGACCGCATCGGGCTGGTCGGCCGCAACGGTGCGGGCAAGACCACCATGACCAAGGCGCTCGCGGGGGAGACCCTCCCGGCCGCCGGCACCATCCACAGCTCCGCCCCGGTGGGCTACCTGCCCCAGGACCCCCGCACCGGCGACCTGCAGGTCACCGGCCGCGCCCGCATCCTCTCGGCACGCGGCATGGAGGACATCGTGCGCCGCCGCGAGAAGGCCGAGGCCGAGATGGCCAGCGACGACCCGGCCGTCCGCGAGAAGGCCATGCGCCGCTACGACCGTGCCACCGTGGAGTTCGAGGCCGCCGGCGGGTACGCCGCGGAGTCCGAGGCCGCCACCATCTCCAGCGCGCTCGGCCTGCCCGGGCGCATCCTCGACCAGGAGCTCGCCACCCTCTCCGGTGGACAGCGCCGCCGCATCGAGCTGGCCCGCATCCTGTTCAGCGACGCCGAGACCCTCCTGCTCGACGAGCCCACCAACCACCTGGACGCCGACTCCATCGCCTGGCTGCGCGACCACCTGAGGAACTACGCGGGCGGCCTCATCGTCATCAGCCACGACGTGGACCTGCTCGATGCCGTGGTGAACAAGGTCTTCCACCTGGACGCCAACCGCAGCGTGCTCGACCAGTACTCGCTGGGCTGGAAGGCCTACCTCAAGCAGCGCGAGCTCGACGAGCACCGCCGCAAGCGGGAGCTGGCCAACGCCACCAAGAAGGCCGAGGCGCTGCGCTCCCAGGCCGACAAGATGCGCGCCAAGGCCACCAAGGCCACGGCCGCGCAGAACATGCTCAAGCGCGCCGACCGCCTCGTGGAGGGCCTCGAGGGGGAGCGGCAGGCCGACAAGGTGGCCTCGCTGCGCTTCCCGACCCCCGCACCGTGCGGCAGGACGCCACTCATGGCCTCCGGGCTGTCGCGCAGCTACGGCTCGCTGGAGATCTTCACCGACGTGGACCTCGCCATCGACCGCGGCTCCAAGGTGGTCGTCCTGGGCCTCAACGGCGCCGGCAAGACCACGCTGCTGCGGATGCTGGCCGGCGTCGACGCCCCGGACACCGGCGAGATCACCCCCGGCCACGGCCTGCGCGTGGGCTACTACGCCCAGGAGCACGAGAACCTCGACACCGACCGCACCGTGCTGGAGAACATGAAGTCCAGCGCCCCGGACCTCGACGAGACGAACGTCCGCAAGGTGCTCGGCTCGTTCCTGTTCAGCGGCGATGACGTGGACAAGCCCGCCGGGGTGCTCTCCGGTGGGGAGAAGACGCGCCTCTCGCTGGCGATGCTCGTGGTCTCCGGCGCCAACCTGCTGCTGCTGGATGAGCCCACCAACAACCTCGACCCCGCCAGCCGCGCGGAGATCCTCGAGGCGCTGGCGCACTACGAGGGCGCCGTGGTGCTCGTGAGCCACGACGAGGGCGCCGTGGAGGCGCTCAACCCCGAGCGCGTGCTCCTGCTGCCCGACGGGATCGAGGACCTGTGGAACGCCAGCTACCTGGAGCTCGTCACCCTGGCCTGACCGCGCGGGGCCGGTGCCCCGCCCCGGTCCGATGGGGGAGCGCCCCTCAGCCGTCCTCCTCGTCCCAGATGCGGGTCTTCCTCCGCGCGGCCCTCTCGGCCCGGCGGCGGCGCTGTTCCTCGGGCGAGAGCTCGGTGAACACGGCGTTGCGCACCGAGAACACCCACAGCCCCACCGGGAAGAGCGTGGCGAGCCACCACTGGTAGGCGTACGCCTGGTGCGGGCCGAGGTCGGTCTCCGGCGGGTCGAGCGGCTCGGGGCGCTGCGAGGAGCCGTCCTCCTTGAGCAGCAGGAAGGGGTCGGCCAGCTGTACGCCGGTGGAGCGCTCCACCTCGTCGGTGTTCACCATGTCGACCTGGCCGGCCGGCAGGTCGCGGTCGCGGGCGGGCTCGCTGGGCCGCAGCCAGGCCACGAGCTCGGTGGTGCCCTTCGGCGGGGCGGGCACCTCGGGCAGTGTCTGCGCGTCGTTGGCGTTGGCCACCCAGCCCCGGTTCACCACGACGGCGGGGCCCTCGTCGGGCTGGAAGGGCACGAGCACCTCGTACCCGTAGGTGGACTTGCTGGCCGTGCCGAAGTGCGGGCGGTTGCGCACGAGCGTCTGCTTCTCGGGCAGGTAGTGGCCGGTCAGCCGCACGGGCGTCCACTCGTCGTCGTACTCGTAGGACCCGTCGGGGCGCACCAGTTCGGTGTACGGGCGCGGGGCGGCGTCGCGGTGGGTCTCGATGCGGTGCACGGCCGCCTGCTTGTGCTCGTGCCGGTGCCACTGCCACAGCCCCAGGCGCACGAAGACGCCGCACACCAGCAGCGCCACGAGCAGCAGCGCGATCCACTTCGGCCTCAGGGCCATGCGCAGCCAGTCGCGCATCATCCGTCCTTCCCGGTCAGCTCGTGCACGCCCACGGTCTCGCGGTGGAAGCCGCGCACGGCCACGAAGTCCTGCAGGTGCTGCAGGTGTCCGTCGCACGCGGTCCACACCTTGCGCCGGTCGGGAGCGTGCAGGGCGGGGTTGTTCCACACGATGGCGTGCACCCCGGCCGCGCGACAGCCGGTGGCGCTGCACACCACCTCGCCGACGGGGGAGCCGGGCCGCTCAGTCATCGACCACGTCGCCGACGACGACCTCCGGACCCCGGTGGGCCCCGGTGGGCTGCTCGGTCGGCGCCTCGAGCGGACGCACCCGCGGCCCCACCTGGTCCGGCCCGGCGCCGGGCGCCTCCACGGTGCGCGCGTTGGCCTTGACCACGGCGATGTACGGGATGAGCACCGCGAAGGCCAGCAGCAGGACCCCCACCGGCACGCTGATGCGCTGGATGATGAGCCACGCCCCGATGGGGAAGGTGACGATGCGCAGGCCCATCTGCCACAGGTACACCTTGAGCCGGTGGTCTCGCTCGACCTGGGCCGAGGGCGAGGCGGTGGTCACGGAGGCCACCGGACGGCGGTCGCCGGAACCGGGGCGCGGGTGCTGGGAGGGGGTGGCCATGAGGCCTCCGAGTCTACGCACCGGGCCCGCGAGCACGACAGGGCGTCGTAGGCGTGGGGCCACCGGAGGCACCGCCGGGCGGCGCCATCAGAACGTGTGACGCAGCGCACCGTGAAAGGGGACAGTGCCCCGGCCACGGTCTAGGGTGCAGCCGATGAGCACCTCACGACGCACCCTGGTCACCGGCGGCAACCGCGGCATCGGCGAGGCGATCGCCCGCCACCTCCAGCAGGAGGGGCACGAGGTGGCCGTCACCTCCCGCAGCGGCGAGGCCCCCGAGGGGCTGCGCGCCGTCGCCTGCGACGTCACCGACACCGCCTCGGTGGACGCCGCCTTCAAGCAGGCCGAGGAGCTCCTCGGCGGCACCGTCGAGGTGCTCGTGGCCAACGCCGGCATCACCGCCGACGGCCTGAGCATGCGCATGAAGGACGAGGACTTCGCCGGGGTGCTCGACACCAACCTGCACGGCGCCTTCCGCTGCGTGCGCGCAGCCCAGAAGGGCATGATCCGCGGCAAGTTCGGCCGGGTGCTGCTCATCGGCTCCGTGGTGGGCCTCTACGGCTCGCCCGGGCAGGCCAACTACGCCGCGTCCAAGGCGGGCCTCGTGGGTCTTGCCCGTGCGCTCACGCGCGAGCTCGGCTCCCGCGGCATCACCACCAACGTGGTGGCCCCGGGCTTCGTCCGCACCGACATGACCGACGCCCTGCCGCAGGAGCGTCAGGACGCCTACCTGGCCAGCATCCCGGCCGGCCGCTTCGCCGAGGCCGACGAGGTGGCCCAGGTGGTCGGCTTCCTGGCCTCCGACGCCGCCGGCTACGTCTCGGGCGCCGTCGTGCCCGTGGACGGCGGCCTGGGCATGGGTCACTGAGCCCCCCCCCCGAACGCACGCACCACCCCCACCTGCGAGAGGACCCCTTGATGAGCGAGACCACCCCCGAGCGCAAGACCACCGGCGCCATGGAGCAGTCGCCCACCGGCACCGGCCTGCTGGCGGGCAAGACGCTGCTGGTCACCGGCGTGCTGATGGAGTCCTCCATCGCCTTCCACGTGGCCCGCCTGGCCCAGGAGCAGGGCGCCACCGTGATCCTCACCGGCTTCGGCCGCGGGCTGAAGCTCACCCAGGCCATGTCGCGCCGCCTGCCGGCCGAGGCCCCCGTGGTGGAGCTCGACGTGACCGACCCCGAGCAGCTGGACTCCCTGGCCGAGCGCCTCAAGGAGCACACCTCGGAGCTGCACGGCGTGCTGCACTCCATCGGCTTCGCCCCCGAGGGCGCCTTCAACTTCCTCGAGGCCACCTGGGAGGACGTCTCCACCGCGGTGCACGTCTCCTCCTACTCGCTGAAGTCCCTGGCGCTGGCCGCGAAGCCGCTCATGGTGGAGGGCTCGGCCGTGGTGGGCCTGACCTTCGACGGCCGCTACGCCTGGCCGGTCTACGACTGGATGGGCGTGGCCAAGGCCGCCTTCGAGTCCGTCAACCGCTACCTGGCCCGCGACCTGGGCCCGGACGGCATCCGCTGCAACCTCGTCTCGGCCGGCCCCATCCGCACCACGGCCGCCAAGTCCATCCCCGGCTTCTCGCAGTTCGAGGAGAGCTGGGACGGCCGCGCCCCGCTCGGCTGGTCCATCCAGCTCTCCGAGCCCGCCGCCCGCGCGTGCGTGGCCCTGTTCTCCGACTGGTTCCCGGCCACCACCGGCGAGATCGTCCACGTCGACGGTGGCGTGCACGCCACCGGCCAGTGAGCCGCTGACACCCGGGCCCGGGTCGCGTGAGGAAACCCACGCGGCCCGGGCCCTCTCGTGCCGTCGCCGGCGGCTGCGGCGGGCCGTAGGCTGGCGCAATGACTTCCCCCCACGTCCGGGTGTCCGAGGTGCGGCTCCTCGAGGGTCCCAACCTGTACTACACGCGGGCTGCCGTGAAGGTGATGCTGTCCGCGCCGGTGATCAGCGAGGCGCCGCGCGAGCAGTGCCTCGAGGTGGCTGCCGCGCTGGGCATGACGCGCACCGCGCCGGGGCAGCCGCACGGCGAGCAGCGCCAGCGCTTCCTCATCCGCCTGGTGCGCCACGTGCTGCGCACCCTGGGCCAGCGGGCAGGGCTGGGGGCCATCACCGCGCGGGGGCGCGACGGCAAGGAGTGGGGCGACGTGACGGTCGCCTTCCGCTGGGGGCGCGCCGGGACCGGCCGGGCGATGGGGGAGGCCCTGGGCCCTCTGCTGGAGGCCCTGTGGGAGGAGCCGGGCGAGCGGGACCGCCTCTTCGAGGAGGCCGCCACCACCGTCCGCGAGGCCGACCCGGGCCGCCGCCCGGAGACCGTGCGCCCGACCGTGCCGGTCGCCTCGATCACCGGCACCAACGGCAAGACCACCACCACGCGGATCCTGGCCCACATCGCGATGACGGCCGGCAAGGTGACGGCGTGGTCGTCCACCGACGGCGTGCTGCGCCAGGGCGAGTGGCTGGTCAAGGGCGACTACTCGGGCCCCTCGGGCGCCCGGACCGCGCTGCAGTCCGGCGGGGTGGAGATCGGCATCCTGGAGACCGCCCGCGGCGGCCTGCTGCAGAAGGGGATGGGGGTGCCCTTCAACGACGTCTCGGTGGTCACCAACGTCTCAGCCGACCACCTGGGCACGCACGGCATCGACACCCTCGACCAGCTGGCGGAGGTCAAGGGGATCATCACGCA
>NZ_PKIZ01000001.1:111587-186860 GCF_002847825.1 Kytococcus schroeteri | reverse complement strand
ATCGGCGGCATCAGCCGCGTGAACACCGCCAACGTGCTGGCCGCGGCCGCCGCCGCGCTGGGTCTGGGCCTGCCGCGCGAGGCGGTGGTGGACGGGCTGCGCACCTTCCTGGCGAGCCGCGAGCAGAACCCGGCCCGCATGAACATCTACCGCTGGCGCACGCAGGACGGCTGGGCCACGGTGGTCTGCGACCTCGCGCACAACGAGGCCGGCGTGGAGGCCGTGCTGGAGGTGGCCGACGGGCTGCGCCTGCCGGGCTCGGAGGTGCACATCACCCTCGGCGGGCTGGGTGACCGGACCGGCGAGATCCTCGAGGGGATGGGCGCCATCGCCGGTCGCCTGGCCGACCGCACCCACCTTGTGACCAAGGACCACTACCTGCGCGGCCGGGAGGCCGACGAGGTGTTCGGCCACATGCGCCAGGGCCTGGCCAGCGTGGGCGCCGTCCCCGCGGGCACCTTCCCGGACGAGGTCTCGGCGATGCGCGGCCTGCTGCCCACGCTGCGCGACGGCGACGTGCTGGCCTTCACCGTGCACGACATGCGCCAGCAGGTGTGGGACACCCTCGACGAGATGAGTGCCGAGCCGATCACCCCGCGCCAGCTCTCCTCGCTGCTGCGCCGGGCCCGCGGCCAGCACGAGCTCGACGGCGCCTTCGAGGAGGCCGCTGCCCAGGAGCCGGCCCAGCGCGCGGCGACCCTCGAGGCGCTCACCGCCGAGCACGCCGGCGACCCGCGGGTGCACTTCGAGCTGGCCCGCGCCCTGGACGCCGCCGGCCGCACCGACGATGCCATCGGCGAGCACGAGCGCGCCCTGGACCTGGGGCTGCGTGAGCCGCACCGCTTCGTGAGCCTCATGGAGCGCGCCCTGGCCGCGCGGGACGCAGGACAGCACGAGCGGGCCCGCACCTGGGCGCAGGAGCTCTCCGAGCGCTACGAGGACTCCACCGCCGCGGCCGCCCTGGCCGTCCTCAGCGGCGCCGACGCGGGGCAGGCCGAGGAGGCCGCCGTCCGCGCCGCCCGCTGGATGGTGGGGCGCAGCACCACGCCGCGTGACTGGGAGTTCTCCGAGCGGCTCACCGGTACCGCCACGGACTGACGCCCGCTCCCGCCGCGCACACGAGGGCGGCCGGCCCCCACCCGGGGACCGGCCGCCCTGGTGGTGCGGGGGACCTCAGGAGAGGTCGGGGTCGGCCACCATGAGCCCGGCGTCCTTGGGGGCCGGGTGGGCGCGGTGGGTGAACTCCTCCAGGCCGCGCATGACCTCGGCGTGCTGGTCCACCGCCAGCGCCACCACGTCGCCGGGCTCGGCCAGGCCGAGCGCCAGCTTGCAGGCCTCCTGCTCGTCGGGCTGCTCGTGCAGGGTGACGGCCAGTCCCTCGGCCTCGGCCACCTCCCGGGCGCCCTCCAGCACCAGGCGGGCCGACTCACCGGCCGGGCGGCGGCGCAGGTTCTTGTCCTCGCGGACCACCAGGTGGTCGAAGTAGCGCGCCGCGATGCGGCCCAGCTCGCGGATGTCGTCATCACGGCGGTCGCCGGCGGCGCCCACCACGCCGATGCGCTGCGGGGCCTGGTCGTCCTCGCCCAGCTGCGCGGCCCGGTTGACCACGAACTGGCCCAGCGCCTCGATGCCGGCCGGGTTGTGCGCGTAGTCCACGTACACCTCGGCGCCGTTGACGTCCACGCGGTTGAGGCGCCCGGGGGAGAGGTAGTAGTCCGGCGCGAAGGAGCGCAGACCGGCCCGGATGTCGTGCAGCGGGGCGCCGGAGCACCAGGCGGCACCGGCGGCCGCCATCGCGTTGGCCACGTTGAAGCGGGCCGCGCCGCCGTAGGTGGCCGGGATGGTGTGCGTCCAGGTGAGCGGCATCCACCGCTTGCCCTCGGCCAGCACGATTCGCTCGCCGCGCTCGGTCTGTTCCAGCAGCACCGCGAGGCCGCCGCGCAGGAGGCGCTTCTCCACGAACGCGCGCTCAGCGCTGCCCGGCTCGGCCATGGAGAACCACACCACCTGCCCGCGGCAGCGGTTGCGCATCTGCCGCACCAGCGGGTCGTCGGCGTTGAGCACGGCGTAGCCGCTGCGGGGCACGGCCGAGACGATGACGCTCTTGATCTCGGCCAGCTGCTCCACGGTGTCCACTCCACCCAGGCCCAGGTGGTCGGCGGTCACGTTGGTCACCACGGCCACGTCGTTCTTGTCGTAGCCCAGGCCCTCGCGGATGATGCCGCCGCGCGCCACCTCCATCACGGCGAAGTCCACGCGCGGGTGCTGCAGCACGGTGCGCGCCGACTTGGGGCCCGAGGCGTCGCGGCGGATCACCAGGCGCTCGTTGATGGCCACACCGTCGGTGCTCGTCATGCCGACGTGGCGGCCGCTGCCGCGCATGATGTGGCCCACCATGCGGCTGGTGGTGGTCTTGCCGTTGGTGCCGGTGACGGCCACGATCGGCACGCGCGCCGGGGAGCCGGGCGGGAAGAGCAGATCGAGCACCGGCTTGGCGATGAACTGCGGCTCGCCCTCAGTGGGGTGGGTGTGCATGCGGAAGCCGGGGGCCGCGTTGACCTCCACGATCGCACCGCCCACCTCGGAGACCGACTGGGTGATGTCCGGGCACATGAAGTCGATGCCGGCGATGTCCAGCCCGACGATTCGGGCGGCCTCCTCGGCGATCTCGATGTTGTCCGGGTGCGCCTCCCAGGTGCGGTCGATGGAGATGCCGCCGGTGGACATGTTGCCGGTGCGCACCAGCGGCACGGCCTCGCCGGCGGCCGGCACGGACTCGGGGGAGTGGCCCTGCTCGGCCAGGTAGGCCTCGGCCGCCGCGTCCAGCGCGATGCGGGTGAGCACCTTCTCGTGGCCCACGCCGCGGCGCGGGTCCTGGTTGGCGAGGTCGACCAGCTCCCGGACGGTGCTCGTGCCGTCGCCGACCACCTGGGCGGGTACGCGCTCGGCCACGGCGGCGAGCTTGCCGCCGATCACCAGGAAGCGGTAGTCCTTGCCCACCACGTAGGACTCCACCACCACGATGCCGCGACGCGACTGGGCCAGGGCGGTGTCGAAGCCCTCGCGGACCTCGTCGGCGTCCTGCAGGTTCAGGCAGACCCCGCGGCCGTGGTTGCCGTCCAGCGGCTTGACCACCACGGGATACCCGATGGACTCGGCGAGCTCGACGGCGGCCTCCTTGTCCCGCGTAGTGGCCGACCGGGGCACCGGCAGGCCGGCCCCGGAGAGCAGCGCGGTGGTCATGGACTTGTCGCCGGCCACGTCGACGGCCAGCGCCGAGGTGCGCGAGGTCATCGTGGCCCGGATGCGCTGGGCGTGCACGCCCTGGCCGAGCTGCACGAAGCTGTGCTGGTTGAGCCGGATCCACGGGATGTCGCGGGACTCGGCCTCCTCGATGATGGCCTGCGTGGACGGCCCGAAGGCGGTGCGCTGGGCCAGCCGCAGGAAGTCGTCGAGCTCGGCGGAGAAGTCCAGCGGCGCGGCCTGCGGGTCCACCGAGTGGTTCACGATGCGCACCGCGAACTCACCGGCGGCGCGGCCGACGCGCTCCTCCTGGTAGGCGAAGATCATGTTGTAGCGGCCGGGGTGGCCGGGCACCGAGCGGGTCTTGCCGCGGGTGACGCGGTGGCCGGCCAGGTTCTGCAGCTCCAGGGACACGTGCTCGGCGATGTGCCCCATCCACGTGCCGTCGTGCAGGCGCTCCACGAAGCCGCCCTTCCGGCCCAGCGAGCAGCCGTGCTCGTGCAGTCCGGGCACCATCTCCAGGAGGCGGTCGGTGAAGCCGTCGATGGCACTGGAGGGGTACTGCTCGAGCACGCCCAGGTCCACCACGAAGTGCATGGCCTGGCGGTAGGACCACAGGTTGGCGCCGCGGTAGGTCTTGGCGGACACCACCTGCAGGGTGGGGGCGGGCCCCTCGTCGACCGTCGGGGCCGGGTTCTGCTGGGCGTTCATCACTGCTCCGCTCGGGTCAGGTGGAGCTGGGCGCGGCGCACGTCGGCTGCTGCCGAGAGCGCCTCGGCGTCCTCCTCCACGTCGTGGGCGTGTTCGCTGGCGTGTTCCAGCCGGGAGATCTCGGAGGCCTCCTGGCGCACGGCGTAGCGCGCGTCGTCCTGGGGGTGCTGCTCCACGAAGTGCACGAGGCGGCGCGCGTCGAGGTCGAACAGCGAGCCGGCCGGCAGGGAGTGCACCACGGCACCGGAGAGCAGCAGCGGGGCGCCCGGGGCGGCCTCGTGGCCGTCGGAGACCGCGTGCGAGCCGTCCACGAGGAAGACCCCGCCGGCACCGTGCACGGAGAACTCGCGCACCTCGTGCCCGTCGGCGGTGGTGCCGGTGGCCAGCTCCACGGCGGTGTCCTCGTCGATGCCGATGCCCATGAGCGCGGGGGAGACCGACACCATCGCCATGAGGCGTCCGTAGCGCCCGCGCTGGCTGAAGTGCTGGTCGAGGATGATGTCCGGCACGAGGTCGAGGCCCTGCGAGAGCTTGCTGGCGCCCTGGTGCGGGGTCAGGCCCTCCTCGCCATCGCTGATCATGAACCGGCTGAGGATCGACGCGCCGGCGGACGTGCCGCCCACCACGGCGCCACGCTCGTGGGCACGGACGAGGGCATCGCCCACGGGGGTGCCCACGAGGAACTGGCTGAGCTTGAGCTGGTTGCCGCCGGTGAGGAACACGCCGGTCGCGCGGTCCAGGGCGTCGACCCACTTCTGCTCGTGGGCGTCCTGCCGGTCGCGCGGGGAGACCACCTCGGTCTCGGCGGCCCCGAGGCGCTCGAAGAGCGTGGAGTAGGTCTCACCGGCCTCGCGGTGGAAGGAGGAGGCGGTGGGCACGACCGCCACCCGGGAGTCCTGCCCGCCGGCCAGGGCCACGAACCGGCGGTGCACCTTCATCATGTCCCGCCGGTCCTCGGCGCCACCGACGATGAGCAGGCGCCGCACGGGACCGGTGGCGGTCTTGGCGGGCACGGGGACAGAGGGGACCTGCGGGGACATGGAGCAATGTTAGGTGACCCGACCCGCACGTGCCGGCCCGCGGGGCCGTCAGCGCGGGCCGCCGGAAGCCTTCCGGCGCAGGCCCCGTCCGGCCACAAGGGTTCCCTCCTCGAGGGCGTCCAGCGCGGCGTGGTGCAGCCGCGCCATGGCCTCGTGGCGGGCGCGGGTGGCCTCGCCGTGCACCGCGTGCGTGTCGCGCCCCTCGGTGGTCAGGGTGGCCACCACCGCGGCGCGCTCCAGCAGGTCCAGCACCTCCGGCTCGATGCCGGGCGGCAGGTCACCCGCGGTGCTCACCGCCGGGCCCCCGGCCCGCTGCCCGGCCCACACCGGCGTGTCGCCGAGCGGCTCGAGCACCTCCAGGCCGCGCCGCGTCGCCTCAGCCAGGGCGCGCTGCGTGCCGCGCAGGTCCACGGCCTCCCGCCGGGGCGCGGGCACCGGGGTGCACGCGATGGGCTCGACGTCCAGCAGCCACCCGCCGTCCAGCGCGTGGCCGAACGGCTCGAGGCGCAGCACCACGCCCTCGCCCAGCAACGGGGCCAGCAGCACCCCCACGGCGTCGTCGGCCATGGAGGCCCCGAGCGCCTGCGGCCCCACCGGGAAGCGCCCGGGCCGGCCGGGGCGGGGCAGCACGGCCAGCACCGTCTGCTCGCCCACGTCGCGCCAGGTGGCCACGGTGGTGCCGAGGAAGTGCGCGGCCGCGGGCGTCACCGCCTCCACGGCCTGTGCGGCACGGTCGGTGAGGTCATCGGGGTCGAGCTTGCCGCGCAGCATCGCGGTGGACCACAGGGCGGCGGTCACCACCACGGGCAGGCCGGGCGGTCCCAGGCGCGGGACGATCGGGGCGGGCGGTTGCTGGTGCGGGGGCCTTGCGTCGGACATCGGCGGCAGTCTCCCAGCCCCGACCGGCACTCGTAGACTCGCTGACCATGAGCGACGTCCTTGCCCTGGCCGATGTGACCGTGCGCCGTGGCGACCGCGAGCTGTTGAGCGGCATCGACTGGGAGGTCGAGGAGGGGGAGCGCTGGGTGGTGGTCGGCCCCAACGGTGCCGGCAAGACCACGCTGCTGCAGGTGGCCAGCGCGCGCATGCACCCCACCAGCGGTGTGGTCGGCATCCTCGGGGAGGTGCTGGGCACCACCGACGTGTTCGACCTGCGCCCCCGCATCGGGCTGTCGTCGGCCGCCCTGGCCGACCGGGTGCCCCGCGACGAGACCGTGCTGGACGTGGTCGTCACCGCCTCGTGGGCCGTGGTGGGGCGCTGGCGCGAGGAGTACGACGACGAGGACGTGCAGCGCGCCCAGGACCTGCTGGACACCCTCGGCGTGGCCCACCTGGCACAGCGACGCTTCGGCACCCTCTCGGAGGGGGAGCGCAAGCGCGTGCAGATCGCCCGTGCTCTCATGACCGACCCGGAGCTCATGCTGCTCGACGAGCCCGCTGCCGGGCTCGACCTCGGCGGGCGCGAGGACCTCGTGGGACGCCTCGGCGCGCTGGCCGAGGACCTCGAGGCCCCCGCGATGGTGCTGGTCACCCACCACGTGGAGGAGATCCCGCCCGGTTTCACCGACGTGCTCATGCTCCGTGAGGGGCGCGTGGTGGCCGCCGGCCCCCTGGAGAGCACGCTCACCGCGGAGAACCTCAGCGAGACCTTCGGCCTGGAGGTGGTGCTGGAGCGCCATGGCCAGCGCTGGACCGCCCGCGCCGCGCACCCCCGCGGAGCATGACCCCCCTCGAGCTCGCCCTCGTGGCGGCCGCCGGGCTGGCCGCCGGCACCATCAACACCATCGTGGGGTCGGGTTCCCTGGTGACCTTCCCGCTGCTCGTGGCGCTGGGGCTAACCCCGGTGGAGGCCAACATCTCCAGCAAGCTGGGCATCATCCCCGGCGGCGTCTCGGGCACGTGGGGCTACCGACACCACCTGCCGCGCGCCGGGCGGGCGCTGGCCACCCTGGCGACGTGCAGCGCGGTCGGCGGGCTGGCCGGGGCGCTGCTGCTGCTCGCCCTGCCCGGCTCGGTCTTCGATGCCGTGGTGCCCGTGCTCATCGGCGCGGCCGGGGTGCTCGTGGTCACCCAGCCGTTCATCAAGGCGCGTCTGGCGCGATCCCGGGCCACGGCACCGGCTGCTGGGGCGGCCCCGGGCGATGGTGGCGTGGGACTGCCCGAGGCCCTGCCGTGGGGCCTGCTGCTGGGGCTGGGGGCCGTGGGCGTGTACTCGGGCTACTTCGGGGCCGCCCAGGGCGTCATGTACATGGCCGTGCTGGGCCTCGGCACCGCGGCCACGGTGCAGCAGCAGAACGCCCTGAAGAACCTGCTGGCGCTGGTGTCCAACGGCATGAGCGCGCTGGTGTTCGTGGTGGTGGCCTGGAGCGCCGTCGACTGGCTGGTGGTGGCTCTGCTGGCGGCTGGCTCGGCCGTGGGCGGCATGGTCGGCGCCCGGGTGGGGCAGCGGCTCTCACCATGGGCCATCCGCGGGTGCGTGGCGGTCATCTGCGTGCTGGCCGTCATCGACCTGCTGCGGTGACCCGTACGGGCGTCGGCCCGGTGCGACGCGGGCCGACGCCCCGGTGACGGTGGCCGGCGACGCCCCCTCCTGCGCCGACGACCACCGTCACCACCTCCCCCCAGGTGAGGTGGTGGGGCCTTGCCCCACACTGCCGTCCCGCACTGTCATGGCACTGTCATGGCGCCTCCACGGAGGGACGGCCGCGGGGCAGCCCGGTGACAGGCGCTCGGCCGGCCTCAGCGCAGCTCGTGCGGCACGCCCGAGGCCACCACCTTCGAGCCGTCCCAGGTGAACCGGATGACCTCCTGACCGGTGGGCATGTGGGCCGGCTCGCCCGGCTTGGCGTACTGGTAGTGCGCCCGGACGGTCCGGTCGTCCTCCAGGTGCACGCCGGGCTGGTAGTAGGTCGGAGTCGCGAAGGAGGTCCCCAGGTACTCGCCGCGGTGGAACAGGAGCACCTGGTGCGAACCCGTCATCGCTCCCGTGGTCGACACGACGATGGCCGAGAGGTCGGCGCAGGGGTCGAAGGCGTCGCCGTAGACGCTCTGGGGCTCCATGCCGTCGAGGACGTCCCCGTGCAGCGCGACCTTGCGCGCGACGGTGGTGTCGGCGCACTCGGTGTCCGTCGTGGGCTGGCGCGAGGCCGTCGTGCTCGGCGTCGGGCTCGCGGACTCGCGCTGCGTGGTCGTCGAGGGCGTGCTCGCGGACGGGGTGGTCGACCTTGCAGGGGTGGAGTCAGCCGACTCCGTGGGGGCAGCCTCCGTCGCGCCCTGCGTGGGCGTCGCGCTCGCGGAGGGGCTCGGGGCCGACGTCGACGGTGAGGCCCCGGTGGGCTCCGCCGGCTCCGCATCGGCCGTCGGGGAGGTGGGCGTGCCGGCGGACGTCCCCGGCGACTCCTGGCCGTCCGTGCTCGCCCCGCTGGCCGGCGTCGTCCCGCCGGCGGACGTGGTCGTGGAGACCTTCGGCGGGGCCGCGGGCAGGTCCGTCGCGCCCTCGTCGCCGTCGGAGCCGCAGGCGGACAGCCCCAGGGCGCTCACCAGGCACAGGGCGACGAGGGCAGGGGACTTCTTCATGGGGCCTCCGGGGCAGGACGTCGGTGGGGCGCACCGACGGCCGCCGGGCGCGGCAAGTCTCACCCGGGCGACCTGTCACCGCGCTGTCGCCGTCGAGGGGCGCTTCCGCACCGGTGCCGGTGCCGGTGCCGGAGAATGTGCCCCATGCCCATCCCGCTCACCGATCCCCGTGACCCGCGCGTCGAGGACTACTTCGGCCTCACCGACGTGAACCTGCGCCGCAAGCTGGAACCCGAGCGGGGGCTCTACATGGCCGAGTCCGACAAGGTCATCCGCCGCGCGCTGGCCGCCGGCCACCGCCCACGCTCCCTGCTGCTCACCCCGCGCTGGGTCACCGACCTGGCCGACCTCGTGGCCGAGGTGGAGGCCACCGGCGCCCCGGTCTACGTGGCCGAGCCCCCGGTGGCCGAGGCGATGACGGGCTTCCACCTGCACCGTGGCGCGCTGGCGGCCATGCACCGCCCGGAGCTGCCCCCGGTGTCCGAGGTGGTGGCCGGGGCGCGCCGCGTGGTGGTGGTGGAGGACGTGGTGGACCACACCAACGTGGGCGCCATCTTCCGCTCCGTCGCGGCCCTGGGCGCCGATGCCGTGCTCGTCACCCCCCGCTGCGCCGACCCGCTCTACCGTCGCAGCGTCCGCGTCTCGATGGGGACGGTCTTCCAGGTGCCGTGGACCCGCATCGACCCGTGGCCCGGCGGCATGGCCGAGCTGCAGGAGGCCGGGTTCACCGTGGCCGCCCTGGCCCTGCGCGAGGACGCGCTCACCATGCGGCAGCTGGAGGCCGACCTGCCGGCGAGGCTGGCGCTGGTGCTGGGCACCGAGGGCGACGGGCTGGCCGATCGCACCGTGGCCGCCGCGGACCTGGCCGTGCGCATCCCGATGGCCGGGGGAGTGGACTCCCTCAACGTGGCCGCCGCGAGCGCCCTGGCCCTCTACGCCACCCAGCCCCGCGACTGAGGTCCCGGCCAGGCCGGCCCACGGTGCCGGTGCCGTGCCCAGCCGGCCGCCTCGAGGCACTCGTCCGCAGAAGCCCGGCTGTGGTCCACAGGTACGCCCCGTGCGCCGTACCTCTGGACCGCAGCCGGACCTTTGCAGGGAGGGGCGCAGCCGGCCAATGCGGGTGCGGGCCGGCGCGGGCGTCAGGCCACGTAGCGCTCCAGCAGCCGAGCGGTCTCACGGCCCGGGTCACGGGACACCCCCGAGTGCACCGGCGAGGTCTGCACCACCGTGGACCGCGGTGCCACGAGCCACCCGAAGCGCATGGCCAGCGTGTGCAGCACCTCGGCGGGCGGTCCCCCGGGCACGGGCTCGCTGCGGGCCACGCGGTCCATGGTCACGCAGAAGCGCTCCACGGCGGCCACGTCCAGGTCCGGCCACAGCGCCTGCAGGCGCGCCGCATCGATCCGCACGGCCACGTCGAGCACCGCCGCCGAGCGCGAGTGCACCACCACACCGACGTTCACGAACTCCTCGCGCTCCGGTCGTGGAACGCACCGGATGACCGCGTACTGGTACTCGTGCCAGGTCGGCGCGCCCTCCACCCGGGTGGGGCGCCGCAGCTCGCGCGTGCCGCCACCGGCCGTCCCGATGACGGTGGGCCCGGCCGCCGTCCCGCTCACCGGGGCTCCTCGCCCTGGCGCACCACCGCGCGGCGGGCCTGCATCTTGAGCGTCCGCTGCGCCTCCGCGCGCCCGGCCTCGGCCCCGGCGCGCGCGGCGGCCAGCGCGTCGTCGCCCGGCAGCCAGTGCTCGGCCCCCGCGAGCCGCGCGGTGAGGAAGTCCACGTAGGCGTCGCGCACCGCATCGGCCGTGGGCAGGCCCCCGGTGGTCTCCAGCCACTCGCCGGGCACCGCGGCCACGGCCTCGCGCACCGCCTGCCCGATGCGGGGTGCAAGCTCGGCGTGCACCCGCGCCATGGTGCCGGGCTCGGCGGGCACCACCGCGGCCGTCACGTGCTGCGAGGCGTCGAAGGGCTGCCGGGCGGAGCGCGCGGGGTCCGGGGCGTGCTCGGCGGCCGTGCCCGGCCAGGCGTGGTGGAAGTACAGCGCCGCCCCGTGGTCGATGAGCCACGGCACCCCGTGCCACACCACCAGGTTGGGATTGCTCCAGGTGCGGTCCACGTTGGCGGTGAACGCGTCCAGCCACAGCAGACGCGCGGCCACCTCGGGGGCCGGGGGCACGGAGCCGTCGTACCCGTGCGCCCCGGGCAGGAAGTCGGTGCCCAGGTTGAGCCCGATGCTGGCGCGCAGCAGGTCCTGCACCTCCTCGTCGGGCTCGTAGCGGCTGAGGGCCTCGGGCAGCTCCAAGGCCACCATCTCCGGCACGGGCAGGTCCAGCGCGCGGGCCAGCTCGCCCACCACCACCTCGGCCACCAACACCTTGACGCCCTGTCCGGCGGAGCGGAACTTCATGACGTAGGTGCCCAGGTCGTCGGCCTCCACCACGCCCGGCATCGAGCCGCCCTCGCGCAGCGGGGTCACGTAGCGCACGGCGGTGCGGCGGGGCAGCTCGCCGGTGGGGTCCCAGGGGCTGGTCATGGGGCCACGGTACGTGGGCGGCTCGGCCCGCCCCGGACGTAGGCTGCGCCCCATGAGCACGCTCTACAACCTGCTGCTGCCCCCGGCCTACTCGCTGTTCGCCCTGCAGGGCCTGCGCATCCGCGTGGAGGGGCAGGACAACGTACCGGCCACCGGCGGTGCGGTCATCGCGTGCAACCACATCAGCTACCTGGACTACGTCTTCGTCGGCCTGGCCGTGCGCCACCGCCGCCGCCAGGTGCGCTTCATGGCCAAGAAGGAGCTCTTCGACCAGCCGGTGCTGGGCCCGATGCTGCGCTCCATGCGGCACATCCAGGTGGACCGCGACGCCGGCGGGTCGGCCCTGCGTCACGGCGTGGACGCCCTGCGCCGCGGCGAGCTGGTGGGCGTCTTCCCGGAGGCCACCATCAGCCGCAGCTTCGAACTCAAGGGCTTCAAGACCGGCGCGGTGCGCATGGCCGCCGAGGCGGGGGTGCCGGTCGTCCCGATGGTGAACTGGGGCTCGCACGTGCTGGCCACCAAGGGCCTGCCGCGTCACCTGGGGCGCACCGGCACGCCGGTGACCATCGCGGTGGGGGAGCCGATCCACGTGGCCCCGGACGCCGACCCGCTGCAGACGACCGAGCACCTCCGCGACGTCATGGACGAGCTCCTGCGCGCGGTGCAGGGCGAGTACGGCCCGATGCCGGAGCACCTGCGCCGCTGGGAGCCGGCCCGCACCGGAGGCACGGCGCCCACCCTCGAGGAGGCCGACGCCCTGGACGCCCGCGACGTGGCCGAGCGCCGGCGCCGCCGGGTGGAGAAGGCCGAGCAGGCCGCCGCCCGGCGGGCGCAGGGACGTCCCCGCGGGCTGCCCCGCCTGCCGAAGCGCTGATCCCGCCGGCGGGGACGGCGCCGCCGGCTCAGGCGGTGTCCTGCCCGCGCTGCTGCTGCACCTGGGCACGCAGGGTGGTCAGGGCCCGCTGCAGCCGCCGGCTCACCTGGGCCTGGGAGATCCCCATCGACGCGGCGATGCGGCCCTGCGTCTCGTCCTCCAGGTAGCGGCGCAGCAGCACCGTCCGGTCCAGCGGGTCCAGGGCCTGCAGGTGGGGCTGCAGGGAGAGCCACTCGTCCACGTGGCCGGCCGGGGCGGCGGTGACCCACCGCGGCTCGGCCTGGTCGTCGGGCCCCTCGGGGGAGCGCCCGGCCAGGGCCCGTCGGGCCTCGCGCACCTGCGCCTCGTCCACGCCGAGCCGCTGCGCCACCTGCTCCGTAGGGGGCTCCCCGCCCACCCGCTGGCGCAGCTCGTCCTCGGTGGCCCGGACCTGCAGGGCCAACTCCTGGACGGCCCGCGGCGGGCGGACCCACCACGTGCTGTCGCGCAGGTAGCGGCGCAGCTCACCCACGATGGTGGGCACGGCGAAGGTCGAGAGGGTGGTGCCGTGGGAGGGGTCCCAGCGCTGGACGGCCAGCACCAGCCCCATGCAGGCCACCTGCTCGCAGTCGTCCACCCACGCGGGCGTGGGGGCGTGACGGCGGCCAAGACGGCGGGCGAAGGGCAGGTGGTCGGCCACCACCTCGGCCAGCTCGGCCTGGCGGGCGGCCTCGGGGAGGTCACGGGCGGCGGTCAGCCGGCGGCGCACGGACTCCGCGTCGCCGTGGGTGGGTGATCCCGGCGTCGCCCCGCGCGGGGTCTCGTCCTGGTGGTGGTGCATCAGAGCCTCCAGACATGCTGAACAGTCGTGGCGCTCTGCTGGACCACGGCGTGGATTCTGCCATGGTGGAATGCGTCTGCCGGAGGGGGACCCGCCGGTCACCTACGGTGTGCGCATGCGCCCCACCGCCTCGGTCCTGCACGTGGACCTCGACGCCTTCTTCGCGGCGGTGGAGCAACGCGACAAGCCCTCCCTGCGGGGGCGTCCGGTGGTGGTGGGTGGCACCGGACGGCGCGGCGTGGTGGCCACGGCCAGCTACGAGGCGCGTGTGTACGGCATCCGGTCGGCGATGCCGGGCTGGCAGGCCCGCGCGCTGTCGCCCGGGGGAACGGCCTTCCTCAGCGGGCGGCGCGAGGCCTACCGGGCCAGCAGCCGCGCGGCCATGGACGCCCTGCGCGCCCTGGCGCCGGTGGTGGAGCAGGTGAGCATCGACGAGGCGTACGCCGACCTGGCCGCAGGGGACGCGCCGCACCCGGTGGAGACCTGGTCGCGGCAGGACGCCGAGGCCGTGGCGCGCGAGCTGCGCTCCGCCATCGCGGGGGCCACCGGCGGGCTCACGGCGTCGGTGGGCATCGGCAGCTCCAAGATGATGGCCAAGATGGCCTCCGAGGCCGCCAAGCCGGACGGGTTTCGCGTCATCTGGCCCGGCGAGGAGGAGGCCTTCCTGGCCGGGCTGCCCGTGCGCGCCCTGCCCGGCGTGGGCCCGGCGACGGGGGACCGGTTGCGGACCTTCGGGGTGGCCACCGTGCAGGACCTGCGGCGCGTCTCGCTGGCCGACCTGGTGTCCATCCTCGGCGAGTCCTGGGGGCACGGCCTGCACGCCCTGGCCCGCGGCGTCGACCACCGCGAAGTGGTGACCCACCGGGAGGCCAAGAGTGTCTCGGCCGAGGAGACCTTCGCCACCGACCTCACCGACGTGCGCGCCGTGGAGGCCGAGCTGCGCCTGCTGGCCGAGCGCGTCTCGGGGCGGCTGCGCAAGGCCGGGCTGTTCGGCCGCACGGTCTCGCTCAAGCTGCGGCAGCACGACTTCTCCACCCACCTGCGCTCGGTGACGCTGCGCCACGGCACCGACGACGCGACCACCATCGGCGATGCGGTGGTGCGCCTCGTGGGCTCGGTGGGCCTGGGCGAGGGGGTACGCCTGCTGGGGGTGGGCGTCTCCGGGTTCGTGGAGCACAGCCAGGGCGAACTGGCGCTCGAGGTGCACGAACCGGCGGGGACGGCGGGGGAGAGCCACACCTCGGACGTGGTGGAGCAGGCCCCCGCGCCCGAGCCGGAGGACGCGCACGACGCCCGGTTGGGGCGCACCGCGTGGCCGACGGGCTCCGACGTGGTGCACGCCGAGCACGGCGCCGGGTGGGTGTGGGGCAGCGGTCTGGGGCGGGTGACGGTGCGCTTCGAGGGGCCGTGTACCGAGCCGGGGCCGGTGCGCACCTTCGCCCACGACGACCCAGACCTGCGCCCGGCCGACCCGCCCGCCTGGTGAGGCCCGGGCGGTCGGCGCGTCACCGCATCGGGCCCGCGCTCAGGCGAAGGTCCAGGAGCGCTTGCTCAGGCCGTACCAGAACCCGTCCACAGCGGTCTCGCCCCGCGGTGTGGAGGTGGCCGACGCCGCCCCCAGGGCCACGAACAGCGGGGCCCAGTGCTCGCTGCGCGGGTGCGCCTGGAGCGCTGCCGGGGCCTTGGCCTCCCAGTCGATGAGCGCGTCCACGTCGCCGGCGGCCACGGTCTCGGCGGCCCACTGGTCGAACTCCGCCGACGCACTCGGCGGGGTGCCGTCGGTCCCGGCGGCGGGGTTGAACCAGCGCAGGTTGTGGGTGGTGAACCCGGACCCCACGATGAGCGTGCCCTCCTGCCGCAGGGGCGCCAGGCGCTGGCCCATGGTGAACAGCTCGCGGGGGTCGAGGGTCGGCATCGAGACCTGCAGCACGGGCACGTCGGCCTCGGGGTACATCTCCACCAGGGGCACGTAGGCGCCGTGGTCCAGGCCGCGGGCCTGGTCCTGGTGCACCGGGCCCGCCTCGGCCAGGGCGCGGGCCACGGACTGCGCCAGCTCGGGCGCGGCGGGGGCGTCGTAGGTGACGTCGTAGTACTTCTGCGGGAATCCCCAGAAGTCGTAGGTCAGGGGCGCCCCGGTGGTGGAGGAGACGGTCACCGGGTCGTTCTCCCAGTGCGCGCTCACCATGAGGATGCTGCGCGGGCGCTCAATGCGGGACGACCAGTCGGCCAGCTCGCGGGTCCACGTGGGGTCGTCGGCCAGCGGGGGAGCGCCATGGGAAAGGCACAGGACGGGGAGCGAGGAGGTGGCCATGGGGCCAGCCTAGGAGATGTAGGTGATGCGTCACCCGCAAGGGGTATCACCCCGGGGGAGGAGGGCTCCCCGTCAGCCTGCTGCCAACCTTGTCGGCATGGAGTGGACCATCAATCCGGCACTCTTCCTGGCAGGTCTGGTCGGAGTCCTCCTGGTGCTCCTGGCTATCGGCACCCTGCGGGCCTGGCCCGGGCACGTGACCGAGGCGCGCATCCCCCGCCTGCGGGTCGAGGCAAGGGTGGTGCAGTCACCCACGTACCGGGCTGATCACGAGGGGGACAAGGTGGTCTACCAGCCCCTGGTGCTGGAGTACCCGGCCGCCGGCCGCGTCCACCGGCTCGAGACCACCTCCTTCCCGTCGGACCCGCAGGAGTGGACCGATCTGGTGGTGTACGCGGACTGGCCCACTCCACCGCAGTTCGCGAGCCGCGCCCACGGCCTCACGCCCCCGCGACTTCTCCACCTCGTGGCTCGCGTGCTCCTCCTCATCGCGGCGGGGCTGGGGCTCCTGGCCGTGCAGTGGGTTCTCACACCTCCATCCGATCGCCTCTTCACACTGTGCTTCACAGGCTTCTTGGTGGGCATGATTTACGGCGCCGCCCAGGTCATCTGGGGCGCCTCCGACTGGCAGGGGTCGACCCATCACTCGCTCCGCCCCGACGCCCGGGGACGAACGATCCTGGGCCTGGTGGTCCTGGCCGCCTCCGTCGCCCTGCTGGTGGCGGCGGTGCAGGAGTCCCCCTCTCGCGCCCCCACCGCTCCGCCGCCTCCAGCCGACCCGGACGAGCAGGGCCCCCCGGACTGGCCGTGGCTCGCGATGTGGGCCGGCTTCGTCGCGATGGTCGGCCCGGCCATGACCCTCTGGAACGCCAGCACGGCCACGCTGACTCCCCGCCGCTCGCGGCGCGCCGAGGTGCTGGGCCGCGTCATCGAGCCACCGGCGTGGAACCCCGACGGCAGGAGCACCTCCGACCCGCTCGTGGGGTGGGAGCTGGACGGGCGCCCCCACAGTGCCCGGGTGCACATGGTGCGGGTGGTCTCCGCGGGGCAGCCCGTGCTGCTGAGGGTTGACCCCGCAGGGCGCCGGCCCCCCGTCGAGGCCGGGGAGCACCGGCCACCCACGCCTGCAGGCCTGGCCAGGTCGCTTCTCTGGCTCACGGCGGGTGCGGCGGTGTTCCTCGGTGGTGCGTGGGCCATGGCCGCCGAGCGCGGCATCGAGTCGACGGCACCCTTGGTGGCCGGCATCTTCGGGGGAGTCGTGATGATGGCGACGGGGCCGGCGCTGGCAGGCGCCGGCTGGTCCTGGGCCTTCGGTCCGCGACGCCACGCCGTCGTGCGCGTTGCCGGCCTGGTGCTGCTGGCAGGTGGCGTGGTCTGGGCGCTCGCCGGCATCGCCATCTGGGCCACGGCCTGACCCGCCGACCACGACCAACCAGCAGCACGAGGAGGGACACCGGGGATGGACACCAGAGAACTGACGGCCTACGGCGTGATGGGCGTGCTCCTGAGCGGCGTGTACGCAGGGGTAGCCTGCAGCAGCCCCTCAGGCGGGCGCGCGCCACGGACCAGGTGATGGCGCGGGTGGTCGCCGAGGAGGCGGCCGACAGCGACGACACCGAGAAGCACCGCGTCACCGGCCGGTACGTGTTCCACGGGGAGTCCCACGAGGCCACCCTCCTGGCGCCCCGCAGCTCCACGCGCATGGGGCACATGCCCGTCCTCGTCAACCCGCGGCGACCGGGGCGACCGGGGCGGCCAGTGAGTCCTCGGTCGCCGTACAACATCTGAGGGGCCGTCGCCGCGGGCCTTCTCCTGCTGGCCAGCTCGGTGGTCCTGGCGCTCGCCTTCGTGGACTACGCGCAGCAGGTCGGGGACGTGTGGCGCGCCGCGGGCACGGTCGCCCTCTGGACCGGCGGCATGGCGCTCGTGGTGCTGGGCGGGTTCATGCTCTTCGTCCTGCTGATCGTGGGCGGGACGTCGTTGTGGCGCAGTGTCTTCCGGCGCCGGCGCACATGATCGACCCAGTGGCGCGGAGCACCGGCAACCGCGTGCTAAAGTTCTCTGTCGTTGCCCACCGAGGTGGGTGGCACCACTCGTCCGGGTGGCGGAATGGCAGACGCGCTAGCTTGAGGTGCTAGTGCCCGTAAAGGGCGTGGGGGTTCAAGTCCCCCTCCGGACACAGAATCGAGGGCCGCATCCCAGCAGGGGTGCGGCCCTCGTCGCATGCCAGGGCCGGCGATTCCAGACCGCGGACGAGCGCCGAGGACGCCGGCCAGCGCGGGGTGGTGGGGGGCGTTGACGCGCCCGGTGCGCGCGGCCACACCCCTGGCGACCGTGGGCAACCGGTCGACCCTGCAACAGTCCCCAGGTCAACCGGTTGCCCACCGTGGGCTGTCTCGGGGCTCGGCGAGGCGGCGGGGGGGGGGCGTGGTCTCGGGGCGCCTCCCACCCACAGCCAGGCCTCGCCAACCCGGCAGCCTCACACGAACAGCCCGACCGTCACCCGGCTCCTGACCAAGCCGACTAGGGTCGCGCCATGACCGGGCGCGCGCAGACCGAGACCCCCGAGCTGGTGGAGCTGCTGGCCGAGGACGGCTCCGTCATCGGCACCGCGGACAAGGCCGAGGTGCACACCGACGCCACACCCCTGCACCGCGCGTTCTCCGTGCACCTGCGCACGCCCGACGGCCGCGTGCTGCTCACCCGCCGCGCACTGGGCAAGGTGGCCTGGCCGGGGGTGTGGACCAACACCTGCTGCGGCCACCCGGCGCCGGGGGAGTCCGACGAGGGCGCCATCCGCCGCCGCCTGGCCCAGGAGCTCACCATCCCGGCCGATGCGGTGGGCGCGCCGGTGCCCGCCCTGCCCGACTTCCACTACCGGGCGGTCGATGCCGGCGGGGTGGTGGAGCACGAGGTGTGCCCGGTCTACGTGGCCGACCTGCTGGTGGACCCGGCCACGCTGCCCTCACCCAACCCCGACGAGGTGGCCGAGACCGCGTGGGCGCCCTGGACCGATGCCGTGGCCGCACTCCGTGCAACACCGTTCGCCTTCAGCCCCTGGTTCGTGCTGCAGGCCCGCGACCCGCGGCTCAACGCTCTGCTCACCTGAGCACCGCAGGCGCCTCGCCTACCCTTGGGTGAGAACCGTTCGCACATCGAGGGGATGCGCATGCGACACACCGATCCGTACGACGCCATCGCCGTCGGCGCCCAGTTCTACGAGCTCAACCACGGCGCCCAGGTGCGCCACCGCGTCGAGAGCCTGCTGCCACACATCTCCCCGCCGCGGGTGGGCGTGCTCGACGTGGGTGCCGCCAGCGGCACCCCCACCCTGGCGATGGCGCGCACCTGGCCGGGGGTGCCGGTCCACGCCGTGGAGCCGTCGCGGAGCATGCGCATCGCACTGCTCACCCGCATCGCCGAGGAGGGGGACCTGCAGCGGCAGGTGACGGTCCACCCCGTGGCGGCGCACGAGCTCACGCGCACCGGTTTCGTGGACCTGGTGACCGCGTTCTGGGCCCTGGGCATGGTGGAGCCGGACCACTGGGAGGCCACGCTGAACGCCCTGGTGGGGGCGCTGGTGCCCGGCGGGGCGCTGCTCACAGAGTCGTCGCTGGGGGAGGCCGAGGAGGACGCCGCAGCGGTGCAGGACTACCGCGGCAGCACGCGGCTGGGGGAGCACACCATCGAGCACGGCGGGCACGTGGAGACCGCGCCGGACGGCAGCGGATACGGGGTGTTCACCTACCGCTGGCTCGATGCCGACGGGCACCTGCTGTACGAGGACCACGACCACTACGAGCACCGCCCGGGGCACGCGCGGCCCGACCTGGCGGGCAGCCTGGAGGCGCGCGGGATGGTGGCCGAGCGGGAGCTCGACGACCCGGCGGCGCCGGGGGCGCGCCTCACGCTGTGGCGGCGCCCGGCGACCTGAGACGGCTCAGCCGACCTGGGGCAGCGGGCGCGGGCGGCCGTTGTCGTCGGTGGCGACGAAGGTGAACAGACCGCAGGTGATGAGCTCCTCTGCCTCGGAGTGGCGGTCGCGAGCCCATGCCTGCACGGCGACCTTCATCGAGGTGCGGCCCTCGTGCTCCAGGTGCGTGTAGACCGTCACCTCGGCGCCCACGGTCACCGGCCGGACGAAGGACATGCTGTCCACCGCCACGGTGGCGGCACGGCCCTTGGCCCGCAGGGAGGCCAGGGACCCGGCCGCCAGGTCCATCTGCGACATGAGCCAGCCACCGAAGATGTCTCCGTACGGGTTGGCGTCGGCCGGCATGGCGGTCACGCGGATGCTGGGGTGCCAGTCGGCCGGGGGAGTGGTGGGCTCGGGGTCGGGCGTGTGGGGCACGGGGTTCCTCTCGGGGGGGGATGGGCTGGGGCCGTGTTCACCGTACGCGCCGGCGGCACCCCATCGACCGGGCCCTGCGACGTGAAAGGCTGACGGCATGGGCATCGCGAACTTCCTCGGCCTCACCGGCGGCGTGGACACCGAACGGGAGGTGGTCCGCCTGCGGCGCAGGGTGGCCACCCTCGAGGCGCAGGTGGCGGAGTTGGCCCGTGCCACCGGGGCCGACCTGCGCTTCGTGGCGCCGGAGCCGGCGGTGTCGGACGAGGTGCGCCAGCTGGCCCTGTCGGGCCGCCAGATCGCGGCCATCAAGCTGCACCGGGAGCAGACCGGTGCGGGTCTGGCCGAGGCCAAGCAGCACGTGGACGAGGTGGTGGACGGCCGCGCCTGAGGTCGCACCCTCAGCCGTTGAGGACGCCGACGACCAGCACCATCGTCACCACGAACCCGGCGGCGTAATTGAGCCACAGGAACCTCGCCCACCCGCGGTGCGCCTCCTCGCACCGTGGGTCGGGCAGGTTCCGGAACGGCGCCACGTTGGCCACGTAGGCCAGGGGCACCACGGCCAGCAGCGTGTAGGGGAGTGGAGCGGCCAGCATCAGCCCGGCGGCCAGCACGTACAGCCCCGTCGAGACGCGCACCGTCGCCCGCGCGCCGAGCATCGTGGCGATGGACCCGATGCCGGCCGCCCGGTCGGCGGTCACGTCCTGCACCGCGCCGAAGGCGTGGCTGGCCATGGACCACGCGAAGAACGCCGCCAGCACCGCCCAGCCCACGCCCGGCACGGGCCCGCCCGGCACCAGCGCGCCCACCACCGCGGGCCCCACGAAGTGCGTGGCCGAGGTGGCCGAGTCCAGGAAGGGCACCTCCTTGAACCGCAGCCCGGCCCACGAGTACGCCACCACCGCGAACATCGTCACCGCCAGCGCCACCCCGGAGGCCACCGTCCCCGCGGCCAGCAGCGCCACCACGAACGGCACGCACCCCAGCACCGAGGCGGCCAGGATGGCCCGGTGGTGCGCCGTATCGGCCAGCGCGCCCTCCACGCCGCCCTTGCGCGGGTTGAGCAGGTCCGAGGCGTGGTCGAACACGTCGTTGATGCCGTACATGGCCAGGTTGTAGGGCACCGCGAAGAACAGCACGCCCACCCAGAACACCCAGTCGCTCCACGAGCCACCGGCCAGCAGGTACGCCGCGCCAAAGGGATAGGCCGTGTTCACCCACGAGACGGGCCGCGCGGTCCAGAACAGCGTCCGCAGCAGGCTCACCGCTCACCTCCCCGCCGCCACGCCAGCCACAACGCCGGCAGGAGCACCAGCGCGGCCACCGCGTACGCGAAGTCCTCCACCGGCGCACGCCCCACGAACCACCCCACCAGGTGCGCCCGGTCGTAGCCCACGATGCCCGCAGCGATGATGAGCGAGTCGAACACCGCCGTGAACACCAGGCTCACCGCCATCGCCAGGCCCGCGGCCAGCACACCGCGGCGCCGCACCGGCCCGGCCACGCCGCGCAGCGCCCACCACGCCACCAGGCCGACGACGGCGAGCACTGCCAGGTTCACCCACAGGTAGGTCACCGGTGCACCTGCCGCCCTGCACGCTCGCCCCGCGCGGCCAGCACCCGCTCGATGCCGGTGAACACCACCATCGAGAAGTGGCACAGGAACCACAGGAAGGCCAGCTCCTCCACGGGCAACTCCGGCGCCAGCAGCAGCCCGGTCTGCCACGGCCCCGGCCCACGCATGAAGATGCCCAGGGCGATGCACACCGCGTCCCAGACCAGGAACATGCCCACGCCCACCGCCTGCACCCGCAGCGCGCGCCGCGCATCGGCCCACAGGTACAGCCGCCACCGGCGGTCGATGAGGAGCATCCCCAGCTCAGAGACGGCGATGGCCGCCAGGTACAGCCCCGGCATCAGGCACCGCCCCCGGTGGCGCGGCCAGCCGCCACACGCCCGCCGGCGCCCAGCCAGGTGGCGGGATCCATGGGCCCGGCGGAGTGGTCGCCCCGCAGCGCCTTGACCACGTTCTGCGCGCTGATGAGGCACATGGGCAGCCCCACGCCCGGCGCGGTGGTGGCCCCGGCGTACAGCAACCCGTCCACGTGGCGGCTGGTCACCGGGCCGCGCAGGAAGGCCGACTGCCACAGCGTGTGCGCCGGGCCCAGCGCGTTTCCCCGCCAGGCGTTGTACTCGTCGGCGAAGTCCCCGGGCCCGATGGTGCGGCGCACCACCACCCGCTCCGCCAGGTCGTCGACGCCCGCCCATTCGGCCACCTGCGCGATGGCATCGTCCACCGCCTGCTCCACCGCCTCGTCACCGGGGCCGCGCGCCCCGTCCGGCCCGATGGCGCCGCGCCCCACCGAGGTGCCGTCCGCGGCATCGGGGGAGACGGGCACCAGGACGAAGAGGTTCTCGTGCCCCGCCGGCGCCACGGACGGGTCGGTGGCCGAGGGCATGCACACGTACGCACTGGCCGGGCGGGGGACCGCGGGACAGGTCTGCGCGTCGGGGCCGAACATGGCCGCGAAGTTGGCGTCCCAGTCGGCGGTGAAGAACAGGTTGTGGTGAGCCAGCTGCGGCAGCCGCCCGCGGACGCCCAGCAGCGCGAGCACCGCCCCCGGCCCGGAGGTGCGCCGCGCCCAGGCCGCGTGGTCCACCGTGCGCAGGTGCGGCGGCAGCAGCGCGGTCTCCGTGTGGTGCAGGTCGGCGCAGCTCACCACCACGTCGGCCGGCACCACCTCGCCGGAGGCCAGGCGCACTCCCGTGGCACGGGCCCGGGAGCCCGTGCGGGGGAGCGGCCCGCGGCGCGACCGCCCGGCCCCCGCCTCGTCGGTGGTCACCTCCACCACCTCGCAGCCGGTGCGGATCCGCGCGCCGGCCTCCACCGCCACGTCCTCGACGGCCCGCACCAGCGCGGCGAAGCCCCCCATCGGGTAGCGGACACCGTCGGCCAGGTCCATGTGGCTCATGAGGTGGTACAGGCTCGGCGCGGTGCGTGGCGTGGCCGCCAGGAAGACCGCCGGGTAGCCCAGCACCTGCCGCAGCCGGGTGTCGCGCACCGTCCGCGCGACCCGCCGGTGCAGAGACTCGCCCAGCAGCCGCGCCAGCACGCCCAGCCGGGGCAGCACGGCCCGCACCGTGGCCAGCGGCACCCGCCGGAAGGTCGTGTAGAGGAAGTGCGCCACCGCCAGCTCGTAGCTGCTCCGCGCGGAGTCCAGGTAGCGCCCCAGCGCGGCGCCCGCGCCGGGCTCCACCGCCTCGAACAGCGCCTCGGCCTCCGCGCGCCCGGTGCGTACCTCCAGCGGCGCCGCGTGGCCCTGACCGAACACCCGGTAGGCCGGGTCCAGGTCCACCAGCGGCACCCGGTCGGCCACCGAGGTGCCCATGAGCGCGAAGAAGTGCTCGAACACCTCGGGCATGAGGTACCAGGACGGGCCGGTGTCGAAGCGCCAGGTGCCCGCCGGGGTGGTGGCCTCCCACGAGCCGGCGCGGCCGCCGGTCACGGCGCGGCGCTCCAGCACGGTGACCTCGTACCCGTCGCGGGCCAGCAGTCCGGCGGTGGCCAGCCCGGCCACCCCGGCACCGATGACGACCGCGCGCCGCCCGCTCATCGCCGCACCCGCTCGCGCAGGGCGGCCCGCGCCACGATGCCGGCCTTCACCGCATCGGGCACGCGCACCCGCCGCCGGCGCAGCTCGGCCGCCGGCGTGGCCGCGATGCGGTCGGTGAGCGCGGCGTACAGGTCGTGGCAGGCGCGCACGGCCGCCCGGCTGGAGCCCGGCAGACCGTCGATGACGGCCTCGGCCGCCGCGAGGTCCGCCCGCACCCGTGCCACGGCGGCGTCCCGGTCGGCATCGGTGAACACGGCCCCGGCCCCCGGCAGGTAGGTGCGCCCCCGCCCGTCGGTGTCCTCGGCCAGGTCGCGCAGGAAGTTCACCTGCTGGAAGGCCGCGCCCAGCCGCCGCGCGCCCTCCTCCAGGTGCGGCGCCGGCACCACCGGGGCGGGCGCGCCGTCGGTGGTGAAGACCCGCACGCACATGAGCCCCACCACCTCGGCCGAGCCGTGCACGTACTGCGCCAGCGAGGCGTCGTCGTGCGCGGCCACGTGCAGGTCCGCCCGCATCGAGGCGTAGAAGGGGCGCACCAGGTCAGCCCCGATGCCGGTGGCCCGCGCCGCGTCGGCGAAGGCGTGCACCACCGGGTCGGTGGAGTACCCGCACCCCAGGGCCCGCAGGGTGCGGTGCTCGTGCTCGTCGAGGGCGTCGGCCACCGCATCCACGCCCAGGCCCGCCCCGGCCGCGGCGCCGTCCACCACCTCGTCGGCCACGCGCACCAGTGCGTACAGGGACCGCACGCGCTGCCGCACAGGGTGCCCGAGCAGCCGCGAGGCGGCACCGAACGAGGTGGAGTAGTGGGCGATGACGCGCTCGGCGGCAGCGTGCGAGGCGGCCGTGTGGTCCGCGAGCGCCCGCCGCGCGAGCAGCTCGGGGGAGGTCATGCGCCCATCGTCACATGCCCGGGATCTTGGGCAATTCTTGACCCACCATCGGTGAAATCCGTGTCACCCTGTGCCGCGTACCCCTCACCGCCGCCGACGCAGGCGGCCCACCCACAGGAGCCAGTGATGTCAGCACCGCATCAGCAGTCCTCCCAGCCCTCCCGCCGCGCCGTCCTGGCGGGCGCCGGCGCCGCCACCGCCGTGGGCCTGGCGGCCGGTGGCACCGCGCCGACCGCCGCCTCGGCCGCGACCCCGAGCGCCGACGGCGCCTACAAGGTGGGCGCCGGCATCGCCGACGTCACCGGCCCCGTGGCCGAGAACGGGATGATGGGCTACTCCTCGCTGGAGCAGCAGGCCACCGGGCTGCACATGCGCCTGATGGCCCGTGCCTTCGTGGTGGTGGACTCCGCCGGCGGCCGCCTGGGCTGGGTGGTGGTGGACCACGGCGTGATCTCCGTGGCCGCCCACCGCGGGGCCGTCCGGCGCCTGGCCGCCCGACACCCCGGCACGTGGGACGTGCAGAACCTCATGGTCACCTGCACGCACACCCACGCCAGCGTCGGCGGCTGCACGCACGACGTCATCTACAACCTGGCCACCTACGGGTTCCAGGAGCAGGCCTTCGAGGCGCTGGTCGACGGCATCGTCACCGCCGTGGAGCGCGCCCAGGCCTCGCTGGCTGCCGGCAGCATCCACATCGGGCGCACCGAGCTGCACGACGCCTCCCGCAACCGCTCCCTGGCGGCGTTCGAGGCCAACCCGGCCGCCGACCGCGCGCACTTCCCCGGCGGCATCGACCCGACCGTGCTGGTGCTGCGCTTCCGGCAGGGGACCCGCGACATCGGCATGCTCAACTGGTACCCCACCCACGGCACCTCGCTGACCAACACCAACACGCTGGTCTCCGGGGACAACAAGGGCTATGCCGCGTGGTCGTGGGAGCGGGAGCTGCTCGGGCAGGACCCGCTGGACCCGCGCCCCCGGTTCGTCGCGGCCTTCGCGCAGTCCAACTCCGGGGACATGACGCCCAACCTGGCGCTCAAGCCGGGCACCGGCCCCACCGACGACGAGTTCGAGAACATGCGCATCATCGGCGCCCGCCAGCGCGATGCCGCCCACCGCGCCTGGGAGGGGGCCACCGAGGTCGTCACCGGCCCGGTCGGTGCCCGCACCCGGTACGTGGACATGGATGCGGTGCGCATCGACGCCCGCTTCACCCCGGAGGGCAAGCCCGCCCGCACCGCGCCGGCCGTGCTCGGCGAGTCGATGCTGGCCGGGTCCACCGAGGACGGCCCGGGCCCGGACATCTTCAAGGAGGGCGTGCACTGGCCGGTGAAGGTGCCGGGGGAGACCCCGGACTGGGTGGCCGACGTGCAGTACCCCAAGGTGGGGCTGGTGCCGGTGGGCCTGGCCGATGCCGCCCCCTCGCGCCTGGCCGTGACCGTGGCTCGCATCGGCCAGCTGTGGATCGTGGGCATCCCGGCCGAGGTCACCATTGTGGCCGGCCTGCGCCTGCGTCAGCAGGTGGCCGAGGCCGTGGGCGCGCGCCTGGACGACGTGGTGGTGCAGGGCTACACCAACGGCTACTCCCAGTACGTCACCACCCCGCAGGAGTACGACACCCAGGAGTACGAGGGTGGTTCCACGCTCTTCGGCCGCTGGACGCTGTGCGCCTACCAGCAGGAGACCTCGCGCCTGGCCACTGCGCTCAAGACCGGCGCCACCGTCGATGCCGGGGCCGCCCCGGTGTCCAACCCGGCCGGCATGGCGGACTTCCAGACCGACGTGGTGTTCGACAGCCCCCACTCCGGCAAGCCGTACGGCGGCGTCATCACCGAGCCGAAGGACACTGCGCGCGGTGCCACGGTCTCGGCGGTGTTCGTCACCGGCCACCCCAAGAACGGCCTGCTGCTGGGAGGCACCTTCCTGGAGGTGCAGCGCCGCACGGCCGCCGGCTGGGTGACCGAGCGCGTGGACACCGACTTCGACACCCGCTACCGCTGGAAGCGCACCAACGGTGCGCTCGGGTACTCCACGGCCACCATCGAGTGGGACGTGCCCGCCGACGCCACGGCAGGGGAGTACCGCATCCTGCACCGCGGACACCACAAGAACGGGTGGACGGGCAAGATCGCGGCCTTCCAGGGCATCACGATGCCCTTCCGGGTGAGCTGACAGGCTGGCGCACCGCAGGGGCCCCGCACCTCACGCCGAGGTGCGGGGCCCGTCGCGTGGGCGCCATGTCCACCGAAGGTTTCCTCCGGGATTCTCTCACCCGCCTCACAGAATCGGATTGCCGCAACACAATCGTCACGCATCCTTCCCCTGTCATCCGGACGGGGCTATCTTCAATGCACCACACACAGCGGTACCATCGCCTCGGGGAAGGGGAATGCCGTGTAGTCACGATTCGGCCTCGCGGTCGCAGGGGTCCTCGCCGGAACCCTCACGTCCACGGCGTCCGTATCGGAGCGGTCTCCGTCGGAAGCGGACGTCAGCACCACCGCACAGCAGATGGGGCGCTCCACCCAGGAGGTCACCTCCTACGCCGACGGTCAGGGCACCTTCGCCCAGGTCGTCAGTGACTTGTCCAGCGCCCATCCAGACGGCTTCGTCGACGCGGTCTGGGACGGACCCGACTCCCGGGCCACGCTCATCGAGGTCCACCGGTCGATCCTGAGCGAGGCGCGCCGTGCCGCGGGGAACCAGGCCAGGTACGTGGTGGCCTCCGACCGCCCGAGCGCCGAACGTCGCGCACAGATCGAGCACGAAGTGGTGGAGCAGGCAGCCACGCTCATCGAGGGACGCCACGACGTGTCGGCCGAGGTCAGCCCGGGCGCGGAGACCGTCACCATCGTGCTGGGCGGGTTCGATGCAGCCTCCACGGCCGATGCCGGTGCGGGCGGCGACCGCGCAGCACCTTCTCGAGGGCATCACGCTTCCTGCGGGCGTCAAGCACGTGCAGGTGACCACCTCGTCCGCCACCAGCGGCCCGGAGTTCGGATCGGGCGGCACCTGGCGAGGCACCTTCTGCACGGCAGGTCTCACGGCCGCACGCAGCGGCCGGGTGGCCATCACCGGCACGGCACACTGCGGGAGTACCAGTTCCCATGACGGAGCGACTCTCTCCGGGAGCTGACCATGAACACCACCCACCGCACCGTCTTCAAAGCCGCGCTGGCCCTGGGCATCGGAGTCCTCACGGCGGGGTGCACCCCGTCGGGGGACGGCCCGACGTTCGGCACCTGGTCGACCCCGTGGAGTCACTCGGACCGCGGATACACGGGCACGTTCACCGACCGCGAGGGGTGCCTCCACGTCACCGTGGAGGGGACCGACCACGTGGCCGTCCTGCCTGGGGGAAGCTCCGTGGAGGACGGCACCGTGAAGACTCCCGACGACGCGTTCGCCCTCGACTCCGAGGTGACCGTCGGCGGAGCCGGATTCCCCACCGACGAGGCTCACGAGGTGACCCAGTTCGAACTGCCCGAGGCCTGCGGCAGCCCCCAGGACGTCTGGATCGTGACCTGACCAGACGGCCACCCCGCGGGCCCTGCCCCCGTCTCCGGGTGCGGGACCCACAGCGTTCATACCGGGCACTCCTCGCCGGGGGCACAGGCAAGCCTCAGCGAGGGTGCCGGGAAGGTCGCACGCACCTACGCTCGGCGCCATGAAGATCCCCGAGAGCCTCGTGCCCGCCTTCGAGAAGCAGATCACCCTGGAGTTCCGGGCCGCGCTGACCTACCGGCAGCTCGCCATCGAGATGGCCGCCCAGAGCCTGCCGGGCACGGCCGCGTGGTTCACCCGGCAGGCCGACGAGGAGGTGCTGCACGCCCAGCGCTTCATCGACCACGTGCTCGACCGCGGCGGGCGCCCCGTCATCGGCGAGGTCCCGGCCCAGCAGCCGCTCACCAACCCCACCCCGCTGGAGGCCTTCCGCGCCGCGCTCGCCCACGAGGAGAAGGTGTCGGCCGCCATCCGCGAGCTCTACGTGGCCACTGAGGCCGCCGGCGACCTGGACTCCCGCCCGCTGCTCAACGAGTTCGTCGCCGAGCAGGTGGAGGAGGAGGCCACGGTCGGCGAGGTGCTCTCCGCCCTGGAGCGCGTGGGCGACGACGGCCCGGGCCTGCTGCGCATCGACGCGGACCTGGCCAGCCGGGGCACCACCGGCGCCTGAGCCGACCCCGTCGCGCCCACGGGCCCCGCACCTCCCGGCGAGGTGCGGGGCCCGTAGCGTGGAGGCCATGTCCTCCGATGCCGTGAACCCGACCGCCGCGGACCGCACCTCCGGCAGGGCCACCGACCCCACCGCCGGCACCCCGGCGGGCGTGCCGCTGCCCACCGACGAGGTGACCGACCTCTGCCGCGAGCTGATCCGCATCGACTCCAGCAACTTCGGCGACGGCTCCGGCCCCGGCGAGCGCGAGGCCGCCGACTACGTGGTGGCCAGGCTGCGCGAGGTGGGCCTGGAGCCGCAGGTGTTCGAGTCCGACCCGGGCCGCACCAGCGTGGTGGTGCGGCTGGAGGGCACCGACTCCTCCCGACCGGGCCTGGTGCTGCACGGCCACCTCGACGTGGTGCCTGCCCGTGCCGAGGACTGGTCCGTGGACCCCTTCGGCGCCGAGCTGCGCGACGGCATGGTGTGGGGCCGCGGCGCGGTGGACATGAAGGACATGGATGCCATGATCCTGGCCGTGGTGCGCTACATGGCCCGCACCGGCCAGCGCCCCGCCCGTGACCTGGTGGTGGCCTTCTTCGCCGACGAGGAGGCCGGCGGCGTGAAGGGCGCCGGCCACCTGGTGGAGCACCACCCCGAGCTGTTCGCCGGCTGCACCGAGGCCGTGAGCGAGGTGGGCGGGTACTCCATCACCGTGCCCGGCCAGGAGGTGGCCGACGGCGCCGAAGCGCAGCGCACCTACCTGGTGCAGACCGCCGAGAAGGGGATCGCCTGGCTCACGCTGACCGCCCGTGGCCGCGCCGGGCACGGGTCGGTCCCCACCGCCGAGAACGCCGTGGCCCGGATGGGGGCGGCGCTCGCGGCCATCCACGCCCACGACTGGCCGGCCGAGACCATCGAGTCGGTGCGGGTGCTGCTCGAGGGGGTGGGGGAGCAGGCCGGCATCGACTGGTCGGTGGACGACGCGCCCTCCCTGGAGCAGGTGGTGGCGCAGACCGGTGGCGCCTCGCAGTTCGTGGCCGGCACCCTGCGCAACACGAGCAACCCGACGATGGTGAACGGCGGGTACAAGCACAACGTGGTGCCGCAGACCGTGACCGCCGGGCTGGACTGCCGCTTCCTGCCGGGGCAGCAGCAGCACGTGCTCGACACCATCGCCGAGCTGGCCGGGGAGCACGTGGAGGTCTCCGTGCACCACCTGGGGCCCGCGCTGGAGGCCCCCTTCGACGCCCCGCTGGTGGACGTCATGCGCAGCGTGCTCGAGGCCGAGGACCCCGGCTGCCGGGTGCTGCCGTACTGCCTCTCCGGTGGCACGGACAACAAGCACCTGGCCGAGCTGGGCATCACCGGCTACGGCTTCGCCCCGCTGCAGCTGCCGGCCGACCTGGAGTTCGCGCCGATGTTCCACGGCGTCGACGAGCGGGTGCCGGTCAGCGCGCTGGAGTTCGGCGCCCGGGTGCTGCACCGCTTCGTGCTCGAGTCCTGAGCCGTCCCGCCCCGTGGCCCCAGATGTCCGCCTGCGGTCCAGAGGTACGGGCCATGAGGCGTACCTCTGGACCGCAACCGGACATCTGCGCCAGGCCCGCTCGACGCCGGTCCCTCGGGCGCGGGCTCGATGAGGGGAGCCGCCTCAGGCGGGCGGGCCCAGCAGCGTCTGCGGGCGGCGCTGGCGGATCACCTTGCGGCGCAGGCGGACCTTCCGTCGCCCGCCCTCGTAGAGGCGCACGGTGTGCACGTTCCAGCCCTCGTACTCGGCCAGCTCGGTGAGCAGCTGCCTCAGGTCCGCCCGCGACAGCTCCCGAGGGGCCTGGACGACCCGGTACTCCCACACGGCGGCCGCACGGGCCCGGTGGTGGGCGGCGACGGCGCGGGTCGGCTGACGGCGGGGCGGCTGGCTGGGCTGCATCGCCACAGTGTGCACGGGCAATTCCCCTGACGCCGCCCCGCCTCCCGCGCTACGGTGGCCCCATGGCCACCGACCCGCGCAGCGCCCTGACCACCCTCGTCACCGCCCTGGAGCGGCACCTCGAGGCCTGCTCCTCCCGCACCGGGGAGGAGGACCCCCGGGTGATCGCCGCCTACAACGACCTCGCGGACGCCTTCGAGGACTACGACGACGCCCTGCTGGAGGCCCACGGCGAGGTGACGCCCTTCGAGGTGTACTCCGACGAGGACGAGGACGAGGACGACCTCGAGGACGACGACTTCGACGACGACGAGGAGGACGGTCCCCTCGCCGGTCGGTACGACGACGAGTACGACGGCGACCAGGACTCCTACGACTACGACGACGACTCCGAGGTGGAGGACGACGACGTCCGCGGCTGAGCTCAGAGCCAGCCGGAGCGCCGGAAGCGCAGGTACAGCAGCACCACGATCACCACGGTGAGCAGCATCGCCACCGGGTAGCCCCACACCCAGTGCAGCTCGGGCATGTGGTCGAAGTTCATGCCGTACACCGCGCCCACGATGGTGGGGACGGCCGCCAACGCGGCCCAGGCCGAGATCTTGCGCGTGTCCTCGCCCTGCTTGACCGACACCATCGACAGGTGCGCCTGGAGGATGTCGGTGAGGGACTGGTCGTAGCCCAGCACGTGGTCGTCGGCGCGCAGCAGGTGGTCCTGCACGTCGCTGAGGTAGGGCTGCAGCTCCTCGGGCACCAGGCGTGAGGAGTGCACGAGGCGCCGCACCGGGTCCACCAGCGGGTGCACGGCGCTGCGGGCCTCCAGGATCTCCCGCTTGAGCCGGTAGATCTCGGTGACGTCCACGTCCTGCTCCCCGCCGAAGGTGGCCTGCTCGACCCGCGCGAGGTCGTCGTTGAGCTCCAGGTCCACCCGTGTGTAGGTGTCCACGATGTGGTCGGCCACCACGAACACCGCCGAGGCCGGCCCGTGGGCCATGAGCTCGGGGGAGCGCTCCAGCCGGGCCCGCACGCCGGTGAGGCGGGTGTGCTTGCCGTGGCGCACCGTGAGCACCCAGTGCGGTCCCCACACCATGAGCACCTCGCCGGTCTCGACGTCGCTGTTCTCCTCGAAGTAGGCCAGGGTGCGGAACACCAGCATCGCGGAGTCGTCCATGACGTCGAGCTTGGGGCGCTGGCGGCCGGTGGCGATGTCCTCCACCACGAGGGGGTGCAGGTCCAGCAGGCGCGCGAAGTGCTGCACCTGCTCGGCCGACGGCTCGTAGAGGCCCACCCACAGGAAGGCGTTCCCGTCGGCCTGCTGGGCCCGGGCCAGTCCCTCGGCCACGTCCTGGCACTCGTACCGCCGCCCGTCGGCGTACACCGCCTTGTCCACGATCATGGGGCGCATTCTGGCAGCGGCACCGCCCGCCGACGGGCCCCTCGGCCGGTCACCTGCGTCACGCCCGCCACGGCCTACCCTGTGCGGGTGGAATCCTGGACCTCGCCCACCGTGCCCGCCCTGCCGCTGACCGCCCCGCCGCTGCGGGTGCACGACACGGCCACCGGGCGGCAGGAGGAGCTGACCCCGCAGGGCGAGGCCGGCCTGTACGTCTGCGGCATCACGCCGTACGACGCCACGCACATGGGCCACGCGGCCACCTACCTCACGGTGGACACCCTGCACCGCGCGCTGCGGGCCGCCGGGCACCCGGTGCGCTTCGTGCAGAACGTCACCGACGTGGACGAGCCGCTGCTGGAGCGCGCCGAGCGCGACGGCGTGCACTGGGAGGACCTGGCGCAGCGCGAGATCCAGCTGTTCCGCGACGACATGGAGGCGCTGCGCATCATCGCGCCGGACGCCTACGTGGGCGCCGTGGAGGGGATCCCCTCGGACGTGGCCGCCGTGGAGTCGATGCTGGACTCCGGCCACGCCTACCGGCTGCCGGCCGACGACGCGCCGGGCACCGCATCGGACGTGTACCTGGAGCTGGCGAGCACGCCGGCCTTCGGGGAGGTCTCCGGGTGGTCGCGCGAGGAGATGATGGCGGTCTTCGCCGAGCGCGGCGGTGACCCCGAGCGCGCCGGCAAGAAGGACGCCCTCGACCCGCTGCTGTGGCGCGCCCACCGGGAGGGCGAGCCGCACTGGGAGGGAGGCACGCTGGGCGACGGGCGGCCGGGCTGGCACATCGAGTGCACCACCATCGCCCGCGACCACCTGGGCACGCCCTTCCTGGTGCAGGCCGGCGGCGACGACCTGGTCTTCCCGCACCACGAAATGAGCGCCGCGCAGAGCCGCGCCCTCACCGGGGAGGCGTTCGCGCAGCACTACGTGCACCAGGCGATGGTGGGCCTGGACGGCGAGAAGATGAGCAAGTCCAAGGGCAACCTGGTGCTCGTCTCGCGGCTGCGGGCGGCGGGGGAGGACCCGGCGGCCATCCGCCTGGCGCTGCTCAGCCAGCACTTCCGCACCGCGTGGGACTGGACGGACGGCCACCTGGAGCAGGCCCGCACCCGCCTGGCCCGATGGCGTGCCGCGACCGAGCTCGTGGCCGCCGGCGGTGGTGCGGGGGACCAGGTGGCGGGCGAAGCCGGCGGGGACGCGGTGGCCCGCGACGTGGCCGCTCGCGTGGCCGACGACCTCGACACCCCCGGGGCACTGGCCGTGGTGGACCGCTGGGCCGACCACGTGCTGGACGGCTCGGAGCAGGCGCGCACCGGGGCGCTCGCCGAGGGCCCGGCGCTGCTCGTGGCGGTGGACGCCCTGCTCGGCATCGACCTGCGCTGAGGCCCGGTCGGCTCAGACCGGCGGGGTGCTCCCGCCGTCGCCCTCGCGGCGCTTGAGGTACTGCTCGAACTCCTTGGCCAGCGCGTCGCCGGAGGCCTGCGGCGAGGTGAGCTCGTCCACGGCCTCCTCGAGCGCCTCCACGTACTCAGCGACGTTCTCGTCCTGGCGCGTGAGCTCCTCCACGCCGCGGGTCCACGCGCGGGAGAGCTCCTGCAGGTCCGCGGTGTCGATGACGGTGTCGAGCACCTCCTCGAGCGCGGTGAGCAGTCCCCAGGTGGCTCGGGGCGAGGGCACGCCGCCGGCGTAGTGCGGCACGGACACCCAGAGGCTCACGGCGTCCAGGCCGGTGTCCTCGGCCTCCTGGTTGAGCACGCCCACGATGCCGGTGGGGCCCTCGTAGTCGGCGGCCTGCACGTCGAGCCGGCGCTGGAGTGCCAGGGAGCTGGTGGTGGTGCTGACCGGCAGCGGACGGGTGTGGGGCACGTCGGCCAGCAGCGCGCCGAGGGTCACGAACTCGGTGGCGCCGGCCTCGGCCACCCAGCCGAGCAGCTCCTCGGTGAACGCGCGCCACCGCATCGAGGGCTCCAGGCCCTGCACGAGCAGGACGTCGCGGTCGAGCCCGGGCGGCTGCGCGACGTGGAAGCTGGTGGTGGGCCACTCCACCTGACGGCGGCCGCCCCGGCGCACGATGCGTGGGCGGTGCACCTGGTAGTCGTAGTAGTCCTCGGGGTCGAAGGCCGCCACCTCCTCGGCGCCCCACACCTCGATGAGGTGGGCGATGGCCGCGGTGGCCGCCTCCCCGGCGTCGTTCCACCCCTCGAAGGCGGCGACCACGACCGGGTCGCGCAGCGGGGCGGGGTCCTCGTTGAGCATTGGCACAGGGTAGGTGGCCGCCGCGGCGGCCCCGGCCATGGGAGGGGCCGCCGGCGGGAGGCCCGGCCCGGCGCACGCCGGGCCGCACGCGAAACCCCACCGCGCACGGGAAGCGTGCTCCCCGCACGCGCACTGTCCCGTGCCAGCAACACCTGTCCCGTGCCGCGCCACCTCTCCCGTGCCTGAACCCCGAGCCCCCGTCGCGCTGGGCCCGTGCCGCGGGTCCGCGCCGTTCCGCCCAGGTGCCCGGCGAACGGCACCGCTGCCCCCACCCGCCTGGCGCACCGTGCCCCGGAAGGGTGTGCCCGGAAGGGTGTGCCCGGAAGGGTGTCCTATCGCGCGATAGGTCGACCGAATCGCGGGCAGGTGACTGGGAAAAGGTCGACCTATCGCGCGATAGCACACCCCTCCCACGGGGGCCACCGCGACGAAGCGACCACGCAGTCGTGCCCGGGACGTCCCGGCCCACGCAGTCGGGGCCGGCGCCTCCGGGCCGGGGGCGTCGGGGCGGGGCCGGACGCGGCTGGGAGACTGGCCGGGTGACCGATCCCGCCGTGCCCACTTCGACCGTGTCCCAGCCCGACGCCCCCCAGCCCGCCGCCTCCGACCGCGAGGCCGCACCCGCCACAGCCACCGTCCGCCCGGACCTGCCGGCCGCCGTCCTGTTCGACATGGACGGCACCCTCATCGACTCCGAGCCGCTGTGGATGGCTGCCGAGACCGCACTGGTGGAGTCCTTCGGCGGCACGTGGACCCACGAGGACGCCCTGGCCATGGTGGGCAACCCGTTGGAGGTGTCGGCCGAGATCATCCTGGAGCGCACCCCGGTGGACCTGCCGCGCGACGAGATCATCCACCGACTGCTCGCCGAGGTGACCGCCGGCGTCCGCCAGCACATGCCCTGGCGCCCGGGGGCCCGTGAGCTGCTCGCCGAGTGCGTCGAGCGGCGCGTGCCCACCGCCCTGGTGACGATGTCGTGGACCTCCCTGGCCGAGGCGTTCACCGACGCCCTGCCGGCCGGTACCTTCGACACCGTGGTCACCGGCGACGCCGTGACGCACGGCAAGCCCCACCCAGAGCCCTACCTCACCGCCGCGGAGCGCCTCGGCGTGGACCCGGCCGCCTGCCTGGCCCTGGAGGACTCGCCCTCCGGCGTCGGCTCGGCCTCAGCGGCCGGCACGCACCTGGTGGCCATCCCGCTCATGGTCGACCTGCCCGAGACCCCCAACACGGTCACCGTCACCACCCTCGAGGGGGAGACCCTCAGCTCCCTGTGGGAGCGCTTCACCCACTGAGCGAGGCGGCCCCGCTCACGGCCTCGTCGGTGGCCCGGTCCGCGGCGTCGGTGGGCAGCGGCGGGGGAGTGCCACCCCACGCCGGGCAGATGGACTGGAAGCTGCACCAGTCGCACAGCCGCGACCGGTTGGGGCGCCAGTCCCCGGTGGCCGCGGCCCGCTCGATGGCGTCGTACAGCGCCAGCAGCTTGCGCTCGGTGGCCACCAGCTCGGCCTCGGTGGGCTGGTGGCGCAGGATGGTGCCGTCCTTGAGGTACACCAGCTGCAGCAGGGCCGGCACCCTCCCGCGCAGCCGCCAGATGGCCAGCGCGTAGAACTTCATCTGGAACAGCGCCTTGGCCTGGAACAGCTCCGAGGGGGCACGACCGGTCTTGTAGTCCACCACCCGCAGCGCCCCGTCGGCCGGGGCCACGTCGAGCCGGTCGACGTACCCGCGCAGGGTCAACTGCCCCTGCTCGCCCTCGCGCTCCACGGGCACCTCCACGTAGAGCTCACGCTCGGCCGGCTCGAGCACGCTCGGGTCCTCGAGGGTGAACCACCGCCGCACCAGCGCCTCGGCCTCGGCCATCCACGTGGCCATCTCGTCCGGCGTCGCCTCGGCCCCCTCGCCGACCACCTCCACGGCCTCGGGGCGCTCGGCCACCACCCGCTCCCAGGCGGCCTCCATGAGCCCCACCGCGTCGTCCGGGCGGCGCCGGTGCGCGGGCAGGTCGAACACGTCCTCGAGCACCGCGTGCACGAAGGTGCCCCGGACCGCCACGGCCGAAGGCGGCTCGGGCAGCCGGTCCACCACCCGGAACCGGTAGAGCAGCGGGCACTGCATGAAGTCGCCGGCGCGGCTGGGGGAGAGGGCTGCGGTCACCATGGGCGCCACGATAGGTGCCGCCACCGACATCCGCTCCGCCAGCGACCCACCCGCCCGGACGACCGGCCGCCCCGCCCGTAGGCTGGGCGCCCGCAGCCGGCCCGATGGTGGCCGCCCCCACGACCCGTAGGAGTCCCCATGGCCCAGCCCTCCGGATGGCGCATCGGCAGCGTGCGCGGCGTGCCGGTGTATCTGGGGACCACCTGGCCGCTGCTCGTGGTCCTGGTGGTGGTGCTCAACGGCAGCCAGCTCACCGACGCCCTCGGCCCGGTGACCGCCTACGGCCTGGGCCTGGCCTACGCCGCGATGCTGGTCTTCAGCGTCTTCGTCCACGAGGTGGGCCACGTGCTGGCCGCCCAGTGGCGCGGCTACACGGTCACCCGCGTGCAGCTCGACCTCATCGGCGGGCACACCGCGCACCAGTCCGACAACACCTCCCCGGGCAGCAACGCGATCGTCGCCGTGGCCGGCCCGCTGGCCAACCTGGTGCTCGCGGCGCTCGCGGCCGCGGCCCTGTTCGTGGTGCCCGACGGCGTGCCCCACATGGTGGTGGCCAGCGCCCTGTGGGTGAACGGCCTGGTGGGCCTGTTCAACCTGCTGCCGGGCATGCCGCTGGACGGCGGGCACGTGGTGGACTCGCTGGTCTGGAAGGCCACCGGCAGCCGCCCGACGGGCCTGGTGGCCGCCGGCTGGACCGGGCGCCTCATCGCGTTGGTGGTCATCGCCTTCGTCGCGCTCATGGTGGTCCAGGGCCGCAGCCTCGTGACCGTCATGTGGGGCGGCCTCATCGCGTGGGTGCTGTGGGCCGGGGCCACGCGCTCCATCCAGGCCGGGGCGGCCCGCCAGGAGCTGGGCCGCCACTCCACCGGGTCGGTCATGCGGCCCGCGGTGGGGCTGCCGCAGGACGCGCCGGTCTCGGCGCTGCTGGGAGTGCGCGGCTTCCCGGTGCCGGTGGGCGTCGTCACCACCGATGCCGAGCACCGCGCCGTGGGGCTGGTGGACCCCTCCGCCCTGGCCCAGGTGCCCGCCGAGCTGCGTGACTCCACGCCCCTGTCCGCCGTGGCCCGCACCGTGCCCGGCGACTGGACGGTGGACGCCGCCCCGCAGGAGGACATCACCCGCCTGCTCGAGGCGGTGACCTCCCGCCGCCTGCAGGTGGCCGCCATCCGCGAGCCCGGCCCGCTCGACCCCGACGGCCGGCCCACTCCGCCGCGCATCGTGGGCCTGGCCGACCATGCCTCCATGGAGGCCGGCATGCGCGCCAACGCCCGCGGCTGACGGGAGCCCGGCCCCCGGGGTGCACCTAGAATCGGCGCCCATGACCTCCCCCCAGCCGTCCCCCGCCCAGCCCACCCCCGATGCCGGGTGGACCGGTGAGCAGGGCCGCCGCGGCCCCTTCCGCGTGGGGGAGCGGGTGCAGCTGACCGACCCCAAGGGCCGCATGCACACCATCGTGCTGGAGCCCGGCAAGCGCTTCCACAACACGCGTGGCCACATCGCCCACGACGACCTCATCGGCGCGCCCGACGGCAGTGTGGCCACACACTCCACGGGCGCGCAGTGGCAGGCCCTGCGCCCGCTGCTGAGCGACCACGTCATGTCGATGCCGCGCGGCGCCGCCGTGGTCTACCCCAAGGACTCCGCCCAGATCGTGGGCATGGCCGACATCTTCCCCGGCGCCGTGGTGGTGGAGGCCGGCGTCGGTTCCGGCGCGCTGAGCATGAGCCTGCTGCGGGCGGTGGGGGAGACCGGCCGCCTGCACTCCTTCGAGCTGCGCAAGGAGTTCGCCGAGATCGCGCGCTCCAACGCCCGGGCCTTCCTCGGCGGTGACCACCCGGCGTGGAGCATCCACCTGGGCGACCTCGCCGAGGAGCTGCCCCGCACCCTGGAGCCCGGCAGCGTGGACCGCGTGGTCCTCGACATGCTGGCCCCCTGGGACTGCCTGGCGGCGGTGGCCGACGCGCTGGCGCCCGGCGGCGTGCTCATCTGCTACGTGGCCACGGCCACCCAGCTCTCCCGCGTGGCCGAGGCCGCACGCGACCACGGCGGCTTCACCGAGCCCCGCGCCTGGGAGTCGATGGTGCGCGGCTGGCACCTGGAGGGCCTGGCCGTCCGCCCGGAGCACCGCATGCACGGCCACACCGGCTTCCTCATCTCGATGCGGCGCCTGGCCCCGGCCACCGACGCCCCGGAGCTGGCCAAGCGCCCTGCCAAGGCCGGAGCGGACGCCGACGTCTCGGCCGGCGGCTGGACCGAGCGATTCGACGCCGAGGACTGGACCGGGGAGAACCTGGGGGAGCGCTGGATCAGCCCCAAGAAGCTGCGCCGCGTGCGCCGCGACCAGGAGCACCACGAGCGCCTGGGCAGCACCCGCCTCGGCGACGACGCCTGAGGCGCCCCGGAGGGCGCTCTCGGCCCGCCTCAGCCGCGTCGGGCGAGCAGCGCGGCCACGGCGCGCCAGCCGAGCAGCAGCACGCCGAGCACGAGGGTGGTCACCAGCACGAAGGACCAGGCCGTGCCCTGACCGGTGAGCTGGCGCAGGGCCATGCCCACCAGGACGGTGGCCACGAGCACGACGCCCCCATCGGCCAGCGTGTCCGGCACGCGGCGGCGCACCGCGGCGGTGGCCACCCAGCCCAGGGCCGCCCCGGCCCAGAACGGCCAGGCGGTCTCCGGCACGCCGGTGAGCACGTGGCCCGTCTCGTGGCTGCGCCGGCCCAGCCCGGCGAACAGGGCGATCGACCCGGCATCGAGGAGGGCGGCGGCCCACAGCGGCACGCGGCGGGCCAGGGCACGGGCGGAGCGGGGGGCACGGTCAGGGCGCGGGGTGGAGGACATGGCGCCACCGTACGGGGCCGGGGGGCTGCGCCTCCGTCGCCCTGCCCCGGCCGGCGGGATCCTGACCAAAACCACGGCGGATTCCCAGCCAGTGCTCAGGCAGGCGCGTCTACGATGCGGCGAAACCACCGTCAACCGATGAGGATCCACCTGTGAAGCGCACGTCCGTCCGCCTGATCGCCCTGGTGTCCACCGCAGCCCTGAGCCTGACCGCCTGCGGCAACGACGAGTCGAAGGGGGACTCCTCGGACTCCCCGAGCAGCTCCTCGAGCGCCCCGGCCGAGTCCGGCGCGCCGAGCGACGAGGCCTCGCCGTCGGAGGGCTCCTCCGACGGCTCCAGCGAGGGGGCCTCCTCGGACGCCGCCTCGTCTGCGGGTGCCAGCGAGTCCCCGGCCGACCCGTCCGCCTCCGGCAAGGGCGGCAAGGACGCCGACGGCAAGGGCGGCAAGGACGCCAAGCAGCAGAAGGACGCCGACGGCAAGAAGCCGGACCCCAAGAAGGCCGGCAAGCTGGACGACCTCGAGGCCAAGGGTGGCGACAAGCCGTCGCTGACCTTCGGCGACAAGCCGTTCACCGTCTCGGACACCCAGACCCGAGTCGTCGAGGAGGGCGACGGCGAGGAGCTCACCTCCGACCACACCGCCATGCTCGAGTACGCCCTCTACAACGGCACCTCCGGCAAGGAGCTGCAGAACGCGTTCGGCCAGCAGACCGTGCCGCTGAAGATGAACGACGAGCAGACCATCGAGGAGCTGCGCAAGGCCATGGAGGGCCAGAAGGTCGGCTCCACCGTGGCGGTGGCCATCCCCGGCGAGAAGGCCTTCGGCAAGCAGGGCGCCCCGCAGCTGGGCCTGGAGCCCGGCGACACCGTGGTCTACCTCATGAAGATCAAGGACGGCTCCAAGCCGCTCAAGGAGGCCCAGGGCACCGAGAAGGAGGCCCCGGCCGACCTGCCCAAGGCCGAGGTGTTCACCGACAAGCCGGCCAAGATCACCATCCCCGACGCCGAGGCCCCCAAGAAGCTCAAGCAGGCCACCCTCATCGAGGGCGAGGGCGACACCGTGAAGAAGGGCGACACCATCACCGTGCACTACACCGGTGTGAAGTGGGCCAAGGGCAAGGAGGGCGAGAAGTTCGACTCCTCGCACGACCGTGGCGAGCCGGCGGCCTTCCCGATCGGCGTCGGCCAGGTCATCCCGGCCTGGGACGAGGTCTTCGTGGGCAAGAAGGTCGGTTCCCGCGTGGAGCTGGTCGTGCCGCCGAAGGACGGCTACGGCAAGAAGGGCATGCCCGCCGGCGGCATCAAGGGCGACGACACCCTGGTGTTCGTGGTCGACATCCTCGACACCCAGTCCTCCGGACAGCAGGGCGGCGACCAGTCCGGCAAGTGACACCTGGGGCTGCCTGAGCCCCCGCCCATCAGGCACACTGGGCCCTCACACCGACCGTGTGAGGGCCCTTTCGTGCGCCCTTCCCGCCGCACCCCCGGAGGCACCATGAGCGACCAGCCCACCAAGCCCGAGATCGACTTCCCCGAGGGCGAGGCCCCCACCGAGCTGGTGGTCGAGGACCTCTGGGAGGGCGACGGCGCGCAGGCCGGCGCCGGCGACGTCATCGCCGCGCACTACGTGGGCGTGGCCTTCTCCACCGGCGAGCAGTTCGACGCCTCGTGGGACCGCGGCACCCCGCTGCAGTTCCAGCTGGGCGTCGGCCAGGTCATCGCCGGCTGGGACGAGGGCATGCAGGGCATGCGTGTGGGCGGCCGCCGCAAGCTCGTCATCCCGCCGCACATGGCCTACGGCGACGCCGGTGCCGGTGGCGTCATCGCCCCCGGTGAGACCCTCATCTTCGTGGTGGACCTCGTGGCGGTGGCCGAGCGCTGATGGCCGCTGCCGGGCGCGGGCACGACCCCAACCTGAAGACCGAGCGGCTGCTCAACCTGCTGCTCGCGCTCCTGCACACCCGGCGGCCGCTCACCAAGGCGGAGATCCGGCGGATCATGCCGGAGTACCAGGAGGGCAGCGCCGAGGCGTTCGACCGCACCTTCGAGCGGGACAAGAACGACCTGCGCGCCCTGGGCGTGCCCGTGACCACGGCCCCGGTGGACCCCGGCTTCGACGACGAGGAGGGCTACCGCGTCGACCCCGACGAGTACGCCCTGCCCGAGCTCGTCTTCTCCGCCGAGGAGCTCACGATGCTGGGCGTCGCCGCCCGTGTGTGGGGCCAGGCCTCGCTCTCGGCGGCCGGGGAGCGGGCGCTGCGCAAGATCAGCGCCGCCGACGGCGCCGTGCCCGGTGACGAGGCACCGGGGACCGATGCGGACGGCCCCACGACCCCGGCCAGCCCGGCCCTGGGCGTCCAGCCCGTGATCCGCACCCCGGAGGCCGCATTCGGCGGCCTGCGCGACGCCATCGCCGAGCGCCGGGCGGTCACCTTCGACTACCGCCGCAGCGGGGCCCCGGTGAGCACCCGCCGCGTACACCCGTGGGCGCTCCTGCTGCGCCGCGGCCGCTGGTACGTCACCGGCTTCGACCTGGACCGCGACGCCCCGCGCGTCTTCCGCCTCACCCGCGTGGTGGGCCCCGTGCGGGCCACCGGCCGCCCGGGCGTGGTGGAGGTGCCCGCCGACCACGACCCCGCGGCGATGATCGACCGCGCCACGCAGGGCCGCCCGGACACGCTGGCCGCCACGGTGACGGTGGCCCCCGGGCGCGGCGTGGCGCTGCGCCGCTGGGCCGATGCGGTGGACCGCACCGATGCCGGCGACGTGCTGCACCTGCCCGCGGCCGACCGCTCCCGCATCGTGGGGCAGCTGGCCGAGCTGGGCCCCGACCTGCTGGCCGTGGAGCCCGACGACCTGCGAGCCCAGGTGGTCGACCGCCTCGAGCAGGTGCTGGCCACCGCCGGCGCACCGACGACGACCTCCCGGGAGGGCTGATGGCCGCCGAGTCCGCGACCGCGCGCCTGGAGCGCCTGCTGGAGATGGTGCCCTGGCTCCTGCACCGGCAGGGGGTCGAGATCGAGGAGGCCGCCGCCACCTTCGGCGTCACCCCGGCCTCGCTGGAGCGCGACCTGCAGCTGGTCTTCCTGTGCGGCCTGCCCGGCCGGATGCCGGACGACCTCATCGACGCGCAGTGGGACCACGGCCACGTGTACCTGCGCAATGCCGACACCATCGCCCGTCCGCTGCGCCTGGGCGCCGACGAGGCGACCGCGCTGGTGGCCGGGCTGCGGGCGCTGGCCGGGGCGCCCGGGCTCGGGGAGGACGACCGCGCCCGCGCCGAGGAGCTGGCCACCCGCATCGCCGAGGCCGCCGGCCCGCTGCGCCCGGTGGTGGAGGGCACCGTGGTGCACGAGGCGTCGGCCCCCACCGACGAGGAGCTGGCCGCCCGTCTGCGCGACGCCGTGCGCAACCGGCGGCTCGTGCGCCTGGAGCACGTGGCCCACGGCCGCGACGAGGCGACCTCCCGTGAGGTCTCCCCGATGCGGGTGGTGGCCGTGGACGGACAGACCTACCTCGAGGCGTGGTGCCACACCGCGGGCGACGTGCGGCTCTTCCGGCTCGACCGCATCGCGGCGGCCGAGGTGCTGGACGCCGACGGCACCCCGCCGGCGCAGGCCGAGCCCAAGGACCTGGGGGCCGGGGCGTACACCGGGGGGCCGGACGACACCGAGGTGGTGCTGGATCTCAGCGCCGAGGCCGACTGGGTGGCCGAGTACTACGGCGGGCAGGACGGGGCCGAGGACGGCGGGCTGGGCCCGGTGCCGCAGGGGCGTCGCCGCGTGGTGGTGCGCGCCGCGGACCCCGCCTGGGTGACCCGTCTGGTGTGGAGCACCGGGGGAGCGGTGCAGGTGGTGGCCCCTGAGACGCTTCTCACGGCCGTGTCGCAGGGCGCGTCCCGCGCCGTGGCGCAGTTGTCGAGCGGCGTGCGCCGTACCGTAAGGTGACAGGGCCCGAACCGGGCACTCGTTCAACCTAGGGAGCCGACATGGGTGCACGTCTTTTCGAGAACCCGCTCATCCTCATCATCCTCGTCATCGCCATCGTGCTGATCTTCGCCTCCGCGAAGCTGCCGGACATGGCCCGCAACCTGGGGCGCTCGGCCCGCGTGCTGAAGTCCGAGGTGGGCGAGATGAAGAAGGACGGCAAGGACGAGACGGTCGACGGAAAGGCCACCGAGGTGCGCGCCGAGGCCCGCCCCGACGGCACCCGCGTCACCGAGACCACGGTGCGTGAGGAGAAGTGGACCCCCGAGGCCCACGCCGCCGACTACGACGCCGCCCGTCCGGACTCCCGTCTGGCCGACCCGACCCGTTCGGCCGAGGCCAACAAGCCGTCCGACGGCACCCGCCTGAACTGACGCGCGTGGCCCGCAACCCCTTCTCGAGGAAGGCTCCGAACCCGGAGGGCCGCATGGCCCTCGTGGAGCACTTCAAGGAACTCCGCAACCGCATGCTCATCGCCGCGGTTGCGGTGTTCGTCGGGATGTGCGTGGGGTGGTACTACTACGAGGCCATCGCCGAGTTCCTGATGCGCCCCATCGTGGAGGTGGCCAAGGAACGCGGCAAGGACGACTTCTCGGTCAACTTCGGCGCCGGTGGCGTGACCCAGCCGTTCACCATCAAGGCCAAGATCTCGGCGGTCGTGGGCGTCATCATCGCCAGCCCGATCTGGCTGTGGCAGTTCTGGGCGTTCATCCTCCCTGGCCTGTACCGCCGGGAGAAGATGATCGCCTTCGGGTACTTCCTCGCGGCGGTGCCGATGTTCCTGCTCGGCTGCGCCCTGGCCCTGTGGGCCCTGCCGTCGGCCGTGAAGGCGCTCATCGGGGCCTTCATGCCGGAGGGCGGCACCAACCTCACGGCGGCCGAGCCGTACTTCGCCTTCGTCGGCAACTTCATCCTCTGGTTCGGCATGGCCTTCCTGCTGCCGGTCATCATGGTGGCCGTCAACCACGCCGGCCTGCTGAGCGGCCGGGTCATGCTCCGGGGCTGGCGCTGGGCCACGATCGGTGTGCTCGTGTTCGCGGCCCTGGCGGCACCGGAGCCCACCTCGATGGTGGCGCTCACCATCCCGATGATGCTCATGTACGTCATCGCCTGCGGCATCGCGATCCTGCGCGACAAGATGCGCAAGCGCGACCGTCCGGAGTACCTGGACCTCGACCCGGACACCGCCTCGGCGCTCTGAGCCGCGCCGCCCGGTCCCACGTCGGCCCGTCCCTTCCGGGGCGGGCCGTTCGCGTGCCCGGGCGGTCACCGTGGGGCTGTCGGTGGCTCCACCTAGGGTGGACGCATGTCCAGTCCCTCGGATCGTTTCGCCGCCGCCCAGCGGCGCGCCCGCCACCCGCACCTGCAGGACTTCCTCATGCGGCAGCCGTTCGAGTTGGACGCCTTCCAGGTGACCGCTTGCGAGGCCGTCGAGGACGGGCACGGCGCGCTCGTGGCGGCCCCGACCGGCGCGGGCAAGACGGTGGTGGGGGAGTTCGCCGTGGACCTGGCCCTGGCCACCGGGCGCAAGTGCTTTTACACCACCCCCATCAAGGCGCTGAGCAACCAGAAGTTCCACGACCTGGCGCAGGAGTACGGGGACGCCAACGTCGGGCTGCTCACCGGCGACTCCAGCATCAACGGCAACGCGCCCGTGGTGGTCATGACCACCGAGGTGCTGCGCAACATGCTCTACGCCGACTCCACCACCCTGCACGGCCTGGGCTTCGTGGTCATGGACGAGGTGCACTACCTGGCCGACCGCATGCGCGGCGTGGTGTGGGAGGAGGTGATCCTGCACCTGCCCCAGGACGTGCAGGTCATCAGTCTCTCGGCCACGGTGAGCAACGCCGAGGAGTTCGGCGCCTGGCTGCGGCAGGTGCGTGGCGACACAGAGGTGGTGGTCTCCGAGGTGCGCCCGGTGCCGCTGTGGCAGCACATGATGGTGGGTGACGACCTCTACGACCTGTTCCCCGAGGGCGGGGTGGGCGCCCGACGCGGCACGGCGCGGGCGGTGAACCCCGAGCTGGTGGCACGGCTGCGGACCGCCGGGGCCGAACGGGGCGGCTGGCACCGCGAGGACGCCGGGGCCCCCAGCGGCCGCCGGGGGCGGGGACGGCGTGGTGGGCCCCGCGGCGGGCGCGACGACCGCCGGAGCGGGCCGGCCCGTGCCCGGCGCACCGGCACCCCCTCGCGGGCGCAGGTGGTGCGCGCGCTCGACGAGGACGGCCTGCTGCCGGCCATCGTGTTCATCTTCAGCCGGGCCGGGTGCGACGCCGCGGTGCGCCAGCTGCTCTCGGCCGGTACCCGCCTCATCAGCGACGAGGAGGGCGAGGCGATCCACGACGAGGTGGAGGCGCGCGTGCTCTCGGTGGCCCCCGAGGACCTCGGCGTGCTGGGTTACCACGACTTCGTGGAAGGCCTCACCAACGGCTACGCCGCCCACCACGCCGGCATGCTGCCGCTCTTCCGCGAGATCGTGGAGGAGCTGTTCGCCGCCGGGCGCATCCAGTGTGTGTTCGCCACCGAGACCCTGGCCCTGGGCGTCAACATGCCGGCGCGGACCACCGTCATCGAGAAGCTGGTGAAGTTCAACGGCGAGACGCACGCCGACCTCACCCCGGCCGAGTACACCCAACTGACGGGCCGGGCGGGGCGCCGCGGCATCGACGTGGAGGGGCACGCCGTGGTGCTGGCCGGCCCGCGGGTGGACCCCACGCACGTGGCCGGTCTGGCCTCCACCCGCACCTTCCCGCTGCGCTCGAGCTTCCGACCCTCGCCCAACATGGCCGTCAACCTCGTGGACCGGCTGGGGCGGCAGGACGCCCGCACGCTGCTGGAGGAGTCGTTCGCCCAGTTCCAGGCCGACCGCGCGATGGCGGGGCACTCCCGGTCCGTGGAGCGCAACACCGAGGCCATGGAGGGCTACCGGGAGGCCATGGAGTGCCACCTGGGCGACTTCTCGGAGTACGCCGCGCTGCGCCAGGAGCTCACGCAGGCGGAGAAGGACGCGGCCAAGCAGCGCGGGGCGGCCCGGCGGGCGCAGGTGGAGATCGCCCTGGGCGAGCTGGTGCCCGGTGACGTCATCCGTATCGGCTCGGGGCGCCGGGCCGGGCGCGCGGTGGTCATCACCGGGACGCACGGGGTGCGCAAGCAGCACGACGACGTGGCCCTGGTGACCGATGCCGGACGGCTGCGCACCGTGGTGGCCGCCGACCTCGACGAGCCGCCGGTGGTGCAGGGGCGCGTGCAGCTTCCGCAACGGTTCAACCCGCGCAAGCCCAAGGACCGCAAGGACCTGGCCGCCACGATGCGGGCCAAGGTGCCCGACGCCGACCCGCCCCTGACCGCCCGGGAGGAGGGATCCGCCGCCCACCCTGAGGTGCAGGGTGAGGGTTCGACCGGTGCACGGGGCGCCTCGGGGGTCGACCGCATCGACGAGTTGCGGGCCGCGCTGAGGCGCCACCCCTGCCATGCCTGCCCGGACCGGGAGGAGCACGCCCGCTGGGCCACGCGCCTGCACACCCTGGAGCGGGAGACCGCCGGCCTGCGCCGCAAGGTGGCCCGACGCACCCACACCGTGAGCCGCACCTTCGACCGCCTCTGCGCGCTGCTCACCGAGTGGGGCTACCTCTCGGAGGACGGGCAGGAGGTGACCGAGGCCGGGCGCGTCCTGCAGCGGACGTACACCGAGAAGGACCTGCTCGTGGCCGAGATCCTGCAGCGCGGGCTGTGGCAGGGCCTCGACGCCGCCGAGCTGGCCGCGGCGGTGTCGATCGTGGTGCACGAGCCGCGCCGCGGGGAGGTCTCCATCACCCCGTCGATGCCCACCCCGCGCGTGGAGAAGGCCTACGACCGCATGGTGGACCTGTGGTCCCGCATCGAGGACGCGGAGGCCGAGCACCACCTGCCCACCACCGACCAGCCGGACGCCGGCATCGCATGGATGGTGCACCGGTGGGCCACCGGGGCGCGCCTGGAGACGGTGCTGCGCGACTCGGACCTCTCGGCCGGGGACTTCGTGCGCCGCGCCAAGCAGGTGGTGGACCTGCTGGGCCAGGTGGAGCTGGCCTCTCCCCACGCCTCGGTGCAGGGCACGGCCCGCAAGGCCATGCAGCAGGTGCTGCGCGGCGTGGTGGCCGCCGACCGCCTGGACTGAGCCGGGCTGGGTCGGCCCTGCGCCCCTCCCCGGTGCGGGGTCGCCGCGGTCAGGCCAGCGGCGGCAGGCCCAGCGCGTCCAGCAGGCGCCCGACGGGCCCGCCCAGGTCGTAGCGCTCCACGAGGTCGGCGAGCGCCGCGGGGTCGGCCACCTCCCGGGGCAGGGCCAGCGCCTCGTCGGTGACCTCCAGCGGGGCGTCGCGCGCCACGTCGACCACCCGGGGCGCTGCGGCGAGGTAGTCGCGCCCCTCCTCGAGCCGCGCCCGGCGGGCCCCCTTGAGGCGGTCGTCGCCGCGGTCGAGCGCCTCGGTGATGCCGGCGAGCGACCCGAAGGTGTCCAGCAGCTGCACGGCCGTCTTCTCGCCGATGCCCTTGACGCCGGGCAGTCCGTCCGAGGGGTCGCCGCGCAGCACCGCCATCTCCGCGTAGGCGCGCCCGCTGGCCAGTCCGTACTTCTGCACCAGCCAGGACTCGTCCACCTCGTCGGCGTCGCGCACCCCGCCGCGCGCGGTGTAGAGCACGCGCACCCCGGCCGCGTCGTCCACGAGCTGGAAGAGGTCGCGGTCGCCGGTCACCACCTCCACGGGGCGGCGCCCGGCGGTGCGCTCCACCAGCGTGCCGATGACGTCGTCGGCCTCGTACCCCGGCGCCCCCACCCGGGCGATGCCGAGGGCGGCCAGCAGGTCCACGATGACGGGCACCTGCGGCACGAGGTCCGGCGGCGTGTCCTCGGTGGTGCCCGTGGTGTCGCCGGGCGCCAGGCGGTGCTCCTTGTAGGAGGGGATGGCCTCCACGCGGAAGGCCGGCCGCCAGTCGTCGTCCCAGCACATCACCAGGCCGCCGGGGGAGCGGTGCGTCACGAGGGAGGCGGTCATGTCCACCAGACCCCGCACGGCGTTGGTGGGCGGGGCGGCCGGGTCGCGGCGACGGTCGGGCACCCCGTGGAAGGCCCGGTAGTACAGGCTGGCGGCGTCGATGAGCATCAGTGGTGCGTCGGTCACACCCTCAGCGTAGGCGGCGTGGCGCGGACGCCGGCCGCCTACGCTGGCCCCGTGCCCCAGGAACTCGACGCCACCGACCGCTCCATCGTCAGCCACCTCTCGCAGGACGGCCGCATGAGCTACACCGAGCTGGCGCAGCGGGTGCACCTGTCCACCTCCGCGGCCCACCAGCGCGTGCGCCGGCTGGAGGACAACGGGGTCATCCGCCGCTACGGGGCGGTGGTGGACCCCGAGGCGGCGGGTCTGCCGATCACGGCGCTGCTCTCGCTGACGCCCTTCGACCCCGGCGCCCCGGACGACGTGCCCGAGCGCCTGCACCACCTCACGGAGATCGAGGCGTGCTGGTCGGTGGCCGGGTCGGCCAGTTACGTGCTGCTGGTGCGCGTCAGCCGGCCCAGCGTGCTGGAGGAGCTCATCGCCGAGATCCGTTCCACCGCACGGTGCTCCACCACCACCACGATGGTGCTCACCACGCCGTGGGAGAACCGCACGGCCTTCGCCCACCTGGGGGAGTGAGGCGCCTCAGGCCTGCCGCACGTCGGCCAGCCGTGCACCGGTGGCGGTGAGCAGCGCGTCGGGGGAGAGTTCCACGTCGAAGCCGCGGCGCCCTCCGCTGACGAACACGGTCCCGTGGTCGGTGATGCGCTGGTCCACGAGCATCGGAAGGCGTGTCTTCTGCCCGAAGGGGGAGATGCCACCCACCACGTAGCCGGTGGCGCGCTCGGCGGCGGCCACGTCCGCCATCGAGCAGCGCTTCACCCCCAGCTCACGCGCCACGGCCTTGGTGTCCAGGCGGTCGGCCACGGCCACCACGGCGACGGCCAGCTCGTGGCGGCCCTTGGCCCCGGAGTCCACCACGAGCGTCTTGAAGATGCGCTCCTCGGGGATCCCGAGGGCCTCGGCGGCCTCCTGCCCGTAGCCCTCCACGTCGTCCTCGTGGCCGAAGGCGTGGCCGGTCCACGGGACGCCGGCGGCGTCGAGGGCGAGCGTGGCGGGCGTGGTGGGGATCCTCATGCCCCGATCCTGCCAAGCCGGGTGGGTCGCGGCGCGCGCCGGGGCCTGCTGGCCCACACTGGCGCCATGGAGACGATCGTCCTGGAGCAGGTCACGCTGTGGAATCCCGACACCCTGCCGGTGCCGGGGCAGACCGTGGTGCTGGAGGCCGGCCGCGTGGCCTGGCTGGGTCCGGCCGACCGGGCGCCGGACACCTCCGGGCTGCGCGACGCCCACGTCCTGGCCGGTGAGGGGCGCCTGGTCACGCCGGCGTTCGTGGACGCCCACGCGCACGTCTCGGCCACCGGTGAGGTGCTCGGCGGGGTGGACCTGGCGGGCACCCGGAGCGTCGGCGAGGCCCTGGACCGCATCGCCGAGGCCGCCCGCCAGCGCCCCGGCACTCCGGTGTTCGCCCACTCCTGGGACGAGACCCACTGGGCGGAGAACCGGGCCATGACCTCCGCGGAGCTCGACCGCGCCTCCGGCGGCGGGGTGGTCTACGCCCCGCGTGTGGACATGCACGCCGCCACGGTGTCCTCCTCCCTGGCGGCCGTGGCCCAGGTGGCCAGCAAGGACGGGTGGGACGGCGTGGGCACCGCCACCCGGGCCGCCCAGGACGCGGTGGTGGCCGCCTGGGCGGCGAGCGTGGGCCCGGACGCCCGCCGCCGCAACATCGCCTTCGCCCTCGATGCCGCGGCCCGCGCCGGGGTGGGCACGGTGCACGAGATGGGCGCGCCCAATCTCACCAGCCCCGACGACGTGCGCGACGTGGTCGACGCCGGGGGAGCCGGCACGGTACGCACGGACGCCTACTGGGGGGAGTGGGTCGACGACCCGGTGCGCGCCTCCCACCTGCGGCAGGCCCTCGGCGTCATCGGGCTGGGCGGCGACCTCTACCTGGACGGCAGCTTCGGCGCCCGCAACGCCGGCCTGCTCGAGCCGTACAGCGACGCCCCGGACACCACCGGCGACCTGTACCTCACCGTCGAGGAGGCCGCCACGCACCTGGTGGCCTGCACGCGGGCCGGGGTGCAGGGCGGGTTCCACGCCATCGGCGACGCGGCGGTGCAGGTGGCGGCCGAGGCCCTCGAGGAGGCCGCCCGGCAGCTGGGCGACGCCGCCGTGCGCGCCGCGCACCACCGCATCGAGCACGTGGAGCTGCCCTCCCCCCAGGCCATGCGCACCTTCGCGCGCCTCGGGGTCACCTGCTCCATGCAGCCGATGTTCGAGGGCCTGTGGGGCGGCGGGGACGATCTCTACGCCACTCGGTTGGGCCGCCGCTGGCAGGAGACCAACCCGTGGCGCCGCCTGGACGAGCTCGGCGCGCCGGTGTGCTTCGGGTCGGACTCCCCGGTGACCCCCTGGGACCCGTGGGGCGCCCTGCGCTCGTGCGTGCGCCCGCAGAACCCCGGCGGCCTGCTCACCGCGCCGCGTGCCCTGGCCCTGCACACGCAGGCCGGGTGGCACGCCGCCGGGCGGGCCGGGGGCACCCTGCGCCGCGGCGGCGAGGACGACCTGGTGCTCTGGGACACCCGCGTGCCCACCGAGGCCCGGGATCTCGACGACTGGGTGGCGGACTCCTCCACGCCGCAGGCCCTGCTCACCGTGGTGGACGGCCACCTGGCGCAGTCCAGCGGAATCCCCACGATGTAGTTCACCCGCGAGGCACCCGCCCCTGACCTGCGAAAACGTCCGTTTGCGCAGGTCAGGGCCGGATTGACTCGCGCCAGCCAGCAGGTAGTTTCTGCGCATCACCGATGGCTCCCCACGGGGCGCCCGGTGACCGGGAGGACCACGCTCAGTAGAAAACGTGGACGTGTCGGCACCCAGCCGGCCCGACCGCGGCCCCAACGGCGTGGTCCTCTCGGTCACCGCACGGTCAGCCGGCGACGTACCGGGGGCGAGGGGCGACGCAGCCAGCGTCGCGCCTACACTCCCGGCGTGGTCGCCCTCCTCCAATGCGTGCTCGCCGCCGCCGTGGGCGGCACGCTCGTGTACCTCGCGCACCCCGACGCCGACCTCTGGTGGGCCGCCGCCCCGGGGGTCGCGCTCCTCACCCTGGCCACCCGCGGTGCCCGGCTGCGCACCGGCGCCCTGCTGGGCCTGCTGGCCGGCCTGTGCACCTTCGTGCCGCTCCTGCCGTGGTCCGGCGTCTACCTCGGCGTCGAGGCGTGGCTCGCCCTCGCGGTCTTCCAAGCCGTCTACCTCGTGCCGATGGGGTGGGCCCTGGCCGCCACCCAGCGGTGGACCTCCCGGCTGCGGCCGGCCGCCGAGGCCGTGGCCCTGCCCGTGCTCACCGCCGCGCTGTGGGTCTCCCAGGAGTGGCTGCGCGGATCCCAGCCGTGGGGCGGCTTCAGCTGGGCCCGACTGGCCTTCTCTCAGTCCCACGCCCCCACGCTGCCGGTGGCGCAGTACCTCACCGCCGCGGGGCTCTCCGCCTGGGTGGCCGCCACCGGGGGAGTGCTGGCCGTCGCCGTGCTCGCCGCGGCCCGGGCGCGATGGGGGCATGCGGCCGGGTCGCTCGCGGCGGCCGGTGCGCTCACGGCATCGCCGCTGCTGCTGCCGCTGAGCACCCCCACCGGCCCGGAGGTCGAGCTGCTGGCGGTGCAGGGCGACGCCCCGCAGACCGGCTTCCAGTTCGACCACGGCGCCCGCCAGGTGCTCACCAACCACACCGCCCTGGTGCAGCAGGCCGCCCGCGAGGTGGCGGACGGCACGCGCCCCGCCCCGGACGTGGTGCTGCTGCCGGAGAACGCCGCCGACGCCAACCCGCTGACCGACCAGCGCGCCGCCGAGCTGGTGGCCGAGGCGAGCCTGGCCGTCGACGCCCCGATGCTGCTCGGCGCCATCCCGCGCGAGCCCGGCCCGGGCCCCAGCAACGCGGTGCTGCAGTACCTGCCCGGGCAGGGTCCCGTGGCCCGCTACGACAAGCAGCACCTCGTGCCCTTCGGGGAGTGGGTGCCGCTGCGGCCCCTCGTCCGGGCGATCACCGCGAAGGCCGACCTCGTGCCGCAGGACTTCGTGGCCGGCGCCGCCCCGGGGGTGATGGACCTGCCGGTGCGCCGGGAGGTCTCACAGGACGGGGTGCTGCGCCTGGGCCTGGGCATCTGCTTCGAGGTGGCCTACGACGACCTCATGCGCGACCCGGTGGAGCGCGGGGCAGGCATGCTCTTCGTGCCCACCAACAACGCGAGCTTCGGCCACGGCGCCCAGTCCACCCAGCAGCTGGCCATCAGCCGGGTGCGGGCCGTGGAGCACGCCCGCACGGTGGCGCAGGTGAGCACCATGGGCACCAGCGCCGTCATCGGCCCCGACGGGCGCACCCTGACCACCCACGACGGGCGGACGCAGACCGGCCTGTACGAGCCCGCCCTGCTCTCGGTGACCGCCCCGCTCAACGACGCGACCACGCCGGCCACCCGCCTGGGCAACTGGCCCACCTGGGTGCTCGGCGCCGTCGCGGCCCTGGGCACCAGCGCCGGGCTGTTGACGCGCCGCGCCACGGCGACGTCGGCCCCTCGGGGGACCGGCGCACACCGCGCGGCATGATGGGATGACCCGGACGTCTCCCGGTGTTGCACCGGCGACCACCCCAGACCCGATGGAGAACGAGACCCCGTGAGCCAGACCACCGCCCGCACCGCGCCCCTGCAGCGCGTGGCCGTCCTGATCCCCACCTACAACGAGGCCGAGAACATCGAGTGGATCGTCGGGCGCGTGCGCGCCGCGACCCCGCAGGTGGACGTGGTGGTGCTGGACGACAACTCCCCGGACGGCACCGGTGAGATCGCCGACCGCATGGCCGCTGCCGACCCGCAGGTGCACGTGCTGCACCGCAAGGGCAAGGAGGGCCTCGGACGCGCCTATCTCGCCGGCTTCGCGTGGGCCCTGGAGCAGGGCTACGACGCCGCGGTGGAGATGGACGCCGACGGCTCCCACCAGCCCGAGCAGCTGCACCTGCTGCTGGAGGCCGCCGACCGCGGTGCCGACCTGGTGCTGGGCTCCCGCTGGGTGCCCGGCGGCAGCGTCGTGAACTGGCCGCTGGACCGCAAGATCATCTCGATGGCGGGCAACCTGTACATCAAGATCGCCCTGGGCATGCCGCTGGGCGACGCCACCGGCGGCTACCGCGTGTACCGCGCCAGCGCCCTGCGCGCCATGGACCTCACCACCGTGGACTCGGTGGGCTACTGCTTCCAGGTGGACATGGCCTGGCGTGCGGTCCGCTCCGGCATGCGCGTGGTGGAGGTGCCGATCGAGTTCATCGAGCGCGAGCGCGGCAACTCCAAGATGGACTCCTCCATCGTCAAGGAGTCGCTGGTGCGGGTGACACGCTGGGCCGTGGAGCACCGCCTCGGCCAGGTGCGCCGCGCCCTGGGCCGCGGCCGGACTCAGGAGCTGGGCCACCGGTGAGCCCCCGTGTGATCTCCTCCGGCGCCGGGCGCACCCGGCGCCGTCGCCCCCGCTGGATGGTGGCCCTCAGCGTGCTGCTGCTGGTCATGCCGATGCTGGAGGTCGCCGTCATCATCAGCGTCGGCCAGCAGATCGGCATCGGGTGGACACTGCTGATGCTCGTCTTCTGGTCGAGCCTCGGCGCCTGGCTGGTCACGCGCGAGGGCTCGCGCACCTGGAAGCTGCTCAAGAACTCCCTGGCCACCGGCCACGAGCTCTCGCGGCAGCTCACCGACGCCGCGCTGGTGCTGGTGGGCGGCACGCTGCTGCTGGCCCCCGGCTTCGTGACCGACGCCATGGGCCTGTTCCTCGTGGTGCCCTTCACCCGGCCGATCACGCGCCGGGTGCTGCAGCGCGTGGTGGAGAAGAAGCTCCTCGGCGGCCTCATCGGCGGCGACCCCTTCGGCGAGGAGCCGATGGGCTTCGGCGCCTGGGGGAGTGGCCCCGCGGGACCCTCCGGGTTCGGCACCCCCACCGACGACGCGCGCACGAGTCCGCCCCGCCCGGGTGCGGGCACGTCAGGGTCCGCCACGGCGGGGGAGGACGAGGTGCTCGAGGGCGAGATCGTCGACCCGCCCCGGTGGTCGCGCTGAGGTGTGCCACGCCACGGGGCCGTGAACTGGCGGTGAACACCGCACCTCTGGCACACTGACGGATTGCCGCTCTGCAGCGGCACCTCACACCCCATCGGGGTGGCCACCCGGGAACACGCGCACGTCACCGTGCGTTCACCTGTGCGTGGCACGGGCCGTCGCGCGTCACGAGACCGCGCCGACGCCCACCGACGGACCACCAGTCACCCAGCGTCCGCCCCCTCGCCGGGGCATCAGGAGTACAAGCATGGCCGAGCGTTCCCTGCGTGGCACCAACCTGTCCGCCCTGTCGATGGAGAGCGACGAGAACGTCACCTTCAGCGAGCGACAGCTGGTGCGCTACAACTGCCCCGAGGGCCACGTCACCGAGCTGCCCTTCTCCGTGGAGGCCGAACTCCCCGCCCTGTGGGAGTGCCGCTGCGGCAAGGAGGCCAAGCTCGAGAACGGCCCGGAGCCGGAGCGCAAGCCCACCAAGCCGGTGCGCACCCACTGGGACATGCTCCTGGAGCGCCGTTCCATCCCGGAGCTCGAGGAGCTCCTCGAGGAGCGCCTGCAGTACCTGCGCGACCGTCGCGGCGTGACCAAGAAGGCCAGCTGACGATCCCCCGAGCCGCGTGCCGACCCCCTCGGCCGGCACGCACGACGGAGCCCCACGCACCATCCCCCCTCCGGCGCGTGGGGCTCCGTCGTGTCAGGACCCGCTGCGGCCTCAGCCGCGCTCGGGGTCCAGCCCCTCCACGGTGGCTCCGCTGCCGCGGTCGCGGGGACCGTCGGGACCCGGCTGCGGGTCCAGCGGCTGGCCGTCGGAGTCGACGCAGACCGGCACCACAGCGGTCGGTTCGCGGGACTCCTCCTGCTCCCGGCGGGTCTCCTCGTCCTCCAGCAGGTCCTGCCGGCGGGCGCGGGTCTCCGGGTCGTCCATGGAGCGCAGGTCCACCTGCTCGTTGAGGTAGCGCAGCACCACCACCACGCTCGCGGCCACCGGGACGGCCAGGAAGGCGCCGGGGATGCCCCACATGGAGCCACCCACGGCCACCGAGAGCAGCACGATGCCCTCGTGCAGCTGCATGGCCTTGCCCTGCACGATCGGCTGCAGGATGTTGCCCTCCACGTTCTGCACGAAGAGCACGATGCCCAGCAGGATGAGCGCCTTGGTGAGGCCCACGGAGACCAGCGCCACGAGCACGCTCAACGTACCGATCGTGACGGCACCCACGATGGGCACGAAGCCACCGAGGAAGGTGAGGATGGCCAGGGCACCCCACATCGGCACGCCGAGCACCACCAGGCCGATGCCGATGAGGGTGGCGTCGACCGCCGAGATGATGGCCTGGCTGCGCACGTAGCCGCTGAGGGTGCTCCACAGGCGGGTGCCCAGGGCGGTGATGTGCGGGGCCGCGGCGCGTCCCGAGAGGTGGCTCACCCACGGCAGGAAGCGGTCGCCGTCGCGGACGAAGAAGAAGGTGAGCACCAGGGTCATCAGGGCCGTCACGAAGGCCGACCCGACGGCCGCGACGCCGCTGAAGACACCCTTGCCGATCTCACCGCTGGCGTCCTGGATCTTGGTGGTCAGCTGGTCGATCGCCTTGTTGACCTGCTGGTCCTGGATGTTCAGCGGCGGCCGGGAGGCCCAGTCCTGCACCTGCTCGATGCCGGTGACGGTGCGCTCGGCCAGCTGGCCGCTCTGGTCCACCATCGAGGGGATGATGGCCGAGAGGACCGCCAGCAGCAGCACCAGCGCCCCGAGCACCGTGGTCAGGGCCGCCAGACCGTTGGGCATGAAGGAGCGCAGCAGCCGGGCCACCGGCTGGAGCACCGAGGCCAGGATGAGGGCCAGCAGCAGGGGCAGGACGCCCACCCAGAGCTTGCCCACGAGCCACAGCACGGCCCCCAGCGCCGCCATGACGAGCAGGAGGCGGCCCGCGAACGCCGCCGTGGAGCGGAACCCCCGGGCGATGACCTCGCTGCGGTCGCCCACGGAGTCGGGGTCGCGATCCGGTGCGCGTCGGGCATCGTCATTGCGGACCCGCAGGGCCTCCAGACCCTTGGGTTCCCACCTGCGCAGGTGTGTCAGTCGATTCACGCGCGCCATGGTGTCACGGTGGCAGCCTGCAGGCACCCGGACCGCGGCGGGGCGTGACAGCCGACTGACAGTGCTACCCCCTAGGGTGCCGGGCGTGATCTCCCCGCGCCGTACCCTCGCCCTGACCGCTGCCGCCACCACGTCGATCGTCGTGGGTGGGTGTGCCGAGCAGTCCGGGCAGGACCCGTCCACCGGCTCCACCGCGACCACCGCCTCCTCGCCCGTGACCGGCTCGCCGGGGGAGTCCGCGTCGTCCGAGCCGTCGGACTCCCCGTCCACCGCGGCCTCCGCCGACCCGTCGGCCCCCAGCTCCTCCGAGCCCTCGCCCTCCTCCGACCCCGCCCCGGAGGGTGCCGTGGTGCCGCCCGCGCAGCGTCCCGACGACCCAGCCGCCGGCCCGGTCCACCTCGCGGTCGTCGGCGACCTCAAGCTCGCCCACCGGGCGGCCGGTGACATCACCGCGGGCCGGGGGTCCCGGGTGTTCGCCGGCGTCGCCGACGAGCTGGCCTCCGCCGACCTCACGCTGGGCAACCTCGAGACCACGCTGGGCACCGCCCGGGACCAGGGCGACCGGCAGCACAAGCGGTACACCTTCATGTCGCCGCCCTCCTCGCCGGAGGTGCTGCTGGACGCCGGCTTCGACCACGTGAGCCTGGCCAACAACCACGTCTACGACTTCGGCGAGCCCGGCATCCTCTCCACCGTCCGTGCCCTCGACCAGGCGGGGCTGCCGCACTCGGGGGCCGGCGCCGACCCCCGGGCCGCCCGCGAGCCAGCGGTCCTGGAGGCCAACGGCCGGCGGATCGCAGTGCTCAGCTACATGGACGTGCCTGCCGACAACGCCCGCATCTTCTTCTCCAACAAGCAGTGGGAGGCCACCTCCCAGCGCGCCGGCGTCGCCTGGGGACACCCCGAGCAGGTGGCCCAGGACGTGGCCGCGGTCCGTGACCAGGTGGACGACGTGCTCGTGGTGATGCACGCCGGGCGGGAGAACAAGACCTTCCTCGTGGAGGAACAGCGCGCCATCGCACAGGCCGCCCTGGACGCCGGCGCCACGGCCGTCCTGGGCCACCACGCGCACGTGCTCCAGGGCTACCGGCAGGACCCGCAGGACGGCACGGCGGTGGCCTGGGGGCTGGGCAACTTCGTGTTCGACGGCTACCCCGAGGGCGCCGAGCAGACCGACTCGGCCATCCTGCACCTCACACTGGACGACCAGGGCGTGACCGACCTGTCGTTCACGCCGGTGGCGCTGCGTGGCGGCTACCCGGTGGCCCTCGACGAGACCTCCGGGCGGGGCCGCGCGATCCTCGACCGGCTGGAGCGCCTCGAGAAGTGAGCCCGCTCAGCGGGCCGGGACGGGCCGGGTGCCGTCGGTGTCGGCCAGCGCCGGCACCCCGGCCGCGACGGCGGCCTCCACGCGCTGCACCGCCGCGGTGTCGATGAGGCCGAGCTGCCCGGCCACCCGCGCGGCCTGGGCCCAGTCGTCCACGGGGTGCACTCCCGCGGCCCGCCAGCGCTCGCGGGTGGCCTCGTCCACCTCGGTGACGCAGTGGATGAAGGCCGCCGTGAGGTGATCCGGCCAGCGGCGGCGCACCTCGAGGGCCACCTCGGCATCGGCCTGGCCGGAGTCGCCGAGGAAGACCTGCCGACACTCGGGGAACAGCGCGGCATCGCGGCGCATGTTGCGCACCTTGCCGTCGCGCATCCGTCCCCGGTCCACGAGCCCGCGGACGGTCCCGGTGAGGATGGTGTGCGCCGGCAGCCCCAGCCCGGTGAAGCCCTTGGCCGAGTAGCGCTCCAGCAGGTCGCGCGGACCGGCGGGACGGGCGGTGACGAAGGTCAGGTCGCCCGGGCGGGAGGCGTCGCCCGCGGCGTCGGAGCGGTCCAGGGCCACGAGCAGTTCCACCACGCCCGGGTAGACGGTGCCCCGGTCGTACCGGCGGTCGTGGAGGTTGGCCTTGAAGGTGTCGTCGATGTCGCTGAGCACCCGCAGCTCGTCGTGCGGCACCGCCTGGGCAGCGATGTGGTCGAGCACCCGGCGCCGCTGCCCGGCATCGAGCACGTCGTAGACGAAGTGCTCCAGGTCGTGCCCGTCGCCGCCGGAGTTGAGCAGGTACTTGACCTCCTGGAAGTGCTCGCCCTGGAGGGCCAGCAGGGCGGAGGTCACCGCCTCGCGCTCGGCCGGGGTGATGCCACCCTCGCGCAGGGAGCGGATGACCGCGACAACCCCGGCGGGGGTGGCGCTGGTGAGCACGTGCGGGTCGAGCGCGGGGCTGGAGTCGCGCGCCGGGTGGGGGCGGGCCACCCACAGGGCAGCGGGCTCCACCGAGCAGGTGAGCTCCCACACCTCGCCCAGCGGGTCGCCGTCGAGGTGGGCCGGGGCGGGGGAGTCGGGGCGCAGCGTGGCGGTCGCCGTGGAGTGCCGGCGGATGCCGGGCAGGCGCGGCACCTGCGGCAGCACCCCCGCCAGGGCCACGGTGAGCCACTCCACGAGCGGGTCGGGGTCCACCACGACCACCTGGAGCAGGCCGTCGTCCATGCGGGCCGAGGAGACGCCGAGCCCCCACGGGATGGCCCCGGAGTTGGTGACCAGCACGCTCCACGGTTCCCCTTCCTCGCCGTCCACGGTGACCGGCCAGCCGGGGTCGGCGGCCCGCGCCAGGGCCGGGCGCACGTAGGCCCGCCACCCGTGGCGCTCCTTGTCGGCACTCTCCACGTCCTGGATGATCGCGGCGTCGTGACCCATGCCGGCGGTCACCAGGAAGGTGCCGCGCTGCAGCCCCTCGGTGCCGCGCCAGGTGGCGCGCCCGACGTCGATGTGGTCGCCGGCGGTGGTGACCGCGGCCGTCACCGCGTGGCGCAGGCCCTTGCGGGTCAGCTGGGCCAGGCCGAGGTTGCGGGCGGCCAGGTTGGCGGTACCGGTGGGCACGATGCCCAGGACGCACTCGGTGCCCGCCAGCGCGTCGGCCACCTGCCGCACCGTGCCGTCGCCTCCCACCACGACCACGCGCGTGGCCCCGGCTGCGAGCGCCTCCCGGGCCTGCTCGGCGCCGGGGGAGTCGGGGGTGGTGGACAGCACGAGCGGCGCGGGCCACCCGAGTTCGGCCACCACCTCGCGCGTGGCCCGGACGGCGGGAGAGGACAGGGCGTGCACGGGATTGACGACCACGGCCAGCTGCGGGGACGTGTCCATGCCGGGGAGCCTAGTGCGATTCTGGGTGCGCGGAATCGCGTCGTGGGGCAAGATGGGGACGCTGAAGTTCACGCCGACGAAGGGACCCCCCATGGCCTCCAAGGAGATCGAGTTCATCAAGAGCGTGGACCGGCTGCATGCCTTCTACACGGAGAACGTGCGCATGCTGGCCAACGCCTACGAGCTGCCGGTGGAGGACGCCGCCCAGCTGCTGGCCCGGTACGAGTTCCACAACGTCTCGCGCGCCATCCTGCACCCGCCGCGGGTGGAGAACCCGGTGGAGCAGCTCGAGCGCGAGCTGGACGAGCGCCGGGAGGACTGAGCCCGCGCCGGCGTGCCCCGCCCCGGGGCGCGCCGGCCCTCAGGCCGGGGGCGCCAGGGAGCGCACGCTCTGGCGCACACCGGACATCTGCCGGTCCAGCTCCCACGCGGTGGCCGCCGAGGCCAGCAGGGTGTCGGCCACCTCCAGCGGCAGCCCGCCGGCGTACTTGTAGCGGATCTCGTGCTCCACGCTGGCCCAGAAGTCCATGGCGATGGTGCGGATCTGGATCTCCACGGGCACCTCCAGCGTCTCCTCGGAGAGGAACACCGGAACGCTCACGATGAGGTGCAGCGACCGGTAGCCGTTGGGCTTGGGGTGGGAGATGTAGTCCTTGGTCTCCAGCACCGTCAGGTCCGGCTGGCCCATGAGCATCTCGGCCAGGCGGAAGGTGTCCTCGATGTACGGGCAGGTCACGCGCACGCCGGCGATGTCGCGGATCTCCCGGGCCACCACGTCCAGGTCCGGACCGGTGCCCAAGCGGTTCATCTTGTGGAGGATGGAGTCGAAGGACTTCACCCGGTGCTTCACGTGCTCGATGGGGCCGCGCTGCCCGCGGGCCTCGGCCTCCTCGCGCAGGATGTCGATCTTGGTGAGCACCTCGTCGAGCGCGAACTTGTAGCGCAGCCGGAAGTCCGACAGGCGGGTCCCGATGCTGCGCGCCACCTCGTCGGGGTCGCGGGTCTCGACGTCGTCACCGGCCAGGGCCATGACGAGGTCGATCGAGGTCATCGGCACGTCGTGGGGCATGTCCCGGACGGTAGACCTGACGGCTGGGAAATTCATCAACCCGGAGTCGGGTCGTGGCCCGGGGCGTGGGCACCGGCCCGGTGGTCCGGCCACGCGTCCCGGGGCGCGAGCACGGCTCCGGTCACCCGGTGGTGGGGCCACAGCAGCGTGTGCGGGGCGGCCAGGGTGACGTAGTTGGGCACCTCGGCGGCGTGCACCTCCTCGCCCTCCAGCGCGCGGGGTGCCGGCGGGTCGGCCGTCCACGCCGCGCTGAACAGGGCCCACCGCACGGCGAGGTTGATCCACACCACCAGGGTCACCAGGCCGGCGAACGAGGCCACCAGCGGGTTGTCCCACGCCCCGATGACGGACGTGCCGGCCAGGCGCAGCACGCCCCACCCGAGCGCACCGAGCAGCGCACCCCGCCACCGCTGCGGCCACGGGGTGCGCACCTTGGCCGCCACCCGCACGAGCAGTCCGATGGTGAGCGCGTCCACCAGGGCGGCCGCCGCGAGCGCGGCCCCGCGCACGAGCCACTCGGCCTCGGCCTCCAGCCGCACCAGGTCCAGGGCCTGGCGCGTGGCCCAGGTCGCGCCCCACGAGAGCAGTGCGGTGAGCACCACGGAGGTGCCCAGCAGCAGCATCCCCACGAGGTCCCAGAGCTTGGCCCGCACGGGGTGCAGCGGCAGCGAGCCCAGACCGAACATCGCGCGCAGCGAGAGGCGCAGGTCCGTCATCGCGTTGGTGGCCGTCCACAGCAGCACCGGGAGGGTCACCAGGGTGGCCAGGGTGAGACCGCCGTGGAGGGCCAGGTCCCCGGTGGAGACCAGGCCGGACTGTCCCTCGTCGCCGAGCAGTCCGGGAAAGCTGTCGTTCACCGCGCCCACGAGGGCGTCCATGAGCCGTGGGTGGCGCCCCAGCAGCAGGCGGAAGACCGTGACGCCCAGGGTCAACGCGGCCACCAGCGAGATCATGGCCGAGAGCGTCACACCCCCGGCGTACACGTTGCCGTGCGCCAGCAGGTAGCGGCGGGCCGCTCGGACCAGCCGGGTGCGGGCCAGCGTGGCCAGCACCCGGCGGCCACCCCGTCGAGCCCGCCGGTGCCGCGGCGGCGGGTCGGCGTGGTCGGCGGCGGAGGCGGGCGTCACGGGGTCAAGTCAAGCACCCGGCCGTCCCAGTTCTCGCGCAGCCAGCGGTCGTGGGTGGCGATCACCACGGCACCGGGATAGTCCACCAGCGCCTCCTCCAGCTCCGTGGCCAGCCGCAGGGACAGGTGATTGGTGGGCTCGTCGAGCAACAGGACCTCCGGCGGGCTGGCCAGGGCGACGGCCAGGTCCAGGCGTCGGCGCTGCCCCACGCTCAAGCGGCTCACGGGGCGGTCCAGGTCGCGCCCGGCCAGCAGGCCCGTGGCCGCCAGGGGCACCTCCTGCGCCACCCGGTCGCCGACGGCCAGCCGGTAGGCCTCGCGGACCGTCGGGTCGCCGTCGGGCAGGCGCGGTTCCTGGGTGAGCAGGCCGGTGGTGAGCCGCGGCGCACGGGTGACGCTCCCCGCATCGGGCCGCAGCGGGCCGGCCAGCACGGCGAGCAGGGTGGACTTGCCGCTGCCGTTGGGGCCGGTGACCAGCAGGCGGTCGGTGGCGGTCAGCGAGACCGAGGTGGGCGCCAGGCGTCCGGTGACGGCCACGCCCGATGCGGTGAGCACCGGCCCCGGGGGCACGCTCGCCCGGGACAGCCCGTCCAGGGCACGGAAGGTGAGGGTGGCCGGGGGCTTGCGCACCTGCTCCTCGCGGAGTCGCTCCAGCGCCGTGCGGGCGTCGTTGACTCGCCGGGCCACCACCTTGGCGTTGCGGTCGGCGTAGAACTTCTTGGCAACCCGTGCCTCCGTGCGCGGTCCCCGCTCGGGGCGGCCGACGGTGTGGTCGTCTCGCTCGCGCTGTTCCAGCCGGCGGATCTCCGCCTGCTCGTCGCGGAAGCGGGTCTCCCACTCGGCCCGCGTGCGCCGCTGCCAGGTGAGGTACTCACCCCATCGACCCGTGAACCGGGTGACGCCGTGGCCGGAACCGGGGGAGTCGTGGTCGGTCGCCACGTCCGCGTACGGCAGGGGAGAGGGGTCGAGGTCGTACAGCACGTCGGCCACCTGGTCGGTGAAGGTGCGGTCGTGGCTCGCGAGGAGGACCGGCCCCTTCCACGCTGTCAGTAGGTCGGTGAGCAGGCCCGCGGCGGCGTCGTCCAGGTGGTTGGTGGGCTCGTCCAGCAGCAGGGTGTGCGGCGAGCGCAGCAGGAACCACGTCAGGGACAGGCGCGAGACCTGGCCGCCGGACAGCTCGTCCGCGCGGCGGGAGCGGTGGATGCGGGAGATGCCCAGACCCTCGACCACCCGGTCGGTGCGGTGGTCGATCTCCCAGGCGTCGGCGTGCTCGGCCCGGGCCAGGGCATCGGCCAGGCGCTCGGTCGCCCCGGGTACGTCGGCGGCGACTTCCTGCCCGGCGCGCTCCACCTCATCGATGAGGGCACGGACCGGGGCCGTGGCCCGCTGGAGCACCTGCTCGACGGTCAGGTGCAGGTCGAACGGTGGCTCCTGGTGGTGCAGGCCCACCGTCCCGGTGCGGTGGACGGTCCCCGCATCGGGCTCGTCGAGGCCCGCGGCGAGGCGCAGGAGGGTGGACTTGCCGGACCCGTTCTCCCCGATGAGGACGGCCACCTGACCGGCGGGGATCGTCAGGGAGACATCGGTGAGCACGCGGCGGTCGGGGAAGGTGCGGGAGATGCCGTCCAGACGCAGGTGGTCCGATGCCGTGTGGCCGGCGGACGTGGTGGGGTCCGTGGGGTGAGGGTGGTTCATGGGGCCTTCCGAGGGCAGCGTCGTTCCTCGCGGGGCGCATGCCGCGTCACGAGGGAGGGCGTCAGCTCAGGAGTCCATGGCGTCACCCTGACAGCCGTGGGCGTGGACCGCAACGGGTTTGTCTGGGACCGTTGCTCCATGAGCGATGACCGTGAGGTGATGTCCGCCTCCCGCCGGATGCCCGTGGAGGCCGCCGCGGTGTGGGCCGTGCTGAGCGACCCGGCCCGGCACCAGGACACCGAGCCGACCAACTGGGTGCGGGACGCCATCGAGCCCGAGCCCCTGACGCGCGTGGGCCAGGTGTTCGGCATGAACATGGCCTTCCCGCAGAACGGCGAGCCGTACGTCATGCACAACCGGGTGATCGCGCTGGAGCCCGAGCGCGTCATCGCGTGGGCGCCGGGGATGCTGCGAGACGGGCACCTATCCGAGGACACGTGGTGGACCTGGCGGTACGAGCTGGAGCCGGTGGACCAGGCCGGCGGGTTGGCCACCGAGGTCACGCTGACCTACGACTGGACCGACACCCCGGACTGGTTCCGCGAGGAGGTGCCGCTGCCCGCCTTCGGGGTGGACTACCTGGCGGAGTCGCTGGCATCGCTGGAGGAGGCCGCCTCCTAAGGTTCGCTCCATGAGCACCCCCACCATCGGATCCCGGCGCCGTCTTCCCGTGGGTCCGGTGGTGGCAATCGTGGCCGTGGCCACCGTGGCGCTCATGCTGCGGCCCGCGGCCACCTCGTTGGGCCCGCTGCTGCCGGACATCTCCGCCGACCTCGGCGGGGGCGGGCTCGGTGCCGGAGTGCTGACCGCGCTGCCGCCCTTCATCTTCGGCGTGCTGGGGCTGGCGGCGGTCCCCATTGGCCGCCGGCTGGGGCTGAGCGGTGCCATCGTGGCGGCGCTGGGGATCTCCGTGGCGGGCCTGGCGCTGCGACCGGTGGTCGGCTCGATGGGGATCTTCCTCGCCCTGAGCGTCCTGGCCCTGGTGGGCGGGGCGCTGGGCAACGTGCTCGTGCCGGCGTGGGTGAAGCGGCACAGCTCGGGCACCCAGCAGCGGCAGCTGATGGCGGTCTACGTGGCCGTGTTGTCGATCGGCGGCTCGGCCGGCGCGATGCTGGCCATCCCACTCACCGGGTTGCCGGGTGCGTCGGTGCTGCCCCGCATCGGTCACGGACCCGACCCCTCCGGCGGCGACTGGCGGATCTCGGTGCTGGCCTGGGCGGTGATCGCCCTGGTGCCCCTGGCGATGTGGGCGGTGGTCGTCCGGCGGACCGGCCACGACTTCCCGCGGAACGCCCTGGCCGAGCAGGCCTCCCACGTGAGCATCTGGCGTTCGCCGACGGCCGTGGCGCTCACGGCGATGTTCGCCCTGCAGTCCACCAACGCCTACACCCAGTTCGGCTGGCTGCCGCGCATCTACACCGAGGGTGGCGTCTCGGCCGGGATGGGCGGCTTCTACACCGCGCTCATCGCCGCCTGCGGCGTGCTGGGCGGGTGGATCATGCCCGGCCTCATCGAGACGGTGTCCTCGCTGCGCACGCTGGCGGTGATCTGCGGTGGGCTGACCACCATCGGGTACCTGGGGCTGCTCGTGGCGCCGCACTCGCTGGCCCTGGTGTGGGCGCTGGTGCTGGGCCTCGGCGGTTTCGCCTTCCCGATGGTGATCGCGCTGCTGCCGGCCCGGACCGCCGACCCGCTGATCACGGCGCGGCTCTCGGGCATCGTGCAACCGGTGGGCTACATCTTCGCGGCGGTGGGGCCGCTGGCGGTGGGGGCGATCGTGGCCGCGACCGGCAGCGTGACGATCGTGCTGTGGCTGATGGCGCTCTCCGGCGTGCTGCTGGCCCTTGCCGGATGGCGCGGTGCGGCCGAGGTCCTGGTGGACGACGAACTGGCCGCCGCGCGCTGAGCGGTCAGCCGGCGCTGAGCTGCCGCCCCAGGTCCTCCCCGATGCGGTGGAGCAGCGGTGCGGGATCGGCCAGGCACCGCGCGGGGTCGGGTTCGAGCTCCTGCAGGGTGGCCACGCCGGTGAACCCCGCCGCTCGGGCCTCGGCCTCGCTGAGCTCTGTGGTGCCGCACACGGCCACCACGGGAATACCCGCCCGGCGCGCCCGTTCCAGCACCCCGGCGGGTGCCTTGCCGGAGAGGGTCTGACCGTCCAGGCGACCCTCGCCCGTCACCACCAGGTCGGCGGTGGACAGGTTCGCATCCAGCCCCGCGAGGTCCAGCAGCATGTCCACACCGGAGACCCGTTCAGCGCCCGGGGCCATCAACGCCAGACCCACGTCTCCGGCCGCCCCGCACCGGGTGACTCGACCAGCCCGGGCGGGCACCCCGCCTCGACCAGGAGACCTGACCACCGTGTCAGGGCGGCCTGGATGCGGTCGACCGTCACCGCATCGGCGCCCTTCTGCGGTCCGTACGTGGCGGCGGCGCCGTGGGGGCCGAGCAGGGGATTGGTGGCGTCGGCCGCCAGGGTGAGGCGGATGCCGGTGAGGCGCTCGCGGACGGGCGTCAGGTCGAGGCGGGCGGCGCGTTCCAGGCCGGGGACGCCGGGCGGGACGGGCTGACCGTCCGCGTCGAGCACATGGGCGCCCAGGGCGGTGAGCAGGCCGAGTCCGCCGTCGGAGCAGGCGGACCCACCCACGCCGACGATGAGGTGACGGTTCCCCGCATCGAGGGCGGCGGAGACGAGCTCGCCGGTCCCGGTGCTGGTGGCGGTGAGGGCGCGGGTGGGGGCGGTCGAGGGCGGTGATGCGCACGGTCAGCCGGAACCACAGGCCGAGGTGGCGGGCACGCCAGGTCACCTGGTCGCCGAGGTCGAGGATCCTGGAGGTCACCCCCGCGATGGCCATCTCTCCCGAGCTGCGCATGGAGCCCACGTGCTCGCCGACGTCCAGAGACAGCTCGAAGAGCTGCGCGGGACTGTGCCGGGTGTCGGTCACGACCTGGAAGGTGCTTGCCACAGGCGCATGCTGCCGGCGGCGCGTGGGGTCACTTCCCCGTGGGGCAGGATGACCGGCGGCCGACCGAAGGAGCACCACTGTGACCGCACCCACAGCTGTTCAAGGCCCTGCTGTGTCCACGCCGGAACAACGGGACGCCATCCAGACCCGCACCCTGCGGGTGGTGGTGCTCAGCCAGGTGCTCGGTGGCGCGGGACTGGCGGCCGGCGCGACCGTCGGTGCCCTGCTGGCCGAGGAGATGCTCGGCTCCCAGGGGCTGGCCGGCATCCCGGTGGCGATCGTGACCCTGGGGTCAGCGCTCGCGGCCTACCTGGTGGGCCGGGTGACCCAGGGCAGGGGTCGACGCATGGGCCTCGGGGTCGGCTTCGCGGTCGGTGGTGTGGGTGCCGCGGGCGTGGTCCTCGCGGCCGTGCTGGGCCAGGTGTGGCTGCTGTTCCTCGCTCTGTTCGTCTACGGGGCCGGCACAGCCACCAACCTGCAGGCCCGCTACGCCGGCACGGACCTGGCCACGCCGCAGCGCCGCGCGACCGCGGTGAGCATGGCCATGGTGTCCACCACGGTCGGCGCCGTCGCCGGACCGAACCTGGTGGAACCGCTGGGCCGACTGGCCGGAGCCTGGGGGATTCCGTCGCTGGCGGGTCCGTTCATGCTGGCCTCGGTCGCCTACCTGGCGGCGGGCGCCGTCCTGCTGGTCATGCTGCGACCGGACCCCTTCCTGCTGGCCAAGACGCTGGCCGGAACGGATGCCGATCCGGACCCCGCGGCCCACGAACCAGACACACGCGGGGCTGCCACGGCACCGGTCACCGCCAGCACCTCTCTGCCCCCGGCACGTCCGACCGCCTGGGTGGGCGCCGGCGTCATGGTGATGACCCAGGTGGTGATGGTCGCGATCATGACCATGACCCCGGTCCACATGCGGGCCCACCACCACGACCTGGGTGACGTGGGGCTGGTCATCAGCCTCCACATCGCCGCCATGTACCTGCCCTCCTTGGTGACCGGCGCCCTCATCGACCGCGTCGGGCGCCTGCCCATGGCCGCCGCAGCCGGCGCCACGCTCCTGGCCGCCGGGGTGGTGGCCGCCCTGGCCCCGGGCGAGTCGATGGGGTGGATCGTCCTGGCCCTGGTACTGCTGGGCCTGGGCTGGAACCTGGGCCTCATCTCCGGCACGGCCCTGGTGGTGGACGGCACCGTCCCGGCCAACCGCGCCCGGACGCAGGGCACCATCGACGTCCTCATCGCCTTGGCCGGTGCCGCTGGAGGTGCCTTCTCCGGCATGGTCGTGGCTGCCAGCAGCTTCGCGGGCCTGTCCTGGCTCGGCGCGGTGCTGGGCCTGGCCGTGGTCCCGCTGCTGTGGGTGGCCGCCCGTGACCGTCGCGCCACCGCCGCGGCCTCCTGAGCGACGCGGCACCCCGGTGCGACGCAGGAAACTCGCTGCACTGCCCGGCCCACGCGCCTACGATGGGTGCATGACCGCATCGATGAGGCTCCGCACCCGCCGCTGACGGCGGCGGAGTCGACCCTTCTTCCTCTGCACGCCGTCACGGTCCCCGCCGGGCGGTCCTGTCAGTGCTGCCCGGCTCCCTGACGAGTCGAAGAGAGCACCATGCAGAACATCGATCACCGCGCCTCATCCACCCCTGACACGCCCTCCTCCGCGCCCTCCCAGCCAGACGTCCCGGCGGGTGCCGGCGCCCACATCCGCGCCGAGGGCATCCACGTCACCCTGGGGCACCGCACCCTCCTGACCGACGTCGACGTCAGCGTGACCGCCGGGTCCCGGCTGGCCATCGTCGGCGAGAACGGACGGGGTAAAACCACCCTGCTCCACGTCCTGGCCGGCACCCTCGAGCCCGATGCGGGGCAGCTGAGCCGGGTGGGCACCCTCACCCTGGTGGAGCAGGACCTGGCCTCCCGTGCGGGGGAGACCGTCGGCTCCCTGGTGCGTCACGCCATCGCCCCCTCGTTGGACGCGCTGTCACGGCTCGATGGGGCTACGCAGGCCCTTGCGGAGGAACGCGCAGGGGCGGACGAGGAGTACGCAGCCGCCCTGGACCGGGCCACGGTGCTCGACGCCTGGGATGCCGAGCGCCGCATTGACGTTGCCCTCGCCGGTCTGGATGCCTGCACCGACCGCGAACGCGCCCTGGCCAGGCTGTCGGTGGGCCAGCGGTACCGCGTCCGGTTGGCCTGCGCGCTGGGCGGGAACTCCGACCTTTTGCTGCTGGACGAGCCCACCAACCACCTCGACGCCACCAGCCTGGCCTTCCTCACTGACCGCCTGCGCGAGCACCGCGGGGGATGGGCCGTGGTCAGCCACGACCGCGCGCTTTTGCACGACGTGGCCACCTCCTTCCTGGACCTCGACCCGAGCTCGAACGGCCGGCCACGCCTGTACGCGGGAGGTCACGAGGCCTGGGTGGAGGGCCGCCGCCGGGACCGCGCCCGCTGGGAGCAGGAGTACGCCGAGCAGACCGAGGAACGCGCCCAGCTGGAACAGGCTGCCGAGGAGGCACGCGGCCGCCTCCGCACTGGGTGGCGGCCGGACAAGGGCACCGGCAAGCACCAGCGGGCCACCCGGGCTGCGGGTGCGGTGCAGGCGTTCAACCGGCGGCAGGAGGCCCTGGAGGCGTACGCCCTGACGGTGCCGCCACCCCCGGCCGAGCGGCGGTTCCCCGAACTCCCCGGAGCGGGCGCGCGCGTCCTGCTGGACTGCGATGAGGTGGCCGTGACCGGGCGGTTGGTGCCCACCACCCTCACCGTGGGTGGTGGTGACCACCTTGTGGTCACCGGGGCCAACGGTGCGGGCAAGTCGACCCTGCTGCGACTCCTGGCCGGGACGCTGGAGCCCACCGGCGGGACGGTCCACCGGCACCCCTCCGGCCGGGTGGTGCTGCTCTCGCAGGAGGTGCCGGACTGGCCACAGGAGATGACCGCGCAGCACCTCATCGACAGGACCCTGGCCGAACAGCGCGGCCGCCACGCCGCACCCTCCGGCCTCGTGGACGCCGACCTCCTGCGCACCCCCGTGGGGCGTCTCTCCCCGGGGCAGCAGCGGCGCCTGCACCTGCACTTGGTGCTGGCGCAGCGCCCGGACCTCCTGCTCCTGGACGAGCCCACCAACCACCTCTCGGCCGGGGTGGTGGACGACCTGACCAAGTGGATGCAGGGCACCGCGGCCGCCGTCGTGGTCGCGACCCACGACCGCCAGTTGTTGCGGGACATCTCGTCCTGGCCACGGCACCACCTGGGGTAGGCCAGCCCCGGCCTCACCGGCCCCGCATGAGCCTCAGCCCTGGCGGCGCAGCACGCTCACCGCGAACTCGGCCTCGGGCGTCCACGGGCGCAGGTCCCAGGTGCTGAAGCGGTGCTCCAGCGTGAGGCCCGCCGGGGCCAGCAGCGCGTCCAGCGCGGCGGTGTCGAAACCGGTGGTGGTGCGGCAGCCCACCACCACGAAGCCGTCGGGCACCAGGTGCGCGGCCACCCGCTGCAGCACCGCACCACGAGCCGCGGGCGCCACGAAGTCCAGCACGTTGCCGGCCATGAGGGCCCCGTCGAACGGCTCCGGCTGCCCGTGGGCGGCGAGGTCCAGCGTGGCCAGGTCGGCCACCAACCAGGTGCCGTCGGGGTGGTCCTCGCGGGCCGCGGCCACGAGCGCGGGGTCCACGTCCACCCCCACGGCGTCGAAACCCAGCCCCAGAAGGTGGCCGGCGTGCCGCCCGGGGCCGCACCCGGCATCCAGGAGGCGGGCACCGCGCGGCGCCAGGACGTCCACCAGGCGCGTCTCGCCCTGCACGTCCTGCCCGCTGGCGGCCAGCGAGCGCATGCGCTCGGTGTACCAGGCGGAGTGGTCGGGGTCGGTGAGTCCCGGCCAGGTGGTGGTGCCGCCGACCACCTCGCCGGGGCGGGTGTCGGTGCGCGGCTCGACCGCCGCGCGGTACATGCCGTGGCCGCGGGGCCCGGGCGTGAAGCCGGCCGCGCGGTAGAGCCGCCCGGCGTCGGAGTCCGCGTCGGCCACGATCACCAGCTCGCGGGCGCCGCGCTCCCACGCCCACTCGGCCGCGACCGTGAGCAGGTGGCGCGCCAGACCCCGCCGACGGTGGGCCGGAGCGGTGAGCACCGACTGGTACCGCGCCGTCACGGGCTCGCCCTGGAGCACCACCGCCCCCAACGAGGCCGCGAGCTCGCCCTGCGCGGTGAAGGCCCCCACCCAGTGGGCACGCCCCTCGTCCACGAGACGGCGCCGGGCGGCCACCTGCCCGGCCATGAACGTGGCGTACTCATCGGCCGGGTACTCACCCGTGGCGGCGTTCTCCGCGAGCTCCTGCGCCAGGCGCTGCTCCCAGGCGGCGTCGTCGAGCGGGCGCACCGTGAAGCCGGTGGGCACCGGGGTGGGGGAGGGGGTCGACGTGGCGGTGAGGGTCTCCACCACGTCGGGCTCCAGCCCCGTGCCGGCCCAGGCCGTCGGGTCGGGCTCGCGCGGCAGGCCGATGGCACGGTGCGTCGCCTGGGGGAACTCCGCCTCGAACACCGCCACCCAGCGGGCGGCGTCGTCCGGGTCCCCGGAGGTCACCTGGACGGCGTTGCCCCAGTGGTACTCCGGGTTGGCGGGGGTGCGCACCACGAGGTGGTCCCCGGCATCGGTCACGACCGAGCCGGACAGGGCGTCGACCTGCAGGTCGGTGCGGGTGGAGGGCGGCAGCTGGCGGAACACCGCGCCAGCGTAGCCAGCGGTTCCGCCGTGGCCGACGCGGTGCCACAGTGGGCGCATGAGCGGACTGCAGCCCTTCGCCCCCGACGGCCTCGAACGCGCACTGTGCGTGGTGGCCCACCCCGACGACATGGAGTACGGCGCATCGGCGGCGGTCTCGCACTGGACCTCCCGGGGTGTCGACGTGTCCTACCTGCTGCTCACCCACGGGGAGGCGGGCATGCCGCAGGAGCCCAACACGGTGCGCCGCATCCGGTCGGAGGAGCAGCGCAGCGCCTGCCGCCAGGTGGGCGTGGGGGACCTGCGCATCCTCGACCACCCCGACGGCGTGCTCGAGCCCACCCTGGCGCTGCGGCGCGACATCGCCCGGGTCATCCGCCAGGTGCGCCCGCAGCTGGTCATGACCACGACCTGGGCGGACGTGGCGCCGTGGGGCCTCAACCAGGCCGACCACCGCGTCGCCGGGCTGACCGCGGTCGATGCCGTGGCCGCGGCGGGCAACCGGTGGATCTTCCCCGAGCTCGTGGACGAGGAGGGCCTCGACCCGTGGAGCACCCGCTGGGTGGTGGTGACCGGCGCGGCCGAGCCGGACCACGTCATCGCGCTGGAGCCGCAGGACGCCGAGCGGGCCGTGGCCTCCCTGCAGCAGCACGCCGCCTACCTCGAGGCCCTGCCGGACCACCCGGACCCGGCCGAGTTCATCCCCGCGATGCTGCGTGGCGGCGGGGAGGGCACCGACCACGGGCTCGGCCTGCCGGTGCGCGTCTTCGACCTCGGGTGAGGGCCGGCGACGGTCAACTCCGGCCGTCGTCCACCGCTGCCGTCCCGGGCTCGCCCCCACGAACGGTCAAGAGTTCTTCGGCCACGGACCACGGCTCGGTCAACAGGGTTGTCCCAGGTCACACCAGCGGGTGAGCGTGTGGGCACCGCGACGGGAGAGGCCGCCGCACGACACACGACCGGGGAACGCCACGCGGCGGCCCTGACCAAGGAGGCACCATGTTCCGCACCGTCCGAAGCAGCTCGCTGGGGGTCGCTGCCGCCATCGCCACCGCCGGCATGGTGCTGCCGACCGCGCACGCCCTGCCGCTGGCCGACGGCACCGCGGCCGCCCAGCCCTCCGTGGCCCAGCAGCTGGGCGCCGGCTCCGACGAGGTCCTGGTGAAGAAGGGCAGCGTCACCGACGCCAACGGCTTCGAGCACGTCCGCTACGACCGCACCTACAAGGGCCTGCGCGTCATCGGCGGCGACATGGTGGTGGCCGTGGACGGCCAGGGCCAGGTCAAGGACACCCACAAGGCCTCCGCCGAGGTCGCCGTGGCCAGCACCACCCCCAAGCTCTCCAAGGCCGCCGCCCTCTCCAAGGGCAAGGCCGCCTCCACCGAGAACGCCAGCAAGGGCGAGCTGGTGGTCTGGGCCCACGGCGACGAGCCGCGTCTGGCCTACGAGGTGACCACCACCGGCGTCCGCGCCGACCAGACCCCCTCGCGCGTGAAGTCCTACGTCGATGCCGAGACCGGCGAGGTGCTGGGCTCCTGGGACGAGATCAAGCACGTGGAGGGCACCGGCAAGGGCATCTACGTGGGTGACGTGAAGATGGAGACCGCGGGCTCCGACGGCGCCTTCACCATGGAGGACGAGAAGGGCCACCAGACCGTCGACATGGGCAACGCCCAGTCCGGTGGCGAGGTGCTCACCGACGAGGACAACGCCTGGGGCGACGGCACCATGAAGGACCCGGCCTCGGCCGCCGTGGACGCCCACTTCGGCGCCCAGTCCACCTACAACTACTTCGAGGCCGTGCACAAGCGTGCCGGCATCTGGGACGACGGCAAGGGCGCCACGAGCCGCGTGCACTACGGCGACAACTACGTCAACGCCTTCTGGGACGGCCAGCAGATGACCTATGGCGACGGCGAGGGCAACCAGAACCCGCTGGTGGCCCTGGACGTGGCGGCCCACGAGATGAGCCACGGCGTCACCGAGGCCACGGCCAATCTCGTCTACAGCGGCGAGTCCGGTGGGCTGAACGAGGCGACCTCGGACATCTTCGGCACCGCCGTGGAGTTCCACGCCCAGAACGCGCAGGACAAGGGCGACTACCTCATCGGCGAGCAGATCGACATCAACGGCGACGGCACCCCGCTGCGCTACATGGACGACCCGCAGAAGGACGGCTCCTCGCCGAGCTGCTACTCGGCCGAGGTCGACTCCATGGACCCCCACCAGGGCTCCGGTCCGCTGAACCACTGGTTCTTCCTGGCCTCCGAGGGCTCGGGCGCCAAGGAGATCGACGGTGTGAAGTACGACTCGCCCACCTGCGACGGCTCGACCGTCGAGGGCGGGGGCCGCGAGGCGATGGAGAAGATCTGGTACACCACGCTCTCCACCAAGCTGACCTCGTCCTCCGGCTACGCCGAGGCCCGTGAGGGCGTCATCGAGTCGGCCATCGAGCTGTTCGGCGCCGACTCGGCCGAGTGCAAGGCCGCCGAGGCCGCCATGACGGCCATCGACGTGCCGGCCGGCACCGCCAAGTGCTCCGGCTCCACCGCGCTGACCCGCGACTGACCGCCGGCCGCACGGCATCTTCTTCTGGGGAGGGCGCCCCGCACCAGCTGGTGCGGGGCGCCCTCGTGCGTGCTCGGCGGGGCCGGTGTTGTCCGCCGCGGACACGTGGTGCAAGGCTCGAGAGTGGTGGGCGACGGACCGCCCGCCCCGTCCAGAAGGAGACGACCGTGAAGACCATGACCTGCGCCCAGCTGGGTGGCCCCTGCCAGACCGCGCACACCGGGGAGAGCGCCGACGAGATGGCCGCCCGCTGGGCCGACACCGGGGCGTTCAACCAGAAGGTGATGGACGCCGGCCAGTTCGTTTTCGCCGGCGCGTGAGCTCCCCGCACGACCTCGAGGCGGTCCGGTCGTCCTACGACCGGGCCGCCGGCGCGTACGTGGACCTGCTGGAGTCCGTGGGCATGGGCGACGTACGCCGCCAGCCGTGGCTGCGCGGGTGCCTCGACGCCTTCGCCGCAGAGGTGCGCCGGTTGGGCCCGGTGCTGGACGCCGGCTGCGGCCCCGGCCAGGTGACCGCCTACCTGGACGGGCTGGGGTTGGAGGTGCGCGGCACGGACCTCTCCCCGGCGATGGTGGAGCACGCGCGGCGACGGCACCCGCACCTGTCCTTCGAGGTGGCGGGCCACACCGAGCTGGAGGTCGAGCCGTCGTCGCTCGGTGGGGTGCTCTTCTGGTGGTCGCTCTTCCACCTGCCCCGCCCGACGGTGGGGGAGGTGCTGTCCCGGGCGGCCGGGTGGCTGGTGCCCGGCGGGATGCTCCTCGTGACCACCCACGCCGGCCACGAGGACGTGCGACGCACCGAGGCGTACGGGGTGCCGGTGGACTGGACGACCCACCGCTGGCAGCCCGAGGAGCTCTCCCGGCTCGTGCGGGAGGCCGGCCTCGAGCCGGTGGCCGACCTGCGTCTGCCGGCCGGGCACGACCACGGCGCCGCCCTCGTGCTCGCCGCCCGCCGGCCGTGAGGATGCGTGACCTCGGGCCGGCGGCCATCCGTGCCCTGACAAGGTTCAACGACCGCCATCCTTGGAGCCACAACGCCCACTTTTCCACGGTTGGGTCCTGCGGCGCGTGCCCTCGGGGAGTTCCACGGTCGTCGAGATCGGGTGCGGGCGAGGTGAGCTCGCCGTCGCCTTGGCGTGCCGGTCGGCGCAGGTCATCGCCAGTGACACCGATCCGGCGATGCGGGAGGCCACCCTGCAACGGGCGGCGGCACTGGGTGCCACGAACGTGCTCGTAGGGGCTGCCCAGCTCCCGGACCTCCCGAGCGGCTCGGTGGACGCCGTCGTCATGGCGCGGTGCTCCATCACCTCCCGCTCCGAGAGACCCTCCAGCACGTGAGTCGCGTCCTGGCCCCCGGTGGGCGATTTCTGTGTGTGGGGCTGGCCCGCAGGGAGTCCCACACGGACACCGCGTGGGAGATCGCGTGCGCCATCAGCAACCCCGTCATCGGTGTGGTGAAGCACCCGCTTGCGAACCAGGCGCCGGCGGGGCCGCCCCCGTTCCCGGTGCGGGATCCACAGCACTCGCTGCGCGAGGTGCGCGCGGTCGCCCGCGAGCACCTCCCCGGCGCCCGGGTGCGCCGGCGGGAGGCATTCAGGTACACCCTCGAGTGGACGAGACCGCCCAGCGCAGACGACGAGGGAGGTGAGCGCGACCGTGCAGCATGCTCAGAGGCGTCGGTGCACGGCATCGACACGCGGAGGGCCGGCGACGACATGAAGGCTCGGTGGCGCAACCCGGTGAAGGGCATGGGCTGGTACCGCGCCGCGAAGAAGGCGTTCAGGGAGCTGCCCGAGGCCTGAGCCGGCTGCGGCGCAGGTCAGGTGGCGACCCGTTCCGCGGCGACCTGCTGAGGGGCAGGGTGGACACCCCATCCCCTCCGACAGAGCCAGCACGTACCGCCCCGTGCAGTTCGAGATCAACGTCACCGACGTCCCCGCAGCCCGTGCCTTCTACGGGGCCGCCCTGGGCTGG
>NZ_PKIZ01000001.1:0-111388 GCF_002847825.1 Kytococcus schroeteri | reverse complement strand
GCGGCGGGCGCTCGCCGGACCGGGTGTGGTCTACCTCGAGGACGGGCGCCCGCCGCACCCGGCGGCGCACGCGCTTGCGCAGCAGGGCCTCGGCCTCGACGAGTGGGGCGAAGCGGTGCTCGCTGATCTCGCTCTCCTGGAGCACGATCCCGGCGGCCTCGGCGGCGGTGACGGCACCGCAGTCGAAGAGGAAGCGGATCCCCAGCTGCTCGTCGGCCTTGGCGGCCCGCGTGTCCACGGCCACGAGGCGACCACTGGCCACACGCAGGCCGGTCTCCTCGAAGACCTCGCGCTGGCAGCACTCCCAGGGGGTCTCGCCGTCGGCCTCCATGACCCCGCCGGGGATGGTCCAGCCGGACTTGTAGGTGGGCTTGAGGATGAGCAGGCGCCCGGCCTCGTCGGTGATGAGGGCGCCGGCGGAGACGGGGACGGTGGGCAGGGTCCACGAGGTCATGGGGCAAGCGTGCCGCACACCGGGCGGGGCGCTGACATGGCGTCGGTCACGCGGGCGGTGAGGCGAGGGCCGGGGTGGGTGCCCCGTGTCGGTGCTCACGGCAGCGCCCGTCGTCCACAGGCCCGTTCGTGGGGGAGGAGGTTGTCGGTGGAATCTCGTACGGTTGTTCCATCATCGAGAAGGTGTTCGGTGGTCGCCGGGTCGTGGGGGCTCGGCGGGAGCAACCCGCAGGGGGAGTTGTGGAGCAGGAGAGAGCGGTGGGGCAGGTGGGCGACGGCCACGACTGGAGCCAGCCAGCGTTCGACGACCTGGCAGAGCAGGTCCGAGCGGCAGGGGAGCGATGGGGTGACGGTGACCCACCAGCGAGCGCCTTGGTGGACGCCGTCGCCGCCCTGGAACGCCTGGCCACCACCGTCGCGGCGGTGCAGCTGGACGTGGTGGCCGCACTCACCGCCCGGCAGCGGCGCGATGACGCGGCAGCCGGCATCGAGCAGGAGGTGACCGACCGGGCGGTCGCTTCGATGGTGGGGCTGGCCCGGCGCACCTCACCCCACCAGGGTGCCCGGGACCGGGAACTGGCGGCGGTGCTGCGCGCGGAGCTGCCGACGACCCGGCGGGCGATGCTGGAGGGCCACGGCAGCAGGCGACACGCCGAGGTCGTGGCGCGGGGCACGGTCTTCCTGTCGCGGGCGCAGCGTGCGGTCGTCGACGCCGAGTTCGGGCCCCACCTGGGGGACCTCTCAGTGGGTCGGTTGCGCCGCCGGGTGTCGGCCCGAGCCTACGCACTGGACCCCGAGGGGCACGTCGCCCACATCGCACGCCAGCGCGAGGAGCGGCACGTCTCGGTGCGGCCGACGCCGGACACCATGGCCGTGCTCTCGGCCCTGCTGCCGGCCACACAGGCGGTCGCCGTGTGGGGCGCCCTGGACCGGGCCGCCCGCTCACTGCGCGCCGCGGGGGACGAGCGGTCGCTGGCCCAGCTCCGGGCGGACGTGCTCACCGAGCGGGTGACCGGGCAGGCGCTCGCCGACGGACCTGTGGTCGAGCTGCAGGTGGTCGTCCCGGCAGGGGCCGTGTTCGGTGGCGAGGCGGTGCTGGGGGCGCTGACCGACTCCGACGCCCCGGCGACCCTGGTGGGCCACGGCCCCATTCCGGCGCCGATGGCACGGGATCTGGTGCGGCGCGCACAGCGGTGCACGCTCCGGCGGCTGCTCGTGGACCCGGAGTCCGGCACGCTGGTGGACCGTGATGCTCGGCGGCGAACCTTCTCGCGGGCCGACCGCGACCTGTTGGTGGCCCGCGACGAGACGTGCCGGACGCCGTGGTGCGACGCACCGGTGCGCGAGGCCGACCACGTGGAGCCGTGGGCGGCGGGCGGCCCGACTACTCCGGACAACGGACAGGGGTTGTGCCAGCACTGCAACCAGGTGAAGAACCACCCGGCGTGGGACACCGTCGCACAGCTGGACGCCCGCGGGCGGCAGACCTCGGTGGAGACGACCACGCCCTCCGGCCACCGGTACACCAGCCCGACGAGGAGGCTGGTCGGGGCCTGAGATGACCGCCCGGCGGTACCGTCGAGGAGTGGACGACGCGCGGCCCACCCTCGTGGTGGTCAACGGGGTGCCCGGCCCGGGCAAGACCACCGTGGCCGCCGAGCTGGCGTCGCTGCGCCCGCTGACCCTGCACGTGGACGTGGACGCGGTGAGGGCCCAGATCCACGGGTGGGAAGCCGACCGATGGCGGCCGCCCTCCTGGCCCGGCAACTCACGGCCGACATGGCCGCCTGCCACCTGCGCGCCGGCCACTCGGTGGTGGTCAGCCAGTTCACGGCGCGCCAGGACCTGGGCGAGCGCCTCGCCGCCGCCGGCAGCCAGACACCGCGCGGGTGCCAGGAGCTCGCCCCGACCGTGGACGCCCGACGGCCCTGGCCCGCCTCAGCGGACGTCGGCACCCCGAGCCCGCACATCCCCAGGACGCCGACGTGCCGGACGCACCGACCATGGCCCGGATGGTGGCGTCGGTGGACGGCCTCATCGCCGCCCGGCCCGCCGTGCACCGCATCGAGGCAGCGGGCCACGTGCCCAGCACCGTGGCGCGGTGCCGGGAGGTCCTCGGCTGGTAGGGGCGGCGCCACCACGGCCTAGGGTCGCTCCCATGGATAGCAGCGACCGGACCATCTGGACCGACGACGCCGCACTCGCCGCCGACCTGGTCCGCGAGGCCGGCCAGCTCGCCGCCCGGATGCGGGGCGACGGCATCGACGCGCGGCACAAGACCTCCTCCAGCGACGTGGTGACCGCGGCCGACCACGCCGCCGAGGAACTCGTCACGTCGCGCCTCGCCACCGCGCGGTCGGACGACGGCATCGTGGGGGAGGAAGGGGCCGCGCGCGCCGGGACCTCCGGGCGCACGTGGGTGATCGACCCCGTGGACGGCACGTTCAACTTCGTGCAGGGGCTCGACGCGTGGTGCTCGGCGCTCGCGCTGACCACCGATGCCGACGCCCGCCGCCCCGGGGACGGCTCGGTGGCCCTGGGCGCGGTACACCACCCCGCATCAGGCACCACGTGGGTGGGTGGACCCGGGGTGCCCACCACACGCGACGGGGTGGAGCTGCCCCGCATCGCCGACCGGCCTCTGGAGGACTGCGCTGTGGCCACCTACCTGCACACGCGCTGGTTCGGCGTGCCCGAGGTGGCCGAACCTTTCGCCGCCGCGGTGCAGCCGGCCAAGGTGCTGCGCATGGTCGGTTCGGGCTCCCTGGACCTGGCCGCCGTGGCCGACGGGCGGATGGACCTGTGGCTGCACCACAGCGTGCCGGCCTGGGACTGGATGCCGGGGTGCGCCTTGGTGGAGGGGGCCGGCGGCGTGGCCCGCCAGGTGGAGGTGCGTGGGTACACGTGGTCGGTGGCCGGTCCGCCGTCGGCCGCGGCGCAGGTGGTGGACCTGCTCGCGCAGGGAGGATGAGCCCATGCACGCACAACCCTTCCTGACCTTCCAGCCCAGCCGCGGCCAGCGCGCCGCCGAGGCGATGGCCCTGTACTGCGACGTCTTCGGGGAGGCCGAGGTGCTCTCCGAGCAGCTCTGGGGCGCCGACGGGCCGGGCGGCGCCGAGGCCGAGGGCACGGTGATGACCGCCGAGTTCCGCATCGGCGACCTGCGGGTGCGCTGCAGCGACAGCCCGGTGCAGCACGCGTGGGACTTCTCGCCGGCGCAGTCGCTCTGGGTGGAGTTCTCCGATGCGGCCGAGCACCAGCGGGTCTTCGACGCGCTCGCGGACGGGGGTCAGGTGTTCATGCCGGTGGGGGACTACGGCTTCGGGCAGTTCGGCTGGGCGGCCGACCGGTTCGGCGTGAACTGGCAGCTCGTCGTGGCGGGGAAGTGAGGTGATCACCTCACCCGGCGACGCCGAGCTCGTCGAGCGCTGGCGGGCCGAGGAGGGGGCCCAGCCGGAGGGGTGGGACTTCGGCCACCTGGCAGGGCGGATGAGCGAGTCGGCCGAGCCGTGGGACCTGGCAGGCGAGTACCGCCGTGAACTCGCCACAGCGTCGCACGTGCTTGACATGGGGACCGGCGGCGGGGAGTTCCTGCTCACGCTCACCGGCGACCTGCCGGCCGACACGGTGGCCACCGAGGGGTGGCCCCCCAACGTCGAGGTGGCCCGCCGCGCCTTGGCTCCGCACGGCATCGAGGTGGTGGAGTACGGCGCACCCGACGAGGACGTGGACGCCCTTCCGATGCCGTTTTCGGACGGACGCTTCGACCTCGTGCTGAACCGCCACGAGTCGTTCTCGCCCACAGAGCTGGCGCGCGTCATCGCGCCAGGTGGGCGGTTCGTCACCCAGCAGGTCGGCGGTGACGAGGCCCACGAGCTGGCGTACTGGCTGGGTGAGCACCACGAGATGCCCCACGTGAACCCGGCCCGGTTCCGGTCTGACTTAGAAGAGTCCGGGTTCATGGTCCTCGACGCCGCCGAGCACGTGGGTGCCTACACGTTCCGGGACGTCGCGGCGCTCCTGGCCTACCTGCGTCTCGTGCCGTGGGAGACCCCGGACGACTTCACCGTGGACCGGTACGCCGACCGGTTGCTGGCCCTGCATCATCAGACCGAGGGTGGCCCGATACGGCTCACGCGCAAGCGGTTCTGGTTGCGAGCCCAGAGGCGATGACGGGGCCCGGCTCCGGCCGTGCGGCACGGATCCCCTCCCCGTGCAGTCGCATCGCCCCGGGTTCATCTGAGCGATTCGTCCTCGATGCGGTGCTCGCCGACGTGCTGGCACTCCACCTCCGCCCCACCCGGTCCGCCCCCTGCGGGAGGTCTACGAGGCGAAGGGGCGGCAGTACCGAGAGCGCCGGCCGCGCCTGACGGCCGACCCGTGGCCGGAGGGGGCGTCGGTTCCCTCGACCTCGCGGCCTGCCCGGAGCCGGACGACCGGCTCGCCGAGCAGGGGAGCGGCACCCCCTCGGCGCCCAGCTTCATCGCCCTCGGTGACGAGGCTGACGGCATGTGCGACGTGGACGGGACCTGCCGATGAACTCGCCTTTCGAGACCCACGCCGACCGCGTGGTGGTGGACGTGTGGAGCGACGTCATGTGCCCGTGGTGCTACGTCGGCGCCACGGTGCTGGACCGCGCCATCAAGGACTTCGACCACCCCGTGGAGGTGCGTCAGCACTCCTTCCTGCTGGTGACGGACCTGTCCGAGGGGCGGACGATGCCGGTCACCGAGGTGCTCACTGAGTTCGAGGGTTTCTCCCTGGAGCAGGCGGCCGCGATGAACCGTCAGATCGGCGCACGCGCCGCCGAGGTGGGTCTGAACCGGGATGCGGCGCTGGCCGTCCTGCGCTCGTACGCGCACGCCGAGGACGTGGACGCCGACGTCGCGCTGGCACAGCAGATCGGCGCCCGAGGAGTGCCGTTCTTCGTGCTGGACGGCCGGTACGCCGTGCAGAGAGCCCAGCCGGCCGAGGCCTTCCGCCACGCCCTGGCGACGGCGTGGGCCGATCACGAGGGCGCCGCCGGGGGCTGAGGCCGTCGGCGCCGAGGTCCCGTCAGGCCACGAAGACGCAGAAGGGGTGGCAGGCCGGGTCGGCGAACACGTAGGTGGGCTCCTCCTGGTGGTCGCTCCGGTCCAGGAGGAGCCGGGCTCCCAGCCCCTCGGCCCGTTCCCGCACCGCCTCGAGGCTCTCGAGGTCGGGGACCGTCGTGTCCAGGTGCAGCTGCATCGGCACGGCGGGGAGGGCCAGGTGGTTGGCGTGAGGTGCTCCACCTGCTGGAAGGCCAGCGCGCGGCCACCGTCGCCGTGCACGAGGACGAGCCAGTCGGCCTCGTCCGGGGAACCGTCAGCGGGCGGCTCGTCACCGGGCCGGTAGGTCAGGCCGAGGAGTTGCCGGTAGAACTCGGCCAGGCCGCGGACGTCCGTGGCGTCGAGCACGGTCTGCAGGAGCCTCGGATGAGCCGTCATGCCACGACGGTAGTGCCGGCGGTGCTGGGCACCCCACGACCTGACCCGCCCAAGTGCTTCTCAGCGCACCGCAGGGGGTGGGTAGGGCAGCGGTTCGGCAGGTTGGGTGATTCCGTCGGGCTGGCAGCGACACCATGGCCTGCCCAGCGGTTCACGTTATGTCAAAACGACCTGGTCCGGGACGCCGGCGGGGCAGGGAGGGTCACAGCGGCGTGCCCTGGTGGTAGGTCGTGCGCCATGCGCCGTCGACGTGCTGCCACAGCGACATCCGCCGCGCCCGCCGGCCACCGCGGTCCGAGACCCAGAACACCTGCACCACGCCACCGTCCAGAACGCGTGCCGCCAGCTCGTACACATCGATGAGGTCGACGTCATCGCCCTGAGGTTCGTTCAGGAGCAGCTCGAGGACGGCGGCGCGGCTCCACCGGCGGCCCGAGGCGCCGATCTCCACGAAGTCCGGAGCGAGCAGCTCGGCGAGACGGCACGCATCGGCACGCACAGCCGGAGTCTGCAGTGAACGTTCCAGGTCGAGAACGTGGGCGATGTCGGCGTCGGTGACCATGGCGCGACGGTAGCCCGGGAGACGGCACGGCCGCAGCGACCACCAGCGCACACCGGGCGACCTCGCAGCCCCTTCTGGCGCGATCCCGCCCACACACCGGGCGCCGATAATCGACATTATGTCATTCCATCCACCGAGCCCCCTCCCTCGACGACCCACGGCCCCGGCCCACCAGCCAGGCCCCATACTCGGGGCGTGACCCTTCGAGACGCCGCCGCCTCCCGGGCCCTGCGGCAGGAGACCGAGGCCGACCAGGAGGACCGCAACCTCGCGGAGATCCTGCAGGAGCTCCGGGTGCTCCAGACCGGCACCCAGGTGCTGGCCGGCTTCCTGCTGACCCTGCCGTTCCAGTCACGCTTCACCGATCTCTCCGGCCCGCAGACGCTGCTGTTCGTGCTGGCCATGAGCCTGGCGGTGCTCACCGTGCTGCTGCTGGTGACGCCCGTGGCCGTGCACCGAGCCCTGTTCCAGCGGCAGCTCAAGGCCCGCATCGTGCAGGTCTCCCACACCATGGTGCGGGTGGGTCTGGTGACGCTGGGGCTCTCGGTGGTCTCGATGTTCGCCCTCATCCTGGCCCTCGTGGTCGGCACCACCGCGGCCGTGCTGGGCGCTGGGCTCGTGGGCACGCTCGCCGGCCTGCTGTGGATGGCCTGGCCGGTGCTCCTGCGCCGGCCCGCACCACACCTGGCCGCGCACCACGACCACCCCGACGACCCCGGGAGCACCCCGTGAGCACGCCCCACTCCCCCTCTCCCTGCTCACCCACCGGCCTCGATGCCGTGGCGCGCCTCCTGCTGGCCGACGGCACCGCCCTCGCCCCGGACGCTGCACGCGTTGCCGTGGTGGACGCCGATGCCGGCCTCGACGTCGCCGCCCGCGAGGTCTGGCCCGCCGTGAACGCCTACCGCGACCGCCTCGACGCCGGACCCTCCACCGACACCCTCGCCGAGGCCGTGGAGGGAGCCGAGCTCGTCCTGCTGGACCTGCCCACCTCGCTGGACGCCCTGGAGGACATCGCCCGCACCGTGGCCACCCACGCCGCCCCGGGCGTGGTGCTCGTGGCCGCCGGGCGCTCCAAGCACATGACCCCGCGGCAGAACGACGTGCTCGGGCGCGCCTTCGAGCAGGTGCAGGCCCAGCGGGGCGTCGGCAAGTGCCGGGCCCTGCACGCCCGGGGCGCACGCCCGGCCGAGGTCCCGACCCCACGCACCGCCGAGGAGCAGACCACCGGCCTGCAGCTCGTGGCCCACGGCGGGGTGTTCAACGGCCCCCGCCTCGACCGCGGTACCCGCCTGCTGCTCACCACCCAAGGCCACTGGCCCGAGCCCGACCGGGCACGCGACGCCCTCGACCTGGGGTGCGGCAACGGCGTGCTCACCGCGGTGCTCGCCCGACGCGGGCACCGGGCGACCGGGATCGACGTCTCACGGGCGGCCGTGGCCTCGACCCGGGCGACGCTGGCCGCCAACGACCTCGACGGCACGGTGCACCTGGCCGACGGGCTGACCGGCACTCCCTCGGCGAGCGCCGACCTGGTGGTCACCAACCCGCCGTTCCACGTGGGTGCGGCCAAGGACTCCGCCCCCACGCTGGCGATGCTGCGCGACGCCGCCCGGGTGCTGCGGCCAGGCGGCGAGCTGTGGTGCGTGTACAACTCGCACCTGCCCTACCGGCAGGTGGCCCGCGAGGTGTTCACGCAGGTGCTCGAGGTGGCCCGCGACCGCGAATTCACCGTGCTGCGCGCGGTGCGCTGACGGGGCTCGGGCCGCCTCACCCGCGTCAGGCCACCCCGGCCCGGTACAGGGCGGCGTCGTCGAGGCCGGCCACGCCCTCGCACCAGGCGGCGTGCGCGGCATCGAGCTGGGCCAGTGCACCAGCGGCCGTGCCCGCGTACTCCCAGGTGTCGTAGGCACAGGCCGGGCCGCCGAAGTGCGAGGCCGCCCGCATGCCGAACACGCCGACCACCACGTGCGCCAGCCGCCAGGCGATGGTGGTCACCGGCGCCGGGTCGGGCTCGGGGAACGCGAAGTCCACGAGCCACTCCCCTGCGCCGGCGCGCATCGTGGCCGAGGCGGGGGCGGCCTGGCCGCGGCGCCGCACCGACCAGGCGCCGGCCGCGGGCTCCCACAGGTACTCGGCGTCGGTGAGGCCCTCCAGGCGCGGGCGGGCCTGGGTGCGCCAGTGCCAGTCGAGCTGCTCGGCAAGGAAGGGGGCCAGGGGCCGGGGCGTGGTCATGGGGCCCAGTCAACCGCGGACGACAGCGCGGCGACAGACCCGCCCGCGATGCTGGGGCGTCCCCTCCGCGACCGTCCCCGTCGCCCCCCCCTCCCCTCGCCGAAGGTTCCTCCGATGCCGTCCCCTCACCCCGCGCTGACGCGTGCCCGCCGCGTCCTGCTCGCCGTGGCCGCCCTGGCGACCGTGTCCCCCTCGATGCCGCTGGGAGCCCCGGCCCAGGCATCGGTCCCCGTGGAGCGCTCCGTCACCGCTCCCGCCGTCGAGGCCGCACCCACCGCCTCCACCGCGGCCACCACCGTCACCCGCCACGTGCGTGCCGGGTCCGGCATGTTCGTGCGCGTGTACCGCAACACCTCGGGCGCCTCCGCCGGCCACTACGTACCTCGGGGCGGCATGGTGAAGGGCACCGTGCAGGGCCGCTGGTTCCGCATGGCCCCCGGCCGCTACGTGCGCACGGCCGACCTCACGACCCGCCACACCCCGTACTCCTCGCGCAACGGCCGCCACGCCCCGGGGCACCTGTGCCACGTGCGGGGCTCGGCGAGCGCCGCCCACCTGCTCACGGCCTGCCGCTCGGTGCGGCCGCTGGAGCGCCTCAACCGCGCCTACCGCGCACGGTTCGGGGAGGACCTGCGCTGGGACGAGTGCTACCGCACGTACGACACACAGGTGGCCTACCGCCGTGCCTTCGGCCGCATGGCCGCCACCCCCGGCACGTCCAACCACGGCACGCTGACCCGGGCCACCTGCGACCTGCCGGAGAGCCGCCGGAAGTACGGGTTCGGCACCACGCGCCACCGCTGGCTGGTGAGGCACGGGGCCCGGTACGGCTGGGTGCAGCCCGCGTGGGCGCGCCGCGACGGCCGCAAGCCCGAGTACTGGCACTTCGAGTACGTGCGCTGAGGCGTACCCTGCCGCGGGTGCGTACCTCCTGGGTCGATGGTGGGACCCACCTCGTGCGGTCGGTCTCGTGGACCGACCGCGACCGGCCCGCGCTGGTGACCAGCGACCTCACCGAGGCCGTGCACCGCATCGCGCTGCCGGGCGCCTCGCTGGCGTTCACCGTGGAGCCCGGCCGCCACTGCACGGGGCGGTCGGTGCTCACGCCGCAGGGCACGGTGCGCACCGAGGCGTGCGCGCGGCGGCGCGTGGTGGAGTCCGGTCGGCAGTGCTCCGAGTGCGCGATGGCCGACGAGTTCCGCCCCATCCACCAGGTGCACCGTGGCGGGCCGGCCGGCGAGGCGCTGCGGCGCTACCTGGACCGCCCGCACTGGCTGTACGTGGCCACCTTCGCCGACGGCGCGCCCAAGGTGGGTACCGCATCGGACCACCACAAGGTGGCGCGCCTGGACGAGCAGGGGGCGGTGCGGGCCACCTACCTGGCCCGCTGCGCCGACGGGCTGGAGGTGCGGCGCCACGAGGACGCGGTGACCGCCGGGCTGGGCGTGCCGCAGACCCGCACCGCGCGCCGCAAGGCCGCGGCGCTGGCCAGCCCCCTGCCCGCCGCGCGGCTCGATGCCGTGCACGCCGAGCTGGTGGACCGGGCCTGCCACCTGCTCGCCTCCCGCGGCCTCGACCCCGCCCCCGAGCCGTGGGTGCCGCCCGCGCTGCACGGCCCGGTGCTCGGCGAGGACCGGGCCGGGGCGCCGTTCGCCGGCCACACCCCGCTGCCCCAGGACCTCACCACCGGCGACCACCGCCTGACCGTCGAGACCCTGGTGGGTGCCACGGCCCTGGTGCGGGTCAACGACGAGACAGGCGGCTACCTCGCGGACCTCACCCGGCTGGTGGGCCGCAAGCTCGTGCCGGGCCCGGTGGACTCCCCCGCCGTGGCCCACCAGGACAGCCTGTTCTGACCGCCGGGCGCTGCGGCACCGGGCACCCCACGGCCGTGCGATGCTGCCGCGGTGACCACCTCCCCCTCCGATGTCGCCGCGGCCACGGCCGACCCCACCCGTGAACGGACCCGCGCCCACCAGCGCGCCTGGGGCTGGTACGACTGGGCCAACTCGGCCTACGTCACCACCACCGGCACGGTCCTCATCGGGCCCTATCTCACGCAGCTGGCCAGCGCCGACGCGTGCCCGGACCTGCCCACCGGCCAGGCCTGCACCGGGAGGCTCGACGTGCTCGGCGTCCCCGTCGCGGCCGGTTCCCTCGCGGCGTACACGGTCACCCTGGCCACCCTCCTCTCGGTGGTGGTGGTCATGGCCGTCGGCGCCGTGGCCGACCGCCACCCCCGTCCGGCACGCCTGCTGGGGCTGCTCGCGGGCATCGGGTCGCTGGCCGCCATGGCCATGGTGTTCCTCTCCGGCACGTCCTGGCAGCTGGGCGTGCTCCTGGTGCTCGTGGGCAACATCGCCCTGGGCGCCTCCACGGTGGTCTACGACGCGCTGCTGGTGCGCATCGCCTCCCCGGACGAGCGAGACCGGGTCTCCTCGCGCGCCTGGGCCCTGGGCTACGCCGGCGGCGGGCTGCTGCTCCTGGCCAACCTCGTGGTCATCCAGGCCCACGACGCCCTGGGCCTCTCGATGGAGTGGGCGGTGCGGCTGTCGCTGTTCTCCGCGGGCCTGTGGTGGGGGGTGTTCACCCTCGTGCCCGTCATCGGCCTGCGGCGCCTGCGCGGCACCACGGCCGTTCCGGTGGCCCGGGGCGCCGGCCCCGTGACCGGGTCGCTGCGGCAGCTGCGCTCCACCCTCGGCGAGCTGCGCCGCTACCCCCAGACGCTCACCTTCCTGGCGGCCTACCTGCTGTTCAACGACGGCATCCAGACCGTCATCTCCTCGGCCAGCCTGTACGGGTCGGTGGCGCTCGGCTTCGACACTGGCCAGCTCATGACCACCATCCTGCTCGTGCAGTTCGTGGCCGTGGGCGGCGCGCTGCTGTTCGGGGCGATGGCGGCCCGCCTCGGTGCCCACCGGGTGGTGCTGGCGGGCATCGCCCTGTGGGTGGTGGTCGTGGCCTGCGCGTACTTCGTGCCCCGCGGGGCCTTCCTCACCTGGCTGGGGTGCGCCGTCCTCATCGGGCTGGTGCTGGGCGGCACCCAGGCGCTGGCGCGCTCGCTCTACAGCCACCTGGTGCCGGCGGGCCGGGAGTCGGAGTTCTTCGCCTTCTACCAGGCGGGCGAGCGGGGCACGTCGTGGTTCGGCACGCTCACCTTCGGGCTGGTCTTCCAGCTCACCGGCTCCTACCGGCCGGCCATCCTGGCGCTGCTGGTGTTCTTCGTGCTCGGTGGCCTGCTGCTGGCGCGGGTGGACCTGCGCCGCGGCATCGCCGACGCCGGCAACCCGCAGCCGGCCGTCCTCTGAGGCGGGTCCAAACGACCCCTCTTGCCGCCCCCCCAGAGCCGAATTTGCGGTACCCCCCCCACTTCGTGAAAACCTCCCGGCCGGCGGCAAGGCGAGGGCTCGAGTTCGATGCCCCCATGCCGCCACCTGCAGATCAAGACACACACGGAGAAGGGGAAAGACATGTCTGCTCATGCTTCCGTCAATCGCCGCCTCCTGCTGACGGGTGCCGCTGCGCTCCTCGCTGGTTCGACGATCGCCGCAACCTCCACCACCTTCGCTCGAGCTACGGACACCGACCTGCCAGCCGGCTGGCGCCGCGGACGGATCGTGGCCCGGGAAGACGGGGCTCCCATCTACGAAATCTTGGACGCCGCCGGACATGAGGCCGGTTACGCCTTGTCCCAGGAGGACATGGAGGAGGCACGCAGGGCTGCCAAGGACGTGGAGACTGAGCGCCGAGACCTACAGGCTGTGGGGGCGGACTTCTGGAAGATCACCAAGTGCACCGCCGCCATCGCATGGTTCACTGCGCAGACCGTCTTCCCGTCCGTCAAGGTCGCTCGTATCGCCTACAACCTCTCTCGACTCGTGAAGAAGTACGGTGCCCGGAAGGTGGCCTCCTCATTCCTCCGCTGGCGTTCGTCGAAGGGGCGCGACATGGAGGACGACATCAAGGACGTGGCTCTGGCGCTGACGGGTGTCGGGGCACTCTCCGTGTGTTTTGATTGATTCAGCCTCAATTCAGGAAGGAAATTTCCGTTGCCAGACCGTGGCTCCTCGACCTATGACGACATCCGTTACTACCTCTCGAGTCTCGCCCTGCTCCTCCTGGGCGTGAGCCTCATCGGGACGGACGTCACCGTCGGCGGTTTCGGCCTCCGACAGTCCGTCTTCCTCGGCGCCACCCTCGCCGTCGCCGGGGCTCTCCTCGTCCTGGCGCGCCTCCTGCGCCGGTAGGCGCCTCGAACGTCCGCGCACACCCCGGCCCACACACTTGTGGCGTGGGCAGACCACGAGGGAGGTCCGTGAGGCCCGGCGTCCGCTCCGGTGACGCCGGGCCTTCGTGGAGGGCTCGGACACCGTGGTGCCGCCCTGTGCCTGGCCGGGGTCGCCGTCATCATGTACGCGCCGCGCGGGGCGTGACCACCCCCCTCACTACGCTGTGCGCACGACCACGCCCCGAGGAGGCCCGATGTCCCAGCACGCCCTGCACCCGCGCCTGGCCGAGGTCCGCGAGACCATCCTGCGTCGCAACCCCGGGGAGGTCGAGTTCCACCAGGCCGCCGACGAGGTGCTGGCCACCCTGGGCCTGGTGCTCGAGCGGCGCCCCGAGCTCGCCGAGGCGAGCATCATCGAGCGCCTCTGCGAGCCCGAGCGCCAGCTGGTCTTCCGCGTGCCGTGGGTGGACGACTCCGGCGTGGTGCAGGTCAACCGCGGGTTCCGGGTGGAGTTCAACTCCGCCCTGGGCCCGTACAAGGGCGGTCTGCGCTTCCACCCCTCGGTGCTGCTGGGGACGGTGAAGTTCCTGGGCTTCGAGCAGGTGTTCAAGAACGCGCTCACCGGCATGCCCATCGGGGCCGGCAAGGGCGGCTCGGACTTCGACCCCAAGGGCCGCTCGGACGGCGAGGTGATGCGCTTCTGTCAGTCGTTCATGACCGAGCTGCACCGCCACCTGGGCGAGTACACCGACGTGCCCGCCGGCGACATCGGCGTGGGGGCTCGCGAGATCGGCTTCCTGTTCGGCCAGTACAAGCGCATCACCAACCGGTTCGAGGCCGGCGCGCTCACCGGCAAGGGGCTGGAGTGGGGCGGCGCCCGCGCCCGCACCGAGGCCACCGGCTACGGCACCGTCTACTTCGCCGAGCAGCTGCTGGCCGGTTCGGGCCGCGACCTGGAGGGCCTGCGCGTGGTGGTCTCCGGGTCGGGCAACGTGGCGCTCTACGCCGCGCAGAAGGTGGTGGAGCTGGGCGGAACCGTGGTGGCCATGAGCGACTCCGGCGGGTACGTCGCCGACGACGCGGGCCTGGACGTGCCCCACCTCATCGAGCTCAAGGAGCACCGGCGCGAGCGGATGGCCACCTACGCGCAGGAGAAGGGCGGCCAGCACGTGGCCGACGGATCCATCTGGGACGTGCCCTGCGACCTGGCCCTGCCGTGCGCCACCCAGAACGAGCTCGACGCCGACGGCGCCACCGCCCTGGTGCGCAACGGGTGCCTGGCCGTGGTGGAGGGCGCCAACATGCCCACCACCCCCGATGCGGTGGAGGTGCTTGCCACCGGCGGCGTCACCTTCGCGCCGGGCAAGGCCTCCAACGCCGGCGGCGTGGCCGTGAGCGCCCTGGAGATGCAGCAGAACGCCACCCGGGACTCGTGGTCGTTCACCCACACCGACGAGCGCCTGCGCCAGATCATGGCCTCCATCCACGCCACCTGCGTGGAGACCGCCGAGGAGTACGGCGTGCCGGGCGACCTGGTGGCCGGGGCCAACATCGGCGGGTTCGTGCGCGTGGCCGAGGCCATGCGGGCCCAGGGCGTCATCTGACGGGCGTACCCTCTACGACAGGGCGTCGTTTCACCGCGTCGCCCACGGTCGTCGGCCGGGCCGATGCCGCATCGTCGTCCACGAGGAGCGCCCACGGGCGCGGCGAGGGGTCAGCATGTGCACCTACTGCGGGTGTGAGTCCATCCACGTCATCGGCCGGTTCATGGCCGAGCACGGCCGGCTGACCGACCTCACCGGCCCGCTGCACCGCGCGGCCGACGCCGGCGACCTGCCCGCCGCGCAGGAGGCCGCCGAGCGCATCGCGGAGCTGCTCGAGCCCCACACCCACGCCGAGGAGCTGGGCCTGTTCACGATGCTGCGGCGCGAGGAGCACATCGCCGACCACGTGGACGACCTGTGCGCCGAGCACGACGCGCTGGACGCCCAGCTGGCGCGCATCCGCACGGGGGACCTGGCGGGTGTCGACGCCTTCGTCCGCCAGCTGCGCAACCACATGGACCGCGAGAACAACGGGCTCTTCCCCGCCGCCGCGATCGCCCTGGGCGGCCCGGAGTGGGACGAGGTCGACGAGCTCACCCCGCCGGCCCCGACCGCCCTCGGCTGATGGCGTCGAGCACCGGGCCCGGACGCCCCGCCGACCGACGCGTCGACGCCGCCGCCCCCGGCGCCGCGCCGGCCCCGGCCCGGGGCCGGCGCCGCGGCGGCCGCTGGCTCCTGCGCGACCGGCCCGGCGTGGTGTGGCTGGCGCTCGCGGTGCTGCTCTCGCTGGTGCACCCCTTCGTGCCGGCCTCGCGCTGGCTCATGGTGCACCTGGTGCTGCTGGGCGCCCTGTCGCACTCGATCATGGTGTGGAGCACCCACTTCGCCAACGCCCTGCTGAGGTCCGCCCCGGACGTGGACGACCGCGCCACGCAGTCTCGCCGCCTGTGGATGCTGCTGGCCGGCACCTGCCTGGTCCTGGTGGGCGTGCCCACCGGGTGGTGGCTGCTCACGGTGGCCGGCGCCGTGCTGGTGGGCACCGCCGTGCTGGAGCACGCCCGCCAGCTGGTGCGCCGCCTGCGGGCTGCCCTGCCCGGCCGCTTCGCCGTCACCGTGCGCTACTACGTGGCCGCGGCGCTGTGCCTGCCGGTGGGCGCGGCCCTGGGGGCCACGCTGGCCCGCGGGGTGGGCGCCGAGTGGCACGGCCGCCTGCTCCTGGCCCACACGATGGTGAACCTCCTGGGTTGGGTGGGTCTCACCGTGACCGGCACCCTGCTGACGCTCTGGCCGACCATGCTGCGCACCCGCATCGGGACGCGGGCCGAGGCGCACACCCGGCACGCCCTGCCGGTGCTGGTCGGTGGGCTCGTGGTGGTGCTGACCGGCGCGCTCGGCGGGTGGCAGCCCGTCGCCGCCGCCGGGGTGGCGCTCTACGCCGCGGGCCTCCTCTGGTGGGCCGCGGGGGTGCTCTCGCCGGTGCGCCGGGGGCTTCCGCGCGAGTTCGCCGCCATGTCCGTGGGTGCAGCCCTGCTGTGGTGGGCCGCCGGCATCGCGATGGTGCTGACCGCCCTGCTGACCGCGCAGGACTGGACGCGGGTGGGCACCACCTTCGACCGCACCACCGCCGTGGTCGTGGTGGGTTTCGCCGCCCAGCTGCTCACCGGCGCCCTGAGCCACCTCATGCCGGTGGTCATCGGGGGCGGCAAGCCGGTGGTGCGTGCCGCCGCGGCGTGGTTCGACCGGTGGGGTGCCGCCCGACTGGTGACCACCAACGCCGGCCTGCTCGTGTGCCTGCTGCCGGTGCCCAGCCTCGTGCGGGTGGCCGCCTCCGTGCTGGTGCTGGTGTCGCTGGCATCGTTCGTCCCGCTGATGGTCCGCGCCGTCGCCGCCGCCGGGCGGGCGCGTCGGGAGCAGCTGGCGGCCCGGCAGGCAGGCGCGGTGCGGGCCGTCGACGAGACCGGCTCCCCCGACGCAGGGGAACGCACGGCACCCGCCGGTCTGGACCGCATGCCGTCCATCTGGTCGGCCGGGCAGGTCGCCGCGGCCCTCTCCGCCCTGGCCCTGGTGACCGCGCTGGGGGCCTCCCTCGGCCCGGCCACCGCCCCCTCCCCCTCCGGTCAGGCAGCGGTGGCCCCCACCGGGCACACCACCCGGGTGGAGGTGCGCGCCGCCGACATGCGCTTCGACCCCGGAACCGTCACCGTGCCCGCCGGCGACCGCGTCGTCCTCGACGTGGTGAACGCCGACACCCAGGTGCACGACCTCGCCATCGCCGGGCAGCAGACCCCGCGCCTGGGCCCCGGGGAGCGCGCCACGCTGGACCTCGGCGTCGTCGGCGCCGACACCCAGGGGTGGTGCACCATCGTGGGCCACCGGCAGGCCGGCATGGTGCTCGACCTCGTCGTCGAGGGCGGCGCTGGCGAGGCCGCGGACACGGCCGACGGGCAGGCCGGGCACGACCCCGGGGAGCACGCCGGCCACGGAACGGACTCCCCGGCCTCCACCACTCCCCTGCGCGCCGACCCGGACGCCACCGTGGAGCACCCGGTGGACCCGCGCCTGCCCGCCCGGGGACGCGGCACCGAGCACCACGTGACCCTGCGCGCCAGCGAGCTGGAGCTCGAGGTGGCCCCCGGCGTCACGCAGCACCGGTGGACCTTCAACGACCGCGCCCCCGGACCCACCCTCCACGGCCGGGTCGGGGACACCTTCGTGGTCACGCTCGTCAACGACGGCTCGATGGGGCACTCCATCGACTTCCACGCCGGCGCCCTGGCCCCGGACCGCCCGATGCGCACCATCCAACCCGGCGAGCGCCTCACCTACCGCTTCACCGCCGAGCGATCGGGCATCTGGATGTACCACTGCTCCACGGCGCCGATGAGCTCGCACATCGCCGCCGGCATGCACGGGGCGGTGGTCGTCGAGCCGCGCGAGGGCCTGCCGGAGGTGGACCGCGAGTACGTGCTCGTGCAGTCCGAGGCCTACCCCGCCTCGGACGACGGGCCGGTGGACCCCGAGGCGATCGCCGCCGGGGAGGCGCCGTTCGTCACCTTCAACGGCATCGCCGACCAGTACCTGCAGCACCCGCTGACCGCCCGGGTCGGTGAGCGCGTGCGCCTGTGGGTGCTCGATGCGGGGCCCAACCGAGCGAGCTCCTTCCACGTGGTGGGTGGGCAGTTCGACACCGTCTGGTCCGAGGGCGCCTACCGGGTGGGCCCACGGGCCCGCGGGACCGGCGCCCAGGTGATGGCCCTGCAGCCGGCCGAGGGCGGCTTCGTGGAGCTCACCTTCCCCGAGGCGGGCCACTACCCGCTGGTCAGCCACGTCATGTCCGATGCCGAGCGCGGTGCCCGCGGCGTGGTGGAGGTCACCGGGGCCGCCCGTTGAGCCCGCTCGGCGTAGCCCGTCGCCCCGCCCCGGCACCGTAGGCTCGGGTCCCATGTGTGGACGCTACGCAGCCAGCGCCTCCCCGGACGCCCTGGTGGAGGAGTTCGAGGTCGAGCGCGACGCGACCGACGAGCCCGGCGCGCCGGTGATGAAGCGTCCCCAGGAGCCGGCCCCCGGCACCCCGGACTTCAACGTGGCGCCCACCAAGCAGGTGCCGGTGGTCCTCACCCGCACGCCCCGAGGCGAGGAGGACGCCCCCGCCGAGCGCCAGCTGCGCCTGCTCTCCTGGGGTCTCGTGCCGCCGTGGGCCAAGGACCTGACCATGGGCAACCGCATGATCAACGCCCGCAGCGGGACGCTGTTCGAGAAGCGCACCTTCGCGGGCCCGGCGCGCACGCGGCGCTGCCTGGTGCCTGCGGACGGCTGGTACGAGTGGCAGGCCTCCCCCGTGGCCCGCACGACCGCGGGCAAGCCCCGCAAGCAACCGTTCTTCATGTCCCGCGTGGACGAGGCGCCGCTGGCCTTCGCCGGGCTGTACGAGTTCCACCGGCTGGGCACCGGGGGCCAGGCTCACGACTGGGTGGTGAGCTTCACCATCCTCACCCGTGACGCCGAGCCGGGGCTGGACCGCATCCACGACCGGCAGCCGGTGGTGGTGGAGCCCGAGGACTGGGCCGCCTGGCTCGACCCGGCCGCCACCGAGGACGACCACGTCCTGGAGCTGCTCTCCCACCAGCCGGAGGGCCGTTTCCAGGCATGGCCGGTGGGCAGCGGCGTGAGCCGGGTGGCCACCAACGGCCCCGAGCTCGTGCGCCCGGTGCCCACCGAGCAGCTCGTGGGCGTGGTGGACCCCGTCACCGGCGAGGTGGTCGGTGGCTGAGCCCGTGACCCCCGAGCACCCCACCGCCCACGAGCCGCGCCCGACGGGCGTGGCGGCCTTCCTGCGCCTGCGCGACGGCCTCTGGCGGCTCATCCCCTCGGGCCTGCGCCGCCACGTGCCGCCCACGGCGGTCGGGTTCGCGATGCTGAACCTCTGCACCTTCGCTCTGGACCTCGCGCTGCTGTGGCTGCTGCACAAGCCGGTGGGCCTGCCCTACCCGGTGGCCACCACCATCGCGTACGTGACCGCCCTGGCCACGGCCTTCGTGGTGAACCGGCACTTCAACTTCGAGAGCGAGGGGCACGCCGGCCGCCAGTCGCTGCGCTACGTGCTCGTGGTGTCGGTCAACTACCTGGCCTTCATCCTCGGCGTGAACACGGGGCTGACCACGCTGGGTGTGCCGTTCGCCGTCGCCCGGATGGCCGCCGGCCTGTGCGAGGCGGTCTACATGTACCTGGCCATGCGGTTCGTGGTCTTCCGCCACGGCAACCCGGCCGACGAGTCGTCGGACGGGGCCCGGTGGCCCGCGGACCGCCGCGGCGCCTGACCGGTCCGCAGGTACCCTCGACCCCCGGACAGGTCCGCCGGTCCCCGCCCGCGCCGTGAGCCGTGGGCCGCCCCTCGACCCCGCACGGAGGACGCATGCACCCCCTCGCCCGCCCCGCCGTCGCCGGCATCGTGCTGGCCCTGCTGCAGGGCCCGTCCGCGGGGGCCGCCTCCTCCCCGGCCGCCGAGCGCGAGCCCGAGCCCCTGCAGACCAAGGGCACGGCGGTCCAGGGCGGTGGGGACCTGTTCACGGCCCCGCTGCTGAGCGCCGGCACCTTCACCGACTCCGCCCCGGCCGACGGCGACACGTCCTTCTACCGGGTCCGTCGCAGCACCCAGGACGGCATCCTGCGCGTGGGCACCACCACCTACGAGGCCGAGGGCCTGGAGGTCCGCGTGCTGGACGCCCTCGGCCAGGAGTGCGGGACGGACACCGGCTGGACGCTCGGTCTCGTGGTGGGCAACGCCGGCGACGACGAGGACCCGGTCTGCGAGAACTCCGACCAGGTGGTCGTGGCGGTCACCAACACCACCAAGGAGCCCCAGGAGCGGCCGTTCGAGCTGCACGTGGCCGAGGAGCCGGCGGTGCCCACCACCGCCGGCCTGCCGAAGCCCCAGGAGTCGGTCGACTGGACGGACATGAAGGCCAGCGCCGAGGTGCAGGACACCCAGGGAGGCCTCTCCCTGGCCGAGGCCCCCGAGGTGTCGCCGGAGCACTCCGTGCGCGGGTCCGTGGTGGCCGGCGAGGCGCGCCTCTACAAGGTCCCCGCCGAGTGGGGCCAGCGGGTGCAGGCCCGCGTGTCGGTGAACGCGGAGTCCGAGGGCCTCGAGTCCGGCGCCGTCACCGTGACCCTGGTGGGTGCCGACCGACGCGAGTTGGACACCGAGGCCAGCGGCGCCAAGGACGCCCGGGCAAGCTTCTGGGACCACGACGAGGCGGTGGCCGAGACGGCCTCGCTGCCGGTGGCGTGGAACAACCGCGACGGGCAGGGGCCGACCCTCCCCGGTGACCAGTACGTGGTGGTGACGGCCGACGAGTCCGGTGAGGAGTACCGCAAGGTGCCGTTCACCCTCACCGTGGCGGTACTCGGCGATGCCGTCGACGCCCCCCGCTACGCCGAGGGCAGCGCTCCCTCCGAGGAGCGTGACCGCGTCATCGAGCCCGGGGCCGGACGCGGTGAGGGTGACCAAGGCAACGCGGCGCCGACCGGCGGGGAGGACTCCGGCGGCAGCACGTCCTCCGCGGCGACCGGCGGCGACGAGCGGGCGGCCTCGGCCGGCTCCTCCGACGGCGGCCCGTCGAAGCCGGTCCTGTGGGGTGGAGGCGCCCTCGGTGGCCTGATGCTCCTGGCCGGCGCCCTGGCCCTGGTGGCCAACCGCGCCCGCGGCTGAGGGGCACTCAGCCCAGCGCGGCCACGAGCACCACGAGCAGCACCAGCAGGCCGGCGAGCACCAGGGCCCAGGCGACCGCCGGCGGCACCACCGGGGAGGACGGGGTCTCCTCGTGGTTCCAGACCCGGGAGGCGGCCGGCTCCACCGGTGCCGCCCGACCCACCACGCGGCGCGGCCCCGGGGCGTCGGGCGTCTGGGTCCCACCGACAGGGGCCTCCACGAGCGGACCGCGCGACGGCTCCTGCCCCGTGGCGAACCGGTCCACCGGCCCGGTCTGGGGCACGTCGTACATGGTGGTGCGGGCCGCTCCGGCCGGCGGCAGGCCCGTCGCGTGCTGTGGCGGCCCCGCCGGCACCTGGCCCCGGTCCTGGGCCGGCCCCTGCGGGGTCCACCCTGCCGGCAGCGCCGGCAGCCGGTCGTGCAGCGCGACGCCGCCCCCCAGCTGCTCGGCAGTGGTGGCCACCAGGCCGGTGGCACGCAGCGAGGCCATGGCCGCCTGCGCGCTGCGCGGCCGGTCCGCCGGGTCCAGCTCCACGAGCTCCTCGAGCACCCGCGCCAACCCGTCGGGCACCCCGGCGCGCGCCAGCTCGCCGGCCACCGCGTCGTGGTCCCGACCCTGCGGGCGCTGCCCGGTGAGCAGCTCGCGCGCCGTCATCCCCACGCCGTAGAGGTCGGCCGCCGGGCTCGGGTCCCAGCCGTGCGCCAACGACTCCGGGGCCATGTAGCCCAGCGTTCCGTGCACGTAGGGGCCCGTGGTCAGGCGCGGGGCGTCCACGCTCATCGTCAGGCCGAAGTCCGCCAGGCGGGCCCTCGGCACCCCGGTGCCGGTGGCGTCCAGCAGCAGGTTGGCCGGCTTCACGTCCCGGTGCACCATGCCCTCGTCGTGCAGCTGCCCCAGCCCCTGCAGCAGCTGGTCGGTGAGGGTGGCCACCCAGGGCGCCGGCAGCGGTCCGTGCTCCGCCAGGAGCGTGGCGGCCGAACCGCCGTCCACCACCGGCATGACCAGCATCACGCGCTCGTCGTCCCCCGCCCAGCCGTAGGGCACCAGCAGGTGGGAGTGCTGCACGCGCACGCCCTGCTCGCGCACGAAGCGCACCAGGGAGGAGGCGTCCACCTGGCGCAGCACCTTGGCCGCGCAGTAGCGGTGGGCCCGGTGGTCCCAGACCCGCCACACCACACCCGTGCCACCCTCACCCAGAGGGTCCACCAGCTCGTACCGGCCCGCGAAGACGTCTCCCACCCGGCGAACCCTACCCACGCTCCCCCGGGCCGGCCCCGCGTGTCGGGAATGTCTCAGCAAAATCGGTGTTGTCGCCTCTCCCCCAGCCCTAGGCTGGCGCACCCCTCCCCCATCCCCTCCACTCCTCCGAGGAGCCCCTGCCGCATGCCCGAGACCCGCAGCACGCCGTCGACCACGGTCGACTCCCCCGCCGACCTCGAGGTCGACCCCACGCCCATCCTGCGCGTCCTCACCGTCGCCACCTTCGTGGTGATCCTCAACGAGACCATCATGGTCAACGCCGTCCCCCAGCTCATGGACTCGCTGCACGTCTCGGCGCAGGCCGCCCAGTGGCTGTCGACGGCGTTCATGCTCACCATGGCCGTGGTCATCCCCACCACCGGCTGGTTCCTGCACCGCCTGGACCGCCGTGCCGCCTTCGCCACCGCCATGGGCGCGTTCGCCCTGGGCACGCTGCTGTGCGCCGTCGCGCCGGGCTTCGCCCTGCTCCTGGTGGGCCGCATCGTCCAGGCCGTCGGCACCGCCATCATGATGCCGCTGCTCATGACCACCGTCATGACCCTGGTGCCCGTGGAGGACCGCGGCCGCACCATGGGCAACGTCTCCCTGGCCATCTCCGTGGCGCCCGCCCTGGGCCCCACCACCTCCGGCCTGGTGCTGCAGTTCGCCTCCTGGCGCTGGCTCTTCCTGCTCGTTCTGCCGCTGGCCGTGGGCATGCTGCTGGTGGGCCTGCGCCTGCTGCCGCGCAACCACGCCGGGGCCGCCGGCCCACTCGACCTGCTCAGCCTCCCCCTGGCCGCGGTCGGTTTCGGTGCCCTGGTCTACGGCCTGAGCTCCTTCGGCGGCCACTCCGGCCCCGGCGCCGCCGAGCCGGTGGTCTCCCCGGTGCTCGCGGTGGCCGTGGGCGCGGCCGGCGTGGCCCTGCTCGTGTGGCGCCAGCTCTCCCTGGCCCGCTCCGGGGGCGCCCCGCTGCTGGACCTGCGCGCGCTGACCCACCGCAACTTCGCCCTGTCCATGGGCATCATGTGTGCCGCCATGATGGCGATGATGGGCTCCATGATCCTGCTGCCCCTGTGGCTGCAGGACGCGCGCGGCCTGAGCGTCCTGCAGGCCGGCCTGGTGATGATGCCCGGTGGCCTGATGATGGGCCTCCTGGCTCCCCGCATCGGCCGCTGGTACGACCGGCTGGGGCCCCGCCCGCTGGTGGTGCCCGGCGCCCTGCTGGTGCTCGTGGCCCTCTCGGTGGGCACCTGGGCGGCCCTCGACGCCCCGTGGTGGGCCTTCCTCCTGGTGCACCCGGCCATCAGCTTCGGCCTGGCCCTGCTGTTCACGCCGCTGTTCTCCGCCGGCCTGGGCGCGCTGCCGATGGACCTGTACTCCCACGGCTCGGCCATCCTGGGCACCTTCCAGCAGGTGGCCGCGGCCACCGGCACCGCCCTGGCCATTGCCCTCATGAGCCACCGCGCCGGGCAGCTGGCGGCCGACGGGCACGGCCCTGCCGAGTCCCTCGCCGGCGGCGTCTCCCTGGCGATGGCGGCCGGGGCCGGGATCTTCGTGGTGGCCCTGGCGCTCACGCTCCTGGTGCGTCGCCCGGACCAGGAGGGCGCAGTGCCCACCGAGGGCGACGACGCCGCCAGCCAGGTCACCGACGCAGCGCCGGCCACGGCCTGAGGCCAAGCGGTCCCCCTGGGCGCAGCGGCCCCTCGACCGAGTGGTCGAGGGGCCGCTGCGTGCGTGTGGCGGCGCTCAGCGGCGGACGGCCTCCACGAGGGCGTCGCCCAGCACCTGCGGCGCAGAGACCATGGGCCAGTGCCCGGTGTCGATGTCGATGAAGTCCACCTGCGCCCCGGCGAGCTCGGGCATCGGGTCGGCGGCCTGCCACTGGCGCACCTGCTCGGGGGTGAACTCGGGGCACACCAGGGTGATGGGCACGTCGAAGCGCGCCTCGTCGGTGTACTCCACCACGGCCTCGGCCACGCCCTGCGGCACTGGGATGGCGCGGTCCAGGAGGTCGGCCTTGGCGGCCTCGTCCAGGTCGTCGGAGTCCGGGCCGGCGAAGGGCTCCCACCCAGGGTGCGCCATCACCCCGTCCTCGATGGGGAAGAAGGCGGCGTACTGCTCCCCGCCGGTGCTGGGGACGCCGCCCACGAGCACCACGCGCCGCACGGCGCCCGGGCGGCGGTCGGCCGCCATCCACGCCAGCGTGCACGCGGCCGAGTGCCCGACCACCACCACCGGCCCGTCGGGGCTCGTGGCGTCGATGGTGGCCAGGACGGCCCCCAGCTGGTCGTCGAGGGTGACGCCCTCGGGGTCGGGCGCGGTGGTGCTGGCCCCCGGCAGTGCTACCACCTGGGCGCGCAGGTCCGCCGCCTCGAGCAGCAGGAGCAGGGCGTCCCACGCGTGCTCGTCGAGCCACAGCCCGCCGAGCAGCAGCACGGTGGTGCCGGTGGGCGCCTCGGCGGGGTCGGGGACGTCCGTGGACGGGGTGGGTGCGGTCATGTCAGGGCTCCTGGGAGGTCGGTGGGGTGGTGGGGTCGGCAGAGGTCGAGACGCCGGTGAGGGCGTCGAGGTCACGCTCGGCGAACAGCCGGTGCTCGTACTCCTCCATGAGCAGCACGTGCACCGCCTCGGCCACCGGCAGGTCCTCCACCTGCGGCCACCCGGGCTCGGCGCGCGTGACGGTGCCGGCGAGCGCCGCATCGTCGAGCGGTCGCAGGGCCGCCCGCACCTGCTCGCAGCGCTGGGACCGTTCGGCCAGCACCTCGCCCAGGCCCGGGCGGGCGTCACGCACCGGGGTGAACCCCTCGATGGCGGGCGCCTCGTCCCACGGCAGGTCCAACGGCGCGTAGGGGTCGGGCTCGCCGCGCAGCACGCGCTGGGCCCACGCCGCGTTCTTGAAGTTGAGGTGGCGCAGCGTCTGCACGAAGGACCACTCGCCGTCCACGCTGGCGTGCAGCTGGTCCCCGGGCAGGGTGCGGGCGCGCTCGATGGTGCCTTCCCACAGCTCCTCCAACCGGGCCCACGCGGCGCGGATGCCGTCGGGGTCAGTGGCGAACAGCAGGGCCCGGTCCGGGTCGCGGCGGTTCAGCTCGGCGTCGATGAGGGGCGCCACGTCCACCCCGTTGATGACGAGGTCGAACACGTCGCAGTCGATGCGGGTGTGCACGATCGCCCCTCCGCGGATGCGGGCGCCCTCCATGAGCAGCCCGCGGATGTCGGCGCCGCTGGCGTCGACCTTGGTCATGCTGGCCCCGGCCACCCGGACGTGCTGGAGGGTGGCCCCGCTGAGGTCGACTCCGTCGACGTGCTCGTCCATGCCCCCACGCTAGGGCCCTTCCCGGACGGTTCACGTCCGCGAAGTCTGCGAGAGTGGTCCCGTGCCCGATGCCTCAGCGCGCCCCACCCATCCCGGCCCTGCCTCGGACTCCCCCACCGTCCGGGCCCTGCGCGCCCTGGACCTCCTGCAGCGTCGACCCGGCGTCACGGCCTCCGAGCTGGCCGAGCACCTGGGGGTCAGCGAACGCGCCGTGCGCCGCACCATCGCCACCCTGCGGGAGGCGGACGTGCCGGTGGGCGCCACGAGCGGCCCCGGCGGCGGCTACCGGCTGGGATGCGGCGTGCGCCTGCCGCCGGTGGTGTTCAGCCAGACCGAGGCGCTCTCCCTGGTGATGGCCGTGGTCGACGGCCGCCACGAGGCCCGCGACGAGACCCAGCCGGTGGGCGCGGCGCTGGCCAAGCTGCTGCGCGCCATGCCGGATGCCGTGTCCCAGGAGGCGACCGCGGTGCGCGACCTGGCCGGCTCCACCCCGGACCGCCGGGCCGCCCGCCCGGACCCGGCCGTGGTGAGCCTGCTCGTGGGCGCCGTGGCCACCACGCACTGCGTGGAGCTGGACTACCGCACGGAGTCCGGGCGGGTGCTGCGCGACGTGGTGGAACCGCACGCCGTGGTGGCCCGCCACGGGCGCTGGTACCTGCTGTGCCACGCCCGGCGGGTGGACGCTGTGCGCGCCTACCGCCTCGACCGCGTGACCGCGGCGCAGGTGGCCACCGAACGGTTCACCCCGCCGGCCGAGATCGACCCCGTCGCCGCCCTCGAGGAGCACCTGGGCCGCGGGTGGCGGTACCCCACGGCCGTGCTGGTCCACGCCCCGCGCCAGGAGGTGGCCCCCTGGGTGGGCGGCTCGTGGGGCGAGCTCACCGACCACCCGCAAGGCTGCCTGCTCCGGGGCACCACCCAGAACCCGGCCATGTACGCCGGGGAGTACCTGGCCCGCCTGCCGTTCGCGTTCACCGTGCTGGAGGGCCCCGAGCTGGCCGAGGCGGTGCGGGAGCTGGCCGGGCGACTCGCCGCGGCGGTGGGCGACGCCGCCGGACCTCCGACCCGGGGTGCGTCCCTGCGTGCCTGACCCTGCACACTCGGGGGGATGGACTGGATCCCGACGATCGTCGCCCTGCTCGTGGTGGTCCTGGTGGAGTGGCTCGTGCGCTCCCGGGACGGAGCCGCCACCCGCCCCGACGCCACCGTGCCGCCCCACGTGGTCCTCGCCTCCCCGCCCCCACCGCTCACGCCCCTCGAGGCGGCACTGCTGCTGCCCCGGGGCCGCCGGGGCGTGGTGGGTGAGGTGGTGGACCTCTCCCGGCGCGGCGTGGTGGACGTGCGGCGCGGCACCTCTGGCCAGCACGAGGTCGTCGCCCGTGACCTCATCCGCCCGGTACCGGCCACCACGGGCGCGGTGGTACGCGCCCTGTTCGGCGACCCGCCGAAGGCCGTGGTCATGCCCGGCACCGACCGCTCGGCACAGCGCCGGCTGCGGCGCGTGACACGCCAGGTACGTCGCGACCTGCGCCAGCGGGGCCTGCTGCGTCGTACCTGGTGGCCCCTGGCCACGCCCCTGACCGTGCTGGGGGCAGCCGTGGTCGTGTCCCTGGCGCCGGAGCCCTTCTCCGTCCCCCTCTTCGGCCTGCTGGTGCTGCTCGCAGGATTCCTGCTGATCTCCCGCCTCGGGGGTGCCCCGCGCCTCACGCCGGCCGGACGGGAACAGGTGCGCCACCTGCGGGCGCTCGACGAGGCGCTGTCCGACCCCGGCGCAGGAGGGGGCATGTCCCTCGGGTGGTCCGCCTCCGCCTCGGCGGCGGCCGCCCTCGTGCCGCTGGCGGTGGTGCTCGGCCACCACGCCCGGGCGGCGGACGAGCTGGAGGCACAGCTCGGCCTCGCCCGGCAGGCCGGCGGGGACGGCGGCGTGGTGTCCGGTGGCTCCACGGACGGGTCCGACCACGACGACCCGGCATGGATGGGCGACACCTCCTGGCTGCACGAGGCGTGGGCCGGGGACGCGGTCGCCGGGTGGGGCGGGCTGGACGCCTTCGTCGAGTCCGGCTCGACCGACGGCGGATGGGGTGACGCCGGCGGTTCCTCCGACGGTGGGGGCGGCGACGGTGGTGGCGACGGCGGCGGCGACGGTGGGGGTGGAGGTGACTGACCCACCGCATTGGTGAGGCATCACTCACATTCCTGCACCCGTGCAGACCTTGCACTCATGCAAGAATTGCACCCATGCCCTCCTCCACCCCTCCCAACGATCCGGCGGGACCCACCTCGCTGCGCGAACGGCGCCGCCGGGAGACCTGGGCGGCCCTGCACCGCGCCGCCGCCGAGGCCGCCCTCTCCGGCGACGCCACGGCCTCGAGCGTGGAGGCCATCGCGGCCACCGCCGGCGTCTCCACCCGCACCTTCTTCAACTACTTCACGTCCAAGGACGAGGCGGTCTACGGCTACACCGAGCCGCACGTCCCCACCGAGGCGCTCGAGCGCATGGGCCCCTCCGGCGACCCGGTGGCCCAGGCCACGGAGCTGCTGCTGGCCACCATGCGCACCTCCACCCCGGAGGGCACCCCGGCCCTGCGCAAGCAGCTGATCCAGACCAACCCCGCCCTGGGGCGCTTCCGCCTCCAGGCACTGGCCCGCTCCGAGGACCTCGTCATCGAGGCCCTGGAGTCCCGGTTCGCCGACGACCCCCGCCTGGCCGACGCACCCGGCGGCCCGGCCCACGCCCTGCGCATGTGGGCCAGCCTCGCCGGCGCCGTGCTGCGTCACGCCACCACCGACCCCGACCACGTGCCCGGCGAGGCCCTCACTCCCGCCGCGGTGCGCCGCAGCATCGACCTGTTCCACCACCTGCTCAGGAGCCCCGAGTGACAGCGACCCGCTACACGCCCCCCGCCGAGAAGACCCCCACCGAGAACCCAGCGACCGGCCCGGCCCCCGGGGCCACGGCCAGCCGCGAGGAGAACTCGCGCCACATCGGCTGGATCTTCGCGGCCCTGGTCCTGGCGATGCTGCTGGCCGCCCTCAACCAGACCGTGCTCTCCACGGCGCTGCCCACCATCGTCGGCGAGCTCGACGGCGTGAACCAGATGCAGTGGGTCATCACCGCCTACATCCTGGCCAGCACCATCATGATGCCGGTCTACGGCAAGCTCGGTGACCTCATCGGCCGCAAGCCGCTGCTCATCGCGGCCATCACCACCTTCGTGGCCGGCTCCGTCATCGGCGCCCTGGCCCAGGACATGCCCTGGCTCATCGTGTCCCGCGTGGTGCAGGGCCTCGGCGGTGGCGGGCTGATGATCCTCTCGCAGGCGATCATCGCCGACGTGGTGCCGCCGCGTGAGCGCGGCCGCTACATGGGCGTCATGGGTGGCGTCTTCGCCCTGGCCTCGGTGGCCGGCCCGCTGCTCGGTGGCTGGTTCACCGAGGGCCCCGGCTGGCGCTGGGCGTTCTGGATGAGCCTGCCGCTGGGTGCCATCGCGCTCTTCGGCGCCGTCAGCTTCCTCAAGCTGCCCCACACCCCCGCCAAGGTCTCCATCGACTGGGCCGGCATGGTCGTGGCCGCGCTGGCCACCACCGGCCTCATCCTCACCGTCACCTGGGGCGGCCACACCTACGCGTGGGACTCCTGGCAGATCCTCTGGCTGATCGCCGGCACCATGGTGGCCTGGGTGCTGCTGGTGCTCGTGGAGCGCCGCGCCACCGAGCCGATCCTGCCCATGCACCTGTTCGCCCACCGCAACTTCACCCTCTCCACGGTGGCGGGCCTGTTCATCGGCATCGCGATGTTCGGCGCCCTGGGCTACATGCCCACCTACCTGCAGATGGCCTACGGCAAGTCCGCCACGGTGGCCGGCCTGCTCATGATCCCGATGATGGGCGCCATGCTCGCCACGTCGGTCTGGGCGGGCAACCGCGTGAGCCGCACCGGCAGCTACAAGACGCTGCCCATCGTCGGCTCGGCCATCATCTCGGTGGGTCTGTGGCTGCTCTCCCTGCTGGAGGTCGGTGACCCGCTGTGGCACGTGTGCGCCGCGCTCGCGGTGCTGGGCGTGGGTCTGGGCCTGTCGATGCAGATCCTCGTGCTGGTGGTGCAGAACGCCTTCCCGCTGCGCGAGGTGGGCACCGCGACGGCCGCCAACAACTTCTTCCGCCAGATCGGCGCCACCCTCGGGTCGGCGCTCGTGGGCTCGCTGTTCACCCAGCGCCTGCACGACCTGGTGGCCGAGCGGCTGCCGATGAAGCCCGGCCAGGGCGGTGGTGCGGAGTCCTCGCTGACGCCCGACCGCATCCAGCACCTGCCGGGCCCGATCCGCGAGGTCATCGTGGGTGCGTACTCCGACGCGCTGACGCCGATCTACCTGTGGCTGGTGCCCTGTGGCCTCATCGCCACCGTGCTGCTGTGCTTCATCCGCGAGGACGAGCTGCGCACCACGCTGGACTGACGGGTCCGACGCCGTAGCCCGGCCCGGACGTGCCCCGGCCCCGCTCCCTGCGACAGGGGGCGGGGCCGGGGCACGCGCGGCGCCGGGTGCCGCCGGTTCAGGTGAGCGTCTCGAGCAGGAAGTTGCGCAGCGTCTGGTGGAAGACCTCCGGCTTCTCCGAGTGCACCCAGTGCCCGGCGCCCTTCACGGTCACCAGCCGCACCTTGGGGAAGAGCTCCTCCATCGCCGGGCGGTACTCCTCCTGCACGTAGTCGGAGTCGCCACCGGCGATCCACAGCACCGGCCCGTCGAACTGGCGCTCGCGCAGCTCCTCGGGGAAGCCCATGACCACCGGCAGGTTCTCCAGCAGCATCGGCAGGTTGGCCTTCCAGCTCCAGCGGTCGCCCTCGGTGCGGGTGAGGTTCTGCAGCAGGAAGGCGCGGGTCGTGTAGTCGGGCACCTGCTCGGCCAGGGCCTCGTCCACCTCCTGGCGGCGCTCCATCGAATCCAGGTCGAGGGCCTGCAGGGAGCCCAGCAGGTGGCTGAACTCGCTCGCGTTCTCGCTGTTCACCGGGGAGATGTCCACCACCACCAGGCGGTCCACCATCTCCGGGAAGAGCAGCGCCACGGCCATGGCCACCTTGCCCCCCATCGAGTGACCCACCACGTTGGCCGCCCCCTCGGGCCAGGTCTCGCGGACGGTGGCCTCCACCGCGCGGGCCATCTCCCGGTAGTCGAACTCCTCGGTGTGCTCCGAGGCGCCGTGGTTGGGCAGGTCGACCAGCAGGGAGCTCGCGTAGTCCTGCAGGTCGCCGGCGACGGTGCGGAAGTTGCGTCCCTGTCCCATGAGGCCGTGGAGGAAGACGATGCGCTCGTCCCCTCCCTCGACGAAGTGGGTGTTCAGGGTGCTGGCCATGGGGGTCTCCTACCGGGTTTTCGAGGGCGTGCACAGTGTGCCGCACAATGGGGCGATGCTCCCCTTCCTCCTGCTGTCCACGCGCGCCGAGGACGACCTGGCCCACCAGGAGCACGAGGCGGTGGCACGCCACATGGGGGTCCCGCCGGAGCGCGTCGTGCAGTGGCGCCTGGAAGCCGGGCCGATGCCGGGGCTGGACCTCGGCCGGTGGGCCGGCGTGATCATCGGCGGCAGCCCGTTCACCGTCTCCGACCCGCCCGGGTCCAAGGACCCCGTGCAACGCCGGGTGGAGGCCGACCTGACCGCGGTGCTCGACGCCGTGGTGGCGGCGGACTTCCCCACCCTGGGCCTCTGCTACGGCATGGGCGTGCTCGGCGTCCACCAGCAGGCCACCGTGGACACCACGCACGGGGAGCAGCTCGCCGCACCGGTCGTCACCCTCACCGAGGCCGGTGCCGACGACCCACTGCTCGAGGGCGTCCCGCGGCAGTTCCGCGCGTGGGTGGGCCACAAGGAGGCCGTCGCCACCCCCTCGTCGGGGATGACCGTGCTGGCCGGCTCCGCGGCCTGCCCCGTGCAGCTGGTCCGCGTGGGCCGACACGTGCGCGCCACCCAGTTCCACCCCGAGCTCGACGCCGAGGGGCTGGCCGCCCGGGTGGCCGTCTACGCCCACCACGGCTACTTCGCCCCCGAGGAGGCGGCCGACATCGTGGCCGCGGCCCGCACCACGGACGTGTCCGCCTCGCACCGCCTGCTCGCCCGCTTCGCCGTGCTGTACGGGTGATGGGCGTGGACCTGCGCTCGACCCCTCCCCTGCACTGCGGCCACTTCTCCGCCGGACGGTGCCGCTCCTGCACGCTCATGGGCACGCCCTACGCCGACCAGCTGGCCGCCAAGGATGCCGCCGTCCGCGAGCGCCTGGGCCCCCTGGTGCCCGACCACGTCTGGCAGGAGCCGCTGCCGAGCGCCGCCGCGGGCTTCCGCAACAAGGCCAAGCTGGTGGTGGGCGGCACCGCGGGTGCGCCCACCCTGGGCATCCTCGACGCGGACGGACGCGGGGTGGACCTGCGCACCTGCGGCCTGCACGAGGCGGCCCTGGCCACCGTGCTGGACCGCCTCGCGCGCTTCGTGACCCGCGCTGCCCTGCCGCCCTACGACGTGGCCCGCCGCCGCGGGGAGCTCAAGCACCTGGTGCTCACCGCCTCCCCCACCGGGGAGCTCATGCTGCGCCTGGTGCTGCGCACCACCGGGCCGTTGGAGCGGGTCCGGGAGCACCTGCCCGGCCTGTTGGCCGACCTGCCGCGGCTGCGGGTGGTGAGCGCCAACATCCACCCCGAGCACAAGGCCACCCTCTCCGGTGCGCAGGAGGTGCCACTCACCGAGGAGACGCTGCTGTCCGTCCCGATGGGGCCGGTGGTGCTCCACGTGGGCCCGGATTCCTTCCTGCAGACCAACACCGCCGTCGCGGCGGCCCTCTACGCGCAGGTGACCGACTGGATCACCGACCGTGGTGCGGCCACGGTGACCGACCTGTACTGCGGCGTGGGCGGGTTCGCGCTGCACGCGGCCGCCGCCGGCATCGAGGCGGTGGGCGTGGAGGTGTCGGCCGATGCGGTGCGCGGCGCGACCCGCGGTGCGCGGGACCTGGCGGGCGTCCCGGGCGCGGCGGGGGCACGCTTCGTGGTGGCCGACGCCTCGGACCCCGCGGCGGTGGTGGCCGCGGCCGGGGCCACGCAGGCCGTGGTGGTCAACCCGCCGCGGCGTGGCCTGGGGCCGGACCTGCCGGTGCTGCTCGACGGCCTCTCGGCCGCCGCGGACCCGGCCACGCCCACGGGCACGCTCGTCTACTCCTCGTGCAACCCCGTCACGCTGGCCACCGACCTGGCGGCGATGCCGCACTGGCAGCCGTTGTCCGCACGGCTGGTGGACATGTTCCCCAACACCGACCACGCCGAGGTGCTGGTGCTGCTGGGCCCGCGTTAGGGTGCTGGCCGAACCACGGGAGCCCTGGAGCCGGGCTGAGAGGGCGAGGCATCGCCGACCGTCGCACCTGATCCGGGTCGTACCGGCGGAGGGAGGTCGGCGTGCACAGCGCCATCCAGCAGCAGCACCAGGGGCCGGCGGACGTCGTCGTGCTCGGCGGCGGACCGGTGGGGGCGGCCACCGCGCGCCTGCTGGCGGCCGACCACCGGGTCGTCCTCGTCGATGCCGGGGAGCACCTCCGTGCCGCGCACCGTGCCGCCGGGATGCTGGCACCCACCAGCGAGTTCCGCACCACCGAGCCGGAGGTGCACGCGCTCGCCCTCGACGCGATGGGGCGCTGGCCCGGTGAGGCCGCCGCGCTCGAGACCGAGACCGGCATCGGTCTGGACCTGCGCACCGCCGGCACCCTCCACGTGGCCCTGGGCGCCGACGACCTGGCCCGCACCACCCACCTGGCCGACGCCGCTCGGGCGGCCGGTCTCGAGGCCGCGCCCCTGGACCGCCGGTCCCTGCGGCGCGCCGAGCCGGGGCTCTCGCGCCGAGTGGCCGGCGGGGTGGCCGTGCAGGGCGACCACCAGGTGGACCCGCGGCGGCTCGTGACGGCGCTGCGGGCCTCCTGCGCCGCCCGCGGGGTGCGGCTGGTCGATGCCGCCGGACGCCTGGCCGACGACGGCTCCGTGGTGCTCGCGGACGGCTGCACGCTGCGGGCCAGCGTGGTGGTGGTCTGCGCCGGGCACCGCACCGACGCCCTGCTGCCCGGTGCCCTGCCACCCACCGGCGTACGCGCCGTGGCCGGCACCGTGCTGCGCCTGCACGGCACCCCCACCGCGCCGGTGCCCAGCCACGTGCTGCGGGGCCGCGTGGACGACCGCGAGGTGTACCTCGTGCCCCGCACCGACGGTGAGCTCGTGGTGGGGGCCACGAGCGTGGAGCGGGGCACCGACGAGCGCGTGCCGGCCGGCGAGGTGCTCGACCTGCTCGGTGACGCCGCCGCGCTCTACCCGGGCGTCCGCGAGATGCACCTGGCCGAGGCGCTCAGCGGCCACCGGCCCACCCTCGCCACACCGGGCCCGCTGCTGCGCGAGCACACGCTGCCCGGCTCCGACGGCCCGGTGCGGGTGGTGCTCTCCACCGGTCACGGCCGGCACGGTGTGTTGCTGTGCCACCGGGCCGCCGCCGCCACCGCCGCCGCGGTGCGCACGTCGGCCCCGTCCGTCGCCCCGACCCCACCAGCCCGTTCGTCCCCGTCCGTCCCGCCCACCCTCGAGGAGGCCTCGTGAGCACGCCCACCACCATCCGGTTCAACGGCACCGAACGCACCGTGCCGCCGGGCACCACCCTGGAGCAGCTGGTCACCGAGGTGCTCGGCCCGGGTCACGCCGGGGTGGCCGCGGCCGTGGGCCAGCAGGTGGTGCCCGCCGGTGCGTGGGGCCTCACGGTGCTCGCCGAGGGTGACCAGGTGGAGCTGCTCACCCCGGTGGCCGGCGGATGAGCACCGAGCCGAGCCCCACCCCGACGACGACCGCTCCCACCGCACCGCCCGGTATCCCCTCGCACACCCCGCTGGAGGACCCGGGCTGGGAGGTGGCCGGCACGCGCCTGACCTCCCGGCTCGTCACCGGCACCGGGGGCGCCACCCACCACACTCTGCTGGCCGACGCGCTGCGCGCCAGCGGTACCGAGGTGACCACCGTGGCCCTGCGCCGCGCCGACCTGGCCGACGGCCCGTCCCTGCTCGGCGTGGTCCGCGACCTGGGCCTGCGGGTGCTGCCCAACACCGCCGGGTGCCAGACCGCCCACGAGGCCGTGCTCACCGCCCGGCTGGGCCGGGAGGCGCTGGGCACCGACTGGGTGAAGCTCGAGGTGGTCATGGACCACGACACGCTGCTGCCCGACCCACTGGAGACCGCCGAGGCTGCCGAGCAGCTCGTGGCCGACGGGTTCACCGTGTGGGCGTACACCTCCGACGACCCGGCGCTGGCCGCGCACTTGGAGGACCTGGGCTGTGCCGCGGTGATGCCCGGCGGCTCCCCCATCGGGTCCGGGCTGGGCGTGCTCAACCCGCACAACATCGCGCTCATCTGCTCGCGGGCAGGGGTTCCGGTGGTGCTGGACGCCGGCATCGGCACTGCGAGCGACGCCGCCCTGGCCATGGAGCTGGGGTGCGACGCCGTGCTGCTGGCCACCGCGGTGCACCGCGCGCACGACCCGGTGACCATGGCCGCCGCCCTGCGCGAGGCCGTGCGGGCCGGCTGGTGGGCGCGGCGGGCCGGGCGCATCCCGCGCCGCGAGCGGGCGCTGGCCAGCAGCACGCTGGAGGGCATGGCGCAGTTCGGCGGTCCCGGGGCGGGCGACGGCGCGGACTGGGAGCCCGAGCAGTGAGCACCGCCCCGGGGCCGGGCCACCGAGCCGCGCCGCTGGACGCCGCCACGAGCCGCCGCTACGTGCGCCAGCTGGCCCTGCCCCAGGTGGGTGCCACCGGCCAGGCCCGGCTGGCGAGCGCCCGCGTGGCCGTCTTGGGCGCCGGCGGGCTCGGCTCCCCCACGCTGCTCTACCTGGCCGGCGCCGGCATCGGGCAGATCACGGTGGTGGACGACGACGTGGTGGACCTGGGCAACCTGCACCGCCAGGTGCTCCACGGCGAGGCCGACCTGGGCCGCCCCAAGGTCGACAGCGCCGCCGACGCGGTGGCCCGCCTCAACGGCACCGTCACCCTGCGCACCGTGCCCACGCGCCTGACGCCGGACAACGCCACCGCCCTGCTGGCCGGGCACGACCTCGTGCTCGACGGCTCGGACTCCTTCGCCGCCCGCGACGCGGTGGACGCCGCCTGCGCCGAGCTGGGTGTGCCGCACGTGTGGGGCGCGGTGAGCGGCACCACAGGCCAGGTGAGCACCTTCGACGCCCGGCGCGGGTGGCGCTATCGCGACCTGTACCCGCCGGCCGAGGAGGTGCGCGGCGCCCCCTCGTGCGCGCGGGGCGGGGTGCTCGGCCCCGTGTGCGGCCTCGTCGCCTCGTGCATGGCCGCCGAGGCGGTGAAGCTGCTGGTCGGGGGCGGCGAGCCACTGCTGGGCCGCCTGCTCGTCGTGGACGCCTGGACGATGGCGGTGAGCACCTACACGCTGCCGCGCGGCGAGGTGCCCACTCCGGGGACCGAGGGCGGCGACGCGGTCGAGGACGCCACGGACGCCGGCCCGGACGGCGCGTGGACCCCGGCGGCCCTGCGCCGCGCGCTGGCCGGCGAGCACCCGCCGGTGGTGGTGGACCTGCGCGACCCGGCCGAGCGCACCGTCGGCATCCTGCCCGGGGCGGTCTTCCTGCCGTTCGAGGAGGTGCTGCGCGGCGACCACGACGCCGCCGTGCACGGCGCGGTGCTGCACTGCGCCAGCGGGATGCGCTCCGGGCTGGCCCGCGACGCGGTGCGTGCCCGCGGCGGTGAGGTGGGGCACCTGGTGGGTGGATGGGACGCGTGGGCCGATCCGGGGCAGACTGGCCGCCGGACCGACCCCGCCACCTGACCCCAGGAGGGACCGATGACCCGCACCCCCGCGCCCGACGCCCCGCGCGTGCTCGCGATCGTCCAGGCCGGTGGCCAGGGCTCGCGCATGGAGGTGCTCACCCAGGAGCGCGCCAAGCCGGCCCTGCCCTACGCCGGGTCCTACCGGCTGGTGGACCTCGCGGTCTCCGCGGCGGCCCACGCCGGCATCAGCGACGTGTGGGTGAGCGTGCAGTACATGGCCAGCACCCTGGACGACCACCTGCAGCACGGCCGTCCGTGGGACCTGGACCGGGTGCGCGGCGGCTACCGGCGCATGGTGCCCGAGAGCGGCCACGCTGACGGCCCGGCGTTCTCCGAGTCCAACACCGAGGACCTGCTGGCCGTCCGCGACGCCGTCGAGGCGCACGGCCCGGACGTGGTCATCACGCTGAGCGCCGACCAGGTGCTCGTGGCCGACCTCGCCGAGGCGGTGGCCGCCCACACCGCCTCGGGGGCCGAGTGCACCGTCCTCTCCCTGCCGGCCTCCCCCGAGGTGGCCCGCCACAAGGCCGTGCTCACCCTCGACGGCGAGCGCGTCACCGACATCGCCGAGAAGCCCGAGGAGCCCGGCGACGACCCGGAGATCTCCGCCGAGGTGGTCGTCTACTCCTGGCCGGCACTGCGCGAGGTGCTCGATGCCGTGCGCGCCGACCGCGCGTCCTGCCCCGGCGACCCCGCCGAGGCGGACGACGACGGCCCCGGCGACCTGCCAGAGGAGGTGTTGCCCCGCCTCGTGGAGCGTGGCTCGGTGCGCCGCCACCGGGTCGAGGGCTACTGGCGCGACATGGGCCGCCCCTCGGCCTACCTGCAGGGCCACCGCGACCTCGTGGCCGATCCCGACCAGGTCTTCGCCACCGAGCACCTCGTGGTGCGCAGCAGCCACCGCGACCTGCCCCCGGCCCTGGTGACCTCCACCGGTCGGGCGAGCGACGCCCTGCTCTCCCCCGGCTGCCGCGTGGCCGGCACGGTGGAGCGCAGCGTGCTCGGCCCGGGCGTGGTGGTCGAGGAGGGTGCCACCGTGGTCGACAGCGTGCTCTTCGACGAGGTGCACGTGGCCGCCGGGGCGAGCATCTCCACGGCGATCGTCGACGAGGGCGTGCAGGTGGGTGCGGACGCACGGGTCGGTGAGCCCGGGCCGGACGAGCTGGAGGACGAGCACATCGTGCTGGTGGGCCGCCAGAGCACCATCGGCGAGGGCGTGGAGCTGGCCCCCGGCGCCCGCCTGGACCCCGGCACCACCGCCTGAGGGGCCCTCAGCGGCGGCGCACCCGCCGACCGAGGTAGCGAGCCACCCGCCCGGCCTGCGAGCGCACGCGCGTGGGCGATGCTGATCTCCACCTTGATCGGCGAGCGCCGCAGCGCCGCCCCCGGCTCCGGGTGCTGCAGGGCCCGCTCCAGGAAGTACAGGGCCGTGGGCGCGGGCATGAGAGCGGCGGCCGCGGTGCAGTCGGTGCAGCCCCATCCGCACGCCGCCGACCCCGCCGTCGTCGCCGGTACCCGCCGCGTCGTGTCCACCGCCGTCCCCGGGCTCGGGCTCGGCGATCACCACCAGCCACCCCGTGCCGTCCCTGCGCTGCTCCGTCGTGCTCACCCGCATCGGGCCCTCCTGCCCTGTGGCAGTGCACAATGCGCGCATGACCAACGGGGGCGCCACACGCGCACGCGACCACGTGGTGGACATCGTCCGCCTCGCGGCCATGATCATCGTCGTCTGCATGCACTGGTGCTACCTGCACCTGTGGATGGAGGACGGCCTGCAGCTGGAGCTCGCGCTCTCCGGTCCCGTGGTGTGGGCCCTCACCTGGCTCCTGCAGGCCATGCCGGCCTTCTTCGTGGCCGGCGGCTTCACCAACACCCTGCTGGTGGACCGCTGGCGCGCCTCCGGAGACCCGCTCGGGGCCTACCTGGGCCTGCGCGCCCGACGCCTGACCTCGCCGGTGCTGCCGCTCATGGGGGTCACCCTGCTCGTGGTGGTGGTCGGCGGGCTCATCGCCCCCGGCCTGGCGGTCACCATCGGCGACCAGATCGCCAACCCGCTGTGGTTCCTCTCGGTCTACCTGCTGTGCACCGCCACCGCGCCGCTGGCGGTGTGGGCCTTCGACCGCACCGGGTGGGCCTCGGCGGCGGTGCTGCTGGCCGCCGCGTTCGGCGTGGACGTGCTGCGCTTCTGGGGCGGGGTCGACCTCACCGCGCTCAACCTCGTGTTCGTCTGGCTGTTCTGCCACCAGCTCGGCGTCGGGTACGCGCGGCGCCGCGCCTTCTCCGCCCCGCTGTGGCAGCTGGCCCTGGTGGTGCTCGCCTGCGCGGCCGCCCTGGTGGCGATGGTGGTGCCCGGCCCGTGGTTCCCGACCAATCTCGGCGTGCGCGACGCCCCGGTGAGCAACCTGGCCCCGCCCACCGCCGCCCTGGCCGTGCTCGGCATCGCGCAGTGGGCCGTGCTCACCGCGGTGGGCCGGCGCCTGCTCGGGTGGTCCCCCGGCGAGCGGTGGCGGCGCCGCATCGGCACCGGCAACGCACTGGCCATGCTGGTCTACCTGTGGCACGTACCGGCCATGACCGTGATGATCGGCATCGGCATGCTCGCCCCGGACCTGCTGCTCCCCCGCAGCATCGCCGGCTGGTGGATGGTGCGCCCGGTGTGGTTCGTGCTCTCCGGCGCGATGCTGGCGGTCATGGTGTTCGGCGCCGTCCGGTGGGAGGTGTGGTTCTCCCGCTTCGCCACCACGAGCACCACCTGGCGCGGCGTGCTGGGTGCGGTGCTCGGCGGCGTGGCGGTCCACCGCCTGTGGCAGCTCGGCTTCGGTCTGACGGCCGAGCAGCTGGCCTGGGCGGCGGGCCTCGTGCTGGCGGTGGTGCTACTCAGCGCGGGCCGACGAGTGGAGGCCTGAGACGCCGTCCACCACCTCGGTGTGCGCGCCGGCCAGGTCCACCTCCTGGTCCAGCGGGTGCCGCAGCTCGTCCCCGCCCAGGTCGGCCAGCACGTGGCAGGCCAGCCCCACCAACGGGATGCCTACCGACGGCAGGGCGAAGACCACCCAGGTGGGCAGCACCTGCGCCACCGGGCCGGCCAGCGCCATCGAGACCGGCATCATGGCCAGCGAGACGAAGAAGTCCAGCGAGCTCACGCGGCCGAGCATGGACCGCGGCACCCGGCGCTGCAGCAGCGTGCCCCAGATGACCATGCCCGCTCCGTCGCCGAGGCCGAAGACGAAGAGCACCAGGCCCATGAGCCAGAAGCTGTCCGTGATCGCCAGGGCGAAGAAGGGCACCGCCGCCACCGACCACACCGTGATCATGACCGTGAGGTAGCGCCGCGGCAGGCGGCGGGAGCTCACGCCGATGGCCCCCACCGCGGCCCCCGCACCCAGGCACGCCAGCAGCAGCCCGAAGGTGTCCGGTCCGCCCCCGTGGCGCGTGACGATGAAGGGCAGCAGCACCTCCATCGGCCCGATGAACAGGAACACCGCCACCACCGACCACACGAGCGTGGCCGCCAGCCAGGGGGTGCGCCAGGTGTACGCGGCGCCCTCGGTGAAGTCGCGCCAGACCGACTGGTCCGGTCCCTGCTCCTCCACCGGCAGCGCACGCCGGAACAGCCCTCCGGTGCGCAGCGCCAGCACGCAGGCCACGGCCCCTGCCTGCGCCACGGTCACCACCGCCATCGCCGCCGAGGGCGCCACCGCCCCCACCACGAAGCCGGCGACGGCCGGACCGGCCGCCTGCTGCAGCACCGGGCGGCTCGCGGCCTCCAGGCCGTTGGCGGCCAGCAGCTGGTCGTCGTGCAGCACCCGCGGCAGCAGCGCGGAGTAGGCCGGGTTGTAGATGCCGGCACAGGCCATGGCCAGGAAGGCCGCGACCATGAGCTGCCACATCTGCAGGGCGCCGGTGGCCCCCAGCAGCGCCACCACCCCGCCGACGACGGCGAACAGCAGCGAGCAGCCGGCCAGCAGTCCGCGCAGGGGCAGCCGGTCGGCGGCCACGCCTCCGACGAGCGCGCAGAGCACCAGCCCGATCGAGCCCACGGCCGTGACCACCGAGAGGTCCACCTCGCGGCCGCCGAGGCCCTTGACGGCGTAGACCAGCCCCACGGTCCACACCCCCGCGGAGAACGAGACGAGCAGCAGGCTGGTGGCCAGCAGGCGGTAGTCCCGGGTGGCGAAGGGGGCCAGGAAGCGCGGCAGGCCCGCCCCGGGGCCGGGTGCGGTCTGGGCGGCGGTCACGAGGCGGCTCGCTGGGTCATGGGGCTCCTGGGGTGGGTGGACGGGTCGGTGGGCCGGTGGACCCAGTGTGCGGGAACGGCCACGCCGGGGGCACCCGCGGTGAGCGGGTGCCCCCGGCGGGGCGGTGCGACGGGTCGGGTCAGCCGGCCATCTCCGCGCCACCAGCGCCCGTGGCGCTGGCCGCGCCGGCGTCGAGCAGCTCCTGCGGCACCTCGGTGAACTGGTCCGGCTTGGCCGGCGCGCCCTCCTGGCCGTATTCGATCTTCAGGCCGAGCGGGCCGTCGCCGACCTGCTGGACGAACTCGTCGTAGTCCTTCTTCTCGGTGGCGTCCAGCGAGGCCGGGTCCACGAAGTCCTTGACCTGGGTGAAGTCGAGGTCCAGGCCCTTGAGCTGGTCGCCGTCGAGGGTCACGTCGATGGTCGCCTTGGCGTCGTCCTTGATGGCCTTCTTGTTCTCCTCGGTGAGCGTCGGCAGCTTCTCCGAGGGGTCCGTGATGTTCTGGTTCACGATGGCGGCGAAGTCGTCCCAGCTCTCCTCCACCGGCACAGCCACGTGCACCACGTCTCCCTCGCGGGTGAACTCGCCGTGCTCGTCCATGAAGGTCTTGAGGTCCTGCTGCATCTTCAGCTGCTGCTGGGCGGACACCTCGGTGCCGCCGGTGGCCTCCTTGGTGAGGTCCTCCAGGGTGAGCCCCTGCTTCTGCAGCTCGGACTCCACCTGCTCGGAGGAGACACCGACCCACTCGCCGGAGAGGGCCTTGGTGAGGAACTGCATCGAGGGGTCGTCGGCCGGGGCACCGGAGCCGCCGGTGAGGCCCATCTTGAGCTGGTCGGCGGTGAACAGGCCGGTCTCCTGACCGATCTTGTCCACGTCGGCGCGCATGTACATGCCGCCCTCGACCTGGCGGAACTCGACCTTTCCCTCGCCGATGTGCAGGGTCATGGCGGTGTCGAGGTCCTTGGCGTCCTTCTCCTCGGAGAGGGCCTGGTCGCGCGAGTGGGTCGAGACCGTGATCTTGGACTTGGGCAGCAGCTCGGTGACCTTCTCCACGGCCATCCGGTCGTCAGAGCTCAGGGTGGAGAAGTCGGAGGACTCCGTGAGCTTCTTGAGCGACTCCGAGGAGCTGTCCAGGGAGATCGTGGCCGTCTGGTCCTTGGCCTCGTTGGCCTTGTCGAAGGCCTGCGACACGGCGGCCTTCGGGTCGGAGTCGGCTTGGGCGGAGCCACCGCCGCCACCGTTGTCCTCGTTGCACCCGGCGAGCACCACGGTGGTGCTCATCGCGGCCAGCAGCGTCAGGGTCGTGCGCTTCATGGTGCCCCCTCGGGGTCATCGGCGTGCCGGCTCTCGGCACCTGCCCCAAGTATCGCCCGAGGCACCGACGGCCCCCGCGCGGCCCCGGGCGGAGACCCGGGCACGGCCCCTCCTACCAGGCGGGGAGGCGTCGTTAGGCTGGCGCCACCGCCGGCCCAGCCGGTGGCCGGGCGGGACCAGACCACGAGACGACTGGAAGACCCGGGACGAGACCACCCAGGAGGCCGACATGACGGAACAGACCGAGGGCGTGCGCAGCGTGGGGGTGGCCGTCCTGGGCTACGGGACGGTGGGCCAGGGGGTCGTCGACCTGCTGGGCCGGCACCGTGGGCGTTGGCTGGACCAGCTGGGCACCGACGTGGTGGTGCGTCACGTGGTGGTGCGCGACCTGCACCGCGAGCGCGACGTCCCCGCCCCTGCCGGCACCCTGAGCACTGACGCCCGGGGGGCGGTGACCGACCCGTCGGTGGACCTCGTGGTGGAGGTGGCCGGGCCCGTCGAGGAGGGCCTGGAGCTGGTGGGCGAGGCGCTGCGCCAGGGCAAGCACGTGGTCACCGCCAACAAGGCGCTGCTCAGCGCGCACGGCGAGGAGCTCACCGCGCTGGCCCAGGAGCAGGGGGTGAACCTGCTCTTCGAGGCCGCCGTGGCCGGTGGGGTGCCGTGCGTGCGGGCCCTGCGCGACCTCGTCCGCGTGGACCGGGTGCGTTCGGTGAGCGGCATCCTCAACGGCTCGTGCAACTACATCCTCTCGGCCATGGAGTCCGGGCGGGACTACGGCGTGGTGGCCGCCGAGGCCCAGCAGCTGGGCTACCTGGAGGCCGACCCGAGCGCCGACGTGAGCGGGGCGGACTCGCTGCGCAAGCTGCGCATCCTGGCCTCGATGGCGTTCGGCGGCCCGGTGACCGAGCCTCACATCCTGTGCACCGGCATCGAGCGGGTGTCGGCGGCCGACCTGCAGGCGCTGCGCACGGCGCCCGGCGGCCCGCGCGTGGTGCGCCTGGTGGGTGAGGCGCACGCCGTGCAGGGTCCCGGCGGCCACGAGGTGACCGCCGTCGTCGAGCCGGTCGCCGTGCCGCCGGAGCACTGGGCGGCCAGCATCACCGGGTCCACCAACGCGGTCACCTTCGAGGCCGACCACGTGGGTGCCCTGACCTTCGCCGGGCCCGGCGCGGGGCGCTACGAGACCGCCTCGGCGGTGCTCACCGACGTGGTGGACGTGCTGCTGGGTGCGGTGCCCACCACCAGCCCGCTCTCGGACGCCCCGCTGCACGACGCGAACGCCACGGTGACCGGCCGCTGGTACCTGCGCAGCAGCGCCGCCCTGGCGGGGCAGGCCGAGGCCCTGTTGCAGGACCGGCTGGGTTCCGACCCGGTGGCGGGCATCACCGGTCCGCTGCGCCGGGCCGTGCTGCAGCCCTGGCTGGACGACCCGGGCAGCTGCGTCGTCCGCTGGGAGGCCGCCGGCGAGGGGGCGGCATGAGGTTCACCAGCACCCGCGGTCAGGCACCGGCGGTGGGCGCGGCCCGGGCGGTGCTCGACGGCCTGGCCCCCGACGGCGGGCTCTACGTTCCCGAGCGCATCGAGCCGCTGGACGTGGAGTCCCTGCTCGACGCCCCCTGGGCCGAGGTGGCCACGGCGGTCATGGCGCCCTACCTCACCGGGGAGGGCGGCCTGCCGGCCGACGGGCTGCGGGAGGCCGTCGAGGCGGCGGCGGCCCGCTTCGAGACCGAGGAGGTGGTACCGCTGACCGTCCTCGGCGAGGCGGACGGGACGATCGGCCTGCTGGAGCTCTTCCACGGGCCCACGCACGCCTTCAAGGACGTCGCGCTCACGCTGCTGCCCCACCTGGTGACGCTGGCGCGCACCGCCGAGGGGCAGCAGGGCACCACACTGGTGCTCACCGCCACCAGCGGCGACACCGGCAAGGCGGCGCTCGAGGGCTTCAAGGACGTGCCCGACACCGAGGTGGTGGTGCTCTACCCCACCGAGGGCGTGAGCTTCATGCAGAAGCAGCAGATGCGCACGCAGGCCGGTGGCAACGTGCACGTGCTGGGCATCCACGGCGACTTCGACGACGCCCAGCGGGCGGTGAAGGCCCTCTTCGCCGACGCGGGCGCCCGGGAACGGCTCACGGGGCGCGGGTACGCGGTGAGCTCGGCCAACTCCATCAACCTGGGGCGCCTGCTGCCGCAGATGGTCTACTACGTGACCGGTTACGCGGCCCTGCGCCGGGCGGGCATGGTGGCCGCCGGCGAACCCGTGGACGTGGTGGTGCCCACCGGCAACTTCGGCAACCTGCTGGCCGCCACCTGGGCCCGCGCCGCAGGCGTCCCGCTGGGAACCATGGTGTGCGCCACCAACGAGAACCGGGTGCTGGCGGACTTCTTCGCCACCGGCACCTACGACGCCCGACGCGGGCTGGTGCGCACGGACTCGCCCTCGATGGACATCCTCGTCTCGAGCAACCTGGAGCGCTTCCTGCACGACACCAGCGGGCGCGACAGCGACCGGGTGCGCGCGGCGATGGCGCAGCTGGCCGACGAGCGGGTCTTCGACTGGGGCGCGCTGCCCGGGGAGCCGGCGGACCTGCCCGAGGGCGCGGACGCCTCCCGGCACCGGGTGGTGGCCGGCACCGCCACCGGCGAGCAGGCGGCCGCGACCCTGCGCGCGATGCACGCCGAGCACGGCACGCTGGTGGACCCGCACACCGCGGTGGCCCTGGACGTGCTGGCGCAGTACCGGCGCGGCGACCTCACCGGCGGCCAGCAGCCCCCGGCCCGACCGGCGCTGGTGGCCGCCACGGCCAGCCCGTACAAGTTCGCCCCCGCGGTCCTCGCCGCCCTGGGCCACGAGGCCGACGAGGACGAGTTCGACACCCTCGTGCGCCTGGCCACCACCGCCGGCGACGAGCGCGGCGCCCCGCTGGGCCTGAGCTCCCTGCGCGACGCAGCCGTGCTGCACGAGCAGGTGGTGGAGGTCCCCGAGGTGCCGTCCACCATCGAGGAGGTCCTGCACCGATGAGCGCCACCGGCCGGTCGGTCACCGTGCGGGTGCCGGCCACCTCGGCCAACCTGGGCACCGGCTTCGACGCCCTGGGCCTGGCGGTGGCCCTGCACAACCGGGTGACCCTCGAGGTGGTGGCCGCCGACGACCCCGCCCGCACCGACGCCGGCGACAGCCTGCCCGTGGCCGCCTACGAACGCGCCTGCGCCGAGCACGGCATCGAGCCGGTGGCGGTGCGCTGCACGGTGGCCGGCGACGTGCCACCCTCCCGCGGTCTGGGGTCCTCGGCCACCTGCGTGGTCGGGGGCGTGCTGGCCGCCCGTGCCCTGCACGGCACCGACTGGGACGACGACGAGCTGGTGCGCCTGGGCACCCTCACCGAGGGGCACCCGGACAACGTGGCCCCGGCCCTGCTGGGCGGCGTGGTGGTCTCCGTGGCGGCGGCCGACGGGCGGGTGCACAGCGTGCCCGTGCCGGTGGCCCCCGGCGCACTGCCCGAGGTGCTGCTGCTGGTGCCCGACCACCCCGTGGCCACCGCCGAGGCCCGCGCCGCGCTGCCCGCATCGGTGCCCTTCGCCGACGCGGTGCACAACGCCGCCCGCAGCGCGCTCCTCGTGGCCGCCCTGGCCACCGGTCGCACCGAGGCGCTCTCCGAGGCGGTGGACGACCGCCTCCACCAGCCGCACCGCGCGCACCTCGTACCGGGCGTCGAGGACGTGCTGGCCGCCGCCCGCGCGTCCGGCGCTTCAGCCGCGTGCGTGAGTGGGGCCGGACCCACCCTGCTGGTGCTCTCCCCCGCGACCGGCACCGAGGCCGCCCTGTCCGCCCACCTGGCCGACCACCCCTGGAGCTGGCAGCTGCGGCGGGTGCCGCTGGAGGCCCACGGCGCGGCCGTGGAGGAGTCCGTTGCTGCGTAGGCTGGGACCATGACGTCCCCCGAGCAGTCCACCGCCGCCACCGTCCGCGAGCTGGCCCACGAGACCTGGGCCACAGGCCGCCTGCGCGAGCTCGACGCCCGCCGCGAGCAGCTGCGGGCCCTGCGCACCCTGCTGCGCGAGGAGGAGCCGCGCCTGCTCGCCGCCCTGCGCGAGGACCTCCGCAAGCCCGGGGCCGAGGCGCGCACCACCGAGCTCGCGGTGGTGGAGGGCGAGGTGGAGCAGCTCCTCAAGCACCTGGACGAGTGGCTGTCGCCCCGGGCCGCCTCCGTGCCGCTGGCCATGCAGCCCGCCCGCGCCACGGTGCGCCGCGAGCCGCTGGGCGCCGTGCTCGTCATCGGGCCGTGGAACTACCCGGTGAACCTCGTGCTCACACCGCTGGCCGGCGCCCTGGCCGGGGGCAACACGGTGGTGCTCAAGCCCAGCGAGCTCGCACCGGCCACCGCCGCCGTGCTGGCCGAGCTGGTGGCGCAGTACCTGGACCCCGAGGTGGTGCAGGTGGTGACCGGGGGCGTGCCCGAGACCACGGCCCTGCTGGAGCAGAAGTGGGACCACGTGTTCTTCACCGGGGGCGAGAAGGTCGGCCGCATCGTCATGCGGGCCGCCGCCGAGCACCTCACCCCGGTGACCCTGGAGCTGGGCGGCAAGTCCCCCACGTGGGTGGGCGAGGACGTGGACCTGCGCGCCGTGGCCCGCCGCATCGTGTGGGGCAAGTTCAGCAACGCGGGCCAGACCTGCGTGGCACCCGACCACGTGCTGTGCACCCCGGCGACCCAGGCCGCCCTCGTACCCGAGCTGGAACGCGCCATCACCGACATGTTCGGCCCCGACCCGCGCACCAGCCGCGACTACGGACGCATCATCAACCGGAAGCACGCCGAGCGCCTGGCCGCGATGGTGGACGGCGCCGCGGTGGGCGGCGAGGTGGACCTCGACGCGCTCTACGTCTCCCCCACCGTGCTCACCAACGTGGACGACGACCACCCGGCCATGGCCGAGGAGATCTTCGGCCCCGTGCTGCCGGTCGTCACCGTGCCCGACGTGCAGGCCGCCATCGACCGGGTGGCCGACGGCCCCTCCCCGCTGGCGCTCTACCTCTTCACCCGCGATACCGACGTGCAGGAACGCTGGCTGGCCGGCACCCGCTCCGGCGGCGTGGGCATCAACGTGCCGATGGCGCACGTGGGCGTGCACTCCCTGCCCTTCGGCGGCGTGGGCGCCAGCGGCATGGGCAGCTACCACGGCGAGGCGTCGGTGCGGACCTTCACCCACGAGCGCTCGGTGCTGGACAAGCCGCTGCGCCCGGACACCCTGGGACTGGCCTACCCGCCCTCGGGCCCGGTGAAGCGGGAGCTGCTGCGCCGCCTGCTCTGAGCCTCAGCCCACGGGGCCGAGCACGCGGTCGGTGTACTCGTTGGCGAACACCCCGTGCGGGTCGAGCTGCGCGCGCAGGGCGGTGAAGTCGCCCAGGTGCGGGTAGAGCCCCGCCAGCGCCTCGGCGCCCAGGGAGTGCATCTTGCCCCAGTGCGGGCGGCCCCCGGCGGCCACGAGGATGCGCTCCAGCTCGGCGAAGTACGCCCGGGCGCGGCCGTCACCGTGCACCGTGTGCACCGCGACGAACGCCCGCGGGCCGCCCTGCGCCATCGAGAGCCACAGGTCGTCACCGGCGGTGCTGCGGATCTCCAGCGGGAAGCCCACCGGCCAGCGGCGACGGCGGATGGCCGCGGAGACCTCCGCCATCACCTCGGGGAGGTCGGCCAGCGGCACGCCGTACTCCATCTCGCGGAAGCGCACCGTGCGGGCGCTGGCGAAGACGGTGTGCGAGGGGCCGACCACCCGGTGCGGGGTGAGCCCGCCGAAGGTGCGGTTGAGCCACGGCGTGCGGCCCGGCAGCCGGTCGCACAGGTGCGCCAGGGCCGCCAGGCCCGCGTTGGAGACCAGCCCGTCCTCGACGTGGTGGCCGAACCAGCTCCGCGGCACCGGCGGGGTGTCGGCCTGGCACCGACGGGTGCTCTTGGTGATGGTCCTGGGGCTGTGCGGGAACCAGAAGGCCTCGAAGTGGTCGTGGGCCTCGGTGCGCTCCTGCCAGGTGGCGAACACCTCCGGCGCGGACTCGTTCTCGACCTGCAGGTCCAGGCAGTAGGCCGGCACCAGCTGCAGCGTGATGTCCACGATGACGCCGAGCGCCCCGAGCGAGACCGCGGCGCCCTTGAGGCGCGGGTCCCCGGCGCCGATGCGGTGCACCTGGCCGGTGCCGTCCACGAGGGTGACGCCCCGCACCTGGGTGGCGAGGCAGCCGAACGCCGCGCCCGTGCCGTGGGTGCCGCTGGAGAGGGCGCCGGCGAGCGTCTGGCGGTCGATGTCGCCCATGTTCTCCAGGGCCAGGCCGTAGGGCGCCAACAGGGCGGGCAGGGCGTGCAGGGGCGTGCCGGCGCCGAGGGTGAGGAGCCCCTCGGCGGCACGGGAGTCGTCGACCACGCCGGTGAGGCCGTCCACGGCCAGCGAGGTGCCCGGGCGGGCGCCCCCGCGCGGGGCGGCCACCCCGGTGAAGGAGTGCCCGCTGCCCACGGGGTGCACCGGGCGGCCGGAGGACACGGCGTGGCGCACCGCGGCCTGCACCGCCTCGGTGGAGTCCGCGACGGTGCGCGGGGCGTCGGGCAGGTCGACGGTGCGCGACCAGTTGCGGAAGCCGGTGGTCCGAGTGGTGTTCACAGGAAGGCCTTTCCCTCGCCACGGTAGGTGGGCACAGTGTGGGTGCTGCCGTCCTCCTGAACCAGCACCACCTCGTCGACCCGCTCGGCGGGCTCGCCGGACTTCGCGTGGCGCATCCACACGCGGGAGCCGACCTCGAGGCGGTGGCCGGCGGCCCGGGCGGCCAGGGCACCGGTGAGGGGCGTCTGCACCTCGCCGGCCCCCTCGGTGCCGGTGAGCTCGAGGCCCGGGGGCCAGGCCGCCACCGGCAGGCGGTCGGCGGCGACGGCACCGGTGGCCACCCAGCCGCTGCCCAGCAGGGTCACCATGTCCGGCTCGGGGGTGCGCACCACGTCCAGGCCGATGCCGAACGCGGGCTCCAGGTCGATGGCGCGGAAGCGGTCGAACAGGTGGCCCACGAACAGGCCGGAGCCCACGGTGACCTCGGTGAGCGCCGGGTCGGCCGAGGACCACGCCACCGACCCCGTGCCGCCGCCGTTCACGAGCTCCGGGGCGTGGCCGAGCACCGCGGCCACCGCGTCGACCACGGCCCGCCGCTCGGCGTACAGCCCGCGGCGCGAGACGCCCTGCATGCCGCGGACGGCCCAGCGGTAGGCGCGGTCGCGCAGGTCGCCGGCCACGGGCACGTCCTGCACCCCGGCCACGTGGCCCTCGTAGGTGAGCAGTCCGCGCAGCGCGATGCCGGGCTCGGCCACCACGCGGCGCGCGGCGCGTTCCACCGCCTGCGACCCGTGCAGGGGCGAGCGGCGGGGGCCGATGGTGACGGGCCCCTTGCGCAGGGAGACGTCGGCCTCGAGCACCACCTGCACGGTCTCGCGGCCACCGGTGCGGGCGCGGGCCTCGGCGATCGCGGCGAGGTGGGCGGGGTCGTCGACGGTCAGGGTGATGGCCGCGGCGAGGTCGGGTTCGCAGACCAGGGCGTCCAGGCCGGCGGCGTCCACCGTCGGGTAGGCCACGAGCAGGTCGTCGGTGGTGCCCACCCGGGCCAGCCAGATGGCCTCGGGCAGCGTGAAGGCGAGCACGCCTTCCACGCCACGGTGGGCCAGGGCGCGCTCGACCACGGCCCGCACGCGGATGCTCTTGCTCGCCACGCGCAGCGGCATGCCGTCGGCCGCCTCCACGAGTCGGTCCAGGTTGCGGTCCACCGCATCGAGGGACACCGCGGCCACCGGCGCGGGCAGGTGCGCGGTGGCGGCGTCGAGGCGTGGCCAGGGGGTGGTGTCGTGCGCCCGGGGGTCCATCCCGAGAACCTAACCTCCGCGGTGACGCGCAGCACACACGCCGCGCGGGGATGTCGGTACACGACGTCACGCCTAGGCTGGGGGCATGGTCGACCTCTCCCCCACCGCCCGCCACACGCTGCACGACGGCACCACTCTTCCCTTGGTGGGTTTCGGCACCTACGAGCTCACCGGCGCCGAGGGCGTCACGGCCGTGCGCCACGCCCTGGACGCCGGCTACCGACTGCTCGACACGGCCGTCTCCTACCGCAACGAGACCGAGGTGGGTCGCGCCGTGGCTGCCAGCGGCCTGGACCGTGAGGAGGTCGCGCTCGTGACCAAGGTGCCCGGCCGGCGCCACCGCAGCGCCGTGGAGTGCGTGGAGGAGTCCCTGCGCCGCCTGGGCACCGACCACCTCGACCTCGTGCTGGTCCACTGGCCCAACCCCTCGCAGGGCGAGTACGAGTACGCCTGGGACGGCCTGGTGCAGGCCCGCGAGCGGGGCCTGACCCGCAGCATCGGGGTCTCGAACTTCCACCCCCACCACCTGGACCGGGTCATCCGCTCGGTGGGCGTCACCCCGGCGGTCAACCAGGTGGAGGTCCACCCCTCGTTCAGCCAGGCCGGCCTGCTGGCCGAGAACGCCCGCCGCGGCATCCTCACGCAGGCGTGGAGCCCGCTGGGCAAGCGCCAGCCGCGCTACACCGACACCGCCGTGGCGGCACCGGCCGAGCGGTTGGGCGTCACCCCGGCGCAGGTGGTGCTGCGCTGGCACCTGCAGCGCGGGGTGCTGCCCCTGCCCAAGTCGGCCACGCCGGAGCGCCAGCGGGAGAACCTCGACCTGTTCGGGTTCTCCCTGTCCGACGACGAGGTGGCCGCCATCACCGACCTCACGCGGCCGGACGGTCGCCTGTTCGGCGGGGACCCCGACCACCACGAGGAGCACTGACCGGCACCCGGTCGGCATCGGCCACGCGGGGCTCGCCGCGGCGCACGAACCACAGCACCACGCCGACGGCCACCATCACCAGGCCGCCGACGAGACTGGTGGCCGGGAGGCTCGCCACGAGCACGACGCAGCCGACCAGGCCCACCACCGGCACCACCCACCCGGCGCGCCACTCGTCGCGCAGCGTGAACGCCGCGGCGTTGGCCACCGCGTAGTAGAGCAGCACGCCCACGCCGGAGAAGCCGATGGCGCCGCGCAGGTCGAGCAGCAGCACCAGCAGCACCACCGCACCGGCCACCGCGAGGGCGGCCACGCGCGGCACCCGCTCGCCGGTGGAGGCGGTGGCGGTGACGCCCAGGGCCGGCGGCAGGTCGCGGCGCTGCCCCATCGCCTTGAGGGTGCTGGCCACGCCCAGCAGCAGCGCCCACAGGGCCCCGACGGCGGCCAGCCCGGCGAGCACGCCGACGACCACGGCCCACCAGGAGGACGCGCCCCCGGCCAGGTCGCGCAACGGGGCGGCGCTGGCCACGATGCCCTCCGGTCGCAGGCGCGCCAGCAGGGTCACCGCCACCGCGGCGTAGAGCACCAGCACGGTGCCCAGGCCCCACGCGACGGCCCGCGGGACGGTGCGGCGCGGCTCGACCACCTGGTCGCCCAGGGTGGCGATGCGGGCGTACCCGGCGAACGCGAAGAAGAGCAGCCCGGCGCCCTGCAGCAGCCCGTGCGGCGAGGGACGGCCCGGCACCACCGCGGCATCGCGGGTGGGGGTCCACAGGGTGGGGTCCGGCGGCAGGAACCACGAGACGAGCAGGGTGCCCACGATGCCCAGGAGCACCAGCCCCACCACCACGCGCGCCACCCGGGCCGACCGCACGACGCCGCCGAGCGTGACGGCCGTGAGCGCGACCACGGCGAACACCCCGAGCAGCTGCTCCCGGCCGGGCCACAGGTAGGAGCCGGCCACCATCGCCATCGCGGCGCAGGAGGCGGTCTTGCCGACGACGAAGCACCACCCGGCGAGGTAGCCCCAGAACGGGGAGAGCCGCTCCCGGCCGTAGAGGTAGGTGCCCCCGGCCCCCGGGTGGCGGGCGGCGAGCTGGGCACTGGAGCTGGCGTTGCACCAGGCCACGAGCGCGGCCACGGCCAGAGCGGCCAGCAGCCACGCGCCCGCGGCGGCGGTGGCCGGGCCCCAGACCCCGAACACCCCCGCGCCCACCATGGCCGCCAGGCCGATGGTGAGCGCGTCGAGAAAGGTCAGGCGCCGGGCGCTCACTCCACCGACCGGCCGTCGGCGAGGGTGAACTCCACCGGCGTGGGCAGGGCCACGGTGCGGCTCACGGTGCACAGGCGGTCGCGCGAGGAGGCCACGGCCCGCGGCAGCACCTCGGTGGCGGCCCGGCCGGCCTCGTCCTCGGCGAAGGTCACGTCGAAGGCCGCCTGCACGTCGGTCAGGTGGTTGCCGTCCTCGTCGCGCACCTTGGTGCCCCGGGCCTCCACCACGAAGGACTCCGGCTCGGCGCGCTTGTGGGTGATGAAGTCGACGTCGATGGCCGAGCAGCCGGCCACGGCGGCCAGCAGCAGCTCCACCGGGGTGAAGTCGGCATCGCTCCCGTCCCCGATGGTGATGCTGGCGCCCCGCTCGTTGGTCACGGTGAAGGTGGCGAAGTCGGTGCGCTCCAGACGGACCGAGCGGGGGCTGGGCGGGGTCGGGGTCTCGCTGCTCATGGGGCATAGCCTGCCGCACATGGAGCCCGACGCGAAGACCGCCTCGCCCACCGGCCCGAGCGTGACCAGGGCCTCGGCCGCCGCCACCCTGGGCGGCCTCCACCGGTACGCCGACGCCGGCCCGGTGGACGTGCGTCCCTCCGAGCCCGGCCGGGGCCGGCTCCTGCTGGTGCGCCACGGCGAGACCGCGTGGTCCCGGGCCGGCCGGCACACCGGGCTCACCGACCTGCCCCTCACCGGGGCCGGACGCGCCGCGGTCGGCGGCCTGCCCGACCTGCTCGCGGAGTACGACCTGGTGCACGTGCGCTGCTCCCCGCTGCAGCGCGCCACCGAGACCGCCCGCCTGGCCGGCCTGGAGCCCGACGCGCTGGACGCCGACCTCGTGGAGTGGGACTACGGCGCCGAGGAGGGCCGCACCACCGCCCAGGCGCAGGCCGAGGGCCGCCCCGGGTGGACCGTCTTCGACGGCGTGCCACCGGGCGAGACCCCCGGCGAGACGGTGGAGATGGTGGCCGCCCGGGCCAGCCGGGTGCTGGGGCGGGTGTGGCGCCACCTGGAACACGGCGACGTGGTGCTCGTGGGGCACGGGCACCACCTGCGCGTGCTGGCCGCGGTGTACCTGCGCCAGACGCCCTACCTGGCCGACGCCCTGGAGCTCGAGGCCGGCAGCCTGAGCGTGCTCGGGCACCACCGCACCACGCCCACCGTCCACCGGTGGAACCTGGCGCCCTGAGCGGGTCTCAGGCGGGCAGCTCCCACTGGTCCACCGGCTGGTGGGTGGCGTTGGCCTCCCAGTACAGGCGCGTCATCTCGGTGAGCGCCGCGTCGCGGTCCAGGCCGCGGGCCTCCAGCCGCTCGACGGCCTGCACCTGCCAGGTGGCGCCGTTGGTGCGCTTCTCGCAGCGGCGCCGCACCGTGCCCAGGTAGGTGTCGGCGTCCTCGGAGGTGGTGCCCCCGGAGACCAGGCCGGCGTGCGCCAGCGGCAGCAGGTGCTCGGCCACCAGCTCGGTCACCGGCATCGTGCCGGTGGTGCCCGGCCAGGCCAGCTCCGCCTCGATGCCGTGCTCGGCCGCGGCGTAGAAGTTGCGCTCCGCCTCGGCGTGGCTGAAGCCCAGCCACGGCTCGGGGGTGGTGTCCACCAGGGTGCGCAGCAGCCCGTAGTAGAGCGCGCAGTTGGCCATCGTGTCCGCCGCAGTCGGGCCCGCCGGCAGCACGCGGTTCTCCACGCGCAGGTGCGGCACGCCGTCGACCACGTCGTAGATGCCGCGGTTCCAGCGCCACACCGTGCCGTTGTGCAGCATCAGGCGCGGCAGCTTGGGGGCCCGCCCCTTGCCGGCCCCGGAGCGGTCGCTGCTCGGACCACCCTCGGTGGAGGGCAGCTCGAACAGCTCGGGCAGCAGGCCCGGGTAGGAGCCGATGTTCTCCCGGAACAGGTCGGCCGGGGTGGCGATCCAGTCGCGCCCGAACAGGGCCCGGGACTTCACCCCCTGGTTGCGCAGCTCCGGCGTGCGCGTGTCCATCATCTGCTCGAAGAGCGGGATGCGGGTCTCGGCCCACAGCCGTTTGCCGAACAGGAAGGGCGAGTTGGCACCCACCGCCACCTGCACGGCGGCCACCAGCTGGGCGGCGTTCCAGAAGGTGGCGAACCTCTCCGGCGAGACCTGCCGGTGCAGCTGCAGCGAGGTGGCCGCGGCGCCGGGGGCGATGGTCTCGGTGTACTGCTTGACTCGCTCCCCGGTGGGGCCGGTGATGTCGATGGTGGCGCCCTCGCCGCGCTCCTTGAGCAACGCGTTCTCCAGGGCCCGGTAGCGCGAGCCGGCGGAGATCCACTCCCCTACCAGGTGCTCCTCGCGCAGCGTGGGCAGGATGCCGATGGGCACCATGCGGCAGCCCTCGGCGTCGGCCGCGTCGTGCGCCTCCTGCAGGTGGTGCAGCACCACGTGCTCCAGCGACGGCGAGGCACCCGTGGCCACCGGGCGCGGCTCCACGTTCACCTCGATGTTGAAGCGCGCCAGCTCGGACTGGAAGTGCTCCCCCAGGTGCCCCAGCACCGCCTCGTTGTTGAGGGAGGGCTGCATGTCGGCGTCCACGAGGTTGAGCTCCATCTCGATCCCGATCTTGGGGAAGGTGGAGTCGAACTCTGCGTGCGCGAGCAGCCAGGTGAAGGTCTCCAGCTCGTGGTTGACCTCCTCGCGGAACCGCACCCGGTCCGCCGAGGAGTACTCGGTCTTCTCGACCTCTGCGCCCATGGTCCTGCCTTTCGCCGTGCGGGGCTCCATCCAAGCACGTGGGACCGGCCACCACAGGGTGGCCGGTCCCACGTGACGGGGGCGCCGTCCCGCGCCGGCAGGGACCCGGACAGGGCCCCTGCCGCGCAGCAGGTCAGTCCTCGAAGGCCTCCGGCGGCGGGCACGAGCAGACCAGGTTGCGGTCGCCGTACACGCCGTCGATGCGGCGCACCGGCGGGAAGTACTTGGTCGCCGGGTTCACGCCGGCCGGGTACACGGCCTCGGCGCGGGTGAACGAGTACGGCCAGTCGCCGGCCATCGAGCGGGCGGTGTACGGGGCGTGGCGCAGCACCGAGTCGTCGGCGTCGCCCTGCTGGCCCACCGCGTCGATCTCGGCCTTGATGGCCACCATCGCGTCCACGAAGCGGTCCAGCTCGTCGAGCGACTCCGACTCCGTCGGCTCCACCATGAGCGTGCCGGAGACCGGGAAGGACATGGTCGGGGCGTGGAAGCCGTAGTCGATGAGGCGCTTGGCCACGTCGTCCACGGTGACGCCGGTGTCCTTGGTGATCTGGCGCAGGTCGAGGATGCACTCGTGGGCCACGAGGCCCTCGTTGCCCGTGTAGAGCACCGGGTAGTGCTCGTCGAGGCGCTTGGCCAGGTAGTTGGCCGAGAGGATGGCCACGCGGGTGGCCTTCTTCAGGCCGGCCGAGCCCATCATGCGGATGTACGCCCACGGGATCGGCAGGATGCTCGCCGAGCCCCACGGGGCCGCGGCGATGGGGCCGACCCCGGTGGCCGGGCCGGCGCCGGGCACCAGCGGGTGGTTGGGCAGGAAGGGCGCCAGGTGCTCGCGCACGCCGATCGGGCCCACGCCCGGACCGCCACCACCGTGCGGGATGGTGAAGGTCTTGTGCAGGTTGAGGTGGCTGACGTCCGAGCCGAACTTGCCCGGACGGGCCACGCCGATGAGGGCGTTGAGGTTGGCGCCGTCGACGTAGACCTGGCCGCCGGCGTCGTGCACCAGGCCGCACAGGTCGGCGATGGTGTCCTCGAACACGCCGTGCGTGGACGGGTAGGTCACCATGATGGCGGCCAGCTGGGGGCCGTGCTTCTCCACCTTGGCGCGCAGGTCGTCCATGTCGATGTCGCCGCCCTCGGCGGTCTTCACCACGACCACCTTCATGCCGGCCATGACCGCCGAGGCCGCGTTGGTGCCGTGCGCGGAGGCCGGGATGAGGCAGACGTCGCGGTGCTCCTGGCCCTGGGAGGCGTGGTAGGCGCGGATGGCCATGAGGCCGGCCAGCTCGCCCTGCGCACCGGAGTTGGGCTGCAGCGAGACGGCGTCGTAGCCGGTGATGTCGCACAGCCACTGGCTCAGCTCGTCCATGAGGGCACGGATGCCCTCGGAGTGCTCCGCCGGGGCGAAGGGGTGCAGGTTGGCGAACTCCGGCCAGGTGATGGGCTCCATCGCCGTGGTGGCGTTGAGCTTCATGGTGCAGGAGCCCAGCGGGATCATGCCGCGGTCCAGCGCGTAGTCGCGCTCGGAGAGCTCGCGCAGGTAGCGCAGCATCTGGGTCTCCGAGCGGTGCACGTGGAAGACCTCGGGGGTGAGGAAGTCGCTGGTGCGCTGCAGCTGCTGCGGCCAGGTGAGCTCCATCGCCGGGCCGAGGCGGTCGGCCAGCGAGACGCCGAAGGCCTCGGCGACGACCTCGAGGTCGGCCGAGAGCGTGGTCTCGTCCACGCTCACCAGCACCGTGTCCTCGTCCTGCTTCCACAGCAGCACGCCCTCGCGGCGGGCGGCGGCCACGATGTTGCCGGCCTGGCCCGGCACGCGGACGGCCAGGGTGTCGAAGTAGTCCTCGTGCACGACCTCCAGGCCGGCCGAGGAGAGGGAGCCGGCCAGGCGGCGGGCCTTGCCGTGCACGTCGCGGGCGATGGAGCGCAGCCCCTGCGGGCCGTGCCACACCGCGTACATGGAGGCGATGACCGCCAGCAGCACCTGGGCGGTGCAGATGTTGGAGGTGGCCTTCTCGCGACGGATGTGCTGCTCGCGGGTCTGCAGGGCCAGGCGGTAGGCCACCTTGCCCTCGTCGTCCTTGGAGACGCCCACGAGGCGGCCCGGCAGGGTGCGCTCGAGGCCGGAGCGGACGGCCATGAAGCCGGCGTGCGGGCCACCGAAGCCCATCGGCACGCCGAAGCGCTGGGTGGTGCCCACCACCACGTCGGCGCCCCACTCGCCGGGGGGCGTGAGCAGGGTGAGGGCCAGCAGGTCCGCGGCGGCGGTCACCAGGGCGCCGGCCTCGTGGACGGCCTCGGCCAGGGCCGACCAGTCGCGGATCGCACCGTCCACGGCCGGGTACTGCACGATGACGCCGAACACGTCGCGGTCGCCGGCGGCGGCGCGCAGGCCCTCGACGGAGTCCACGCCCGCCAGGTCGGCCACGACCACCGGGATGCCCAGCGGCTCGGCGCGGGTCTCGGTGACGGCGATGGACTGCGGCAGCAGGCCGGAGTCCAGCAGCAGCACGGCGGAGTTGTCCTTGGCGCCCACCTTGGCGGTGCGGCGCATCACCGTCATCGCCTCGGCCACGGCGGTGCCCTCGTCGAGCAGGGAGGCCCCGGCGGTGGTGAGGCCCGACAACTCGGAGCACATGGTCTGGAAGTTCAGCAGCGCCTCGAGGCGGCCCTGGGAGATCTCCGGCTGGTAGGGCGTGTACGCGGTGTACCAGGCCGGGTTCTCCAGGATCTTGCGCAGGATCACCGGCGGGGTGTGGGTGCCGTAGTAGCCCAGGCCGATCATGGAGCGGGCCACGGTGTTGCGCTCGGCGTAGGCGCGCAGCTCGGCGGTGGCGGCCTGCTCGGTGGGGGCCGCCGACATCGGCAGCTGCTCGTCGCCCTGGATGGCGCCCGGTACGGCCTTGGCGATGATGGCGTCCAGCGAGGGCTGGCCGATCACCTCGAGCATCTGGGCCACGTCCTCGTCGCGGGGGCCGATGTGGCGCCCCACGAAGTCGGGCTCGTGGTGCAGGCCCAGCTCGTCGCTGGCGTCGAACACGGGGGCCTCGGTGGCCTCGTGCGCGGGGGTGGGCGTGGTGCCGTCGGGAACCAAGGGTCCTCCTGGAGTCGCTGCGTGGGTCACGATCTCTCCCCCTCTGTGGGCACTGGGGCCGGCCAGAGTTGCCTCACCGCGCAGGGTCCGTGGGCCTGAGAGATTCCGGGGAGGTTGCTCCTTCGGCGTCCCGGTGCGGGACTCTCCCCTGCGGGGTCGACGGCACCGGCGAGTGTATTACGTCACGCCCCCGCCGAGGAGGGTTCGGGCCCGTGCCGCCTCAGGCGCCGCGGCGCGCGCGCCGGGCGGCCAGCTCGTCGACCACGCCCTCGCGCTCGTCGGCACCGGGCAGCTCGCACAGGCTGCCCTCCACCTCGCGCCACACGCTGGAGATGGCGATGCCGAAGACGCCCTGCCCGCCGCGCACCAGGTCGATGACCTCGTCGTCGCTCGTGCACTCGTACACCGAGGCGCCGTCGGACATGAGGGTCAGCGAGGCGAGGTCGTCCGCGCCACGGTCCGCGACGGCCTCGACGGCCACCCGGATCTGCTGCAGCGAGACACCTGTGTCGAGCAGGCGCTTGATGATCTTGAGCACGACGATGTCGCGGAAGGAGTAGAGCCGCTGCGTGCCCGAGCCCTGGGCGCCTCGCACGCTGGGGCGCAGCAGGCCGGTGCGGGCCCAGTAGTCGAGCTGGCGGTAGGTGACGCCGGCGGCGGCGCAGGCCTGCGGGCCGCGGTAGCCCACCGCGTCCCGGGCAGCGGCGACCGGGTCGTCGAACAGCGGGACCTGCTCCCCCGGGTGGCCCTGCTCGGGCGGCGTCGTCGTCACGGGGGCGACGCTACTGCGCCGTCCCCGGGCAGGCAACGCCGCCACGCCGACCGGCCGGTCGGGCCGGCCGCGGTCGGGCGGTCAGCCGAGCTCGGCGCGCACCAGGGCCACGTGGAGCGCCAGGCAGGCCGCGGCCAGCTCGTTGCGCATCCCCTCCCGCTCGTCCGGGGCGGGACGCGAGGCGGTGAGGGTCTGCTGCACCAGCGCCGCCTCGCGGTCGGCGGCCAGCCGGAACATGCGCAGGTGCCGGGGCTCCAGCCCGAAGGAGGCGAAGGTGGCCACCGCGCGGGCGATGTCGACGTCGTGGGAGGAGTACCAGCCCTCGCGGTCGGCATGGACCAGGCCGAAGGACGCGATGTCGTCCAGCTGGGAGGGCTCGATGCCGGCGCTGCGGCAGAGCTCGGACCGGCTGACGCGCACCGCCTCGCGGCTGGAGAAATCCACCGCCTGCACGGCCGGCCCGGTCGCCCCGGGCAGCGCGCCGGCGGGCGGAGGAGCGGGCCGTCCGGGGGCGGGCGCGTCGAGGTCCACCGACAGGCCACGGTCCATCTGGTCCAGGGCGTCGGCGATCACCTTGAGCGGCCAGAAGCGGTCGCGCTGGGAGGTGAGCACGAAACGCAGGCGCTCCACCTGGTCGTCGGAGAACAGCCGGTAGCCGGCGGGGGTGCGCTCCGGGGTGATGAGCCCCTTGCCCTCCAGGAAGCGCACCTTCGAGATGGTGAGGTCCGGGAAGTCCGCCGACAGCTCGCGGACCACCTGGCCGATGGTGTGCCTCGCCCCCGTCATGCCACCGGGGAGGTCGCGGGGTGGAAGACCAGGCGGTACTTGCCGATCTGCACCTCGTCGCCCTCCTGCAGGTCGACCTGTTCCACCGGCTCGCCGTTGACGTAGGTGCCGTTGGTGGACTTGCTGTCCACGAGGCGGCACCCCTCCTGCGAGAGCACGAAGCGCGCGTGGTGGCGCGAGACGGTCACGTCGTCGAGCAGGATGTCGGCGTCCGCGGCGCGGCCCACCGTGGTCTCCGGCTCGTCGAGCAGGTAGCGCGCACCGGCCGAGGCGCCGGCGGGGATGAGCAGCAGGGCGGTGCCCGGGCGCAGGGCGGCGATCATCTGCGCATCGACGTCCGTCATCGCCACCGGTGTGCGCGGGTGGGTGGGGACGGGCGACCCGGTCGCCAGGTCGATGCGGGAGGTGGCGGGGCCCGTCGCGTGCGGGGTACCGCCCGGGGTGGAGCTCATGCGCCTGGTCCTTTCTGGTGGTCGACGACGGGTGCCGGGGGTCGCCCCCGGCACCCGTCGTCCGGGGGTGCTGCGCTCAGTCGAGCGTGGCGGTGTAGGCCTCGGCGTCGAGGAGGTCCTCGACCTCGGAGGACTCGGAGACCTTGATCTCGAAGATCCAGCCCTCGCCGTAGGGGTCGGAGTTCACGTTCTCGGGGGTGGCGTCGAGCGCGTCGTTGACGGCCGTGATCTCGCCGCTCAGCGGGGAGTACACGTCGCTGACGGACTTGGTGGACTCCACCTCACCGGCGGCGTCGTCGCGGGAGAAGGTTTCGCCCACGGCCGGCAGCGTCACGAAGACGACGTCACCCAGCGCGTCCTGGGCGTAGTCGGTGATGCCCACGCGGTAGACGCCGTCGCCGGCCTCACGCAGCCACTCGTGCTTGTCGGTGTACAGCAGGTCCTGGGGGTAGTCCATGGGCGCTCCTCGCACTCCTTCGGGTGATGGTGGGTCGATCCTAGTGTCCCGTGCCACAGTCGTCACCGTCCGGCGCCCTCCTCCAGCGGGACGGTGGCCTCCACCCGTACCTCGTCGCGCACCAGCACGCTCACCCGGGAGCCCTCCTGGGCGGCGGACTCCACCACGCCGCCGGGGATCCGCATGGCGGTGGCCAGGGTCTCGGCGGGCCCGATGGCGCGGAACCGGTAGGGCGGGCGGAGCACCTCACCGTCCATGACCACCCGCCCCTCGGTGTCGTCGACGAACCAGCTGCCGGCCACCACCCGGTGACCGTTCACCTCCATGGCCTCGGCGCCGGCGTCGCGCAGCTCCTGCACGGCCTGCAGCAGGGTCCCGGCCCCGAGCTCCCCGGCCGCCGGCACCGTCATCTGGATGCCGGGGCCGGCGGCCGGCACCACGCCGGCAAGGATGCCCAGCTCCTGGGAGCGGCGGCGCGCCTGCTTCTCGGCCTCGGAACGCCCAGACCCGGCCTCCAGGGCGGCCTTCTGCTCCTCTAGGGCCACCCGCTGGGCATCGAGCTCGTCGTCGTGGGCCTCCACGTCGTGGAGGAGCTCCACCAGCTCGGCCTCGCTCAGGTCGCGCACGGCATCGCGCTGCGGGTCCAGGCTGCTCGTGGACAGCGCGAAGCCGAGCAGGCCCAGCAGGACCGCGGCGGTGGTGCTGCCGCGGCCGCCAAAGGCCCGCCAGCCGGTGCGCCGGGGCCTCGGCAGGGGGCGGGGACGGCGCGGGGGACGCGCGCCGGGCTGCGGGGACTCAGGCATGGAACAGGTGCCTCCGGATGGCGGCGAGGTTGCTGAAGATGCGCAGACCCAGCACGACGACCACCCCGGTGGTGAGCTGCGAGCCCACCCCGAGCTGGTCGCCGATCCAGACGATGAAGGCGGCCACCACCACGTTGGAGAGGAAGGAGACCACGAAGACGCGCTCGGAGAAGATGCCGTCCAGCGCGGCGCGGGCACCACCGAACACGGCGTCCAGCGCGGCGATGACGGCGATGGGCAGGTAGGGCTCCAACCACCAGGGCACGTCGGGCTGGAGCCAGACGCCCAGCAGGATGCCAAGGACGAGGCCGAGGGCGGGGATCATGGAGTCTCCACGGTGACGGGGCGGGCATGGTGCAGCGTGAGGGTGGGGTCGGCCGGCACCGTGAGGTCCGCGGCCCGGCGGGTGCTGGTGCGCAGGCCCACCTCGTCACGCAGGTGGCGCAGGTGGTCCTGACCCCCCAGCTCGGCGAAGCGGTCCGGCATCGTGGCCGGACCCACCGCCTCCACCGTGTACGGGCGGTCCAGGGCGCGGAAGTCCACCACCAGGGCCTGGCCTGCGAAGCGGATGCCGGCCAGGGAGCTCAGGCGGTGGCCGTTGATGCTCACGGCCTGCGCCCCGGAGGCCCACAGCAGGTTGGACAGGCGCTGGAGGTCCGCAGCGACGACCCGCTGCTCGGGGTCGGGCCCCGGCGCGTCGTCGAGCTGCAGGACCAGCCCCGCACCGGTGACGGGGGTGGCCGCCGCGGCGACGCCACGGGCCTCGACCTGCGCGGCGAGCTCACCGCTGCCCCCCTCGCGCAGGAGGTGGCCCTGCTGCTCCTCCACGGCCCGTTGCTCCCGGTCGAGCGCCGCGGCCTCCTCGGCGAAGAGGTCCTGCTCCTCGTGGAGGCGGGCGGCCAGCTGGGCGCGGGGGGCGTCGGCCGGCAGGTCCTCGCGCAGGTTCTGGTAGCCGGCCACCAGCACCAGACCGATGAGCACGAGCGTGGCGCCCAGGGCCAGTCCGGCCGGGGCCCGGCGGGCGGGGGCGGGACCCTCGCCGGCACGACGGCGCCGCTCGTGGGCCGCGGCGTACGCGGGCTCGACGGGGTTGGCCAGCAGCTCCTCGATGAGGTTGCGCGGCCGCTGGTCGGGCTCCTGCTGCGCCATGGCCACCTCCCTCGCCGTCCGCGGGGCCTGCTGAGGGTCGGAGCCTACTACCGCGGGCGGGTCACGAGGTGGCGGCGTCGACCCCCTCGACCCGGTGGGCGTGCGCGTAGAGGTTCATCGAGTCGCCGCGGACGAAACCCAGGAGCGTGAGTCCCTGCTCGTCGGCCAGCTCGACCGCCAGCGAGGAGGGCGCGGAGACCGCGCTGAGCACCGGGATGCCGGCCATGACCGCCTTCTGCACCAGCTCGAAGCTGGCCCGCCCGGAGACCTGCAGCACCGTGCCGCGGGCCGGCAGGCGGTCGTGCTGGGCGGCCCAGCCCACCACCTTGTCGACCGCGTTGTGGCGCCCCACGTCCTCACGCACCACGAGCGCCTCGCCGGTGGCCGCGTCGAACAAGCCCGCGGCGTGCAGGCCCCCGGTGCTGTCGAACACCCGCTGGGCCTCGCGCAGGGCCCCGGGCAGCGCGGCCAGGGTGGCGCGGGAGACCCGGCAGCGGTCGGTGGTGAGGTCGTGCACCGAGGTGGTGCGCACCGCCTCGATGCTGGCCTTGCCACACACGCCGCAGCTGCTGGTGGTGTAGAAGTTCCGCTCCACCGCCTCCCCCGGCGGCTCCACGCCCTCGGCCAGCGCGAGGTCGAGCACGTTGTAGGTGTTGGGCTCCCCTCCCCCGGTACCCGGCCCGCCGCAGTGGATGGCGGCACGCAGGTCGTCCCCGCGGCGCAGCACGCCCTCGGAGACCAGGAAGCCGGTGGCCAGCTCCACGTCGTGGCCCGGGGTGCGCATGGTGACCGCCAGCGGCCGCCCGGCCACCCGGATCTCCAGCGGCTCCTCGCCGGCCAGGGTGTCGACCACCCGGCGGGCGGGCTCCTGGCCCCGGAGGCGGAGGATCGGTCGGCGGACGGTGAGGCGGCCCATCGGGCGATCCTCGCACGAGGGGCGGGACGGGTGCGGGGCACGGACTACGGTGCCGGTGTGCCCGAGGTCCACCTGGCGCGCGCCCCCGGCGACGCGCACACCGCGCTGCTCGCCCTGGCCGCCGCCGTCACCGGCGCCCCCGGCCTGTCCCTCGCCCACGCCTGCCCGCAGTGCGGGTCCGCCGCACACGGCCGGCCGGTGCTGCGCGGGGTGGAGGGCGCCTCGGTGTCGCTCTCCCGCCCCCGCGACCCGGGCCCGGCGCTCGTGGCCCTCTGCGTGGGCGCCGGGGTGGGCGTGGACACCGAGCACCACGGCGCCGTGGCCTTCGCGGGCTTCGACGCCGTGGCCCTGCACCCGCGGGAGACCTGCGCCGACGACGCCGCCCGCACCCGCCTGTGGGTGCGCAAGGAGGCGCTGCTCAAGGCGCACGGCACGGGGCTGGCCACCGACCCGCGGACGGTCCGGCTGGCGATGGACGGCACGGTGCTGGCAGGGCCGCCGGCCACGCTGGTGGACCTGGACCATGCGGGGCAGACCGCGGCCGTGGCGGTCACGCCCCCGGGCCCGGTGCGGCTCGTCTGGCACTGAGCCGCGCGGCACCTCGCGCCCGGGCGGTGCCCGGGCTCAGGCCAGCTCGGGCAGCGGCGGCAGCTGCGGCTCGTGCAGCCAGGCGTGGAGGGTCTGTTCCACCAGGGCGCCCTGCGCACCGGACCCCTGCACGCAGTGGGCCACGAACTGGGCCGTGCTGGCCGTGCCGCCGGAGTGCGCCTGCACCCAGGTGCGCAGCAGGTCGAAGAAGGTCTCGTCGCCCACCACGGCGCGCAGCGCGTGGAGGGTGAGCGCGCCCCGCTTGTAGACCCAGTCGTCGAACATGCGGCGCATGGTGGGGGCCGCGAGGGTCACCCCGGCCGGCAGGTCCTCGAGCTCGGCGTGGTGCCGGGCGGCCTGCTCCTGCACGGAGGGGCCGGGCTCCCAGGTGCGGCGATGGTCGGACCACAGCCACTCGGCGTAGCAGGCGAAGCCCTCGTGCAGCCAGATGTCGCGCAGCAGCTCACCGGTGACGGCGTTGCCGAACCACTGGTGGGCCAGCTCGTGGGCCACCAGGCGCTCGTTCTCCCAGACCGCCTCGACGTAGTTGCGGCCGAAGGTGCTCAGACCCTGAGCCTCCAGCGGGATCTCCAGGTCGTCGTCCACCACCACCGCGCGGTACTGCGCGAAGGGGTAGGGGCCGAACAGCCCGCTGAGGAAGTCGACCATGCGCCCCTGGTGCTCGAGCGAGGTGCCCTCCCCCACCCGGACCGTCGGCGGGTGGACGATGCTCACCGGGACCGACGCATCGCAGGGCGTCTCCACGTAGCGGCCGACCTGCAGGGTGGCCAGGTAGGGCGACATCGGGCGGTCCATCTCGTACACCCAGCGGGTGCGGCGCCCCTGGCGCTCGCAGACGGTGCGGGTACCGTTGGCCACCACCTGGTAGTGGGCGTCGGTGAGCACCTCGATGCGGTACGTGGCCTTGTCGGCGGCGTCGTTGTTGCACGGGAACCACGACGGCGCGCCCTGCGGCTGCGAGCCCACCATCGAGCCGTCGGTCAGCTCCTCCCACCCGGCCTCACCGTGGGTGCCGGGCACCGGGCGCGGCTTGCCGGACACCTTGAGCTCCAGCACGAGCCGCTCCCCGGCCCGCCGGTCCCCGACGGCGACCGACCAGCCACCGCTGGTGCGCCGGTACCTGGCCGGGGCACCGTCGACGGTGGCACCGCCCAGCTGGAGGCCGCGCAGGTCGACCTTCAGGTGGTGAGTCGGCTCGACGACCTCGACGTGCAGCCGCGCCCGCTCGTCGAGGCGGTTGGTCACCACGGCGTAGGTGAGCTGCAGGTCGTAGTGGTGGACGCGGTAGCGGGTGTCGCCGTGGCCGCGCAGGTACGGGTCGGGGTGGGTCATGGGCGCCTGTTCGCAGAGGGTTCGTCGGGTGGTCTTCGGGCTCGGGGGAAGGCGTCAGCCTAGTCCTCGACCCACGGGCCGATGGGGTTGCCGACCCACCGGGTGCGGTCGGGCGCGGACTCGCCGCGCATCACCAGGGAGCCCGGTCCCACGGTCGCGTCGCGGCCCAGGGTGGAGGCGGGGAGCACCACCGAGTTGGGGCCCACGGTGGACCCGGCCCGCAGGCGCACCGTGTCCATGGCCAGCACGCGGTCGTGGAAGAGGTGGGTCTGCACGACGCAGCCGCGGTTGACCGTGGCACCGGCGCCCAGCTCGATGAGGTCGTGCTCGGGCAGCCAGTAGGTCTCGCACCACACGCCACGGCCCACGCGGGCACCCATGACCCGGAAGTACAGGTTCAGCAGGGCGGTGCCCGGGACGGCGCGCAGCATCCACGGCACGGCCACGGACTCCACGAACGCGTCGGCGAGCTCACCGCGCCAGACCATGCCGGACCACAGCGGGTGCTCCGAGGGCTTCCAGCGCCCCACGAGCAGCCACTTGGCCACCACCGCCACCAGCACGGCGAGGACACCGCAGGCGAGCAGCACCAGACCGGAGGCGGCCGCGGCGGCGCCCCAGCCCCATCGGGCGGCGAGCCAGCAGAGGGCCGCGGCACCCAGCAGGTGCAGCACCAGGTGCGCCAGCAGCGCGAGCACGCGGCAGGACTCCACCATCGCCCGCAGCACGCGCAGGTGGCGCGGCGGGGCGTAGGTGCGTGCCGCGTCGACCTGGGAGGGGGCGCGGCGCAGCTTCTCCGGCGGCGAGCCCACCCAGGAGGCGCCGGCCTTGGCCTTCTTGCGGCGCGGCGCGGCCGAGAGCACCGCCACCAGGGACTTCTTGGGCACCTTGCGGCCCGGCGCGGTCATGCCGGAGTTGCCCACGAAGGCCCCGCGGCCGATCTTCACGCGCTCGACGCGCATCCAGCCACCGCCGAGCTCGTACCCGCCGATGAGCGTGTCGTCGGCGAGGAAGGCCCCGGCACCCACCCGGGTGAGGCTGGGGATCATGAGCACCGTGGAGGCCTCGGCGTCCTTGCCCATGCGGGCGCCCAGGAGGCGCAGCCAGAGCGTGGTGATGGCGCCGGCGTACATGGGGAACAGCCAGGTGCGGGCCTCGTCCATGAGGCGCAGCGTGGCCCAGGCCTGCAGGGCGCGGCGGCTCTGCGTGGGGTGGTGGCCGCCCTGCAGGCCGCTGCCGGCCAGACGCACCAGCACGAGGATGAGCAGCGCGAGGGTGGCGTAGCCCGCCAGGCCCGCCAGCGGCAGCCAGAGCAGGGCGGTGCGGACGGCCTCCCCCAGCGAGTCGGCCCCGGCCAGCGGGCGCCAGAGCACCAGTCCGCCGACGAGCGTGGCCACGAGCGGCAGCAGCGAGATGAGCACGCCGGTGAGGGCGTAGAGACCGGTGTAGACCGGGCGGCGGCGCGGGGCGTCGGCCCACGGGCCACGGGCCTGGCCGGCGCGGATGGCCGGGGAGCCCGACCACCGCTCGCCGGCGGGCACGTCCCCGAACACGGTGGACCCGGGGGCCACCTCGGCGTCGGCGCCGACGCGGGCACCGCCCACGAGCGTGGAGCGGGCGCCGATGCGGGCTCGCTCCCCCACCTCGATGGGGCCCACGTGCAGGGTCGCGCCGTCCACCCAGTGACCCTGCAGGTCCACCTCGGGCTCCACCGCGCAGCCCTCACCCAGCGTGAGGTGGCCGGTGATCGGCGGCATGGCGTGCAGGTCCACGCCGCGCCCCACCCGGCAGCCGAGCAGGCGGGCGTACCAGCGCACGAGCCCGGCACCGGAGACCAGGCCCGCGCCCGCCTCGTCGGCGAAGCGCTCGGCGAGCCACAGGCGCAGGTGGACTCCCCCGCCCCGCGGGTGGGTACCGGGGCGCACCCCGGTCAGCAGCACCCGGGCCGCGAGGGCGGCCAGGGCCAGGCGGCCGGCGGGCAGCACGAGGAGCACCCAGCCCAGGCCGAGCGCCCACCAGGGCGCCATCGGCACGAGCGAGGCCGCCTCCCAGCCCAGGAGGTCCAGCACGCGGGCCCCCAGGGCCATCCAGAACACCCACCGCAGACCGGTGAGCGTGCGCAGCCCCAGCAGGGCCAGCAGCTGCACGGCCTGCACGCCGCGGCCCACCGGGGGCACCTGCTCGTTGAGGCGGCCGGTGGGGCCGTCCAGTCCCTGCAGCCAGCTGGCGAAGGCACCGATGGTGTGGTGCTCGTAGACGTCGGCCACCGTCGCGTTGACGTACCGCTCACGGACGCGGGCCACGATCTGCGCCGCGGTGAGCGACCCGCCGCCCAGCTCGAAGAAGTCCTCGTCCGGGCTGGTCGGCCGGGCGCCCAGCACGGTGTTCCAGATGTCGGCCAGCCACTGCCCGGTCTCGTCCAGGGCGCTGTCGCCGGCGCCCTCCTCCTCGGGCAGCGGCCACGGCAGGGCGTCGCGGTCGATCTTGCCGCTGGTGCGGGTGGGAAGGTCCGGCACCACGGCCAGCCGCGGCACGAGGGCGGCGGGCATGTCGGCGCGCAGGCGGGCCAGGGAGGCCGCGCGGTCGAAGGCCTCGTCCACCGTCAGGTAGCCCACGATGAGGGTGTTGCCCGACTCGGTCCTGCGGATCGCCGCGGCGGCGCCCGCCACACCCGGCAGCTGCAGCAGCGCGGAGTCGATCTCCCCCAGCTCGATGCGGCGCCCGCCCACCTTCACCTGGTCGTCCGCGCGGCCACGGAAGAGCAGCCCGGCGGGGTCGTTGACCACCACGTCACCCGACCGGTAGGCGCGCTCCCAGCCGAGCGTCGGCATCGGGGCGTACTTCTCGGCGTCCTTGGCAGGGTCCAGGTAGCGCGCCAGGCCGACGCCGCCGATGATCAGCTCACCCTCCTCGCCGGGGGCGACCGGCTGCCCCTCGGCGTCGACGACCGCCAGGTCCCACCCGTCCAGCGGCAGGCCGATACGCACCGGCGGCTCGGCCGTCACCTGCGCGGCGCAGGCCACCACGGTGGCCTCGGTGGGCCCGTAGGTGTTCCACACCTCGCGGGTGTCGGTGGCGAAGCGCGCGCCGAGCTCCGGCGGGCAGGCCTCCCCGCCCACGATGAGCAGGCGCACCCGGTCCATCGCCTCGGCCGGCCACATGGAGACCAGCGTGGGCACGGTGGAGACCACGGTGATGTCGTTGGCCACGAGCCACGGGCCCAGGTCCACACCGGAGCGCACCAGGGAGCGCGGGGCGGGCACCAGGCAGGCCCCGTGCGCCCAGGCCAGCCACATCTCCTCGCAGCTGGCGTCGAAGGCCACCGACAGGCCGGCCATGACCCGGTCGCCGGGCCCGATGGGGGCCCCCTGCAGGAAGAGGCGCGACTCGGCATCGACGAAGGCGGCCGCGGAGCGGTGCGTGACGGCCACGCCCTTGGGCTTGCCCGTGGAGCCCGAGGTGAAGATCACCCAGCAGTCGTCCGCCAGGTCCGGCAGGGCGGGCTCGACCGGCTCGCGGTGTGCGTCCAGCCGGGAGGAGATCACGAGGTCGGCGCCCACCACGGCGGCGGCCTGCGACTCCTCGAAGACGGTGCGGGCGCGCTCGTCGGGGTCGTCGGCGTCCACCGGCACGTAGGCCGCACCGGCCAGCAGCACGCCCATGATCGCCACGTAGAGGTCCGCCGTGCCCGAGGGGACGCGGACGCCCACCTTGTCGCCGGCGCCGATGCCGAGCTCCGCGAGGCGCGCGGCGAGCTCGGCGGAGGCCTCGTGGAACTCGTCGTAGGTGAGCACGCTGCCGCCGGCGGCGACGGCGGGCGCGTCACCGGAGCTCTCGACGGTCTCGAGGAAGAGGTCCACCAGGGTGCGCGGCGAGGGGGCGAGGTGGCCGGCGCGCAGCGGGTCCTGCTCGGGGGGCGTCGGGGCGGTGGTCATGGCTGGATCCTCCCAGCGACGGAGTGGGGACGAACCCGGCGGACGGGGGCCCTGCCGGGGCGCCGGCGGGGACCCGTCGGCACGGCACGCCGGGGCGTGCGCGCAGCAAAGGAGCCCCACCCGGAGGTGGGGCTCCCACTGGTCGGGCTGACAGGATTTGAACCTGCGACCCCTTGACCCCCAGTCAAGTGCGCTACCAAACTGCGCCACAGCCCGATGCCCCGCGTGCGGAGCGGAGAGAACCATAACCCATCGGGCGGGCTCTCCCCCAACCAGCCCCCTCGGCGTGGTGCCTGCGGGGCCCGGTGGTGGGTGCACTCAGCGGCGGCGGCGCTCCCGGACGCGCACCGAGATCTCGATGGGGCTGCCCTCGAAGCCGAAGCGCTCCCGCAGCTTGCGCTCCAGGAAGCGCCGGTAGGAGTGCTCCAGGAAGCCCGAGGCGAACACCACGAACGTGGGCGGGCGGCTGCTGGCCTGGGTGGCGAACAGGATGCGCGGCTGCTTGCCCGAGCGCACCGGGTGCGGGTGGGCGGCCACCACCTCGCCGAGGAACGAGTTGAGGCGGCCGGTGGGGATGCGCGCGTCCCAGCTCTCCAGGGCGGTGTCCAGCGCCGGCACGAGGCGGTCCACGTGGCGCCCGGTGGCCGCGGACATGTTGACCCGCGGCGCCCACGGCACCTGCACCAGCTCGCGCTCGATCTCGCGCTCCAGGTAGTGGCGGCGCTCGTCGTCGGTGGTGTCCCACTTGTTGTAGGCGATCACCAGCGCACGGCCGGAGTCGATGACCTGCTGCACCACGCGGATGTCCTGCTCGGCGATCTCCACCCCGGCATCGATGAGGACGACGGCCACCTCGGCCTTCTCCAGTGCGCTCTGCGTGCGCAGGGAGGCGTAGAAGTCCACGCCGCGGGTCTGGTGCACGCGGCGCCGGATGCCGGCGGTGTCCACGAACATCCACGTGCGCCCGCCCAGCTGGATGTACTCGTCCACCGGGTCGCGGGTGGTACCGGCCACGTTGTCCACCACCACGCGGTCCTCCCCCGCCAGCCGGTTGAGCAGCGAGGACTTGCCCACGTTGGGGCGGCCCAGCAGGGCCACGCGCCGCGGCCCGCCCACGATGCGCCCGGCATCGGAGGACGGCTCGTCGGGGAAGTTCGCGAGGATCTCGTCGAGCAGGTCGCCCGAGCCCTTGCCGTGGAGCGCGGAGACCGGCCACGGCTGACCCAGGCCCATGTTCCACAGCGCGGCGGCCTCGCCCTCCAGGTGCACGTCGTCCACCTTGTTGGCCACGAGCAGCACCGGCTTGTCCGCGCGGCGCAGCAACTTCACCACGTCCTCGTCGGCGTCGGTGGCACCGACGGTGGCGTCCACGACGAACACGATGACGTCGGCGAGCTCCACGGCCACCTCGGCCTGCTGGGCCACGTGACGCTGGATGCCCTTGGCGTCCAGCTCCCAGCCACCGGTGTCCATGACCATGAACGGCGTGCCGTTCCACTCCGCCGGGTAGGTCACGCGGTCGCGGGTCACGCCCGGCTCGTCCTGCACCACGGCCTCGCGGCGGCCCAGGATGCGGTTGACCAGGGTGGACTTGCCCACGTTCGGGCGGCCCACGATGGCCACCACCGGCAGTGAGGTGACCTGGTTGCCGTACTCGTCGAACCCGTCACCGCCCTCGATGAGCGCGGCGTCCTCGGCGTCGAGCTCGAACTCCTCCAGCCCGGCCCGCAGCGCGGTGGCGTAGGCGGTCTCCACCTCGGTGTCCGGCGCCGTGGCCTCCTCGAGCACCGCCGGGTCGTCCGGCACCACGTACTCCACCTCGGGGCCGTCCTCGGGCAGGGTCTGGTCGTCGTGCTCGGTCATGCTGCTCCCTCGGGGGTCGAGCCGGTGCCGGCGCGGTCGAGCACCACCGAGACGACGGCCTCCACCGAACCGGGCAGGTCCAGGTCGGAGGTGTCGATGGTGGTGACGCCGTCGGCGGCGGTGGTGAAGTTCGAGACGGTGGAGTCGTCGCGGTCGCGGCGCACCACCTCGTCACGGGTGGCCGCCGAGACGGCCTTGCCGCCGGTCTGCCGCTGGCGGCGGGCCAGGCGGGCCTCCTCGCTGGCGGTCAGCAGGATCCGCACCCGCGCGTCGGGCGCGATGACGGTGGTGATGTCGCGCCCCTCGGCCACGATGCCGCGGCCCGCGGCGTGTGTGCCGGCGATGATCTCCCGCTGCCGGCGGGCCAGCTCGCCGCGGACGTCGAGGTTGGTGGCCACCGCGGAGACCTGCGAGGAGATGCGGCTCTCGCGGATGGCGCGGCCCACGTTCTCCTGGCCCACCCAGACGCCGGGCTGCGCCGGGTCGGTGGACTGGTGCAGCGGCGCGGTGCGGGAAAGGTGGGCCACGGCGTCCACGTCGCGCAGGTCGACGCCCGCATCCAGTGCCGCCCAGGTGAGCGCGCGGAACATCGCCCCGGTGTCCAGGTAGGCCAGGTCGAAGGCCATGGCCACGGTGCGGGCCACAGTGGACTTGCCGGAGCCCGACGGGCCGTCGATGGCCACGGTCACTGGCACGTCCAGGTCGGCGATGCGGGGGTGGCGTCGGGTGGCGGAGTAGGGCAGGCGCATCACAGGTCCACCAGCTTCATCGTGCGGGCCAGCTCGTCGGGCGTCACCGCGCGCATCTTGCCCGGGCGCAGGTCGCCGAGGCGGACCTCGCCCACCTGCGTGCGCACGAGCTCCTCCACGGGGTGGCCGACGGCCTCCAGCAGGCGGCGCACCACGTGCTTCTTGCCCTCGTGGATCACCAGCTGCACCAGCGCCCACCCGGGCTGGGAGTCGATGACCGAGAACTGGTCGACCTTGACCAGCCCGTCGTCGAGCTCCACCCCCTCGCGCAGGGTGTTGCCCAGGCCCTTGGCCACCGGGCCGGGCACCTTGGCCACGTAGGTCTTGAGCACCTGGAAGCTGGGGTGCTGCATGCGGTGGGCGAAGTCGCCGTCGTTGGTGAGCAGCAGCAGGCCGGAGGTCTCCTGGTCGAGCCGGCCCACGTGGAAGAGGCGCTCCTTGCGGGTGAAGGTGTAGTCGCCCACCGAGAGGCGGCCCTCGTCGTCCTCCATGGTGGAGATGACGCCCACCGGCTTGTTGAACACCAGGTAGACCTTGGAGTCGTCGGTCTGCACCGGCAGGCCGTCGACGGCCACCTTCTGGCGCGAGGTGTCGATGCGCACGCCCAGCTCGGTCACCGGCACGCCGTCCACCTCCACGCGACCGTCGGCGATCATCTGCTCGCACGCGCGGCGGGAGCCCAGCCCGGCGGCGGCCAGCACCTTCTGCAGGCGCTCGCCGTCGGCGGTGTGCACGTCGTGGTCGGCCTGTGCGGCGGTGGGGCGGACGCGGCGCTTGCGCACCGGGCCGAAGCCGCCCGTGCCCCGCTTGCCCTGGCCGCTGGCGCGACGGGGTGCGTTCTCACGGCGTGTCATGACTGCTCACTCTCCTGCTGCTGGGTCGGCCCGTCCTCGGGCGCGGTGTCGTGCGGGTCGGGCTCGGGTACGGCCCCGGGGTCGGGCGCGACATCGCCCTCCGGGGCGGCGCCACCTTCCGGTGCGGCCTCGGTCTCCCGGGCGCCGGGCCGACGCGGGGCACCCAGACCCTCGGCGATGGCGTCGACGTCCCCGGCGTCGGGGAGGAAGGGCGCGAGGTCGGGGAGCTCGGCCAGGTCGGCCAGCCCCATCCGCTCGAGGAACTGGTGGGTGGTGCCGTAGAGCACCGCCCCACTGGGTTCGGCGCCCACCTCGGCGATGAGGCCGCGCGCCACGAGGGTCCGGACCACACCGTCCACGTTGACGCCGCGCACCGCGGCCACCCGGCCGCGACTGATCGGCTGACGGTACGCGATGACGGCGAGCGTCTCCAACGCCGCCTGCGTGAGCCGCGCCTGCCGGCCGCCCACGAGGAAGCGCTCCACGGCCTCGGAGTAGGCGGGGCGCGAGTACATCCGCCAGGCGCCGGCCACCTGCCGCAGGTCGAAGCCGCGGCCGGCCTCGGTGTACTCCTCGGCGAGGCGCTCCAGGGTGGCCCGGACCTCCTCGACCGGGGCGCCCAGGCCCTCGGCGAGGTCGGCGGCCGGCACGGGCTCGTCCACGACCATGAGCACGGCCTCGAGCGCGGCGGGCAGGTCGTCGGCCCAGGAGGGGGCCTCGTCGGGGGCGGTCACGATCGGGTCACTCACGGGGTCCAGTGTGCCCGGTCGCGCCCGGCGACCAGACGACCTCCATCGGGCCCAGGGGTGCCGACTGGGTCACGTCGACCGTCCCCGACCGGAGCATCTCCAGCACCCCGAGGAAGCGGCCCACCACCTCCAGCCGGGTCGAGGCGTCCCCGATGAGCTCGGCGAAGGTCAGCCGCCCGGCCTCCCGCAGCCGCGCGGACATGAGGCTCACCTGCTCGGTGACGCTCACGGTGGGGGCGTGGAGGTGCTCGACTCCCACCACCGGCTCCGGGCGGGGGCTGAGCGCCCCGGCGGCCACCATCGCGAGCTGGTCGGGGGTGACGGTCATCACCAGGTCGGGCAGCACGGCGGCGAAGCGCTCCTCCAGGCCTGCCATGCGCGGCACCGCCCCGCCCGCCTGGCCGGTGCGCTCGGCCATCCACGCCGCCACCTGCTTGTAGGCGCGGTACTGCAGCAGGCGGGCGAAGAGCACGTCGCGGGCCTCGATGAACTCGAGGTCCTCCACCTCCGAGCGCGTCTCGGCCGGCAGCAGGCGGTTGGCCTTGAGCTCCAGCAGCGTGGAGGCCACCACGAGGAACTCCGAGAGCTCCCCCAGCAGCCAGGCCGAGGCGGCGCGGTCCCCACCGGCCTCGGCCTCCGAGGCGGCCCGCTGGGCCTCGCGCAGGTGGGCGATGAACTCGTCGGTCACCTGTGCCAGGGCGATCTCGGTGACGTCCAGCCGGTGCTTGGCGATGAGGCCGAGCAGCAGGTCGAAGGGCCCCTCGTAGGCCGACTGGTGCACGTGGAAGGGCACCGGCCGCCGGTGGGTCAGCACGCCGCCGGGGGTGGTCCCGGCAGCGGGTGGGGGCAGGTCGGTCACGGGGGCAGTGTGGCCGATGGCTCAGGCCACCGCGCCGCGGGCGATGAGCTCGCGGGCCAGGCGGCGGTAGGCGTAGGCGGCCGTGTGGTGCGGGGCGTAGCGGGTGATGGGCTCGGCGGCCAGGGTGGCGTCGGGGAACTTCACCGTGCGACGGATGGGGGTGGTGAAGACCAGCTCGCCGAAGTGGTCGGTGACGCTGGCCACGACCTCGCGGCTGTGCAGGGTGCGGCCGTCCACCATCGTGGGCAGGATGCCGTCGATCTGCAGCAGGGGGTTGAGGCGGTCGGTGATCTTCTCGATGGTCTCCACCAGCAGCGCCACGCCGCGCAGGGCGAAGTACTCGGTCTCCAGCGGGATGATCACGCCGTGGGCGGCGGTGAGCGCGTTCACGGTGAGCAGGCCCAGCGACGGCTGGCAGTCGATGAGGATGGCGTCGTACTCCTCGAGCACCGGGCGCAGCGCGCGCTCGAGCACCTGCTCGCGGGCCACCTCGTTGACCAGCTGCACCTCGGCGGCCGAGAGGTCGATGTCGGCGGGCAGCACGTCCAGGCCCGGGGTGCTCGTGGTCCGGATGACGTCGTGCACGTCGAGCTCGCGGGCCGGGCGCATGAGCAGGTCGTAGACGCTGTGCTCCGAGCCGGAGGAGCGCACGCCGAGGCCCACCGAGAGGGCGCCCTGGGGGTCGAAGTCCACGAGCAGCACCCGGCGCCCCATCTCGGCCAGGGCAGCACCCAGGTTGATGGTGGTGGTCGTCTTGCCCACCCCGCCCTTCTGGTTGCACAGGGCGATGACGCGGGCAGGGCCGTGAGAGGTCAGCTCCGGCGGCCGGGGGAAGTCGTCCAGGCGGGGGTTCTCCGCCAGGGCCACGGCGCGGGACACCCGCGGCGCAGCAACCGGCGCCTCGGTCGCCGCCGCGGCCTCGACTCCCTCGAGCGGCAGCTGCGTGGCCGCCGCGTGGTCCTGGGTGTCCGAGCGTTCGCTCACGGTGCCTTCCTCTCCTGATCGACGGGGCAACCCTACAGGCGCACCCGAGGCACCGTCGCCCCCTCATCCTCAACTCGACCCGTGGGTGACCCTCGACCTCAGGGTCATGCCCTCTCCTAGCTTCGTGACGTCATCGAGCGCGTGGGTGGGTCGCCTGGAAGACCTCGCGGAGGTGACCGGGGGTCACCCGCGTGTAGATCTGGGTGGTGGTGACCGACGCGTGCCCCAGCAGCTCCTGCACCACGCGCACGTCCGCGCCGCCGGCCATGAGGTGCGTGGCGTAGCTGTGGCGCAGGGTGTGCGGCCCCAGCCGCTCCCCCAGGCCCGCCCGCTCACCGGCCTCGGCCACCACGGCCCAGGCTGACTGCCGCCCCAGCCGGCGCCCCCGCTGGTTGAGCAGCAGCGCCGCACCGGCACCCCCGCTCGCCGCCAGCACGGAACGACCCGCCGCCAACCAGTCGCCCACGGCCTGGGCCGCCGCCCCACCCAACGGCACGTGGCGCTCCTTGCCGCCCTTGCCCAGCAGGCGCACCACGCGTCCCCGGAGGTCCACGTCGTCCACGTCGAGCCCGGTCACCTCGGACACCCGCGCGCCGGTGCCGTAGAGCAGCTCGAGCAGCGCCCGGTCCCGGCGGGCCAGGGCCAGCTCCCGCGGCGCGGCGCCCCCCTCCACCGGGGCGGTGGCCTCCAGCAGCCGGGTCACCTCCTGCACCGAGAGCGCCTTGGGCAGGCGCTGGCCCGTGCTCGGCGGGGTCACGTCGGCGGCCACGTCGGCGGGGACCCAGCCCTCCAGCAGGGCGAAGGCGTGGAAGCGGCGCACCGCCACGAGCATCCGCGTCACCGACGACCGGGCCCGCCCCGAGGCCGCCAGCGCCTGCAGGTGGTCGCGGACGTCCTGCGTGGTCACCGCCGCCCACTCCCGGCACCCGGCCTCCTGCAGGAAGCGCACCCAGACCACGAGGTCGCGCCGGTAGGCCGCGAGGGTGTTGGCGGCCAACCCCCGCTCCACCGACAGGTGGGCCAGCCACTCCTCCACCGCCGGCCACAGTGGCCCGTCCACGCCCGTCGGCCCTTTGCTCCTCATCCCCCCAGTGTGAGGCAGGCTGGCCCCATGGCCTGGTACTCCTCCGCCCCCGCCCATCGGTCCGTACAGGTCCTCTCCGACCTCGCCATGGCCGGGTGGACCCTGCTGTGGGTCCTCGTCGGCCGCGCGGCGCACCACCACGTGCTCGAGCGCTTCGCCCCCGCCGAGCGCCTCGTGGAGAGCGGCGACCGCATCAACGACGGCGTCCAGGGAGCCGACCAGCGCCTGTCCGACCTGCCGCTGGTGGGCGACCTCGCCTCGGGCGTGCTCGACGGGCTGCTGGGCGTGGGCGACCCGGTGACCGAGACCGGCCGGGAGCTGCTGGCCTCCGGGGAGCGGCTGGCCGACACGATGTGGCTCGCGGTCACCGGCCTGCCGGTGCTCACCGCCCTGCTGGTCTGGCTGCCGGTGCGCCTGCACTTCGCGGTGCGCTCGGCGGCCACCGCCGCCAACCTCCGGCGCGTGGACGACCCCGAGGCCCTGCTCGCCCTGCGCGGGCTGGCCACGCTGCCGGTGGGCACACTGGCCTCCATCGACCGCGACCCCGTGGCCGCCTGGCGGCGCGGCGACGAGGAGGTCGTGCACGAGCTGGCCCGCGCCCAGGCACGGGAGCTCGGGGTGCAGCTGCCTCAGAGGTCCCGCAGGTAGGGGTTGCTGGCCCGCTCGTGGGCCATCGTGCTGGGGCGTCCGTGCCCCGGCAGCACCATCGTGGCGTCCGGCGTGGGCAGCACCACCTCGCGCAGGGAGCGCTGCATGGCCACCGGGTCCCCGCCCGGCAGGTCGGTGCGGCCGATCGAACCGGCGAACAGCACGTCGCCGGTGAACGAGCTGGCCTGCAGGTCCGAGCCGGCGCGGCGCACCTGCTCGGGCACCTTCTGGACGTCGTAGAGCACGCTGCCCTCGGTGTGCCCCGGGGCGTGGCGCACCTGCCAGGTCATGCCGGCCAACTCGAGGGTGGCCCGGTCGGTGACCTCGTGCACGACCTCCGGCTCGGCCCAGGTGAACGAGCCGCCGTACTCGCGCTGCAGCATCGCCCACATCGGTTCCGAGAGGCCCTTGCGCGGGTCGGTGAGCCGGTAGCGGTCGTCGGTGTGCACGTAGGCGCCCACGGTGCCGCCGCAGACCGGCGTGATGCTCACGGTGTGGTCCAGGTGCCCGTGCGTGAGCAGCACCGCCGCGGGGCGCAGGCCGTTCTCGCGCAGCGCCTCCCGCAGGCGGTCGACCACCCCGAACCCGGGGTCGATGACGACGCACTCCTCCCCGGCCTCGGGGGCCACGACGTAGCAGTTGGTGCCGAAGGCGGTGGCCGGGATGGCGAGGGTGAACATGGCCGCCAGCGTAGGCGGGCGCACCCGCGGACCACCGGCGGCGCGCCCCACGCACCTTGGCGCACCCGGGCCACGGCGACTACCTAGACTGGCCCGAGCGAACCGTCCGCCGAGAGAGGCAACCATGAACGCGGCTGATCAGACCACGTCCACCCCCGAGGGCCCCGAGGGCACCCCGGCCGGCCAGGAGCAGGCGCCCACCGACGCGGCACCCACCCCCGCCCCGACCCCCGCGGCCGTGCCCTCCCCCGGCGCCCTGGCCCGCAAGCGCCCCGCCCCGCCGGTGACCCCGGTGGGCGGTTCCCCCGATGCCGAGAAGGGCGCCGCACGCGGCGAGGGCCGCCAGCGCCCGGCCGCCCAGCGCGCCTCGTTCACCCCCACTCCGGTGCCCGGCCCGCTGGTGGACACCTCGGCCCTCACCGAGACCGACCAGTCCGCCTTCGGCTCGCTCGCCGAGTCCGGCGAGGTCGTGCGCACCGACGCCGACGGCACCACCACCGTGGTGGGCAGCTACCCGGGCGCGGACGCCGCCGACGCCGTGGCCTACTTCGTGCGCAAGTTCGACGAGGTCGTGGCCTCCACCGTGCTCCTGGCCCAGCGCATCCACGCCGGCAGCGTGACCGCCGCCGAGGGCCGCCAGTCCCTGGAGGCCGTGCGCACCCATCTGGCCGAGACGCCGATGGTGGGCGACTACGCCACCCTCTCCTCGGTGCTCGACGAGCTCACCGAGGCCCTGCGCGACAAGGAGCGCAGCGACCAGGCGCAGCGCGCCGAGGCCCGCGCCGAGGCCGCCGCCGAGCGCGAGAAGCTCGTGGTGGAGGCCGAGACCCTGGCCGCCACCGACCCGGCGCAGATGCAGTGGAAGGCCGCCAGCGACCGCATGCGGCACATGGTGGACGACTGGAAGGCGATGCAGCGCGCCCAGATCCGCCTGGACAAGCCCACCGAGAACGAGCTCTGGCAGCGCCTGGCCAGTGCCCGCAACACCTTCGACAAGGTGCGCAAGGCCCACTTCGCCCGGCTGGACGCCGAGCGCGACCAGGCCCGCGTGGTCAAGGAGGAGCTCGTCAAGGAGGCCCAGCGCCTGGCCACCCGCACCGACGACCCGCGCACCGCGGGGGCGTTCAAGCGCCTCATGCAGGACTGGAAGCGCGCCGGCCGCGCCCAGCGCTCGGTGGACGACGCCCTGTGGCAGCAGTTCCGCGCCGCCCAGGACCAGTTCTTCAACGCCAAGGACGCCGAGGCCGCCGCCAAGGACGAGGAGTACGCCGCCAACCTGCCCGCCAAGGAGGCCCTCCTGGCCGAGGCCGAGGCGCTGCTGCCGGTCAAGGACCTGGACACCACCAAGCGTCAGCTGCGTGGCATCCAGGAGCGCTTCGAGGCAGCCGGCATGGTGCCGCGCGCCGACGTCAAGCGCATCGAGGGCCGCATGCGCGCCGTGGAGCAGGCCGTCCGCGAGGCCGAGGACCTGCAGTGGAAGAAGACCTCGCCGGAGCACGCCCAGCGCGCCAGCCTCTTCGCCACCCAGCTGCAGGGCGCCGTGGAGGACCTGCAGGCCAAGCTGGCCAAGGCCGAGGCCGCCGGCGACGAGAAGCGCGCCGCCAAGGTGCGCAAGGAGCTGGAGACCAAGCAGGCGTGGCTCGACCAGGCGCAGCAGGGAGTGGCCGAGTTCGGCGGGGAGGCATGATGGCGCGGCTGGACCGGTTCGACACCGACGAGGTGGCCGCCGGCCTCATCGCCTACCTGGACGACTCCCCCACCCCCTTCCACGCGGTGGCCTCGGCCGCCGCGCTGCTGGAGGGTGCCGGGTTCACCGAGGTGGACGAGACGCAGGCCTTCCCCGAGGGCCCGGGGCGCCACTACCTGGTGCGCGGCGGCTCCCTCGTGGCGTGGAGCACCGAGCACCTCCCGGCCGGTGCCGGTCCGGCCACCGGCTTCCGCGTGGTGGGTGCCCACACCGACTCGCCGACGCTGCGCATCAAGCCGCGCCCGGATGTGTCCTCGGCCGGGTTCGCCCAGTTGGCGGTGGAGCCCTACGGCGGGCTCATCACCAACTCGTGGCTCGACCGCGACCTGGGCCTGGCCGGCCGGGTGACCCTGCGCGACCCGCAGGGCACCGACGGCGTGCGCACCGAGCTGCTCGACGTGGACGAGGCCCTGCTGCGCGTCTCGCGCCTGGCCATCCACCTCGACCGGGACGTGCGCGAGGGCGAGGCCCTCAACGCGCAGCGCCACCTCGTGCCGCACTGGTCGGTCTCCCCCGACGCGCCGGCCTTCACCACCTGGCTGGCCGGGCGCCTGGGCGTGGCCGAGGCGGACGTCCTCGGCTGGGACCTCATGGCCTACGACCTCACCGGGGCGGCCCGCATCGGCTTGGACGGGGGCCTCATCGCCTCGGCCCGGCTGGACAACCTGGCCACCTCCTACGCGGCGGTGCGCGCCCTGCTCGATGCCGTGGGGTCGCCCGTGGGCGACGGCGCGGCCATCCCGCTCATCGCGCTGTTCGACCACGAGGAGGTCGGCTCGATGACCGAGCGCGGCGCCTTCTCCCAGCTGCTGCCGGCCGTGCTCGAGCGCATCGTGCTGGCCCGCGGCGGCGACCGCCAGGACCACCTGCGGGCGCTGGCCTCCACGGTCATCGCCTCGGGCGACATGGCGCACGCCACCCACCCCAACTACGCCGACCGCCACGAGCCCGGCCACCACATCGCCGTCAACGGCGGACCGGTGCTCAAGGTCAACACCAACGGGCGCTACGCCACCGACGGACTGGGCACGGCGGCCTTCCGCCTGGCCTGCCAGCAGGCCGGGGTGCCGATGCAGGAGTTCGTGGTGCGCTCGGACCTGCCCTGCGGCAGCACGGTGGGCCCGATGACGGCGGCACTCACCGGCTCCACCACGGTGGACTTCGGCGCCCCCACGCTGTCGATGCACAGCATCCGCGAGGTGTGCGGCACCGCCGACCAGGCCATGTACGCGGCCTGCCTGGCGGCCTTCCTCGACCCCGCCTGAGGGCCGTCCGGCCCCGCCCCCGTGACCCGCGTCGCCCTCAGGCGGCGCGGGTCACGGAGTAGATGCCGCGGATCTGCTTGAGCGTGGACACCACGTGGTCGAGATAGTCCACCTCGGCCAGCTCGAACTCCAGCCGACCGTAGGCGGTGCGCCCGTCCGGGGAGGAGAAGGCCACGTCGGAGAGCACCAGCCCCAGCTCGGCGGTCACCCGCATCACGTCGGCCAGCAGCCCCTCCCGGTCGAGTCCCTCCATGACCAGGCGCGCGGTGAACGCACCCCGCGGTCGTTCGTCCCAGGCCACACGCACCATCCTCTCCGGGCTCTGCACGAGCTGCTCCACGTTCGGGCAGTCACGGCGGTGCACCGACACGCCGCGGCCCGTGGTCACGTAGCCCACGATGTCGTCGCCCGGCACCGGCGCGCAGCACACCGCCAGGTGGCTCCACACGTCGTCCGAGCCCACGATGTGCACCGGCGCCTCGCCGGGGTGACGACGGCGCGTCGGCGCGGCCACGACATCGGCGGGAACCAGCGGCTCGGGCTCCTCCATGCCGTGGGCCTGGCGCAGCAGCTCGATGACGTGCTCCACCGAGGCACGCCGCTCCCCCACGGCCTGGAACACGCCGTCCCGGTCGTGCACGCTGAGCTTCTCCACCACCGGCTGCAGGGCCTCCGGGCGGGTCCACTGCTTGACCGGCAGGTCGGCCTTGCGCAGGGCGCGCACGAGCATGTCGTGGCCGGCGGCGGTCATTTCCGCCTTGCGCTCCCGGCTGAACCACTGCTTGATCTTGGACCGGGCCCGGGGCGTGGCCACGAAGGTGAACCAGTCGCGCGAGGGTCCGGCCCCCTCGCCCTTGGCGGTGAGGATCTCCACCGAGTCGCCGTTGGCCAGCTGGGTGTCCAGCGGCACCATCCGGCCGTTGACCTTGGCGCCCACCGCCTTGTGCCCCACGTCGGTGTGGATGGCGTAGGCCATGTCCACCGGGGTCGAGCCCTGGGCCAGCGACACGATCTTGCCCTTGGGCGTGAAGACGAAGACTTCCGGGGAGGAGATCTGGAAGCGCAGCGTGTCCATGAAGTCCTCGCTGCTGGCGTCCACCGCGAGGTCCATGGTCTCCCGGAGCCACGAGAGGTCCTGGGTGGAGCGCTGCGGCTGCTCGCCCTGCTTGTAGCGCCAGTGCGCGGCCACGCCGTACTCGGCCAGGCGGTGCATGTCGTGCGTGCGGATCTGGATCTCCACCGGCTTGCCGCCGGTGCCCATCACCGTGGTGTGCAGCGACTGGTAGCCGTTGCCCTTGGGGGTGGCGATGTAGTCCTTGATGCGGTTGGGCAGCGGGGTGAACATCGAGTGCACCAGGCCCAGGGCGTGGTAGCAGTCCGAGACGTCCTGCACGAGGATGCGCAGGGCCACGAGGTCGTGGATGTCCTCGAAGGCCCGGCCGCGCACCGTCATCTTCTGGTAGATCGACCAGTAGTGCTTCTCGCGCCCGGTGATGACGCCCGGCAGCCGGGCCTCGGCCATGGCGCCCTCGAGGCGCTGGCGGATCTCCCCCAGGTACTTCTCGCGCTCCGGCGCGGCGGCGGCCACCTGCCGCACCACGGCCTCGTACACCTCGGGCTGGCTGAAGCGGAAGGACAGGTCCTCCAGCTCCCACTTGACGGCGTTCATGCCCAACCGGTGCGCCAGCGGGGTGTAGATGTCCAGGGTCTCCACGGCCTTGCGGCGGGCACTGGCCGCCGAGACGTAGCGCCAGGTGCGCGCGTTGTGCAGCCGGTCGGCCAGCTTGATGACCAGCACCCGGATGTCCTTGGACATGGCCACGACCATCTTGCGCACGGTCTCGGCCTGCGCACTGTCGCCGTACTCCACCTTGTCGAGCTTGGTGACGCCGTCCACGAGCAGGGCGATCTCCGGGCCGAAGTCGGCCTCCAGCTGCTCCTGGCTGTAGGGCGTGTCCTCCACCGTGTCGTGGAGCAGGGCGGCGGCCACCGTGGAGGCGTCCATACCGAGGTCGGCCAGCAGGCCGGCCACGGCCACCGGGTGGGTGATGTACGGGTCCCCGCTCTTGCGGACCTCGCCCTCGTGCGCCCGGGCGGCGACCTGGTAGGCGCGTTCCACCACCGAGAGGTCGGCCTTGTCGCCGCGCTGGCGCAGGCGGCGCATGAGGGGGGCCAGCTCGGGGGTGTCGGTGCGGGAGGTCCCCAGTCGGGCCAGGCGTTCGCGCACGGTCCAGCCCGTCGTGGGGCGCGTCTGCTGGCTCATGTCGGGATGATACGCGGCGTCACACCCTCACCGGTGCCGACGTGACGCAACGGACAGGGCCACACCGGCGGGTGCCGGCAGGGCCCTGGGTGCGGTGGGGTGGTCTCACTCCTGGACGAGCAGGCTCACCACGTCCACCCCCACGTCCTCCAGCGCGGCGCGACCGTCGAGGAAGCCGAGCTCCAGCACCACCTCGACGCCGGCGACCTCCGCCCCGGCCTCGCGCACGAGCTGCACGCAGGCGGCCGCGGTGCCGCCGGTGGCCAGCACGTCGTCCACCACGAGCACGCGGTCACCGGGCTGCAGGGCGCCGGTGTGCACCTCGATGGTGGCCGTGCCGTACTCGAGGGTGTAGCTGGCCGAGAGGGTCTCGCCGGGCAGCTTGCCGGCCTTGCGCACGGGCACGAAGCCCACGCCCATCGCATAGGCCATGGCCGCGCCCAGGATGAACCCCCTGGCCTCGATGCCCACCACGACGTCCACCGACCCGGCGCGGCGGCGCACCACGTCGTGCACCACCACACGGCTGGCGTGCGGGTCGCGCAGCAGCGGGGTGAAGTCCTTGAACACCACGCCCGGCTGCGGGAAGTCCGGGATGTCGTCGAGGCGCGAGGCCACGAGCTCGGTGAGGGCCTCGCCCTGCGGCAGCTCCTCGGCGCCCTGGGCGCCGTGCACCGGGGCGCTCACTGGGAGCCCCAGGCGGCGGGGTGGCGGGGACGACCGGTGGCGATGGTGCGCCCCTCACCCGTGGAGGGGGCCCCGGCGGCCACCGGCACGGCGGTCGTCGCCGCATCGGGGCCCGCCACGGTGTCGCCGTCGCCGTCCTCGGCCTCCGGCGAGGCACCGGCCGGGGCGGCCGCCGCCTCGCGCTTGCGGGCGATGATGGCCTGCGCCCGCGCGCGCTGGCGCTGGCGCACCTCGGCGTCGTGGGCGCGGATGCCCGGCTCGCCCTGACGCAGCTGCACGAGCAGCGGCGTGGCGATGAAGATCGACGAGAAGGTGCCCACCGCGATGCCGATGAACAGGGCCAGCGAGAGGTCCAGCAGCGTGCCCGGACCCAGCTTGCCGAAGCCCACCGCGAGGATGGCCGCCACCGGCAGCAGCGCCACCACCGAGGTGTTGATGGAGCGCACCAGCGTCTGGTTGACGGCCGTGTTGGCCGCCTGGGCGTAGGTGCGGTTCTTGTGCTTCATCGCGTCGTCGACGTTCTCGCGCAGCTTGTCGAACACCACCACGGTGTCGTAGAGCGAGTAGCCGAGGATGGTGAGGAAGCCGATGACCGAGGCCGGGGAGACCTCGAAACCGGCCAGCGCGAAGGCGCCGACGGTGAACACGAGGTCGTGGAGCAGGGCCACCAGGGCTGCCAGCGCCATCTTCCAGGTGCGGAAGTACAGGGCCAGCACGAGCGAGACCAGGCCGAGGAAGACACCCAGGGCGATCACGGCCTTGCGGCTGACCTCCTTGCCCCAGGACGGACCCACCAGGGAGCCGGCCACGTCCTTGGCGGGCACGTCGAACTCCTGCGCCAGGGCGCTGCGGGCCTTGTCCAGGCCCGTCGAGCCGCCCTCGAGGCTGCCGGTCTGCACGCGGACCGTCTCGCCGCCGATGACGCTGGAGCGCACCGTCTCCCCGGCGCCCACCTGGGCGTCGAGCGCCCGGGCCGCACGGGCCTCGTAGTCCGTGGTGTCGCTCACCCCGGCCACCCGGAAGTCCGAGCCGCCGGTGAACTCCAGGCCCAGGTTGAGGCCGCGGCCGAACAGGCCGAGCAGCGAGAGCGCCAGGAGCACCGCCGAGACCGTGTACCAGAGCTTGCGGCGGCCGACGAAGTCGAACTGGCGGCGGCCGGTGTGCAGGTCGTTGCCGAACTGTGCGAAACCCATCAGAGAGCGGCCTCCGTGGTCGTGCCGGTGGTCGGCGGGGTGTCGGGCAGGGAACGCACCCGGCCCCGGCCCACGTAGGTGGTGCGGCGGGCACCCAGGCTCTCGGGGTTCATGCCCGAGAGCTTGTGGCCGTCACCGAAGAAGCGGGTCTGCGCCAGCAGCGTCACCACCGGGTGGGTGAAGAGCATGACCACCACGAGGTCGATGATGGTGGTGAGCCCCAGCATGAACGCGAAGGCCTTCACGTTGGCCTCGCTGAGCAGGTAGAGGATCACCGCTGCGAGCAGGTTCACCGCGTCCGAGATGAGGATCGTGCGGCGTGCACGGGCCCAGCCGGTGTCCACGGCGTTGCGCAGCGGCCGCCCCTCGCGCACCTCGTCGCGGACGCGCTCGAAGTACACGATGAAGGAGTCCGCGGTCACACCGATGGCCACGATGAGGCCGGTGATGCCGGCCATCGTGAGGCGCAGGTTGTACTGCCAGCCCAGGAGCACCACCGCGAGGTAGGCCAGCAGGGCGGCCAGCGCGAGGGAGGCCAGGGTGACCAGGCCCAGGGCGCGGTACTGGAAGAGCGAGTAGACGGCCACCAGGGCCAGGCCGATCACGCCGGCCCAGATGCCCCAACGCAGCTGCTCGTCACCCAGGGTGGGGCTGATCTGCTCGGAGGACTGGAGCTTGAACGAGAACGGCAGGGCACCGAACTTCAGCTGGTCGGCCAGGGCCTTGCCCTCCTCGGCGGTGAAGTCGCCAGTGATGGAGGCCTGGCCGTTGGTGATGACCTGGTTCATGCCCGGGGCGGAGATGACCTCGCCGTCGAGCAGCATCGCGAACCGGTTGTACGGCGAGTCCTTGGGCTGGGCGGCCATGACCGCCGAGAGGTCGGCGAAGGTGTCGGCGGCCTTGCCGTCCAGCTCGAGGCTCACGGCGATCTTGCCGGTGGGCTGACCCTGCTGGTTGGTCTCCGGGCCGGAGGAGGCGTCGGCGATGCTCGAACCCTCGATGCGGGTGGGGCTGAGCAGGAACTTCTCGGTACCGGTGGGGTCACAGGCCACCACGAAGTCGTCGTCGCCGGCGGACTGGGCCTCCTCGCGGGTCTTGTCCGTGCCGCAGTCGTAGCTGTCGAAGCGCTTCTGCACGGCGGCCGGGATGGTGATGTCCTTGCCGTGCGGCGTGCCGTCGCCCTGCGCGGGCTGCTGCGCGTCGTCCGAGCCCGTCGGGGCCGGCGAGGAGGCGGCGTCCCCGGAACCCTGCGAGGCCGAGGCGCTCGGAGCCGCCTTGTCGGACGCCTTGCCCGAGTCCTTGCCCGACGACGAGGCGCTGGAGTCCTTCGAGGAGTCGGTGGCCTTCGGCGACGACTGGGCCGGCCACACGCCCTCGGCGATGGTGGCCGGGGCGCTCGAGCCGCCCGTCGACCCCTTGCCCGACTCCTTGCCGGAGGCCTTGCCGTCCTTCGACGAGCTGCCCTCGTAGCCCGGGAGGTTCTTGGGGTTCTTCGGCGCCGGGGCACCGGACTCCACGGCCAGCACCTCGCGGAAGGTCATGCGGCTCGAGGCCTGCAGCGACTCGATGACCGCCGGGTCGGGGGTACCGGGCATGGCCACGGAGATGTTGCGGCCACCCAGGGTGGTCACCTCCGCCTCGGCCACGCCGGAGCCGTCCACGCGCTGCCGGATGATGTTCACGGCCTGGTCCACCTGGCCGCTGGTCACCTGACCGCCCTCGACGGCCGGCTCGAGGATGAGCTGCTGCCCGCCCTCGAGGTCCAGCCCGAGCATCGGGGTCAGGGACGCCTGCGGCTTGGCGAAGAGGTGGGCGGCGCCCAGGCCTCCGAACAACAGCATCAGGAGCAGCAGCAGCGTCAGCAGGGTGTTCACGGCCTTGGCCCGCTGGGCACGCATGTTCATCGGCGCACCCCCAAGCGGGCCCGTTCGCGCGGCATGGGCATCGACTTACCTCGGTTCGTGGGTTGGGGCCGCCCCCTCGGGCACGGCGGGGAGTGAGTCTAGGCGAGGGGCGCCGGGTGGCCGAAGCGACCCGCGGGTGGCGGCGGTTCGTCGCCCAGGTGGCGCCAGGCCGCGGGGGTCGCGGCACGCCCCCGGGGGGTCCGCACCACGAAACCCTCGCGCACCAGGTAGGGCTCGGCCACGGTCTCCACGGTGTCGGGCTCCTCCCCCACGGCCACGGCCAGCGTGGTCAGGCCCACCGGGCCGCCGTCGAAGCGGCGGCACAGCGCCTCCAGGACCGCGCGGTCCAGCCGGTCCAGGCCCTGCAGGTCGACGTCGAAGAGGTCCAGGGCCTCCCGCGAGGCCTCGGCGTCCACCACCTGGCGGCCGTGCACCTGGGCCCAGTCCCGGACGCGCCGCAGCAACCGGTTGGCGATGCGGGGCGTGCCCCGGGACCGGCCGGCGATCTCCGCGATGCCCCGGGTCTCGGCCTGCACGCCCAGCTTGCGGGCGTTCACGGTGAGGATCGTGGCCAGGTCCTCGGCCGCGTAGTAGTCGAGGTGCCCGGTGAACCCGAAGCGGTCGCGCAGCGGCGCGGGCAGCAGCCCCGAGCGCGTGGTGGCGCCCACCACGGTGAACGGCGGCAGTTCCAGCGGGATGGCGGTGGCCCCGGGGCCCTTGCCCACCACCACGTCCACGCGGAAGTCCTCCATGGCCAGGTAGAGCATCTCCTCGGCGGCCCGCGACATGCGGTGGATCTCGTCGAGGAAGAGCACCTCCCCCTCGGCCAGCGAGGAGAGGATGGCGGCCAGGTCGCCGGCGTGCTGGATGGCCGGTCCGGAGGTGATGCGGATCGGCGCGCCCATCTCGGCGGCCACGATCATGGCCAGCGTCGTCTTGCCCAGCCCGGGCGGCCCGGAGAGCAGGATGTGGTCGGCCGGCGCGCCCCGGCGGCGGGCGGCCTCGAGCACCAGGTGCAGCTGGTCGCGCACCCGGTCCTGCCCGGCGAGGTCGGCCAGGCGCCGCGGGCGCAGAGCGGCGTCGAGGCCGGCGTCCTCCCCCGCCGCCGCGGGGTCCACGATGCGGGGGGCGGCCTCGGGCCCGGCGTCCGCCGAACGGTCCCAGGGGTCGGTCACGACGACGCCTCCCGGAGGGCCTCGCGCAGCAGCTCCGGCAGCGCGGGCACCGGGTCGTCCCCCTCGTGACGCGCGACGACCGCGTCGGTGGCGCGGGTGGCCTGGGCGGTGTTCCACCCCAGCCCCTCCAGGGCCTCGCGCACCTGCCCGGCCCACGCCGGCCCGTCGGCCGCCGCGGTGGGCGCCGGGTCGACCACAGCCACCTCGCCCTCGGCGCCGACGGGCACCGCGGGCAGCTTTCCGGCGAGCTCCAGCACCAGCCGCTGTGCCCCCTTCTTCCCGATGCCGGGCACGCTCGTCAGCGCGGCCAGGTCCTCGGCCGCCACTGCCCGGGCCAGCTCGGCCGGGGAGAGCACGGCCACCAGCGCCAGCGCCAGGCGCGGCCCCACGCCGGAGACCGACTGCACGGTCTCGAACACCTCCCGGGTGTCGTCGTCGAGGAAGCCGTACAGGGTCATCGAGTCCTCGCGCACCACGAGCGAGGTCGCCAGGCGGGCCGGCTGCCCGGTGCGCAGCTCGGCCGACACCTGCGGGGGCACCAGGACACGCCGGCCCACGCCGCCGGTCTCCAGCACGACGTGGTCCAGGCCCACGTGGGCCACGGTTCCCTCCAAGGAGACGATCACGGGGTCCTCCTGCTCGTTCGGGCCTTCTGCTCTGCCGCGCGCCACCGCTCGGCGGACCGCGCCCGGGCCTCGGACTGGGCGGCCACGGCCGCGTCCCAGCGCGCGCCGGTGCGGCGACCGGTGCCGGCCGCCGCGGCCAGCTGCCGCTCTCCCCCGCCGCGCCACACCTGGGCGATGCCCAGCGCGAGCGCGTCGGCGGCGTCCGCCGGGCGGGGCGGGGTGTCCAGCGCCAGGATGCGCGTCACCATCGCGGTGACCTGCTCCTTGCCCGCCCGGCCGTTGCCGCACACGGCGGCCTTCACCTCGCTCGGGGTGTGCTGGCCCACCTCCACCCCGGCGCGCGCGGCGGCCACCAGCGCGACCCCGCTGGCCTGGACGGTTCCCATGATGGTGCTCACGTCCGACCGGGCGAAGATGCGCTCCACCGCCACCGCGTCCGGCTGATAGCGCTCGATCCACTCCTCGATGCGGCGGCTCACCGCCAGGAGGCGCTGCTCGGGCAGGGCGTCAGTGTTGGTGCGGGCCACGTCGACCGCCACCATCCGCAGCGCACCCCCGCGGCGGCCCTCGACGACGCCCAGGCCGCACCGCGTGAGGCCGGGGTCGACGCCGAGGACCCGCACCGGGTCAGTCCTCGGAGTCGAGCTCGGCCAGCACCGCGTCCGGCACGTCGGCGGCGGCGTAGACCTCCTGCACGTCGTCGCAGTCCTCGAGCGCGTCGATGAGGCGGAACAGCTTGCGCGCCCCCTCGGCGTCCAGCTCGATCGGGGTGATCGGCAGCATCTTCACGTCGGCGGAGTCGTAGTCGACGCCCGCCTCCTGCAGCGCGGTGCGCACGGGGACCATGTCCGACGGCTCGGTGGTCACCTCGAAGCCGGCCTCGCCCATGTCGGTGAGCTCCTCGGCGCCGGCCTCCAGGACGATCTCCATGAGCTCGTCCTCGGACTTCTCACCGGCGGGCACCACGACCACGCCCTTGCGGTGGAAGTTGAAGGCCACCGAGCCGGAGTCGGCCATCTGGCCGCCGTTGCGGGTGAGCGCGGTGCGCACCTCCATGACGGCGCGGTTCTTGTTCTCGCTCAGGCACTCGATGATGAGGCCCACGCCGCCGGGGGCGTAGCCCTCGTAGGTCAGCGTCTGGTAGTCCGCGCCACCGCCCTCGGCACCGGAGCCGCGCTTCACCGCACGGTCGATGTTGTCATTGGGCACCGAGCTCTTCTTGGCCTTCTGGATGGCGTCGAACAGGGACGGGTTGCCCGCCGGGTCGCCGCCGCCGGTGCGGGCGGCCACCTCGATGTTCTTGATCAGCTTGGCGAAGAGCTTGGCACGCTTGGCGTCGATCGCCGCCTTCTTGTGCTTGGTCGTTGCCCACTTGGAGTGACCGGCCACGGTGCTCCCTCTGCTCGGTACGAAAGGTCTGGTTGCAGCGGGCCATCCTAACGACCCGTGGTGCGGCTGCCTCAGTCGCGGGCGGCGCGCACCATCTCCACGAAGTACTCGTGGACGCGGCGGTCGCCGGTGACCTCGGGGTGGAAGGAGGTGGCCAGCAGGGCGCCCTGGCGCACGGCCACCACCCGCTCGGCGGCCGCCGGCTCGGGGTGCTCGCCGTCCACCGGGTCGGTGCGCGGCACGCGGGCCAGGACCTCGACGCCCTCGCCCACCTCCTCGACCCACGGGGCCCGGATGAACACGGCGTGCACCAGCTCGGTGGTGCCCTCGCGCAGGGCGGGAACGGGCAGGTGGGTCTCGAAGGAGTCCACCTGGCGACCGAAGGCGTTGCGCCGGACCGTCATGTCGATGCCGCCGAGCGTCTGCTGCTCGGGGTGCCCGTCGAGCACCCGGTCGGCCAGCATGATCATCCCCGCGCAGGAACCGTAGACCGGCATGCCCGCGGCGATGCGCTCGAGCAGCGGCTCGCGCAGCCCGAACAGGCGGGTGAGCTTGTCCATGACGGTGGACTCCCCGCCCGGGACGACCAGACCGTCCACCGCGGCGAGCTCCTGGGGACGGCGCACCGCGACGGTCCGCGCGCCGCTGGCCTCCAGCGCGTGCACGTGCTCGCGCACGTCGCCCTGGACGGCCAGCACGCCCACCAGCGGCGCTCCCCCGTCGTGGGACGAGGGAGCGCCGTGGGTGTGGTCGGTCGCGCTCACCAGCCGCGCTCGGCGAGGCGGTGGGGCTCGGCGATGCCCTCGACGTTGAGGCCCACCATCGCCTCGCCCAGACCGCGGGAGACCTCGGCGATCTTGGCCGGGTCGTCGTGGAAGGTGGTGGCCTGGACGATGGCCTTGGCGCGCTCGGCGGGGTTGCCGGACTTGAAGATGCCCGAGCCCACGAAGACGCCCTCGGCGCCCAGCTGCATCATCATCGCGGCGTCGGCCGGGGTGGCGATGCCGCCGGCGGTGAACAGCACGACCGGCAGCTTGCCGTTCTGCGCCACCTCCTTGACCAGCTCGTAGGGGGCCTGCAGCTCCTTGGCGGCCACGTACAGCTCGTCCTCGGCCAGCGTGGTGAGGCGGTTGATCTCGGCGCGGATGGTGCGCATGTGGGTGGTGGCGTTGGACACGTCGCCGGTGCCGGCCTCGCCCTTGGAGCGGATCATGGCCGCGCCCTCGGTGATGCGGCGCAGGGCCTCGCCCAGGTTGGTGGCGCCGCAGACGAAGGGCACGTCGAAGGCGAACTTGTCGATGTGGTTGGCGTAGTCGGCCGGGGTGAGCACCTCGGACTCGTCCACGTAGTCGACGCCGAGGGACTGCAGCACCTGCGCCTCGACGAAGTGGCCGATGCGGGCCTTGGCCATCACCGGGATCGACACCGCCTCGATGATGCCGTCGATGAGGTCGGGGTCGCTCATGCGCGCCACGCCGCCCTCGGTGCGGATGTCCGCGGGGACGCGCTCGAGAGCCATCACCGCCACGGCGCCGGCATCCTCGGCGATGCGGGCCTGCTCGGGGGTGACCACGTCCATGATCACGCCGCCCTTGAGCATCTCGGCCATGCCGCGCTTCACACGGGCGGTGCCGGTGGTGGGGTTCTGCTCAGTCACGTCGATGTGCCTTTCGCTGTGCTGGGGGGACGCCTCCGGGCGCGGAGGGCCGGTCCCTCAGTCTACGTCGCGCTCACCGTCGGCCGAGCGCAGGTACGGGACGTCGTCCTCCACCTCCAGCGGCTCGGGGCGGCTCACCCCGCGCGAGAGCCCCAGGAGGCGCGCGGTGCGGCCGTCCACGATGTGACGGGTGGCCCGCACCTCCTCGTTGTGGTGCAGCCGCTGGGCGTGCACCCGCTCCGACGCGCGGGCGAGGGCCTGCTTGGCGGCCAGGCGCTGCGGTCCGAGCTCCCCGCCGCTGGCGCCCCCGCTGCCGTGGCGCTGGTGGAAGGCGCGACGCAGGGCCTCGGTGAGGTGCTCCTCGGCCTCGAGCCGGTCGGGGCCCATGACCTCGCCGGGGCCGGCGGCGTCGCAGGCGTCCAGCACGTCGCCCACGGTGCGCAGCACGATGACCGCGCTGGCCGGGTCGAGGCAGCCGATGCTGGCGAACTCGCGGGCGGCCAGGGCGCGGCGCATCAGGGCCGCGTCCAGCGCGGCCCGCGAGGCCTCGATGCGGGCGTGGGCCTCCCGCGCCCGGCCTGCCGCCCGGGCACGCCAGAGCAGCACCGCCCCCACGGCGAGCACCAGCAGGGCCACCAGGGTGCCTGCGCCGACCGCCCGCACCAGGGCCGTCGGGTCCAGATCTCGAGCGGTCACGCCCGGACCACCTCCTCGTAGACGTGCATGACCTCGCGTCCCACCACCTGCCAGTCGAAGCGGGCGGCCCGTTCCACCGAGGCCCGGCGCATCCGTGCGCGCAGGCCGGGGTCGAGCACCACCTCCTCGAGGACCCGGGCCAGGTCGTCGGCGTCACCGGCGCGGAAGTGCAGGCCCGCCCCGTCGAGCACCGATCGGTAGGCCGGCAGGTCGCTGGCCACCACCGGCGCCCCGGCGGCCATGGCCTCCACGAGCGTCACACCGAAGTTCTCCCCCTGCACCTGGGGCGCCACCATGAGCGACACGCTCCGCATCAGGGACGCCTTGTCGGCCTCGCTGAGCTCCCCCAGCCACACCAGCGAGGTGCGCAGGTGGGGGAACTCCTGGTCCACCACCCGGCGGGCGGCGGGCTGCCCGGGACCGGCCACGAAGACGCGCGCCCCCGGGGTGCGCTGCACGATCCCCGGGAGGGCCTCCAGCAGGGTCCGCAGGCCCTTGCGGTGCTCGCTGGACCGACCGATGAACGTGATGGTGGGGCGCCCCGGCCCCTCGGACCACGGCGCCCGGGGTGGCGGGTCGGTGAAGCGGGAGACGCGTACCCCGGTGGGGATGACGCGGGGCTCCACCCCGAGGCACTCGCGCACGGACCGCCGGGTGGGGCGCGAGACGGCGATGGAAGCCGCCACCGGGCGCAGCACCTGCTGGGTCAGCGGCAGCACCTGGCGCAGGGAGTGCCCCGGCTTGAAGGCGCTGTGGTGGGTGGCCACCATCGGCAGGCGGTCGCGCACCACGTCGGCCGCGGTCAGGGAGAGGCTCGGCGCCATGGGCTCGTGGAGGTGCACCAGGTCCGGGGCCACGTCCCGCACCCAGTCACCCACCGCGCGGCGTGCACCGCGGCCGGTGGTCACGTGCGAGGCCGACCAGGCGTAGGGCACGGCCAGCGCCCCGGGCACCACGGTCAGGCCCACCGAGGGCGGGAGGCCCCAGGTGCCGGCCGCGAGCGGGGACAGCGGGGCGTCCTCCTCGGCCCGGCAGGCGCGGCGCAGAGCCGCCCCGGACCCGGCCACGGGGGCGAGCACGCTCACGCGGTGGCCGGCTGCGTCCAGGGTGGAGGCCAGGTCCCGCACGTGGGCCTGCACACCACCGGGCATGTCCACCGGGTAGGGGCACACCAGTCCGATGTGGCGCCTCACACCAGCTCCCGCCGGGCGGTGGCCACCCGGTGCGCGACCGTGAGCAGGCTGGCGGCCAGGAGCACCCCCATCGAGAGGGTGAGGAGAACGACCGGCAGGCCCAGGCCCACCAGCCCCGTGGTCACCAGCACGAGCAGCAGCCGCTCGGCCCGCTCGGCCGGGCCCCCGTCGGCGCGGACGCCCAGCCCCTCGGCACGGGCCCGCGCGTAGCTGACCAGGAAGCCGGCCACCAGCGAACCGAGCGTCAGGGCGCCCAGCACCCCGGCGTGGTCGGCCGGGAGCACGGGGTCGCTGCCGGTGCCCGCCACCCGCAGGGCCCACCAGGCGATGCCGAGCAGCACCGCGGCGTCCCCGACCCGGTCGCAGGTGGAGTCGAGGAAGGCCCCCCACGGCCGGGAGCGCTCCTGCTGGCGGGCCATCGCGCCGTCCAGCAGGTCGGAGAGCACGAAGAGGGTCACCACGAGGGTCCCGGCGAGGAACTGCCCGCGGGGGAAGAACCACAGGGACGCCACCACGACGCCCAGCAGGCCACCCACGGACACCGCGTCGGGTCCCAGGCCGGCGCGCAGGAGCGCTCGGGCGAGGGGGTCCACGACGCGCGCGAGGGCGGGGCGGGCATGACGGCTCAACATGGCGCTCAGAGCCTAGTCCGCCGCCGCGGCACGCCGGTCGGCGCGTCCGCGGGACGGCCCCGGGCCCATTCCCCTCGACAGGAAATCACGGCCGCGAGGTCCTAGAGTCGGTGCAAGCGCCCTCCGACTGCCCACTCGGGCAGTCACCTTCCCCTCCGAGGGCACTGACGAAAGGAGTCCCTCATGTGGACCATCATCGCGTGGATCATCGTCGGCGGTGTCGCCGGCTGGATCGCCAGCAAGATCATGGGCACGGACGCCTCCATGGGCATCCCGGCCAACGTCATCACCGGTGTCGTGGGTGCCGGCCTGTTCGGCTTCCTCTGGAACATCCTGTTCGCTGACGGCAACTTCATGGACCGCCCGTTCAGCATCCCGAGCTTCCTGGCCTCCATCGTGGGTGCCTGCCTGCTGCTGTTCATCGTGGGCAAGCTCACGCACCGTCGCTGAGCCGGTCACCCACTCGCGTGGGCCCCGTCGGACACGGTCCGGCGGGGCCCTCGCACGTTCCGGGCACCTCTCAGACGTGCCGCGCGCCCGTCACGCGGCGTGGTCGTCCCAGGCGGCCGACAACTTGGCGCGGGTGTCCTCGAGCAGCTCGGGCAGGGCACGCGTCCGGGCCACCACGGGGAAGAAGTTGGAGTCCCCCGACCAGCGCGGCACCACGTGCTGGTGGAGGTGCTCGGCCACCCCGGCTCCGGCCACGGACCCCTGGTTCATGCCGAGGTTGAAGCCGTGGCACCCCGAGGCCGCGCGCAGCGTGCGCATGGCCTGCTGCGTCATCGCGCTGAACTCCGCCAGGGCCTCGTCGGCGATGTCGAGGTACTCCGGCACGTGCGCATAGGGGCACACGAGCAGGTGGCCGGGGTTGTACGGGAAGAGGTTGAGGGCCACGAAGCAGTGCGTCCCGCGGGCCACCACCAGGCCACTGGCGTCGTCCTTGCGCGGGGCCTCGCAGAAGGGACACCCCCGGGGCTCGCCTCCCCGCGCGGGATTGGCCTCCAGGTAGGCCATCCGGTGGGGCACCCACAGGCGCTGGAAGCCGTCCTGCACACCGGGCAGGTCGGCGCTCGACTCGGACGGGTCGGTCGTCATGGGTGGAGGCTACCGACGCCGCTCCAGCCCGTGGGTGGAGACGCGCCCTCCCCCCATGGGTTGACCTCCCCGGAGAGCGTGCCCTACGTTGTCCACGCCCCCGATCCCTTGCGGGGGTGACGACGTCGCGCTGAGTCCCGCCACGACGCCGTTGATGTCCGACGAAAGTCGATGGCGGGAACGGGGTACCCACAACTGACGGCCTCCAGCCGTCTCGGGGTGAAGCCAGGTGTCCCCCTGGCCGGTTTCACAGGAGCCGAACCCGACAGGTCATACTCCGCAAGCGATCCTGAGATCCCTCATGTCTGCAACGACCTTCGAGATGCCTGCCGTCGCGACCCGTCGCTCCGTGCTCACCGGGACGGCTGCGGCCGCCGTCGGTGCGGCCGCCGTGACGGTCGGTGGGGCCACGGGTGCCAGCGCCCTGACCCGCACGTCGCGCCGCAACATCTACCGCACCGCCCGTACCCAGGAGGGCAAGCCGTACGTGTACGGCGCCAACGGCCCCTCCGCCTACGACTGCTCCGGCCTGGTGCAGTGGGCGTACAAGCGCCACGGCATCACCCTGCCGCGCTCCGCCGCCACCCAGTACCGTCGCGCCAAGGCCATCTCGCGCCGCAACGCGACGCTCGGCGACATGCTGTTCGTCGGCAACTACAACCACGCCTCGCACGTGGGCTTCTACGTGCCGTGGAACGGCCGCAACTACATCTTCCACGCCCCGCGTCCGGGCCGTCGCGTCGTCTGCGACCGCATCTGGACCTGGCGCTACACCACCCGCCGCTTCTACTGAGCAGCGGGTCCTCGTCACCGACGAGGACGTGACATCGGGAAGGCCCCCACCGGACGGTGGGGGCCTTCTCACGTCAGGGGGCACGCAGCGGCAGGCGCCCGCCGGGTCCTGCGCCGGCGGGCGCCCCGCGCTCAGGGGGTCCTGCGCCGGCGGGGCGCCCTGCGCTCAGGCCTGGGCGCGCGTGTCGATCGCCTCGCGGATGCGGGCGATGGCCTCGGCCACCGGCACACCGTTCTCCTGCGAGCCGTCACGGAAGCGGAAGGACACCGCCCCGGCGTCCCGGTCCTCCCCACCGGCGATGAGGGTGAAGGGCACCTTGGAGGTGCTCGCGTTGCGGATCTTCTTGGGGAAGCGGTCGTCGCTGTCGTCGAGCTCCGTGCGGATGCCCTGCGCCTTCATCTGGTCGAGGACCTCCCGCAGGTAGGGGGTGAACTCCTCGGCCACCGGCACACCGAGCACCTGGGTGGGCGCCAGCCACACCGGGAACTGCCCGGCGTAGTGCTCGATGAGCACGCCGATGAAGCGCTCGATGGAACCGAACTTGGCCGAGTGGATCATCACCGGGCGCTCCCGGCCACCGTCGGCCGAGGAGTACTCCAGACCGAAGCGCTCCGGCTGGTTGAAGTCGTACTGGATGGTCGACATCTGCCAGGTGCGGCCGATGGCGTCGCGCGCCTGCACGGAGATCTTCGGGCCGTAGTACGCGGCACCGCCCGGGTCCGGCACGAGCTCGAGCCCGGTCGACTCGGCCACCTCGCGCAGCACGGAGGTGGCCTTCTCCCACTGCTCGTCGGTGCCGATGAACTTGTCCTTCTTGTCGCCCTCCTCGTCACGCGTGGAGAGCTCCAGGTAGTAGTCGTCCAGCCCGAAGTCCCGCAGCAGGGAGAGCACGAAGTCCAGCAGGTGGCGGATCTCGCCGGGCGCCTGCTCCTCGGTGACGTAGGAGTGCGAGTCGTCCTGGGTGATCATCCGCACGCGCGTGAGGCCCTGCAGCACACCGGACTTCTCGTTGCGGTACACCGTGCCGAACTCGAAGAAGCGCAGCGGCAGGTCACGGTAGGAGCGCTGCTCGCTGCGGTAGATGAGGTTGTGCATCGGGCAGTTCATGGCCTTGACGCGGTAGGCCTGCCCGTCGTCGTCGAGCTCCGGCATCATGCCGTCCGCGTAGTACGGCAGGTGCCCGGAGGTGTGGAAGAGCTGCTCCTTGGCCAGGTGGGGCGTGGTGACGTACTGGAACCCCTCCTCGATGTGGCGCTTGTAGACGTAGTCCTCCATCGCCTTGCGCAGGGCACCGCCCTTGGGGTGGAAGACCGGCAGGCCGGGGCCCACCTCCTCGGGGAAGCTGAAGAGCCCCATCTGCGCGCCGAGCTTGCGGTGGTCGCGGCGCTCGGCCTCGGCCAGGCGCTCCTGGTAGGCCTTGAGCTCGTCCTTGGACGGCCACGCCGTGCCGTAGACGCGCTGCAGCTGCGGGTTCTTCTCCGAGCCGCGCCAGTAGGCCGCCGCCGAGCGGGTGAGCGCGAAGCCGTTGCCGATGAGCTTGGTGCTGGGCAGGTGCGGCCCGCGGCACAGATCGCCCCAGGCCACGGAGCCGTCCCGCTTCACGTTGTCGTAGATGGTCAGCTGCGCGCCGCCCACCTCGGCCGAGGCGCCGTCGGCGGCCTCCTCGGCCGCCCCGCCCTTGAGACCCACCAGCTCGCACTTGTACGGCTCGGCGGCCAGCTCCTCGAGGGCGTCGGCGTCGCTGATCTCGCGGCGCACGAAGGTCTGGCCCTCCTTGACGATGCGCTGCATGGCCTTGGAGAGCTTCTTGAGATCCTCGGGCGTGAACGGCTCGGCCACGTCGAAGTCGTAGTAGAAGCCGTCGGTGATGGGCGGTCCGATGCCGAGCTTGGCCTCGGGGAACTCCTGCTGCACCGCCTGGGCCAGCACGTGGGCCGTCGAGTGGCGCAGGATGTCCAGCCCGTCGGGCTCGCTGATGAGCACGGCCTCCACGACGTCGCCGTCAGCCACCTCGCGGTACAGGTCGCGCAGCTCGCCGTTGACGCGGGTGGCCACGACGGCGCGGTCCTCGCCGAACAGGTCGGTGCCAGTGGTCCCCGTCTCGGCCGTACGGGGTTCGCCGTTCACGGTCAGACTGATGGGGGCCATGACTGCTCCTGTCCGTGCAGCGCGTGCTGCATCTCGATGGGGTGTGGCGCGCGGGATTCCGCGCGCCCGCGCAGTCTACGTGCCGCAGCCCGCTCCCCCACCGGCGCGGCCACCGCCCCACGCCCCGCGCCCAGGGTCACCGCAGTCCTCCCCGGGGACGCGAACGCCCCCGGGTCCTGGTGGACTCCGGGGGCGGCAACGGGTGGGCGCAAAGGGACTCGAACCCCTGACCTCTCGCGTGTGAAGCGAACGCTCTAACCAACTGAGCTATGCGCCCGTGCGCTTCGCCGTGTGACCGGCGCGGGGGCAGACAGTACCCCATCTCGGCGGAGGGTGCCAATTCCGCCTGCTGGCGGCCCGCCCGACCCCGGTCAGCGGGCCCAGACGGGCTCGCCCGGCAGGTGGCCCCAGCGCAGCAGGAGGTCCTCCCAGGAGGCCGGCAGCCCCGGCGGCGGGCCGATCAGCCACAGCACGCACCACACGATGACCGTGCACGTCACGGCGGTGAGGACGCCCAGCCCGATGCGGGCCGGCCACCCCCGCCGGGCCACCCAGTGCGTGAACCGCCCCAGCTGCAGGCGCCCCCAGTGGAGCAGCCGCGAGGCCGGGGGGAACTCGGTGGCCCACAGCAGCACCCCGAGGAAGACGATGGCCCACCCGGGGCCGGGGAAGGGAACGAGGATGAGCCCCAGGACCACCACGAACAGGCCCACGACCCCCACCAGCACCTTGTAGAACGGCCCGACGACCGGCATCGAGCGCAGCGCGTTGCGCCAGGCCCAGTCCCGCTCGTGCAGCGGCACGTGCTCCCCCGCGCCGGCGCCGGCGGACCCACCCGGGCCCGCCGGCGCCCTGTGGCTCGGCGTCACGGGTCGGGGGTGGCGGCGGCGTTCTCGCGGAAGAGCGCCTGCAGGCGACGGGTGACCGGGCCCACCTCGAGGGTGCGGTCGAAGGAGACGCCGTACTGCTCGGACGGCGCCACGGGGGCGGCGAGGCCGGGGGCGGTGGGCAGGGGCGACTCGGTGATCTCCACGAGGCGCTCCACCGGCTGCACCGAGCGGATCGAGCTGGTGATGAAGACCTCCTCGGCGGTGGCGAGGTCGGCCATGGGCACCTGCTCCTCGCGCACCTCGATGCCGGCCTCCCGCGCCCACTCGATGACCAGGCCGCGGGTCACGCCGGCCAGCGGGCCGCGGTCCAGGCCGGGGGTGCGCAGCACGCCGTCGGTCACCACGAAGGTGTTGGAGCCGGTGCCCTCGCAGAGGTCGCCCTCGCTGGTGGCGAAGAGCGTCTCGGTGGCGCCCAGCTTCGAGCCCGCCAGCAGCATGACCGCGTTCTCGGCGTACGACGTGGTCTTGAGCCCGGTGACCGTGGAGTGCAGGTTGCGCCGCCACGGGCCCACGGCCACGGTGGTCGGGCCCTCCATGCCGGGGTCCGGCGCCAGCGCCACGATGTAGGTGGGCTCGGTGTCGTAGCGGCCGGACCCGAGCGGGCCGCGCCCACCGGTGACGGTGTAGCGCAGGCGCTCCAGCGGCAGGGCCTCGCCGTGGACCTCGCGGGAGGCGGCCAGCACGGCATCGATGCCGGCGTCCAGACGGGCCCGGTCCAGCGGGGCCAGCCCGATGCCGGCGAGCGAGCGGTCCATGCGGTCGTGGTGGCGGGTGCGGGCGAAGACCTGACCGTGGCGCACCTCGGCGGTCTCGAAGACCCCGTCCCCGACGGTGATGCCGTGGTCGAGGGCCAGCACGGCGGCGCGGTCGGCGGGCACGAGGGCGCCGTCGACCCAGACGATGGGCTGCGTGTCATTCATGGCCACATGCTAGGTGGGCGCCGTCACACCGGGCGCGGGGCGGCGCCCTACCCTGACCGGCATGAATGCTCTGCCGGACCCCGACGAGGTCGTCGCCGCCCTGCCCACCGACAGCCCCGCCTACTTCCAGCCCCTCGGTGGTGGTCGCTACCAGCCGACGATCCACGTGCAGGGTGCGTGGCGACCGTGGGAGCACCACCTGGCCCCCGTGGTCGGGCTGCTCACCCACGAGCTGCACGAGCACGAGAAGCGCGAGGACATGCAGCTCTCCCGCATCACGCTGGAGGCCTACGGGGTCATGCCGGCGATGCCCTCGACCATCGAGGTGCGCACGGTGCGGCCGGGGCGCACCATCGAGCTGCTCGAGGCGACCATGACCATCGCCGACCGCGTGGTGGTGCGGGCCCACGCCTGGCGCATCGCCGTCGTGGACACCGCCGCCGTGGCCGGGCAGGAGGTCGAGCAGCTCCCGGCGCCGGACACGCTGCCCGACTGGGAGGGCATGAACGTGTGGAGCGGCGGGTTCATCGACTCGCTCACCTTCAAGGAGGTGCCGGGCCACGGCCCCGGGCGCGGGCGCGCGTGGCTGCACACTGACCACCCCCTGGTGGAGGGCGTGGAGGTCTCCCCCGTGGCCGCGGCCATGGCGCTCTCGGACACGGCCAACGGCATCGGCCCGCGACAGAGCCCGGCAGAGTGGATGTTCCCGAACGTGGAGATCTCCATCCACTTGTGGCGCCAGCCCGAGCGCGGCTGGGTGGGGCTCGACGGGCAGGTGATGTGGGGGCCGACCGGCGCCGGCCTGACCTCCACCTGGATGCACGACGAGCAGGGGGCCTTCGCCCGCATCGAGCAGTCACTGACCGTGCGCCCGATGCCGGAGAACCTCTGAGGCACGCGCTGTCCGGGTGGGGATTCCGCACCGTGGTGCGGAATCCCCACCCGGACACGCCCCGACTTGGCACTCGGGCCGAAGTTGGTTATTGTTTCCCAGCGCCGCAGGGCCCCCGGACGTCACAGACGCCGAGGACACAGCGCGCAGGCGGACATAGCTCAGTTGGTAGAGCGCAACCTTGCCAAGGTTGAGGTCGCCGGTTCGAGCCCGGTTGTCCGCTCTGAGGTCTCCGACCTCCCTGAGGTCTCGCACCTCACGGTGGAGTGGCCGAGAGGCGAGGCAGCGGCCTGCAAAGCCGTATACACGGGTTCGAATCCCGTCTCCACCTCGAGGCGACGGGAAATCCGTTGCCACCTTGTCGGTCACTGATCGACTCGGGCGATTGGCGCAGTGGTAGCGCGCTTCCTTGACACGGAAGAGGTCACTGGTTCAAACCCAGTATCGCCCACCAGCACGAGCCGCACGGCGCGTGCAGGCGGACATAGCTCAGTTGGTAGAGCGCAACCTTGCCAAGGTTGAGGTCGCCGGTTCGAGCCCGGTTGTCCGCTCCATCGAGAAGGGCCCGCACCCATCAGGGTGCGGGCCCTTCTCATGTCCACGTTCCGGGAGCGTGCGGTGCGGGTGGGAGCCGGTTCCGGGTCGGCCCGGCATCGCAGTGGAGCCGAGCGCCCGCACGCCGGGAAGCCCGCTCCACCTCGCGGGGGTCAGCACCCCTCCCCTCCCCCTCAGCTGCCGGCGGCGCAGCGACGGCAGCGTCCGGACAGGGCCAGGTGCGAGGGGTCCAGCAGGAAGCCCTCCCGGCCGAGCTGCTCCTCTGCCCCGCCCAGGAGGGACCGCGGCGCCGTGACGAGGCGCTGGCACTCCACGCAGAACAGGTGGACGTGCTCCTCGGCGTCGGGGGCGCTCAGGTGGTAGCGCGTGGGCGTGTGCCCGGTGTGCACGTGACAGACGACGCCGACCTCCACGCCGACCTGCAGGGTGCGGTAGAGCGTGGCGCGCGTGGCCCCGGCGGCCGGGTCGAGACGTTCGAGCATCTCGTCGGCCGTGGGGAGGTCCGCCACCGCCGCGAGGAGGGCGAGCACCTCACGGCGAGGCTTGGTGACGCGCACGCCCTGCGCGCGCAGGGCGTCCTCGGCGTGCTGCAGCACTACGGGATCGGGGGTCATGGCACCAGTCTGCGCCACCCCCCTGCCCGTCCCGCGGGCGACGTGGCACACTCTCTTCCTGAGACACCGTCTCACCTGACGAACCACCGACGAGGAGGCTGCGATGGACCAGTACACCCTGCCCGACATGCCGTACGACTACGGCGAACTGGCCCCGCACATCAACGCCGAGATCATGGAGCTGCACCACTCCAAGCACCACAAGGCGTACGTGGACGGCGCCAACACGGCCATGGACAAGCTGTCCGAGTCCCGCGTGCAGCGCGACTTCTCCACGGTGAACATGCTGGAGAAGAACCTCGCCTTCAACCTGGGTGGCCACCTCAACCACACGGTGTTCTGGAACAACATGTCCCCCGATGGCGGCGGCGAACCCGAGGGCGCCCTGAAGACCGCCCTGGACACCCACTTTGGTGGCTTCGACGCCTTCCGCGAGCAGTTCACCGCCAGCGCCCTGGGCATCCAGGGATCGGGCTGGTCGATCCTCGCCTGGGACACCCTCGGCCAGCGCCCCTACATCTGCCAGCTGTATGACCACCAGGGCAACCTGCCGACCGGCCAGGTGCCGCTGCTCATGATCGACATGTGGGAGCACGCGTTCTACCTGCAGTACCGCAACGTCAAGCCCGACTACGTCAAGGCGTGGTGGGAGGTCGTGAACTGGCAGGACGTCGCGGCGCGGTTCGAGGGGGCCAGCCGCACCCAGGGGCTCATCACGCCCTGACACAGACCACCGACGGCGTCGTCACTGTAGCGGGAGAGGCGCCGTCGGTCCGGGAACGGGAGGAGACCGCACGACGGTCTCCTCCCGTTCTGTGTGCCCGGGGCGTCAGGTGCCGCAGAAGGTGACGTGCGGGGGCGCGCCGGGCGGGGCGGGCCGCTCCAGGTCCTCCAGGCCCGGGCGGCGTGCGAAGGGCTCCCGCAACGCGGCGGTGAGCCGCTCCACGGGCGCGAGGTCGCCGTCGGCGGCCGCGGCCAGGGCCTCCTCCACCACGTGGTTGCGGGGCACGTACACGGGGTTGGCCGCACGGAGGCGGGCGGCACGGTCGGTCTCCCCCGCGGCCTCGGCCTCGTCGGCCAGGGACGCGAACGCTCCCGTGTGGTCCGCCCGCTCGGCGGTCAGGCGGTCCAGGAACTCCCCCACCGCCTGGGCGTCCGGCTCCGGCAGGCCGAGCTTGGCGGAGAACACCGCGGTGTGGGCGCGGCGGTAGGTGTCCGCGAAGCCCACCACGACCTCGGTGGCCCGCTCCACGGCACGGTCGGGATCGGCGTCCACCAGCGGCAGCAGCGCCTCGGCCAGACGGGCCAGGTTCCACTGCGCCACGGCCGGCTGGTTGCCGTAGGCGTAGCGCCCCTGGTGGTCGATGCTGCTGAACACCGCCTGCGGGTCGTGGGCCTCGAGCATCGCGACGGGGCCGTAGTCGATCGTCTCGCCCGAGAGGGTCATGTTGTCGGTGTTCATGACCCCGTGGACGAGGCCCACGCCCATCCAGCGGGCCACGAGGTCGGCCTGGGCGTCGGCCACGGCCCGCAGCAGCGTGAGGCCGTCCGGCTCCCCCGCCGCCCGGGCCGCGTCCCGCGCAGCCGGGTGGTGGCGGTCCAGCGCGTGGGAGACGAGGCGCTCGAGCACGTCGCGGTCGTGGGAGGCCGCCGCGTGCTGCACCGTGCCCACCCGCAGGTGGCTGGCCGCCACGCGCACCAGGATCGCCCCGGGGAGCAGGGTCTCGCGCTGCACCTGCTCGCCCGTACCCACCACCGCCAGGGAGCGCGTGGTCGGGATACCCACCGCGTGCGCGAAGGTGGAGAACAGGTGCTCGCGAAGCATCGGGCCCACGGCCGCCTTCCCGTCTCCCCCGCGGGCGAAGGGGGTGCGCCCCGAGCCCTTGAGGTGGAGGTCCCAGCGGCGCCCGGCCGGGTCCACCAGCTCACCGAGCAGCAGGGCCCGCCCGTCGCCCAGCAGCGGCGAGAACCCGCCGAACTGGTGGCCGGCGTAGGCCTGGGCGACGGTGGGCGGCGCCTCGGGCAGCGCCGAGACGTCCCCGCAGAGAAAACGCAGCCCCTCGGGTGAGCGGAGCCACCCGGCATCGAGGCCGAGGGAGGCTGCCAGCTGCTCGTCGAGGGCGAGCAGGGTCGGTTCGGGGACGGGCGCGGCCGCCCACGGGAGCGAGAGCTCCGGGACGGCCGCGGCGTACCCCTGCTCCAGGCGGGGGCGGGTGGTCATGCTCAGTCCAGCATCGTGAAGTCGGCGGTGGCCGGGTCCGGGAACATGCGCTCGGGCGTGTCCTGGGCGGTGAGGTCGGTCATCTCCTCCTCGGAGAGCTCGAAGCCGAACAGGTCGATGTTGCTCGCGATGCGCTCCGGGGTGACCGACTTGGGGATCACCACGCGGCCGGACTGCAGGTGCCAGCGCAGCACCACCTGGGCCGGCGTGACGCCCTTGGCCTCGGCGATGCGGGTGACGGCCGGCAGCTCGAGGTCGGCACCCTGACCGATGGGGGCGTAGGCCTCGACGGCCAGTCCCTTCTCGAGGCTGGCCTGCTGGGTCTCGGGCTGCTGGAAGCTGGGGTGCAACTCCACCTGGTTGACCGCCGGCACCACCTCGGCCACCTCGAGCACCGAGTGCAGGTGCTCGGGCAGGAAGTTGGACACGCCGATGGCACGGGCGCCGCCCTCGCGGTAGATGCCCTCGAGCTCGGTCCACGCCTCGCGGTAGGTGCCCAGCCCCGGGGCCGGCCAGTGGACCAGGTAGAGGTCCACGTGGTCCAGGCCCAGCTTGCGCAGGGACTCCTCGAACGCCGGGTGCACGAGATCCTTGCGCTGCTCGCCGTTGCGGAGCTTGGTGGTCACGAAGAGCTCGTCGCGGGCGATGCCGGAGGCCGCGATGGCCGCGCCCACGCCCTCCTCGTTGCCGTACACCGCGGCGGTGTCGATGTGGCGGTACCCGGCCTCCAGAGCGGCCTCGACGGCGCGTTGGGCACCCTTGGGGTCGACCTTGAAGGTGCCGAACCCGACCTGCGGGATCTCGACGCCGTTGTTGAGTGTCAGGGTGGGGACGTCAGTGGGGTTCACCATCGGGGTCAGGATCCCTTCTTCGTCGACCTCGTGGACTTCTTGGTGCTCTTGGCCTTCTTCGGCTTCTCGGCCTTCGCGGCCTTCTTGTCGCCGGACTTCTTGGCCTTCTTGGGCTCGTCCTCCTTCTTCGCCGGGGTCGGACGGGCCATGGCCACCTCGGTCACTCCCGGGGCGTCCGCGCTGCCGAAGGGCAGCGTCTCGGACTGGGCGCCCCGGTCCGTGCCGGGAGCGGGTGCCTCCGACACCTCGGCGGCGTCCTGCTCAGCCCCCTCCTCGGGGGCCAGCCCCCGCTGGGAGCGCAGGCGGGCCGTGCTGGCCTCGACGTCGAAGTCCGCCTCCGGCCACTGGAGGTCCAGGCCACGCAGATGCTCCAGCACCAGCTGCTGCACCGCCAGGCGGGCGTACCACTTGCGGTCGGCCGGCACCACGTACCAGGGCGCACCCTTGGTGGAGGTGCGCGTCAGCATCACCTGGTAGGCCTTCTGGTAGTCCGCCCAGTGATCGCGCTCCTCGAGGTCTCCGGGGTTGAACTTCCAGTGCTTGTCCGGGCGCTCGAGGCGGTCGAGCAGTCGCTCGGCCTGCTCCTCGGGCGAGACGTGCAGCATCACCTTCACCATGGTCACGCCCCGGGCGGCCAGCTGGCGCTCGAAGGCGTTGATGAGGGCGTAGCGCTTCTGCCACTCGGCCGGCGGCACGAGGTCGTGCACGCGGACCACGAGGACGTCCTCGTAGTGGGAGCGGTCGAACACACCGATCTCACCGGGCTCGGGAACCTGCTGGCGGATGCGCCACAGGAAGTCGTGCCGCAGCTCCTCGGCCGTGGGCTTCTTGAAGGACGCGATGCGGGTGCCCTGCGGGTCCATGGCCCCGATGACGTGGCGCATCACACCGCCCTTGCCGGAGGTGTCCATGCCCTGCACCACCACGAGCAGGCGACGCTTGTCACCGCGGGTCCCGTTGGCCCACAGACGCTCCTGGAGCTCGTCCACCTCGGCGTCGGCGGCCATCATCGCCAGCTTGCCCTGCACCTTGTCGCCCTCGAAGGCCGGCGTCGAGCGGGGGTCCAGCTCGGACAGGCGGAAACCACGCTCCGCGCGCAGGGCGTCGCTGAACGGCGTGGCGCCGTCCTGGATCTGCCCGGCAGCCTTCGCCAGCTGCTTCTCGGAGGGTCCGGGGACCTCGTTCTTCCTCTTGGCCATGGGGCCAACTCTGCCATCCAGCACCCCACGCGGCAGGCCCCGGGGCGCCGGACCAGCCCGTTCCCGGGGTCAGGGCACGTCGGGGGCGGCGCGGCGCTGGACGAAGCGCTGCACGACCTGCTCCCAACGCTGCGGGTCGGTGTTCCACTCGCGGCAGTGCATGCCGGCCGGCCACTCGGCCAACGTCACCAGGTCCGGCCGCATGGCCGCCAGCTCGCGGGAGGTGCCCACCGGCACCACCTCGTCGACCACCGAGTGGATCACCAGCATGCGGTGGCGCAGCTCGGCGGCTCGGTCGAGCCAGTTCATCTGCGCCAGGTCACGCGGCTCGGTGATGGCGAACAGGAACTTCGCCTCGTGGCGTCCCATGAGGTGGCGGGCCAGCTGCTCCACCGCGGCCGGCACCTTGGCCCGCACCGCGGCGTGGGCCAGCACCTTGCCCCAGTCCACCACCGGGGCGTCGAGCACCACGCAGGTGACGCGGTCGGCGAAGCGCGAGCGCACCAGCGTCTGCAGCACGATCGCCCCGCCCATGGAGTAGCCCACCAGGGCCAGCTCGCGCGCCCCGTGGGCGACGGCGTACTCCAGCGCGGCCTCGACGTCACGCCACTCGGTGAGGCCGAGGTTGTACCGGCCGTCGGCGCTGCGCGGGGCCTCGCTGTCGTTGCGGTAGGCCGGCACCAGGCAGGCCCAGCCCTCCTCGCGGAAGGGGGCCACGGCACGGAAGCCCTCCTCACGCCGGGCGGCCCGGCCGTGCACGGTGACCATCCACCGGTCGTGCTGCAGCGCCGGACCGTCGGCCACGCCGTCGGGGAGCACCTGCCAGCAGGGGATCTCGCCGATGTCGGAGTGCAGCGACAGGTCGCGGGCGGGCAGGCCCAGGGCCTGCCGCGGGTCGCGCGGGAAGTAGTAGGGGTTGAGGCGCGCCGGGCCCGGCTCCGGGGCGGGGCCGTCCACGGCGTCGAGACGGCGCACCACGCGGCCGGACTCCTCGTGGTGCTCGACCACGTCGCTGAAGCGCAGGTGCCGGTCGCCGCCCGTGGTCCACAGGCCGTAGCGGCCGGGCTGCAGGGTGAGGCCGTTGGCGGCCAAGGTCACCGTGCGGGCGTGCAGGTCCACGGCGAGCAGCTCGCAGTCGTCCGGGTGCACCGCATCGGGGGTGAGCACCCGCCGACCGAAGTAGACCGCCGTCCCCACCACGGCGGCCCCGGTCAGCGCGGCGGCGCTGCCGACCACCCAGCCGGTCACCGCCCCGATGCGTCGCCACACGGCGGTCGTCAGAGCCATGCCGGGATCCTAGTTGTTCTCGGCCGTCAGGGTGGGGGCAGCCAGCAGGTGGGCGCGTCCGTCCGGCTCGCGGATCCCCTGCCCTGAGCAGCCACTCGCGTGCCCCCCATGTCAGCGCGTCGCGTCGGAGTACATCGGGCAGGGGCCGGTTCCCACCCACCAGCCCGCGCAGAGCAGGGTGACGGCGATAGAGGCTGCCGGCCACGACTCGACCGGCTCCAAGGGCCAGTGCAACAACCACTGCCCGGGGTACCCCAGCACCGTCGCGGCAGCTGCGACCAGCACACAGACAGCCGGTGCGTACGGGCCCCACCCGAGCCCCCGGCAGACCAGACCGATCCCCGTGTACCCCAGGAGGTCACGGCTGGCCACGACCAGGAGGGTCGACTCCGTCCCGACCACGGCGGCCACGACCCACACGGCGCAGGTCAGCACGAGGGCCCCCGCCAGCCCCATGCGTTCCCACGCGGCCACCCCACGAAGCGAACGCACCTCGGGGATGCGATGGCGCGGCGCCACCATGCTCGCCACGATGCCCGCCGCCGCGAGGCTCGGCAGGAACTCCGCGTACTGGACGAGACCCGGGGCCAGGCGTGGGATCGGAAGGTCTCGGGAGCCCACCCACACCGTCGTGAGCAGTCCGGCCGCCCACAGGGCCGCGGAGGCTCCCGTGAGGCGCTGCCGAAGGAACCAGGAGACCGGGCCCCTCAACACGACTGCTCCGAGTGCTCCCGCAGCGTCTTCAGCTGTGCTGCGGGAGACTCCCCGAGGATGGCCCGAGCCCGTGGCGAGAGGTCCGGACGCTCTCCCAGCGCCTTCTCCCACCACTCCACGGCAGCTGCGTCCACGTCGGACGCGGAAGCCGAAGGTGCGGCATCGGGGGGAGCGGAAGCAGCGGTGGCCTGGCCGTCACCCTCCGGCAGGACCTGATCCGGACCGCACCGGGGTGCCTCGGCCACGGAGAACAGCAGGGTCCTGGCCCAGCTCTGGTGGTCGGCAGCGTCGAGGGGCAGGAGTCGCCCCTGTGAGTCCGGGTATTCGGTGAAGCGACGCGGGAAGGAGATACCGTTCTCCCCCGCGACGGCCGCGAGCCGCTCGACCTCGCCGGCGATCTCTGCGCGACGGTCCTCGTTCTCCGGCCAGAGGCAGAGTTCCACTGCTCGGTCGAGTCCGCCCGACGCCACAGCCTGACAACCAGCGACCGCGGGACGAAGGCGCAGACCATGTACAGGGCTGGTTCGAGCAGCCTGCCACCCCGCCAGAGCGGTCAACAGTGCCGCCAGAAGGAGAGCTGTCGAGACGACCGGTCGCTGGAGGGCCCACCACGCGGCCGCCAGCAGGAGCACCATGGCGGCCACGGTCAGGAGGTAGGCAGTCGAGGCACCCGCTGTGGGTTCCGTCTGGCTGACACAGCAGGCGACTGGAGGCGCCATCATGAGCCGAGCAGGGCCGTTCTCCATGGAGGCGAAGGCCCCCAGGGCGAGATAGGCGACCACGATGCTGGTGGGCAGGGCCACGTACAAGGGCAGGGTGCGCCCGGCCAGGGCTCCCCACGAGGCCGCGGCCAGCGGACTGAGAACCATGGCCGCGGCCAGCCACCCGGCGATGCCAGCCAGGTGGCCAGCCCGCAGCATCTGGACCCAGGCACCCCCGAGCAGCACGACTGCTCCGACGCTCGCGACAGGCAGCACGGCGACCGCCCAGAGCGCCAGCTCCTTGAGGGGCGCGAGGCGCCTCCTGAAGACTTCACCCTCAACCAGACGACCCGCGACGACGGTGGCCCCGGCGGCCACGACCGGCAGCACGAGCACCGACCCCCCGTGGGCGTCAAGGGCATTCGTGAGGGGATGGACCGTTTCCACCCCGACCATCCACAAGTGGTAGGCCAGCAGTCCCCCGGCGAGCAGGAGAACGAGCGGCCAGGCGGTCAGACGCATCAGCGTAGACGGTCTCAGCACACCCATTCCAACCCCCAGGCTCGCTGAACCCGCACTGAGAATGCGGCCTGCGGTGACAGGGTCTGGCCGTCCACGCGGACGAAGTCCGCCGGTGACCCATCGAACACCACCTGGCCGGCATCGAGCAGGGTGACGTGGTCGGCCTCGTCGGCCAGGTCCTCCACGAGATGCGTGGTGACGAGGACCGGGCGGTCGACGCGGTCCACCGCCTGATGGAAGAGGGCCCGCTGCAACGGGTCGAGACCCGCGGTGGGCTCGTCCAGGATGACCAGCTCACCAGGGGCGGCCAGTCCTTCGGCCAGCGCGAGGCGACGGGCCTCACCACCCGACAGCTGCATCACCGGTCGGTCACGTAACCCGCCGAGGTCGGTCAGGGCCAGTGCGCGGTCCACCTCACGCGGCAACGCCGCCCGGTCTCGCCCGGCCAACCAGGCCGAGTAGGCCACCTGCTCGGCCACGCGCAGGCCTCGGAAACGACCGGAGTACTGCGCGACGAAGGCCGCCTGACCCGAGCGGTGCACCCGTCCGGTGCTGGGCCTTCGCAGGCCAGCGAGCGTCTCGACGAGCGTGGTCTTCCCAGCTCCGTTCGCCCCCAGGAGGACGGTGCGACGAACGTCGGGCACCATCCATGTCAGGTTCTCCAGAACGGCCTGTCGACGGCCACGCCAGAGGCCGCCGCGGTGGACGGTGACGCCCGCCAGCCCGAAGGACGATGAAGCCAATTCGACTCCTCAGTACTTGACGCCGATTCCTTGGAAGTCCACGGCTTCGCGGTAGTAGATGTGCTGGTAACCGTTCAACCGAACCATGTAGTCATCCTTGCGCTGCCAGCCGTGGTTGAACTCTCGATAGCCGCCGCACGAGTGCGTGACGTTCCGGATCAAGATGGCTCATCCGATCTGAGGGTGTAGTCGTGGTCTGAAGCCGCCGGCTTCGAGGAGGGATCGGGCGACGTAGTGGGTCAGGTTGCGGAAGCCGAGGGCGGACCCTCGGAGGTGCTCGAGGCGGCCGTTGATCGCCTCGGTCGGGCCGTTGCTCGTGCCCGGCAGGTCGAAGAATGCGAGTACGTCTTCGGCCCGCTTGGTCAGCGTCCGCCCGAGCGTGACGAGCTCGCTCAGGGCGGTGGGAACGCCACGAGTCACCGAGTCGATCACGGCGGTCATCAGTGCCCGGCCTTCGCGCCGGTCTGGGTGGCGGTAGGCGGCGATCATGCGTTGGTAGATGCCCCAGGTCGCCTCGACCTCGACGTGCTCCTCGTCGGCGAACAGGGACTCGATCCTGCGGGCCTGCTTGTCGGTGAGCAGGTTGGCGCCAGTGTGCAGGGTCCGCCGCGCGCAGTAGAGCGGATCGCCGGCCCGGCCGCGGTGGCCGTGGAGATCTTGCCCGACCCGTCGGCGACAACGGTCCAGGGCGTCACCAGCGAGCCGGACCACGTGGAAGGGATCCATCACCGCGACCGCGTCGGGGAGCTCCTCGGCCGCAGCAGTCTTGAACCCGGTGAACCCGTCCATCGCCACCACCTCCACCCTGTCGCGCCATGCCTGGGTGCGGGCAGCGAGCCAGGTCTTGAAAGTGCTCTTCGATCGCCCCTGGACCATGTCGAGCAGGCGTGCTGGACCCGTCCCGTCGCGGATCGGGGTCAGATCGATGACGACGGTGACGTACTTCTCGCCGCTTCGGGTATGGCGCCAGACGTGCTCGTCCACTCCGACCACGGTGACGCCGTCAAACCGGGTGGGGTCATCTATCAGGACCCGTCGGCCCTCGGCCAGGACCGCGTCATTGGCGGTGTCCCAGGCCACTCCCAGAGCCTCGGCCAACCTGGCGACAGTCAGGTGCTGGGTCACCAGGGCAACCAGCGCCCAGCGCACCGCTGCCCGTGAGAGCTTCGCCCGTGGCTCGGCTGCGCCCGTGGTGTCCTGGCGCCACACCCGCCGGCACGCCTGACAGCCGAAGCGACGCACCCGGATCAGCAGCGTGGTGGGCCGCCACCCGAACGGCTCATGCGCCAGCTGACGGGTCACCGTGCCCCGCGCGGCGCCCTCGGCCCCGCAGTGCCGGCAGAACGCGTCGTCATCGCCCGCGACCACCCGGCATTCCAGCACCGCCCGGTCAGGCTCCACGCGCTGGCCAACCGCAACGAGACCAAGCTCGTCCAGGCGGGCGAAGGTCGTCAGATCAGGGGCATCAAAGGTAAGTTCACGCACGTCGAGGTCTTCTGGTCGGGTCGGTGTAGGAACCCCCATCATCAGGGGACCTCGACCCCTACCTCGACCCGGTCACACCACCACTGCTACACCCTCAGATCGGAAGAGCC